>CAIQOV010000023.1 GCA_903873585.1 uncultured Rhodobacterales bacterium
CATCGCATCTGCAGTCAGCATGTGGTCAAGCATCTGATATTCCTAGACGAAATCTGTCATTGTGGATGTCTTTTCTGCCGTTGTTGCGGCGAGCCCCACTTGGTTGGGTTCTGCTTTCAGCTTGGGTAGGATTGTGTAAGAGATCATGGCAGACTTCGAAAGAAACAGGCTCAGGCCATGGCCTAGACAAATCATGCAGCGCGTTCCATGAATAACTGGTAAGAGTTAGTCAAGAAATCTGAGTGTGGCAGCCAAACCCAGCGACCTGCGATCCGTAGAAAACTCATAGTTGTCGTTTCAAGGAATTCAGGAATGAAACAGATTATCACTGCTGCCGTTCTCGCCCTCGCCGTGAGCCCAGGGTACGCGCAGGATTTATCCGGCTGGTCGGATATTTTCAGCCCACGGCAGGTGCTGACTGCGATTGTTCAATACGGCATCTTTGCCGTGCGCACCCAAACCAATATGACCTACAGCGGCCTTTCCATCGATCCTGTCGAAAATCGTGCGACGATTTATGACGTGGTCATAACGCCAGTTTTGGGGCGCTCAGATTTTGCCACATGCCATTTCAGCATGGACACGATTTCCATAAAGGGCTCACCATTGAACGAGTCGTCTACTATTCGCATTGGGATCGAGGTATCCGGGTATAAAGTCTCTCCGGCTTGTATTTTGCAGCCACCCTTGTCGGACCTTGCTGCTTTGCGTCTTGAGAAACTTGAAATGCCGCGCATGAGCATTGACCTGCGATACGATCTGCCAAGCGGGCAGGCAAGTGTGCTCGCCTATACCATCGTCGAGGGTTTGGGCTCGGTGACGGTCGATGCCGATTTTCACTATCTCGCGGCTGGACCGGCTCGTGGATTGAGTGACATTCCAGTTCCAATTGCGTCCCTGAGCAGCATGAGCTTTCAGATTGAAGATGGCGGTCTGTGGAACAGGGTCTCACCCCTTTTGTCAGAACAATTCACCAACCCCGCCACCGGTCCGGCCCGCGTGGCTTCGATCTTGAATTCATTTCGCCCGACGATCCTTGGCGAAGCACCAAGTTTAGCGTCAAGCCAAGGCTTTGACGCTTTCGCGCAATCGGTGCAGACGGCCGCTGAAAAATTTCTTGTTTCTCCAAAACAACTTCTCATAACAACCGGATTTGATCCCGCTGATCCCGTCCTTCTGGACCTGACCGCTTATGATACGAACCCGGGTCAATTGTTCGCCGATCTGCGGCCCGTGGTATCGGTCTTACCGGTTTCTGCCAAGAGGGCCGCGTCTTTGGACAAATTGCGTGCTGCCATTACGAATTACCGCAGTCTGAATGATGCTGAACGCCGCGAGATTGGACTGGCCCTGCTGACCGGGGAAGGCGCACCGCGAAATCTGGAACTGGCGATTGAGTTGCTCTCTGGTCTGCCAACTGCAGGAGAGCCGGACACATCCTTTCAGATTGCGCAAGCTTTGGCCTCCAGAACCCCGGCGCGGGCTTATAGCTATGCGATCCAGGCGAGCATAGACGGCGCCGTTGGGGCGACAGCCCTGCTCGACGAAATTGAACCAAAACTTGACGCGGAAGCGATTTTTGGTGCGCAGAAGGGTTTGGACGACCTGACGCAAGACATGCCAAATAGCAGCGGCGAGATGCGCGAGTTGGCAGCGCGCTATTTCGACGGCAGGAACGGCCGCTCTTACGTTCTTGCATCGTACTGGGCACGCCTTGCTGCGGCAGCAGGAGACCGAGCTTCGCTCTATTTGTTAAACGACATCGAAGACAGAATGGCCGCGCTGGGTGCAACGTCCGCTTGGCAAAAGCTGGAAGTTCCTATTGCAGATCGCGCTGTCGCGGATTGGGTATCGCTTGATATTCTCGGCCAGCTGGAAAGCGATCAATAGCGCCGCAGACATGTTTCGGCGATATTTTTTTAGATTTGTGCTTATGCAGGAGGTCCAAAAATCCTGTATGGACATTGGGTGGCGTCGGCGCTCGCGCATGGCAAGATCCTCAATCGGCCTCCGATGAATTTTCCTCACCGCAGATGTCCCATGGACCTTCATACATTGAGGTTGGTTGGATAACCTCGATGCTCAACAGGGCCAGGGTAGGGCCCTTATGCCAAGAAATCCCAGCCAAATTCTCAAAAATACCCAATTAAATTCAATGAGCTATTTTCTCGCAGGTTGCTCTGCGCAACGTGGGTCTCTTGCACGAAGTTTGGGCTGGGACTTGGGCCGATGCAGCCGAATGGCGTCGCACGACACCGACCACTCCTAAGCTGGCCCTGACAAGCAGCGCACGAGTCTGCGCCCGGACTTTTTAAGTTACTTAACTTTTCGCCTGGAAAGTTGCGTGGCAAGCTCGCTGTGGCCCTGCAGACCAGCATTTGCACTTGCTGCGTCATAGCCGACGGTTTTTAGCGCCCTACAACGTTCTTATTTGAGGGCCGCTAGTCGTGGCGCGGATGCGGGTAAGGCCACCGCTTGCAGCGCAGCTGCGCAGGTCGCAGTCACCTTGATAGCTGGGCTCGGGCTTTGTTGAGTTTCTTTTGCGCATTGTTGGCTTTGATCTGCGCCTTCTTGAGCTTGAGTTGCTTAACTTGCTGGTCCACCACAGCGAGTTGAGGATCGGCAGCTTCCGAGGTTGCATCGGGTTGGCGCAGGAGTTCCCGGATCCGCATGTCAGCGCCTTGCGCCTTGTGTCAGGATTTCCTCTAGGCACTTGCTGGCCAGGGATCGCAGTTTTAGGCCGTTTTCTTGTGCGGGTGGCAAGCGGCTGATGCTGAGCCCGTCTGCCGTTCGCAGTAGCCGCACTGCACAGGTTGCCAGCACGGCGCTGCTTGGGAGGCGTCGTCTTGCTCGCATGCAACGCATGTAGCTTTTTTCACGCCCCAACCATTCGGTGCTGAATTCGTCCGTGCTGCGAACAGCGCCCATTTGTTTTAATCCAGAAAAAATGTCTTCGATCATGTTGCTTCCTATTTAGGTTTCTTTGTGATTTCAGCGCATAAATAAGCAGTGCTGAACGCGTGTCGTGCAGCATTATTTATCCAGAAAACCAACAGCGAAACGATTTCATCAAATGAAAGTGATCAAAGGAAAACTCAATACGGATCGAGACCAGATGAAAGACATGAAGCCACCTGGCACCTTTGATCCAATAGGTTTTTGCCAGATTTATATCAAGAAGGAGAAAAATTTCTATCTGCCAGAGATTGACCAGAAATAATTATGTGCACAGGGATGTACCCTGCGCATAAATACATTGAAGCGCGGTCAATCCAAGATCGCAGATCACTACCGATAGCCTGACCCAGGCAGTTGTTTAGGGTGGCTCACGTTCGAACAGGGACGGATGCATGTGGGCGGTAGCACAAGTTGTAAGCACTAACCCATTGATGGTGGGATGCGAAGCTTCTGGACATTCCTCCAGTTCTGCAAGAAAAAATAAAAAGCTCTGCTTGTAACTCAAAACATGAACGCAGTTCGACAAGTCAAGAAATTGACACTTGGGGTATGATGACGGTAACCCCACATCGATGACAGCCAGTGGTAGTGTAAGTTCGTAAGTCACTGGCAGAGATGAGCAGGAATTCAGCGTAAAAAGGAAGCAATCGTAACAGTCCTTTGCCCAGCGAGAGCGGGGTTGTGAATTGACGAACAGGCTAAATGACTCAGCGAAAGCAATCAGCCACACGATGACATGTATATGTCGTCGTGTGACGTTAGATCTAGCGAATGCAATGAGGTGTTATAAAAGAAGATATCATTGAATAGAATTTTTTCAGCGTTAGAATTTTTTAAGTCGCTGAGGAAGTAGAACGAGCACGGCAGTGCGATGTATTACTTCATCAGCAGCTTGCTGTGCAGCGGCAAGCTCAAACATTGCGGTCACTTAAGGATTGCCATGAATGATTGCTGGGCGTTCATGCTGTCAGCAGTCCTTGGGCCATCAGGCTAGGCCTTCAGAGCGTCCATCGCTGCCCAGTTGCTAATTCATCTTGTCTCTGGGGAACTGGCCCACGATGGCGTTCTTCATCAACACATCTGCTTGTTTGTACAGCTTCTTGGCCGTTCGGATCATCTGTTCACGAAGGTGATCGTCGGCTTTTTCCTTCTTTTCCAGTTGCGCGAGCGTGTCCAGGGCTCCTGTCGCTTGGCAATACACGCGCCACCAAGTCACTTGCGGTTGGGTTTGGCGCAAATCGTTGACCGCGCGCCAGATGCGCAGCAGCAATCCGTAGTCGGTGCTGGGGTATCGCTGCCGAGGATACAGTTTTACTTGTGCACGGCTGAAGGCATGCCTGCGCAGCGCATCGCCTGGGTGATAGGCCTCTAGCACGAAGTTCAGCTGTTCCAGCAAGATATCGCGGCTGATGTTCAGCGGGATGCGCACAAATAGCCCTTGTTCGCGTCGACCGTGTTCCTGTTCAGGCTCACCGTTGAGCACTTCGATCCTAGGGATCTGCTCTTCCTCAAAGATCAAATGGCCTTGATCTTCCCACCACGTGCTGAAGTCTGTGCTTAAGTTACCGAAGTGACGATCTAGCTCTGCGATGGCGTCGGCTTTTGCGGGATCTGATGCCAGTGATGTGCGCAAGCTTGGAAAGTCACGGCTGGCGCGGATGAAGTCATAATACCAGCGATACAGCGTGTTCTCAGGTTTTTCGTTGGTCCAGTAGATCTCTTTGAGCAGGTTGTTTGGGTAGAGCTTGCCCATCGTTGCGCTGAAGTTCTCAGGCGAGATTGGCGTTTCGAGGTCTTTCACTGTCTTCTTGGTGCGTCCCATTTTTCTTCCCGTCATCAGTGCGCAGCAGAGCCCTGCAAGATTTGAAACCTAATTGCGTTCGTTACCCAACGTCTTTGGTACCCCATCTCCTGCCTCGTTGGCCCCATTGGGTCGATGCGATGCCCGTTGTGGCACGTTTATCAAAGAGGACGAAGATCATGTCGAACGCAATCTTGAATACTCAGACCATCACCTCGGATCTGGACATCTACACCACCAATGCCAAGGCGGCCCTGCTGGCCTCCAAGGACAGCGCCATGCTCGCTGCGGCCAACTGCTTCATGGTTGTGCTGGGCTGCAAGCACGCCGAAGGGCTGGATTGGCTCAATGCGGCCGTCAAGGCCTTCAACGACCGCGCCGAGTTGGTCAATGCTCCGTTTGAGGTCCGCAAGACCGACGCGGCTGCCTTCACCAAAGGCGAAGTCATCGCTCACCATTTGGCTTTTGATGTGGCGACGTCGCCTGAACACGCTGCGGAAATCGCGGTTGCTCGCGCTGAACTCGAAGCCGACGCTGCCCTGCCCGCCGCTTACTGGGCCCGTGAAATCCAGGCGCTGATCCCTACCTCTAACCTCGGCAAGCAAGTTTCTGCGGTGGTAAAAGTTGTGCTTGATCTGGGCGGCAAAAAGCAGGCCGCTCTGCACAGCCGCTTCACCCGTGTTGTGCGCTGGCTCGATCAGCAGTTCGCAGGCCAGGCTCCGTGCTACGACGACGTCATCGCCATGCTCAAAGCTGTGGGCGGTTTTGAAGCGGCTCTGCGCCAAGACGTGGCCACCGTCGATGCAGCAGTTTACTCCAAGACCGACCGCCAGCTGATCGCCGCTGCCAACGAAAAAGTGGTGGGCGACGCCATGGCCTTGGTAATGCCGATTGGTACTGTGGCTCTGCAGGCCCAAAAGGCTTACGACGGCAACGTGATCTTGTTGGGCCGCGTGGGCACGAACGGGGTCGACGTGATCGGCGAAGTGCCCATGTCGGAAGCCGATGTCAAGCGTGCTCTGCGCCTCTATGACAACGCCGACCTGATGCCTGCCAACCCCACGGCCACGTTCCTCGACCGCGTTCTGCGCACGGGCCGTTTGGTCGACGAAACCGTTGCTTATGTGGTCGGCAAGGGTGGTCAGCGCGTCAAGGTGATCGAAACCGAACGCAAAGTGACCCTGCGCCCTGACGTCGACGGCAAAGCCCAAATGGTCATCAGCCCGCGTTACGACGAAGTGGGCATGGTCTTGCATGCCACACCCATGGCTGCCGCAATCGACCTCGGCCCCGTCGACCAGATCTTGTTGCTCAAGCGCTCCTACCGCGACCGCATCCAGTCTGTGGTCGCCGACCCGATTCACCGCCGTTTCCTCACGGTTGCCGCTACCGCCGCGCCCACCCGTGCTAATGGCGACCCGGCTACTTCCAAGCTGGCCTGGACCATCACCAACAGCGCGCTCGACGCGGCCACCAGCATCAATGCTGAAACCTGCATCTACTGGGGCGTTCCCGCAGAAACAAGCCAGTTGCCGCTGGATGTGTTGCCGCTGGCTAACAATGGGCGCGTTCGCGTGTCGCGCAAAGACCTGCAGGTCGCCTTTGACGGCTGGGTCAAAGGTCTGCGCAAAGCAGGGGAAGGCGAAAAGTTCGCGGTGGCTATGGCGTTCTCTTCGGATCAGGGCATTACCCTGAGCGAGCGCGATCCCGAAAACAACTACGCGCTGCCTGCTGCTGGCCGTCTTGCGCACGGTGTGCACCTCAAGTTCACGCCCAAAGATGTCTATGCGGTCACGGTGGCTCTGCTGTCCCAGCGCGCTGACGTGTTCGAAATCCAGCCTGACGCGGCCGGTGGCATGGCGATTTCTTGGATGGACGATTTGGCCAAGTACCGCCTGTTCGTCCCGACCTGCCGTGCCAAGGACCTGTCGCGCTCCGACCGTTTGTTGGCGCAAATGACGCCCTGCACCCCCGCCGCTGTTTGTGTAGCGGCACCTAACGCTGCTGCGGCTTTGGCCGAAATCGTCGACCTGGGCACTGTCCCTGCGGTCGCCGACGTCATGGCTTCTCACCAAACGGCCTAACCGAAGCCCAGGTGGCTGGGGGCATCCCCCAGTCACAACCCTTGCTAAAAACTTAAGTCACTTAACTCCAGGCTGCTGCACGAGATCCGTTTCCGTTTCCGCGCAGCAGCCACTTCCCCCCCAGAAAACCAACCTAACTCAATGGAGAGCCCTATGGCCAACCTGACCAATACCCATGCGTCCCAGACCCTTGGTCTGCATGATCTCAAGACCATCCCCGATGACCCCGTGCCGCGCGATGAAGCCATTTACTTGGCGTCGCTCAGCCCGGGCTTTTGCGAGGACATCCAAAACAACCAGCCTGCACGCGCCTTGCCTGCGGGCCTGACCATGGCTGATCTCAACCCGCTTAATCCCAGCAGCTCGCTATTTTATTCGCCCTATATGATGTCCTCGGCAGGCCAGGCTTTGAACAGCGGCAAAGCCTGCATCATCAAGAACCGCGACCGCGCTTCCAGCTTGATCTTGGCAGATTCTGGCGGCTACCAGGTGGCGTCGGGCAAGCTGGTGATCCGTTCTGATGCGGATCGTTTGGCCATCCTGCGCTGGCAAGAAGCTGTCGGTGATGTGTGCCTGACATTGGACTCCCCCACGCGTCAGCCCGAACACCGCCTCGTAACCAAGGCCAAGACCCAAGAGCAGTGCCTTGCCGAAACGCTGGACCACCTGCGCTTTTATCAGCAGAACCGCGCGAACCCCGATACCTATTGGCTCAATGTGCTGCAGGGCAACGATACGGCGTTTGCGGACACGTGGTATGAACAGGTCAAGGGCTTTGGCTTTGAGTCCTTTGCCTTTGCAGGGCCGTTGCGCGATGACTTTTATCAGGTCATGCGCCGTCTCTTGCAGATGATGGACGAGCAGCGCCTTGAAAATCTCAAGTGGCTGCATGTTCTTGGCACCAGCAAGGTCGAAACTGCCCTGATGCTGTCGGCCATTCAGCGCAGCTTGAACAAGCACGTGGCACCTGGCCTGCGCTTTAGCTTTGACACGGGCAGCCCGTCACGGTTGCTTAACTGGAACAGCATCTACACTGCGCTGTCCATCAATGGTGGCAAGATGGTGATCAAGACCGAAAAAGCACCCGAAGGCCCTGAGTTCTTGGGGTCTGCCGAACCTTGGCCTTGGCCGTCCGCCTTGGGCCGACATCTGACCATGGGCGATGTTACCACGCGGCCCAGCGTTATGACGGGCACGTACCGTGACACGCTGGCAAACCACTACCTGATCCACATGAACCTCACCACGCTTTGCGATGGCATCGCGCAAGCCAACGCTCGCTTCAAAGCCCAAGCAGCTTCGGGCGAACACAGCTTCGCCAATCGTGTGGCAGCAGCAGCGGCAGCGGTCGAGGAAATCTTCAGCTCGGGTGGATCTCGTGGCCTGTTGCACCGCTATCGGCACTTGTTTGGTGCCCTGAACGGCGGGCATTAGACCAAAGGCACCGCTGATCATCGCAGGCGCTGCTGCAAACGCTGAATAGCTGACATGAACTAGCCCTGTCGCGGAAACGTGGCAGGGCTTTTTGTTGCCCAAGTGCCAAGGACTTAAGTTACTTAAGTTTTGGGGAACTGCGGGCTCTGTTGCATCAGAGCCGGTCCTCAATTCAGACACTCTTTAGGGTAAACTCGCGCACCTAAGAATATTTGACCCAATGTCATTATCGGTTCCAATCGTGTGCAGTCAGCCTCGAAGGGATCAGCGCTGTGCTTAAAACTGCAATGGCTTTTGCTCTCTTGATCTTGGTCGGTTCACAAGCCAACGCCCATGCTGGCAAATTGGATGCCAGCGGGTGTCATAACGACCGAAAGACTGGCGAATACCACTGCCACAAGCACACTGACGCAGCTTATGTGGGGGTCACCACGGTTATTGATGGAGACACAATTGACATTCACGGCCAGCGGTTCCGCTTGTTTGGCATCGATGCACCCGAGAGCAAACAACTTTGCAACGACGCAGCGGGCAAACCCTATCGCTGCGGGCAGGTGGCAGCCAATACACTCAGCAATCTGATCGGTCGACAGACAGTCACTTGCGAGAAGAAGGACATCGACCGGTATAAACGCATTGTGGCTGTGTGTTCTGTTAACGGGCAGGATGTAGGGGCCTACCTTGTTGGCAAAGGACTGGCCGTAGCCTACGTACACTATTCAACAGCCTATGTGCCCGCCGAGACCTCTGCTCGTTCAGTTGGACTTGGGCTTTGGGCTGGTGCCTTCGAGATGCCATGGGATTGGCGCAAGGCGCATTAACAAGGTTGCATTTTAAAATGAGCTATTCTCACCTTCCACAAACGGTTGTTGTTCTTCGCAGTTGAACTGGAATAGGTTTCAACTTAAGCGTCTTAAGATCAAAGACAATTTCTAAATAGTCCAACACGTTAGAAATTATTTTCAGTCATGACTGTTGTTCCACAATAGGGGCAGGAGGCGAAAGTTGAGAAGATTTCGCCACCGCATTTTTTGCATCTCATCACAACGCGCGGGCGATCGGAAATAGGCTTCAGTTTTTGAACTGGATTTAGCATTACCTCTGGTTTTTGGTCCAAAATTGATTTGGGCTCTTCGCTTGCCAATAGCTCGGTTTCCAGGACTTGGATCGGTGGGGCGGCAACTGGCTGCGTGGGGATGCTCTGCTGATTAAGCAATTCTCGGCTCGGATCCCAGCTAACTACGAAAAAACCTAACTCACCATCCTGCAAGTCATGCAGGCACATCTTGTAATTATAACCGGTCTCAAAGAAGTGCAGAATATCTCGAGGAAGGCGTAAGCCGCAATGTGGTGTGACGTCTTTTCGGAGGACAACTTTAAGTCGTATATAATTGGCTTGCCAACCGCTCGACGCAAGATATGGCTTGTCCTGTCCGGGCCGCTCAATCACCACTTCGCAAGAGTTGGGCAGCGGAGCAGCTGTGCATATGGTGATTTCGAAAAACTGTTTTGGCATACTCAGGTCGGGCCTGACCTCAATTAGATCGATAAGCATTTCAAATTTCCTGCATACGAGAGAAATCCGTGAGAATAGAGCTAAGATGCCGATTTTCTTTGATCATCTGTTCGTTCTGCAGATCAATAAATGCATTCTGATTGATCATATCGTAAAAACCCATCGCCCAGTCGGCGAGAAACTGACGAGAATATGCCTTGGTTCTATCTGACAGGAGCAGTCGGCTCGCTTTATCTGCCCCTCCTGCCTTGCCTGCAAAAATCTTCACCGTTACACCATCAGCCCGGATCACATCGCGTGCGAGCTCGCCATTGAGCGTTACATATATCAAGAAGTCATTTACTAAGGTAGTGAGGATAGTCGCTGATTTCCATGAACTTTCATGCTGATGCTCTAACGCCCGAGCTATTAAAGTTACCCCTCCTGTTCGCTCAAAGCCTGTTACAGCTTCTGCGCAAAGGGTTTCCACAAAACTAAAGTCAATACCGAAGCGATCCAGTATGTATTGATCCTTGAATTTATCCATCAAGCTTGATGCCCACTGAGCAATAAACTCTCTAACAAGGGTTTCGCCTTTGATGGCGGGCTCAGTGGAATTTTCCCTTGAACCGGAAAGGCCGAGCATTTCCAACGCTTCGAAGTCTAGATCTCCCTGTTCTTTGGCGGATTTAGGGGTCAGCGTGCTCCATTTTAGCTCTGAATGGATTTTCTCATAAAATGCCAGCCCGCTCTGCTCGTCCATCACAAGGGCTGCCAAGAATTCGCCGGCGCAGCGCCGCTGCAGCATACCTGCGGCGCTTTTGATGAAAGTAATCGCGAGCTTCTTTTTCGCTGCCTGCATCTCATCTAAGTTGCCAGCTACATGGTAGTTGCGCAACTGGCTAGCAATAGGTTCGCAGTTCTGCACGAACTGGCCATAAATTTGGCGAACTCTCATCTCGTGCCTACACACCAAAGCGAGATTGCGAACGAGATATTCGGCACCCCCGTCATTGAGTTGCAGCGCCCCTTCCCATGCCGCTTCCGGATCACGAAAATGTCTGCCGACCAGCTCTGACTTCATATAGGCATGGCGGAACTCAACAATATTTTCCTTGCGCTCTTCAAGGATGGAAACTTCCGTACGATTCGACCCGTATTTAATGAGGCCGGGTTGGTCAGCACTTGGGCTCCGCCACCAAAAAGCATTTTTAAAAGCAGATTTCTTATCCCAGTGGTCAAGCCAATCTGTGCGCGCAGATTGCTGGCCGCCAAAAGGCTTTACGAGGCTTGCCATGATGCGGGTGCTCCATCGGCTTTCGTCAATTGCCTTGCCCGCGTCCAAAACGAATTCGCTGTCAAACTTAGTAAGAACCGCGAACAGAGTGACCGGTTGGCCTTCGCGTTGCTCGGGGCGCGCGCCAACGGAGTCTATAATCCAGTCTTCAATGAGCCGGTTGAGCCCAACTACCTCCTGGTTAGAAGGGCCTATGCACAAGAGAAGTGCAGACATACCAAAATTATTGCAATAACGCTCAAAAAGGTAAGCGACTTTGCCGCGCAAGAAATGGTCTATTGGTAATCCAACCGTCTCTTCAAATTTCTTCCGGTTGATCGGATGGCGTGAACGCGCACCCGGAAAATCAAGCAAGTCAGCATTCTCAAAGAACTCATGTGGCTCGTTTGCGATGTTTATCGTGATCTCTGACGCAAGGGCTGATAGCAGGCCGATCCCAACAAAAACTGGTGCGTTGCTAACAAATACCTTTATCTGTTTTTCGTGCGCGCTTCCAAGCGAGTCCATAGAAGTGACATTGATGACGCTCCTTTCGCTTCTTTTCCACTCATCGCCATTGACATCAAACAAAGCCGAAGGTTCGCACATCACGCTGGATGCGCCGGCAAAGCGCGCAAGTTGATTTGCAAGATGTTCAAACAGTCGGTCATAAGGAGGTGCGTTATCCCAGAGTAGACTGTAATATTTTCGCCTTGAGCTCAGGTCAGAACCAGGCGCCAACTGTTCAAGCCGCGACCAGTAACCCGCTTGTTTCAATGCTGAATAATAACTGTTAGCTGCAAAATGTTTGTCACAATAAACGCTTAAGTCAATTAGCCCCTCAACTGTCACTGCGGAAGCCCCGGCAACAGGATTTTCATTCAGGATTTTCTGAGAGCGTGCGACATGGGACTGCTCATCTCTCTCTGCTTCAAGTTCGAGATCCTCGTAAAAAGAGTTTGCAATGATTTTTACTAAATCAAGTTCGCAGAGCAAACTGATTTTGACCGGGAAGTTCTTGGACGCTGCCGATGGCTGACGCGTGAAGCGGGTGACCAACCCAGTTGATTCCTTGCCTCCCGAAGGGTTAATCTCAGTCAAAAAGTTCACTTCCCGTTCGCCAATTCGAGCAGAAACGCTTTGACCTTTACCTTTGGCAAGCGCTGAGACGAAATACGACTTGCCTGCCTGGCTGGCTCCGTACACGCCGATGCTCATTTGAGTGCCTGCAGCCTCTTCGAGCTTCGATTGGCGATACAGAGCGAGGCCGATGCGCCGCTTTAGATGCTCACTTTCGGAAACGGCGGGATTTTCGGATTGGCCAACCCAAGTTCTTGCCGCTTCCAGAAAAGCACTCGCCTTGGTGGATGTCTCACTAATGTCTGGCAAGTTATCTTCCTTTCCGATGGAGGCCGGCATACGTGTAACTATCTGAACATACTTCCATTATTGTCGCAATTCTTGAAGATCGCTGCCGCCAGAAGCTAATGAGCAACGCTTGAATGTGATGGGTTCGTACAACGGGGTGTTCCTTGGACATGATCGCGCAATGGGATTTTCCCTGTTTTGCAATTTTTCTATAACATTCTCTGGCGTTTTCGGGTATCGAAAAACGTCTGCTGTCCTTGCTTCGACAAGGGGTAGGAACAATAGGGGGCTGAGGGGCATGTCCAGCAATAATCCGTCCGACAAAGTCGCACTTCTAGCACTCATCAGTCTTATCCCGATTTTCATATTCGTTATTGGGAATGGATGGGAAACGATCCTCGCACCCTATGTACAACTTGGGAGTGCACCTTTTCTTGATGTAATCGCGGCCTACCTAGCGGGCGTCTTATTTGCCGTTGTGGCGGTCATTCTTGCTTGGGCTGTCGCCAGCGAGAGGGTGCGTCTGCGTCAGGATAGTACGTCCAAATATTCGTGGATCGCCTATCTCGGGTTGTTGTTTGTCCTGAGCGGGTTGGGCACCATGAACTGGTTGTTTAAGGTCTCCGAGAGCTCTGCATTCATCGCAGAAACTGCTGTGAAGACTGAAGATAGCTTGACGGCTCTGAACCAATTGGCGCTAGGGATCGTTCTCCCGGGGACTTCGACTCAGTTTCAGAGGAACGAGGAGACAAAGAGTAAACTAGACGGGCTCATCACCCAATTAAATGGCGCGTCAGAAGCGGTTGTCGCCCAATTTAAGAGTGATCAGGTAAAGGCGCAGGGTGATCTAGCGGCGGCTCGAAAGCACACTTTGACACTTTTGGAAGGGTTCGAGACTGAAGTTAATAATCCGCTCAAACCTGGCTGTGGTGAGGTCGCACAGAATTATATAGATCAAATTAAGGCTATGCTCGGTACCGACCTAAACCTACCCTCTGGCAACTGCAAAGAAGCCAAGCCGGAAGTTTTGATCCAAACCTATAAGGAAGAGATCTTGAAGGCGATGGACCGCCACTTTGGGAATTTGGATGGAGTTAATGTGAGTGCTGTTTGTGTGAACGCACCTAAGGTGAAAGAAATTGCTGCCCAGATATTTGCGATCATCGGTTCGCCCCTGAAGGCGCAGGGGGGCGATTGCCCCGCGAACGGAGAAAGCATTTTCAGCGACACTAAAGGAGTGGTTGACCATTACATCGGCGCTTTACCTCAGACAGCGTCAGAAGATAGTTCTTTAAAGGCAAAAATTGTAGACATTTCACAAAGGCTCGAAGTCCAGATGCAATTGATGAAGGACATGTACGGTAGCGCTCAAATGCCTAGCAAAGATGAAGCGGCGAAGGCTCTAAAAAATGCATGGACTGAATACCGGACGGCTTACAAGGACCTCAGCGGGAAAGTTGATGCCAGCAAACTAGCTGCGCTGCCTAAAAGCATCGATGAACAACGTATCGATAAGATCGGCGCGATCGCTAATACGATCGAGATTTTGATCTCGCGCTATGACCGTTTCTCTACATACCCAATCGTGCTGGGAGGTATCTTGTTTGACATGATATTGATTGCGTTCTTTCTCCGCGTCGAAGCAACCCGCACTGGGCTGAAGGGGCTGACTGAACATGAAAAGCGGCTTCGCAGGATAAGTTCTTCGTTCAACAGTACGGGACGTAAGAAACCATGACAAAGAAAAGTACTAACGTTTTCCTAAGGGCATTGGGAAATGCAACTGGTCAAGTCCAGGACGACGAGACGGAACCCCCTGAGCTTGTTGTGCCTGTTTTCGAAGAAAAGTGGGCTGCAAAGCGCGCTATTTTGGAAGGAGATGACAGTTCTCTCGGCAAATCTTTGCTACAAAATGACTTTCACCCCGTATTGATATTCGGCACTCGTGCGACCGGCAAGACTACATTTCTCACATCCATGCTGGCATTCTTCACATCCATGCCGGATGCCGGTGTCACGATCACTCTGGGCGACCAACTTTCAAATTCGGAAGCTGGCATTTTAGCTCACGAGAGTGCTGAAAAGTTGTTTCACCTTCAGGTCAGTGACTATATTGGCGGGACTGCGCCGGTATTGAACCAAGATCCGTTTCCTTTCTTCGTTCCGCTTGAATTGCGCAAGGCCGGATTGCCTTCGATCACCAAAGTGGCGTTGATGGAAAGCTCAGGGGAGCTTTGGAACGTCAAAAACCACAAAAATCATGTACAGAAACTGCGCACAGAGATCATCGACATATATGAAAATTACCCAAAGCCCTTGTCAGTGATTATGGTGGTGCCCTATGCAATGAGCGAGGGTTACACCGGTTCTGACAGCACTATTGATGACAAAGAAGAATTTCGAGTCAGTGACGCGTCACTTCTGCAGACCCTTCAAATCTACCGAAGATCCAGGCCCGTCGGTATTGAGGATCAGTTGTATTTCGTGCTGACGAAATGGGACATGCACACGCAGAAAATCGCCTCAGAGGAGTTTGTCAATCCAAATGACGAACTTGTTGAAGAACTGGTGCTAAAACGGTTTCCCCAATCTTACAATTTTTTAAAAGCTATGTCGCTAGAACAAGGTGTTAGGTGCACGCCGTATAGTGCCGGTCTGATTGGCGGCACCACGGTGCTGGAAATTCCGAAGGAGCTGATGCCTTTGCTTCAGGAGTTTCCTTACAGGCTTTGGCGCTGGATTTATGCCAATGCGACCGATGGCGGCGATCTCTATGGAACTGGCATCCGGCCCCGCGGTGGCCGAATTTCAAACCTGTTTCGGTGGCTCTTTTCATGAATGCTAAGTCTCAAATTACTCCCTGCATCTTCGGTACCACCAATGGTTTCGAGATCCAAACCTTAACGAGGGTCCCATTGAATGTGGAGGATCTCGTTTTTGCGATCACGCGTAGCGAGGTTGAGCTTTTGGACCAGCATCATTGTGTGAAGATTTTTCGACAGCGAGTGAAGGCCGAAGTATTTACTTGGATCGGTTTGTATCGAAAGACCTTTGAGATCGGTTTTTCGCGCGAGGGCGGCTATTATGGCGCTGGCGTATGGCTGGCTGGTATTACTGTCGACAACCGTTTGGTTCTCGATGTTCTTAATGATCTTGCTGACCAGATGAATGCCCTGGCCATCACGGGCGGCAGATTCCAAAAGCCGATCTCTAACATTATCGATGAGATGAAAATCCCGGCAAGCCTAGTGCCGTTGAAGGAGAGCAGTGAGCATTATAGGGGAGGCGGATTGCTTCCTGAGGCAGGGCAAGGTGCCTATATTTGCCAGCTGGAATCGCAGTGGGAGGTCGTTGACTTGGCACAGAGCAACGTGCTGGCCGAGAAATTTCGATCCATGATCATCGCTCCGGCTGCCAGCTTTCCAAGGGGAGCGTCATCGCGGCTCGAACGGTATGCCGATCTCACTGAAGTCGTGCGCGAGTTAGCAAGTGATCTGTTTGAGAAGATCGCAGGGCTAGAGGCAATCAACCTTACATTGCAAAAGCAAGCTGCGGCACTTGAGCGGGATTTGAGCGGGGCGCAGATCAAGGCTGAGAAATTCGAAAAATTGGCGGACCGTGAGATCGAAAAGCTCGCAAAAGAGGCTGAGCAGTGGGAAAAACGTTACCGTAAACTCGAAATGAAGGTTCCAGTATATTCCACCCGCGCGGACGGCAGGCGTTTTGTTTGGCTGAAGTACTTAGTGTACCTTGCATTGTTTGTCATTGCAGTCGTTGGGATCTATTTTCTCAGCGTTTTCGTGTACAATCGCGTTTATGGTAAAGGCAGCGACCCTGTAATGACCGACAGTGCTGTTTCTGGCACGAAAAACACAAATGGATCCAGTAACCTGTTAAAAAATCAGACTAACTCTGATGATCATCCAATAACTGACGAAGAACGCGACAAGACTATAACTGACGCCATCAAAGGCGCTACAATTCGCCCCGGCTTTTATGACCGTCCAAACCTTTATTACTCTCCAAATCCTTGAACATGAACAAACCCCAATCTAACTTGTTTTCGATCCGGCAGGCTCTCAGTACGCCAGCCGCCTGGCTCGTTCTTCTAAATGTTATTGTCTTTGGGGTTCTTTTAGCCCGTATTCTTGCGTCGCAGCTGTTTGGCTCGTCCCCTTCAGACTTGTTGCTGAATGGTCTTAACAATCAGATCAGCCGTTTGGAAATTATCGCCGATGGTCCTTGCGATTCTACTGGAATGCGGCAGGTTCAACGCGGTGAGATTGGCCCAATCTCAAATAGTCCTGAAAGCGAAGCGGACTTGCCGCAAGCATCAGCTCGCCCAGTGGCATCCGGTTCATCAGGCAGCAGCGTAGCGGCGCCCCCGGAGCCAGTTCAAGATCCAGGCACACCCACAAGCCCGCCAGGTCCCGCTGGAGAAATGCTGAACCCTGAAGATTTGCGTTCGCTCGTTCAAAGATCCGTAGTGCTCGTTGTGACCGAAACAGGTTGGGCAGGGACTGGTTTTGCTGTGACTCCTAACATCGTCGTCACCAATCGGCATGTGATCGAGGATGCGGGCACAGGATACATCATTGTTAGCAGTAAATTTCTCGGCCCTGAGCCGGTGCCAGTTAAGCTGCTCTTCCGCTCTCCAGTCGGGGAAGCTGATTTTGCCGTACTTGAATTGCAGGGCGGAAAGCTTCTTGAACCACTCTCAGTAGGATCCAATCCTAAGCCCCTCGACAATGTGGTAGCTGCAGGCTTTCCTGGTGTCACAGTGAAATACGACAGCGATTCAGTGAGCCCGGACGTTGTATTCACTCAAGGTGAGGTGAGCGTTGTTCAACCCCAACCCAATGGCGTGGATTATGTCGTCCATACCGCGAATATCGACCATGGCAGTTCTGGCGGCCCTCTGCTCAACCGTTGCGGAACAGTCGTCGGTGTCAATACCTTTGGAGAAACTGACAAAGATTCATCTGGGCGGGCGCTCTTTGCACTCGCGCCTGTCGCGCTTGCAAATTATTTGTCCTCTGTGGCCGTACCATTTCACCAAGCGTCCTCTGAGTGCGCGTCGGGCGGCGGATGATGATCAAACTTCCCATCACTACGCAGAAGAAGGATGTCGAGATCAAGTCCGTTAATGGGCAATCGGTTTTCGACTTACGAGAACAGATCCTAACTATTATTGGCCGTGACGTTGACCCTGTACTGTTGCGCGATTTTTTTGCGGAACCTGTTGTCAATGAGGTAAAGGGTGAAGTGTCATGGTACACGCAAGCGTCAGGCCCGTTGAGGCCGTTCAGCGATCTCGATGGTGATGAGCGCGAGCGAGTACATCAGACGTTACGGAAGATTGATGGGGAACTGAAGGCTTCCGCGGACAAAGTAGCAAAGGCCGGCTTCCAGCTAGGTTGGCTTAGTGACGCTGCCCGGGCGATGTTATCGGCTCCGGACCTTGATAAATCACTTTTCATCGTTGGCACTACACTGGTGCTTACAGAATGGGGTTGCGTCCCCTTCGGTTCAAACCCGTCGCTCCATCAGATTGTTGTATCGGATAAATCAAGCCCAAAGACCTCGGTCAAGGATGGGGGCATCGAAGAACAATTTGTGGCACAGCTGCAAGCCGAGCCGACAGTGCGGATTATTGAACCAATAGAGGAAGCAATACCGGATCTAGATCCAGAGCCTATAGTCCCTCAAGAAACGGAACCTATGCAGGGTCTGTTGACTGAGCCGATAGCGGAGCCAGATCCGGAGCTAACGCTTGCCGCCTCGGATCAGCGCTTTTTTAATTGGCGCGACCATATCTCGTCCCTGATCTGCTTGTTACTTCTCTTGCTGCTGATCATTGGAGTATTTTTGAATTATCGCTATTCCGATACCGGCCGCGTGGCGGCAATTCAAATGGCCGATACGCGGATCGAGCAGCTATGGGGCGCCATTTCGCAGCGCGCGCAACAATGCCAGCCCCCTGCGGTAGTTCCTGGCCTGGATCAGATCACGCCGGAGGAAGTGCAGCGCGGCTTACAGCAGGGCGGTGTTAACATTGGGAAGTCCCTCAACGTCAGTCTGGCATGGAGCGCGCCCGTAGATCTTGATCTTGCCGTTTTTGAACCTGGCGGCAGTCGGATTAACTTTGAAAATCCGATTTCCGGCACTTCTGGAAAACTAGACATTGACGCAAATCGCAAAGCAGGCTCCACATGCCAGATTGTGCAGGGTAGGAAACCTGTTGAGAATATTTCTTGGGATAAGCCTGCGCCGAGTGGCGTCTATAAGATTGCGGTCAATCTTTTCAGTCTCTGTGCCGTGCCTTCGACTGCCAATGTGATACCATTTAAACTTATCATCACCCGAGCTGGGCAGCCTGCCAAGGAAATCAGCGGAGAGGTATCTGCATCAGCGCCAACTTTTAGTTACGGCATGGACTTCCCATAGGTTAGCGAGCGAACCACTAAATGCTCAAAGATCAAAAAGGCCAGTATCCATCCAGTGGCCCTCTACGTCCCAAAGTGTTTTGAAGGTGATCTCAATATCGCGCTGCGGAATCGGGACACCGTTTGCTGAGATAATTTCTGAAATTTGCATAATACCTTCATTATGGAAGTTTGCATCGCCACCTGTTTCTTCGGCTCCGGGCCGCCGGTAATTGAGTTTAATGGAGTAGGGTAGGCCCGCCTGCACGGCCCTGGCAGCCGCATCCTGCGAGCTGAAAGATAGATAGAACAACGGCGTCGTCTTCCAACGATCAACATCAATCTGCCTGAACCCGAGGTAAACCGGCGAGGCAAATTGGAAGACTTGTTCCATTTCGTCTTTTCGATCTGTGTCGAGATTTACGCCGTTGAAGAACAAGTTTTCTGTGAGAATTTGTCGATCGAGGTTCATCGGGCCGATATAATTGACCGTGGAAGCCGGTTTCAGCGCACGGGAGCGGAAGTGGAAGTTTAGCATATTACCCTCAGACACCGCAGACAGGAGTGCACCAACGACGCCTGTTGTCTTGGGATCGCCAATCTTGCCTTGAAGATCAAGGAATGGATACCACTTACCAATTTTATACTTATTCATCGGAATGATCCGGTGTGGTGGAATTGGTGGATTGGCAAGGAAGATTGACTGAATAGCAGGCAAGCATGACGGCCGACCAGTAATAAGCATAAAATCGCAATTCAACTGGCTTACCACCTCCATAAGGTCATTGAGATACGGCGACATCGCTGTCGTAATGGACCTCTCCAAGTCCTGTCGCTGAAATTGGAACTCGGTGGCGATGATGGACCAGCCCGCTTTGTCCACTGCAAGGGGCTCATGGAAACTCACTAGGTCCGAGCTTAAGCTCGTCTGCGCGAACAATTCGCCAGTATCGATGATGATCTCTTCTGAGGCGGCCCCGGTTGACCGCCTTTCTAGAGAATTTAGCATCCGAAGCGCGATAGGTTGAAGGATTTGCTGGGTGAACTGTGCTCGAAGGTTTTTTTGCCTCTGCGTGAGGCCTACCGTATTCCTGCCGAAGCTGCTGATAATGAAATCTTGTGCGTTGGCGCGTCCTGCATCCTTTAGCTTGCCAATGAGTTCTGGAAGAATGTGCTTTTCGATAAGAAGCTTGATTAGATCATCGCCCGCGAAGTTGAAACTCTCCCTGAACTCTTGATGCGGCGATATAATGCTAGTCACGTTTTGAGATTGGTTGATATAGGAGGTAACGACCATGTCGGTAGTGCCGCCGCCGATATCGATGCTGGCCACTCGCAGGGTAGGAGTTCCGGGATCAGATGGCTGAGACTTTCCAAAATTCGCGAAGTAAGACTTAGAATCGCCCGCGAACTTCACAGCTATTTCGTTGTAGACAAAAACCAGCTGTGTGGCGCTTGCCTCGTCAAGCAGTACCTGCACGAGCGGCTTGGCCTGGAAATCGTAACGCGGTGCATCCCAGCCTATTGTTTTCCATAGGGTATCAATAGCTGCACGCGCCCAAAACTCAAACAGATTGCGTTCAGCGATTGTCATTGCTGGGGGCACGGTGAGGATAATCTGCCGTAACCTGCGTGGCAGGTCTGGGTTAAGGCGGTCAATGCGCCTGTGAGGGGAGTTTATCTGTACTACTGCGTGCTGAAAAACTTCTGCGAGCAAGAACATCATCAGGGAACTTCGAGCAAAGCGGGGCGATGTGACCGGGTAGCTCGACGCGCCCTGTGATCGGCCGTGGATGCGCAAGGGCGGCGCGTTGAGTTGATTGAGCGGCAGTCCGTTGTCGTTTATGAAAGCGGCGAAACGGCCTCGGTTTACAGGGTCTTCGCGGCCCATATGCCCGGGTGAGAAACGCCATTCTTCGCCGTTATTGCGCGCTTTGAGATCCCAAAGATACCGCTTTGGACTAGACATTGAGGTTGGCCCCATATCGCATTTTGAGGCAGCCGCAAGGTTGATTGCCTCTGCTCCAACTCTGGCTAGGGTTGGCCAGACGAATGCTGCTTTGCTTCTCCCAGATGCGCGGGAGTAGCCTTCCGGATCCCCGAGCCGAGCTTCGGCGAAGCAAACCGTTGACGAAAAAGTTTCCTGAAAAGTCTCAATCGGGCGGCTTAAATTACGGATTTCCAACTTTGCGCCGTCGTTCAGGTCGGAGCTCTCGCCATTTCGCCGCTCGATTAGCATACCGATAGAACGCGAATTTCCGATATCTAGTACTAGGTCAACATCAACCGGCTTGTGCATCTTCGGATTGGTTAGCCGCAAATCGGGAAGTTTTCCAGATTTCTCCAGTAGCTCTAGGAGTGCGACATACTTTGCAATGTGGTCCGTGTGGATTCCAACGCTTTCGCTTCGGCGCGGTCTGTTGAATGACTTTAGCCAATCCTTGACCCAGTCAAGCTTCAAGAACCACGAGATATCACTCGGATTGCTCGCCAGAGCAAACTGGCCGGCCTCTTCAACATCATGATGCATCAAAGCGGGGAAGCCTTCATCGGCCGGGATCGCATGCTTCTCAGGGCCCTCTTCAACCTTTGGGTCGAAAGCAATTACCCCCCGCTGCACACCTGCGATAGGTTCGCTCAAGTACAGTCTGCACCAATCGGTGGGCGAATTCGGGTAGAAACGGCGATGGAGTACATTGATGGTGCCAGACAAACGCAGATAAGGGAGTGGCACCCAGCGCTCTGAAAATTGTTGGATGACGGCGGGGATCGAAACTGAATATTGGTCAGGATGATGCAAGGCTTCTGAGCCTTGGTCATCCAGCAGAACCTGGCCGGTAACCATGTCGACAAGCTTGTCGTCCTCCTGCGCAAGGCAAGTAAGATGCCAGTCGCTGACATCGCCATGGCGCCTGGCATGCTCGCGCTCTAGGAAAAGAGTTGTAATTCTTGGAAGGTGGCTCGCCTCCAGTTCAAAATGAAAAAACTGGATGGGGCCGTCCGGAACAATTGCAAACGTCATGATGACCCCCCAGCGGTTTCCCGCAACCTGCCAAACCTATTATGATTTTTTAGAGATATGACGGTAATTGCAAGTTCATTATGTAACTGTGGAAATGTTGCGTCGTTTAAGGCCGTCGCAGGCGACCCAATCATGGGCTTTTCTGCTACCCGCTGCGTGAAACAAGACATTACAGCAACGGAAGAGACCGAACTTGAACCGACACGATCCGAGTTTTTTTCGGACCAGGTGTTATTTTTCTTCGGTTGTTATGGTGCTGGTGGTAGGTAGGCATGCAACGAAAAAAATGCACAAGCGAAAGACCGTCTCCGGAAAGCGTTAGTACTCCTCGCCAAGCATGATGGTCAGCACCCGAATGGTAACTGTGGGGTCTGAGGCATCAGGCGAAGCCATCTGCAAGTCGACATCATAGTAGTCGAATTTCCAGAACACGGTCTGCCCGGCAAAACGCAAGCTGCCGAAGTCATGCTCACCGTAGGGATCATTGTCGGCGCTGAATCCGTCGAACCTTTGCACCTGTTCCAGCAATTCTGCGATCCCCTCTAGTGACTGCACGCCTAGCGTGAGCATCACCCTGCAACCGGTGAACGTGGTTCGCGCTGCATCATTCAGCGCTTTGATCCTTTCGACATCGCTCATCTTTAAGTTCCTGAATAATAGCCATATTCAGGATTTTGTGGTCAAAGTGATTTATGGACAACCGAACTGATCGTGGAACTTGGCGATGGTCGCAACATGAACATTGGTGACGGGCGACGTGTGGTTCCTCTATTCACCATTTCTGGCGAAACTTAAGTGACTTAACTAATCTCGGCTGCAGTGCGTTTGGGAGCGGAAGCTGCAGTCCAGCACGGCGCATGTTCTTAAGGATCTTGATCTGTCAGACCATCTCCACCGCTGCCCGCAGCACGTTTTCATTCAGCTCGATATATCTTTGAGTTGTCGCAATTGATTTGTGCCCTGCCAAAGCTGCCAGCACCCGCACGTTGACGCCCTTGTGGGCCAAAGTTGTGATGAACGTTCTGCGCGTGCTGTGGGACGTTGCCCTATCCAGCCCGGCGTCGTCATAGAGCTTGAGCATGAGTTGGCAGAGGCCGTTGGCCGAAAATGCCTTGCCAGTCTTGCTGGTGATCAACGGCAGCGTGGTGTGTCGGCGCGCGATGGGCACAGTTCGTAGGTAAGCGTCCAGTTCGCCCTGGAGCTGCGTGTTCATCAGCACCGTGCGTGCTTCGCTGCCTTTGGTCTGGGCGGCTGTGAGCTGGATCTCGTTTCGCACAGCACCTTCCGGCGTCAGCACGTCCCCGATTTTCAATGCGGCAATTTCTCCGATGCGCATGCCGGCCAAGCTGCCCAACATGAACACGCAACGGTTGCGCGCGGGGTAAGCAGTGCGAGCACAGTGCTGCAACATGCGTTTGACATCTCGTTCGGTCAGTACTGGCGCTTGCTTCATGTCTGCGATCCTCTGGTTCACAATATCATACTAAGCAGCATGTATTCTGAACCGGCGCAGGACAACCGAAGAGATTACAATAAAAGACCAAACAAGTTCAGTGGCTTAAGTGTTTGGTTCAGAGAATACATATTTTCTGAACCAGTCTGTTGGCCAAAGCGCACGGGCATGAGTTTGTCTGTTGGATCCGGCCAAGGACGACGCTTGCACAATGATCGTGGTTGGCGGGCTGCGTGCCAAGGCGTTGCACTGCAGCGTTTGCGGGCACTCGAGATTTAGGGTCTTGAAAATTTAGACATGCGAAAGCGCTGCGATACGGTTCAAGCAGATTGCTAGAAGCAGCCAGCTGGCGATGGCCCAGCTTCAGACATCAATCACAACCGGTTTTTCGACACTCCTGCCTTCCTTGGGCAAATCTCCAAACCACGCTTCACACATTTCGGACAGGAATTCCTTGGTTATAGGAAAGCCCGACGCATCACCAATGACTGCGTCGATTTCGCAAAAGGGGCAAAGCGCTCTGGTTTCATCGTCAATCCAAGTTGCAATTTTCGCAGGCGGAAAGGTACTTAGACAGCTAAAGCATCCACACAGCGAACTGGCATCAATTTGAGCTCGATGATCCTTCGAACAGCCATGTGCGGCCAGAAGCGTTTTGTCGATTTCACCTTCCCGTTTGGCCTTCTCAAACTCTTCAAGCCTTACGTTTAAGAAACTCAGAATATCGTGGTCTACGTCGTCATCGGTCATGCTTTGCCTCCCAAGCTAGCAAATTGCCCGTGCAAACGGTTGCCAGAGAAGATGGCAGCTATTTTTTGCGCGGCAAAGCTTTTTCAGCTGAGGTGCGTTGGGATTTGGTTTCACCACTCAACCTGTCCGCTGCGGCCCGCGCATCAAAGTGGAAGTAGCTGCGCTGAAGCATGGCCAAACTGGTGCCCATGTTGTCAGCCAGTTCCTGAGCATTGCGTTCATCTTGCACCTGACGTGTGGCATAGGTCAGCCAGCTTGCCCACTTCTACGGCGGTCTTGCCCGGCTGAAGTTGCAGGGGCACTGCGCCATAACGAACCCCAAACTGCACCGTGCCCCCATCCCCAACCGTCCACCATTGCCGCAGTTTGACAGGACGCTGCACGCGATAGCGATTGCCATCCGCATCAGTCTCCCAAGCTGCCTTGGTGCGCTGATAGGCCACGCCACCCAAGGACGCTTCTGCCAGTTTCAATTGTTCCGTCAGTTGCTCGGCCAGTTTCTTACGCCGTTCTTGTTCAACAGTGCCTTTCACCGGTTTGGCCAACGCCACAATCTTCAACTTGTCCAACACGCCCATATTTGCCTCCCTCAGCATCGCATCTGCAGTCAGCATGTGGTCAAGCATCTGATATTCCTAGACGAAATCTGTCATTGTGGATGTCTTTTCTGCCGTTGTGCGGCGATCCCCACTTCAACATCTTCAGATCCTGAAGATGTTTTCGCCGTTACTATGCATCGTCGTGAAATGTCGGTTCGACACGACATTGCAGAGCATTTCTCCAAACTGGGACTAGGACGGACTTTTTTAGATGTCGGACCGTTTCACCGTTTTGCCGATGCGCTCTTTCAGCACCGCAATCATGCCTTGCTGCAGCGCCTTGGTGAATGCCGGGCTGAACACGCCGAGGTGGCTCTGTGGTTCGATGTAGAAGGAATGTTCAAATACATCCAAGTTATGTTCGTCCAAGATCACCCATAGGCCGATCCCAGTATCCAGTCCGGCGCGACGCCTTTCAATCTCAGGAACGGAAATTGCGCGGATGGATGAACTTGGAGGCTGGGTGGTAATCGCGCACAGGCGGAGTTCTGTGTTCCCGACTTGGTTTGTGATTGCCAAGACAACTGCACAGGGGCGTGTTTTGCGGCCTTCAGTTTCCCCGCTAAGTGCTTGCCGTGCCCAAAGGTAGGGGTAGCGCAGAACGTGCCCTATGCGAGGCGCATCAGTCATGGATTATGCTGTGCTCAAGAGCTGCGACGAGGTCTACCGCATCGCTCAAAGCCATGTCGTCAACGTGGACAGTTCGGCGTTGATCGGCACTTTTGCTTAACTTATCGAATTGCTCCACGCTCAGGAGCACGTAGCGTGACTTGCCATGACGTTGGATCTGAACCGGTTCCTGCGCGGCGGCAGCCAAGACGTCGCCGGTGTTGTTGGCAAGTTCAGTTGCGGTGAAGTGGCGCATGGCGTTCTCCTTTTGCATAAATTAGCAGTATTAGCTAAAATGGGCAAAGTCAAGAAGTTGTACGCCATCAATGCCGCACTGCCGGGCGCACTCGCCCATCTGTCTGTAGGGCAAACAACACCGGCCAAAGTGCGGTCTTCTGATATGTATTTGCCGCCAATCCCGCCCCTCGGCTGCGATGTTCATCCAGCAGTCCAGCCCAACACAGCGGCCGCAGGATGCCAGTGTAAAGCTCACTTTCAACCCGCCATTGTTGCTCCCTGTCTCGGGTCACAGGGCCATACAGTGCCGCACAGAATTCACCTAGAGATACGCCATTCTCCGCTTCGATGTTGAGCACGTTCAATCCGGCGTCCCAGTCGCGAAACGGCTCGTGCTCAAAGCGTGAATAGTAGCCGTGGTTCACGTTGAACAAGAAGAACGGCACCAAGATTTCGAATAGGTCTTTGGGCTTCGCCACCAGGCCTTGACCCACCTTGGTCAAACGAAACGTGCCCTTATAGTGACGGCCAAGTTTGAGATCGATTAGCAAGTGGTGCAGCACTTCCAGCGGACCAAAATCGTATTCGTTCAGCACCTTGTTGACGCTGTAGAGGTCTGCCACCGTCCAATGGGGCCAAACAAACGCCTCTGCCGCCCAGTTCACGAACACCCGTTTGAAAGCTTTGGACGGCGTCAACGGGATTGGGCCATGTTCGGCCACATAGCCCAAGATCAACCGCGCCCCGCGAAAGACATGGGACTGGTCAAGGATAGCGACTTCATCGGGCAGGGGCTTGAGGCGTATCATGTGTGCAGGGTGGCGTCGGCTGTCGCGCATGGCAAGATCCTCAATCGGACCACACCGCATTTTTCTGCCGCCACTGCGCCGTTAGGAGTTAAACATCTTCAGGATCTGAAGATGTTTGCCGCGACTTTTCAGTTTGGTGGCGTTTTGTCGTGTCGACACGACACAGCGCGACCTTGACATTTCGGTCGGAAGTAGTACTTTAAATCCTGCATCAAGAGTTGGGCTGACGCCCGCGCCAACCTGCCGGACCGGCAAGGTGGTTTCTCGCAAGAGGATGCGGCCAAGGTGGCAACCAAAGGTCGTAAGCGCAGTCAGCCTCCTCGGAAACGAAGGAGGTTTTTTCGTCTTTGACGACATCAAACTGCGAAACCCCGTCACTGGGGCTAATCTCATCCAAACGGGCATTTGATCGACAGCTTGTGCGCCCTGCCATCCGGCTAAAGCACTAAAGAGGTGGAGTACTCAAAATGACTACGACTGCGCTTTCTCTCATGAACCTGGCCGGCATCGACAAGATCGCACCCGGCAGCCTTTATCCCCATCAGGCAGATGGTGTGGCCTTCCTTCTGTCCAAACGCCGGGTGTTGTTGGCTGATGACATGGGCCTTGGCAAAACCCGTCAGGCCATTGTGGCCATGGAACTGGGTGTCCCAGAGGGGACGATCCTTGTGGTATGCCCTGCATCCTTGAAGCTGAACTGGACGCGGGAGATCCGCCTTGTGGACCCTGCGGCAGCAATCGAAGTGATCGGCGTTGACAAGGAACCCGTGGATCAGCCTCGGTGGATCATCGTCAACTACGATATCCTGAGCAAACACGCCGAGCGCCTGCACGCAGTGGATTGGGCAGGCGTCATCCTCGACGAGGCACATTTTATCCGCAATGCCAGCCAACGCACCAACCAGTGCTTGAAACTCTTCGGCGTGCAGGCCGATGCGCCAGCGAATGACATGGGGCCAGACTTCGTGTTTCTGTTGACTGGGACGCCCATGCCAAACCGGCCCAAGGATCTCTTCAATCTCTTGCGCTGCGTGCGTCACCCTGCGGCACGGTCGTTTTTGTCTTTTGCCAAACGCTACTGCGATGCCTACCGCAATGACTATGGCTGGGTCACCAACGGGGCCTCGAACCTTGATGAATTGAACCTGTTGATGAAAGAAGTGTCTATTCGTCGCAGGAAAGAAGACGTGCTGAACCTGCCACCCAAGATCCGCAGCTGGGTGCCGGTGGATATCTCAGCCAGCAAAGCGGCCTTTAACGCGGTCGAGGGGTTCTTGACGTGGTATTCCGCGACCGACCCATCGCAACCAAATGACACGGAGTTCCTCGCCCGCCTGACCAAGGTGAGAGTGGCGCTGCACAAGGCCAAGCAATCGGCCGTGGAAGAGCGCATTCGCGATGTGATGGAGAACGGCGAGAAGGTGGTTTTGTTCACCTGCTTCAGCGACGGAATTGAACGCCACAAGGCCAAGTTCGGCGATGCGGCTGTGACGATCACCGGTTCCGACAGTCCCGAAAAACGCATGGCGGCGGTTGATCGATTCCAAGGTGATGCAACGGTCAAAGTTGCCCTTTGCAACATTGTGGCAGGCGGTGTGGGCATCACCCTGACGGCAGGAACGCATGTAATTTTTCAGGATCTTGATTGGGTGCCCGCCAACCACGCCCAAGCAGAAGATCGCTGCTACCGCATGGGTCAAACCAAGCGGGTCACGGTGGAATACTTTGTAGCGGCGGGCACTCTGGACAGTTATATTTCTCAATTGCTGGAGCAAAAGATCAAACTGATTGCGGCGGTCGAGGCCGAAGATGTTCCAGAAACCAGCCTGATCGTGGAAATTCAAAACGGCCTTCGACAGTTGGCCCCAGCCTTGATGGAAGAGGCTCGTGCAGCACGGGCCACGGGGGATGTTGCCCTTCGCATTGAAAAACTGGCCGCAGCAAGGCCTCGCGCTGCCGCCGCCAGCAGCCCTTTGGCGGAAACGGGCCAATGGGAGTTCACCAGTTCGCGCGACCCATCGGCGCGGTATCTTGTGACATTCGGGATGGCAGGGCACCTGGAATGTACCTGCCAGGGATTTGTTCACCGGGGAAACTGCAAGCATGTCTTAGAGGTCAGATCAAAGATCTTCGAGGACTGAACACGCTTCGCATAGGCCAAAGGGCCGCCAGTTTTCCACGGAACAACGGTGTGCATGTCACCGGAAAAGGAACAATCAAAATGTCAGAAGATGAAATCGAACCCATGCTCCGCATGACCAGAACGGCTTGGGATGATCTCTTGCTGGAAGGTTTGAACAGCAAATTTGCGGCTCGTGCATGGCAGGAAGAAATAGCCCGAAAGTTGGCTGGGGCAGATCTACCAGAAGATATGGCCGACCTTCGTGCTAGGGTGATTAAAGGCTTGAACTCCGCCCACCTAGGTGGCGATGAGTTCAACCGGTCCGTGTCCTTAATGGTCCGGCATCTCACCGTGTGGATCAGGACTAAACACATAGGCAACAACATGTACCACCTCGCCCACCTTGGCCGAATGTATCCCGCTGAGCACAAACTCCTGATGCAAACGATCAGGGAGATGTGCGGCTCTTAGTGGGGCGATGGGCTGAGCCCAAAAAAATTTCTAACGAAACCGCCAAAATAGCCCATTCAATTCAATGGGCTATTTTCCCCTAGGTTGGGCCACATAGCTTGGATCGTTACCGCGGGATTTCGGGCTGAGATTTGGAATAAAGCAGTCAAATGAAGCTGTCAGGGGTCAATCACTCGCTGAACCACACACCAATCTTTGGACGGACTTACAGCGAAGTTAAGATACCGCCTGCACACACAGATCGGTTTTGGGTCTGTTGCAATAAACCAAGGCGGGCGTTTGAAGGGTTTTGAGCCGTTTCTATTCGAACACAGACAAAACCTCAGCGAGAGGCTTTTTGCGCTTTGCTGCTGCGGGGACACTCGCGTCATCAGCGGGCCACCCGACTGGAATAATCATGACGGCTTTCTCGTGCTTGGGCCTGTCGCACAACTCGGGTAAGAATTTCATGGGATTTGGCGTATGCTCTAGGCAAACAAGACCGGATTTGTGGATCGCGGTGATGAGCATGCCCGTGGCGATGCCAACGCTTTCTGGAACATAGTAGTTCTTGTAACGCTCACCGTCTGTCGTCACCCCATATCGTTGGGCAAAAACAACAATAAGCCATGGTGCGGTTGTAAGGTGAGGTTTTGACACGCCCGTCCCAATTGGTTCAAGGGCTGCAAGCCATTCATCCCCGGCACCGCCAGCGTAAAAGTCCCGTTCTTCTTCCTCGGCGGCCGCACGAATTTTCGCTTTCATCTCGGGGTTGGCGATGGCTACGAAATGCCAAGGCTGATGATTGGCACCTGAAGGTGCCGTCGCGGCAGCCTCGATGCAGGCCGTTATGATCTCTTTGGGAACTGGACGATCAGAGTAATCGCGAACCGAATGGCGCTTGCGCACATAATCACGAAAGGACAGTGCTGCCTTGAGTGCGTCGCCATCGGGCAGTTGCACGCGGTGTGGAAGGGGAAGAGGTACGTAGGAAACCTCGCCTTTCTTGTACATCGCCCACCTCGTTATGTCGTTTCGTGCCCACGCATGATCCTAGTCGTATTTTTGCGGCTTTGAACTCAAAAACTTGCGTTTGACACTTCATCCAGCAGCCAACCTGATCGGCACATGGTCGTCAATACGCGGGAGCATCGACCCTTATGCGGTGTATAGCGTCGATTGATCAGGCAATGCCCACCACCCGCGCCGCGATGTTCGCAGATTTTTCTGCCGCCATGTGCTCTTCAACATCTTCAGATTCTGAAGATGTTTGGGAGACCTCGATGCACTGCAGCGACAGGGCAGGGGGCTGATACTGAAAAAATCTGCAGAAATCACGAAAATACGGCATTGAATTCAATGGGCTAGGCGAGTGCAGCTTGGCTCGCATAGCTTGGACCGCATTAAACGGATTTGAGGGTGGTTTTGTGGCAAATACTTCAGCGGTCATGCTCTGCGAGCACATTGGCCATCCCACGCGGCTATGATCAAATTTGCTCGCACCGCTGCGCCATAGCTGCAGCCCCGCTGTGCGTCGACCTTGCGGTGTCCGCTATGCGACTAGCGGCAATCACTGATTGAGCTTTGCTGCGGCAGCTGCGAGCTTGTTTGATGCCAGCGCGGCTGCGGGCCCATTAGTCAAACGCTCGATGCCTGCGATGGCGGGGCGCAGTCTCAATAGTTGTCGCGGAAATCCACATCCGCTGACAGCACTGCGGCCAGTCTGTCTGTGACACCCGCAGCATGTCCCATTTCCAGCGGCGTAATGCCACGTAGGCGCAGTAGGGCTTCAATGTCTTGGCGATCACGTCTGCCTAGGCTCGTTCGCGTGTTTCACGCTTGGTCAGCTTGACGTTGGCCACCTCGGGGATGGATCCAGCCTTCATCCATTCCCTGCTGCAGGCAAACTTGAGGATGCCACGCAGCGGCACGTTTTCGCCGTTGATGGTCTGCGGGCTGGGTGCCCGGGCCTTGTGGGCCATCTTGCGTTTGATCACCCGCCCATTGCGTTCGTAATCGTATTCCACTTCCTTGGAACCCGGCCCTGTGACCCAATAGTCCCGCCGCCAGCTGCGATACTGGGCGATGTCACTGGCCTTGATGGTGTCGATGGGCTTGTTGCCAAAGAATGGCTTCAAGTAGCGTTCTACCACGGGTTCATAATCAATCACCGTGCGTTCATTGCGTGAACCAGCCCTGACCTCTGCCCGCAGTTCATTGAGCCAAGCATCGGCTGCGTCTTTGAACAGCACCACAACTGCTGTCAGCCCATGTTTGTAGCGAAAGTACATGTCCTCATAGATCAGGATCACTTTGTCTTTGGCGGTCTTTTCATTGGCTGTGCGCAGGCTCAGGGTATGCCTGCCGCCATCGGGCAGCCTGATATAGGCCTGCCAGTTTTTGCTATCAGCACGATGGTACAGGATTATGTCCCCATCGCGCAGTTTCATGCTTGTCATTGTTTGCCTCACAACTGTTATCAACAATTGTGTGGTCAGCAGCGGATTATTCCTACCTAAATCACTGACGAGGATAGGAAATAATTTGTTTGGGTGGCTTGGGATGGTTGGGGCAGGGCGGTGATGGGCCGCCGACATCTTCAAGATCTGAAGTTGTTTGAAATTTGTGGATGATGGTGCTTACCGCGGAACACGCCATTGTTAACAGCTGTTAGCATCACGTTGCCATCCATATTGATCCGATTTTTGTAGAGTTGCGTAATGGAATATCAAAAGGAAGGGAAATCCCATGGCAATGACAGCAGATTTCGCAATCAACTCGGGTCCTCTTGGAACCAGTTATAGTCCTTTTGCATCAACAATTGCGGTCTTGCCCGATGGTACGGCTCTGGTGGCTTGGGTGCGGCAAGTAGGTCAGTGGTCGACCGAAGCGGAAATATATGCCCGCTGGATTGGTCCAGATGGCACGCCGGTCGGGGCTGATTTCTTGGTCAACACGACGACGACTGAGTTCCAATGGCGCCCGGTGGCCGCCGTGACAGCCGAAGGCAAGGTGTTTCTCGCTTGGGAAAGCGGGGATGGGGGTGACGGCGACGGGATGGGACTGCGCGGTGTCGTGCTTGACCCCTTGGATCAAACGCCGGTGTCGGATTTCCTGATTAACCCCGTGGCGGTTGGTAGCGGCATTTACGCCGGTCAGTGCAATCAAAGCCAAGTGTCGCTAAGCGCATTAAGTGATGGCAGGGTGTTTGCGCTTTGGACAAGCTATGATGGCAGCGACGGCGATGGCTATGCTATCCTTGGTCGCTATTTTGGAGGTGACGGCACGCCTTTGGGGGATGACTTCGTCGTCAACTCGTCGGCCCTTGGGGGGCAGTACGAACCACAAGCCACGGAATTAAGCGACGGACGAATTCTCGTGACCTACAGCAGCACGGATGATGCTGATGGTACGCCGGGAAACATTCGCGCAAGGATAATCGGGACGAATGGCGCATTTTCAGGAAATGATTTTGTGCTGAACTCCACCCCGGGCGGCTATCAGAGCTATGTCGATGTGACGGCGCTCTCCAATGGCACCGCACTCGTGACGTGGTTTTCTTCGGGTGTGTTTACGCCAGATCCTTCAGGCGGCAACCCCACCTTTGCTCCGGGTGAGGTGCGTGCGCGGATTATCGGAGCTGATGGCCTGCCGCTTGGGCCGGATTTTCAGGTTAATTCCACCGACCTGAGCGCCTCTTATACAAAGCCTGTGGTAACAACGTTGATCGATGGTCGGGCGTTGGTCGTTTGGTATTCGGGTGATGCGGGGGATGGTGATTGGGGTTGCCTGCGGGGTCGTCTCATCGATTCAGATGGCCAGTTGATCGAAAGCGATTTTGTGATCAACACAACAGATTTGAACAACCAGTGCTCACCCGCCGCTGCGGCTTTGCCCGATGGACGGATCCTAGTTACCTGGACAAGTGATGACGGGGTTGGGACGGGTGCACAGATCCGCGGAGTTTATATCAACCCGATCATTGGGCATGAACGCTCGGATGTTTTGCAGGGGACATCTGGTCAAGACATGCTCATGGGTCTGGCGGGCGACGACAGCGTCGATGGCGGCTTGGGGGATGACCAGTTGATGGGCGGCGCAGGCAATGACCTGCTGACCGGCGCTATGGGCAATGATGTGATGGACGGCGGCGCAGGATCAGACCGCGCCTATTTCACCGGCACAGGTGCCGCAACGGTCAATCTCAGCCTGACCATAGCCCAGACAACCGGCTATGGCACCGACACAATCGTGAATGTCGAGCATGTAACCTCTGGCACCGGAAACGACCAACTCACGGGCAGTGATCAGAACAATAATCTGGTCTCGGGCGCTGGAAATGACACGCTGTCAGGTGGTCTCGGTATTGATACGCTGGACGGCGGTATTGGCACTGATTGGCTCGACGGCGGTGTAGGTAGCGACAGCATGTCAGGGGGCGCCAACGATGACACCTATGTTGTCGACAGTTCGACTGATCTCATCGTGGAGCTTACAAATGCCGGCACTGATTTGGTTCGATCTTCGGCTGACACCTTTACGCTTGCAGGTAATGTCGAAAATCTGACCCTGACGGGATCCTCAGCCATCAATGGCTCTGGCAACGGCCTCAACAACATGCTCACGGGCAATAGCGGCAATAACACTCTTATGGGCGACGCTGGAAATGACACCCTGAATGGTGGCATCGGTGCCGATACGCTTATGGGTGGCTCGGGCAATGACACTTACGTCACCGACGGTGGCGACATGATCAGCGAGGCCGCGTCTGCCGGAACCGACACCGTGCAGTCATCTGTAACTACAACGCTGGGCACAAACCTTGAAAACCTGACCCTCACTGGGTCGTCGGCAGTCAACGGAAGTGGTAATGGATTGAACAACACCATTACCGGCAACACCGCAGCAAATACGTTGAGCGGGGGCGCGGGTATGGACACGCTGATTGGTGGGGCAGGCAAGGATAGCTTTGTTTTCAACACAGTGTCAGACACTGGCACAACCGCCAATGCATCAGATGTCATCACGGATTTTGTGAGAGGTCAGGACAAGATCAACCTGGGTGCCATCGATGCCTTCGCCGCATCACTGTCAAATGACGCCTTCATCTGGAGGGGAACTGCTGCATTCAACAGCGCAACACAAGGTGAGGTGCGCTTCCAGAAGTTTGATGTCACCGGAACCACCAATGATTACACGATGTTATGGATCGACAATGACAATGACACAGGTATCGAAATGGCAATACGTTTGAACGGATTGTACGATCTGACTGCGTCTGACTTCATCTTATAGGCTAGGCAGGTCCCCATCCTTGCCCGCAGCCATCCTCAACTATCGTTTGACCGCCGAGCAGCTACGCAGACACTGTGTTAAAAAGGCAAGCTACCCTAACCTCATTTGACGACAGCTTCATGGCAGCACTTCAACTCTAGCCAATGAACTACCAATCGATACGGTCAGGAATGCGCCCCCGATGCGATTTGGTTGGCGAAGTGATGGTTAGCATCACGGTGGTGCGCTTCATCTGCACGCACAGCGATAACCACGTCGCGAAGCCGCGCTTCCGACCCAAGGTTCCAGTAAGCGATCGCAATCTGCGGAGCACGGACGTTTTCCACGCGACCAGCGTCAATCTCGTCAAGATAGTGGGTGTAGCTCACCACAGCCTCTTCTTCGAGATAACCGACCACTCGGTGTGCGGTTTTGGGGGCCAGAAGATACAGGAAGAAATACAGATTATAAAACACCGCCTGCGCCAGCATGATAAGAATGCGCTCAAGCCGACTTGGATTTGCGATATGGATGAAGGTCATTAAATGCATACGCTCGTTATCGGCTTCTTCGATCAATTCCTTGATCCAACCTTGATCGTCGCGGATATGACGAATAGCACGAAGGTGCTGCAACAAACCGCCAACCATGCCCGGAACGGCTGCGACAGTTTCTAGCACGACGGCGCGGTGCCCGTAACGTTTTGCGAAGAATTGATCGGCAAAAAAGCGCATTGCTTTTACCACCTGCAAGGCCGCAATGTCGCTTATGCTTAAGGGCTTGTGATGTACATTCAGCGGATCAATGATGAATTCATTGTCATGTTTCATGTTGTTTCCAACCAATTATGATGCCACGGACGTAGAGTTCCCTCCCGCCCATTTCAACGGCACGGAATTGCCCTGACAGCATTGTGATGACACTTTACACAACTTTAAGACACGACATTGGCGACGGGTATAAAATCACACAGAGATGACGGGTTTCGTTATGACCAAACATCTTCAGGATCTGAAGTTGTTGAAAATCTGTTGGCTGCAACGCTGGGATGGCATCGTCCCGACATAGACGTGCCTGTGGCAGACATCACGAACAACGTCATCAACCCGTCCGACTAGGAAACTGTCACCCTTTCATACATTGTCGTTTCGACACGACATTGTAGGCGCATATCAAATCACACCGTTACGAACCCTCAGCCCCATGGCCGAAACATCTTCAGATCCTGAAGTTGTTGGCGATCTGTTGGTCTGCGCATTCGACGGGGAACATCGCGATGAGATACCACACCACATCCGCATGACATCAAAATCTGTTCTAAATCTGTATCTGCACGCACAGTTTTGCGTGATTTTACCATACTGGAATCATATTCGCACCGTGGCACTCCGCGGCAAGCGGACAGCGCAGCAATTAAGCTGGGCTTTTACGGTAATTCTATTGATTTCAGTGAGTTAAGTGGTGCCCAGAGCCGGAATCGAACCAGCGACACGCGGATTTTCAATCCGCTGCTCTACCGACTGAGCTATCTGGGCCCTGATCAAAGCGCCGCTTGGCAACCTTGGGGTGCGCGGTTGATACGTCAGGGGCGCGGGGCTGTCCAGAGGGGTTTGCAAGAAAAGTGAACGTCGGTGCGCTATTGCGGTCGGGTCGGGGTTTCGGGATCTGTGTCGGGTGACATGTCCTCGCCTTCAGGCCCTGCCACCACATAAGATCCGGTCAGCCAGCGCCCTAGATCTACATCCGAACACCGGCGTGAGCAGAAGGGGCGGTAGCGTTCGGCGCTGTCTTTGGCGCAAATCGGGCAGCTCATGGCAACAGGCTGGCAAGGGGCAGTCGGTCGCGCTTACGGGTCATCTCGTACAGGCCCAGCACGGTCCAGCCGGCAAGGTTCGTCTCGCCCCCTTCGGCTTTGAAGGCGGCTTTGATCACCTGATCCAGAATGGCGCGGTCTTTCTTGGGCATCGGTGCGAAATCAACCACTACCTGACCGCCAAGCCCACGCAGGCGCAATTGGCGCGGCAGGTCGCGGGCGGCGGCGATGTTGGTCTTTAGGCTGGCCGCAGGTGAGGTGTCTGGCCCTGTATTCACATCCACCGCCACCAGCGCGCGGGTCGGTTCCACCATCATATGGCCACCATTGTCGAAATCGACGCGCGCGCTGCGCAATGCGTCGATCATCTCTAGCACGCCGTGATCGGCAAAGCCGCCTTGCACGATCTCGTCAGGCTCTGGGTCGCTCCAATCGCGCCAAGCGGTGTCTTGGGCGCTGGCGCCCTCCAGAAGCAGTTCGGGGCCACCGTCTAGGTCGGCCAGCATCGCGGCGCACAGGTCGCGCAACTCGCCGATCTCGGCCGCAATATCTTCTGCCTCGGCCACTTCGGCGGCGGAGCGCACAATCAGCCCCCAACGTTCGTCGGCCCCAGCCATCGCGGCTTCGGCCAAGCGTTGTAGATCGTCGCGCGCCGCCTCGTCCTTGATACGGCGCGAAATGTTCAGCCCCGGTGCGCCCGGAGTGACAATCGCGAGCTTCCCCTTAAACAGCAGCCGAGTGGTGACCGGCAGCGCCTTGCCCGGTTCGGCAGGCCCCGTCACTTGCACCAGCAGGCGCTGGCCGGGGGCTATGCCGTCTGTCTGGCGCAAAAAGCCCGTCTCGCCGCTGGGGAGTTTCACAAACATCCCCCCCATGCCCTTCATCGGGCGGTCGCCAACGGCGCGGTAAATCGCCCCCGTTAGCGGCGTGTCATCGGCAGGGTCAATCAGCACTTCTTCCAACACGCCGTCGACGATCAAAGCAGCCGCTTTGCGGCCCGCAATTTCGTCTAGAACGATGACGCGACCTTTCATGCAACCCTCCACAGCGGATAGCCTGCGGCCTGCAAAAGGGCCGATGTTTCCGCAAGAGGCAGACCGACGATGCCGGTGAAACTGCCCGAAATCCAAGGAATAAACGCACCCGCAGCGCCCTGAATGCCGTAGGCCCCAGCTTTGCCCTGCCACTCGCCGCCCGCCAGATAGGCGTTCAGTTCGGCATCCGACAGGCGCTTCATCTTGACGGCAGACACGCTTTGGCGCTCCCACACATGCTCGCCCAGCCGCAAGGCCACAGCGGTGATCACCTGATGCCGCCGCCCGCCCAAGGCTGTCAGAAACGCCGCCGCTTGCCCCGCATCCGCGGGTTTGCCCAAGATGCGGCGGCCCAAGGCCACCGTGGTATCGGCGCACAGCACCAAGTCTTCGGGCCCTGCCGCAACGGCCATCACCTTTTCACGTGCAATGCGCGTGCAATAGGGCAGGGGCAGTTCACCCTTCTTGGGGTCTTCGTCAATATCGGGGGGGGTGATGGCATCGGGCACAATGCCCAACTGCGCCAACAGCTCTTTGCGGCGCGGGCTGGCTGACCCTAAGATCAGCCTCACCGCGCCCAGCCTTGCATGGCGGGCCGCAAACCGGTCAGCACAGCGTCACTTGAAGCGATAGTTGATGCGGCCTTTCGACAGGTCGTAGGGGGTCATTTCCACCTGCACCTTGTCGCCCGCCAGAACACGGATGCGGTTCTTGCGCATCTTGCCTGCCATCACTGCGATCAATTCATGGCCATTTTCGAGCTCAACCTTGAATGTCGCATTCGGCAAGAGTTCTTTCACGACACCGGGGAATTCGAGAAGCTCTTCCTTGGCCATGGTCTCTCCAAATAGGGTTAACCCGCGTCCGAATGGATTGCAGGTTCGAGGCGCGATATGCGCCTGAATGGCGGGCGTTTCAAGCGGAAAGTAAAGGCGGGGCTTGCAACGACGGGTTTGGATGGGGCCAATGTGCTTGCTCGGCAAGGCATAGGTTGATAAGGGGCAAGCCCTGCGCCCTCTTGCTCAAAGGCCGTCCATGACCAAAGTCGTCAAACTCGGGATCGGCAGTATCTTCTTGGGCCTAGCGGTTTTGGGCCTGAAACTGCTTGCTTGGGCCATGACAGGCTCTGTCGCTTTGCTGTCCGATGCGCTGGAAAATACGGTCAACGTGGTGACAGCCATCGCAGCCCTAGTCGCCATTCGCGTCGCGGCTTTGCCTGCCGACGCCAATCATCCGTATGGCCACCACAAAGCCGAGCTGTTTTCGGCCATTCTTGAAGGCGTCATGGTGATCGTCGCGGCGTTGGCGATCCTGCATCAGGCTTGGGGAGGGTGGACCAATCCGCAAGTGCTGCACGCGCCGCTTCAGGGCCTGCTGGTCAACGCGCTTGCTTCTATCTTGAACGCGGTTTGGGCTTGGGTCTTGATCCACAATGGGCGGCGCGCGCGCTCTCCGGCTTTGGTGGCTGATGGCAAGCATTTGTATCTGGATGTTGTCTCATCTGTCGTGGTGACGCTGGGGGTGTTATTGGCGATCGAGACGGGCTGGTATTGGCTTGACCCCGCCTTGGCCGCCTTCGTGGCTCTTAACATCCTCTGGTCCGGCTGGCGCGTCATTCATGACAGCCTTTCTGGCCTGCTTGACGAATCCCTGTCAGATGATGTCCTCACCGAAGTCCGCCGCATCATCGCCACCGAAGCCGTCGGCGCGGTTGAGGCGCACGATCTGCGCACCCGCACCGCAGGTGCTGCCACCTTTATCGAGTTTCACTTGGTCGTTCCGGGAGTGCTAACCGTCTCGCAAGCCCACGACCTATGCGACCGGGTCGAGGCGGGGCTAAAGAAAGTTGTCGAAGGCTGCGTGGTCACAATCCATGTCGAGCCTGAATTCAAAGCCAAACACAGTGGCATCGTGGTGCTGTAAGCGCCCAAAGCCGCTATCGCCTGCATTTCGGCACAAATACTTGGGGTGGGCGGCCCCCGCCTAGGATGTGCAGCGTTTTAGATCCGGAACAAGGGCTGCAACAGGCGCGGCATCAATCCCACAAAGCGCAAGGGCGCATCGGTTGCGGCAAGGCAAATGCAATCCTCGCCCGCCTCGGCCACGGGTTTATGCGCCAAATCCTCGTTAGCAATTTCCAGATCCCCCGGCCCAAACCGGTCGGTGGCATCACGAAACGCCCCGCGCAGCACCAACGTCAGTTCTGTGCCACGGTGGCCATGATCGGGCACGGCTTGGCCTGCGGGAATGTGCAACAGCCGAACCGTGGCTTTTCGCCCCGTCGGCAAAATCGCCTGACGCACCCCACCGCCCACGGCACGCCATTTCACCGCATCCAGATCACCCCCAACATAGGCCGCCACAGGCGCAGGCAGGGTCGTCTTGCGCGCAGCCTTCGGCGGAGCCGACACCACAGGCACATCCAACCGTGCCATCATGCGCGCCAAAGCCTCGGTACTGATTGCAGCCTCATCCTCGGCCTCGATCACCGCGCCGCCCAAGGCTTCAAAGCTTTCCAGCCGCGCGCGGCATTCGTCACACAAGGTGACATGGGTGGCGACCACCAGACCGAATGCCTCGCTCAAATGGCCAGCCGCGTAGCTCATCAGCAAGGCGTCGTTCAAATGGTGGCGGATGGAAGGGCGTGTTTTCATCAGGTCAGCTTTCCGTAATTTTAGCGCGCAGCCGGTCTAACGCCAGCCGGATGCGTGATTTTATAGTGCCCAAAGGCAAGCCAGTTTCTAGCGCGATTTCCGAATGCGACAAGTCGCCGTAAAACGCGCGCTGGATCAGGTGGCGCTGCTTTTCGGGCAGTTCAGCCAAAGCCGCGCTCAAAATACGGCTGTCTTCGGCGGCAGCATAGACATCGGCTTGATCGGGCTCTGCCTCTTCGTTCCACGGCATCGCCTCAGGCTCGGGCCTGCGCTCGCGCCGCATCATGTCAATCATCCGGTTGCGTGCGATGGTGTAAACCCATGTCGACACCGCCGCACGTTCAGGGTCGAACTGTGCCGCCTTGTGCCACACCGTGGCCATCACATCTTGCACGCAATCTTCGGCCTTGGTGGCATTCGCCCCCGATTTCATCAGATACGATTTCAGCCTTGGCGCAAAATGGCGAAACAGCGCGGCAAAGGCCGCGCGATCGCGCCCATCGCGCACAGCCAGCATCAGCGCTGACCAGTCTGTCTCGTCCAATGCCACCCTGATGGTTCCCTTATCGTGACCGCTTGCGGCCTGCGTAGGGCCACCATAAAGGCGAACCGAACCGGCTGCATCTGCAAATGGCACAAAGGAGGATGTCATCATCATAATCCGTGATACGCATCATCGCCAAGACTGGATCACTGCCGCCAAAACGCCCAAAGACTGATCCAGAGCGCACAGCGCGCCGTACCTGTTACGACCCTTTAAAGGAACTGCCATGCTTTTTGAAACGTCTTCTACGCCCGCACGCCGCATCGCAGTGATCGGGGCTGGCATTTCAGGCATGGCCGCAGCCCATCTTTTAGCCCCCGATCACAAGGTTGTTTTGTTCGAAGCGGCCGCCAGTTTGGGCGGTCACGCGCTAACGGTGATGGCCGGCAAGCGCGGCGATCAGCCGGTCGACATGGGCTTTATCGTGTTCAACAAGGTGAATTACCCCCGCCTGACCGCTTTGTTCGAACAGCTTGATGTGCCGATTGCGCCCTCTAACATGAGCTTTGCCTGCTCGATCCAAGGCGGTGCGCTGGAATACGGGTTGCGCGACCTCAATTCACTCTTCGCGCAACGCCGCAATCTTGTAAGCCCGCGCTATTTGCGGATGCTGTCCGATATCTTGCGCTTTCACCGCCATGCCGACAGCGTCCTGACCCCCGATATGACCCTGCGTGAGCTGTTGTTGGCGATGAATATGTCCGATGCCTTTCGCGACCATTACATCGCCCCCTTTACCGGTGCCATCTGGTCAACTCCTTCTTCAGGAATGCTCGATTTTCCCGCTGAAGCGTTGATTCGCTTTTTTAAGAACCACGGCCTGATGGGCGTGTGGAAGCATCACCAATGGTTCACCGTTCAAGGCGGATCGGTTGAATATGTCCGCAGACTGTCGGCCTCGCTCTCTCGCCACGGGGTCGAGATCCGCTCTTTAACCCCCATCGCAGGCGTGCGCCGTGTTGCAGGTGGTGCGCAGGTGCGCGCCGTGGGCGGAGAGTGGGAGATGTTTGACGAGGTGGTTTTTGCCACTCACTCTGACGACACGTTGCGCCTTTTGTCTGATGCCACGCCCGCCGAAACTGCAGCCCTGTCCGCCATCCGCTACCAACCCAATCAAGCGATCCTGCACGCAGATCCGTCCCAAATGCCCAAATCGCGCCGTGTGTGGGCGTCTTGGAACTACGCTGAACCGGCAGGCCCGCGCCCTGACCGTATTGATCTGACCTATTGGATGAACTCGCTGCAGCCGATCCCGAAAGACGATCCGCTGTTTGTCACTCTCAACCCCACCCGCCCGATTGATGAAAAGCTGATCCATCAGGTCCGCACCTTTCACCATCCCGTCTACGACCAACCCGCCCTTGCCGCCCAAGCGCAGTTGCGCGCCATGAACGGCCAAACCGCCACATGGTTCTGCGGCGCTTGGATGAAGAACGGTTTTCACGAAGACGGTTTCGCCTCTGCCGCCGATGTCGCCACCGCCCTACGCACCCGCCAACCCCTGCGTGAGGCTGCATGACCCGTTCCACTCCTCCTTTCCCCTTTCATACTTGCCCAAATATCCCCAGGGGGTCCGGGGGGCAGGCAGCCCCCCGGCTTTCCTGCCGTTTGGGCGTAAGGGGGCTGATATGATCGTGCAACACCTCACCGGACACACCTTCCACGGCCGCAAAGGCGCTGTAGCCAATGCCTTTCGCTACAGCATCGACTATGTGCTGTTGGATGCCGAAGCGTCGGGCCCCACCCCCAGCCTGTTCTCGCGCAACCGTACCAACATTGCCGCCCTGCACGATACCGACCACGGCGGTGCCCCCAAAAATGGGCGCGGCGCTGCGTGGTTGCGTGAAGTTCTCGCAGCGCACGGATTGCCCAGCCCCACACGGGTGCGCCTTCTGGCGCAGCCCCGCCTTTTGGGCCATGTTTTCAACCCCGTAGCCTTCTGGCTGGCCGAAGACGCCACCGGCCTGCGCGCCTTTGTGGCCGAGGTCACAAATACTTACGGTGACCGCCATTCCTACCTGTGTCACCGCGCCGATCTTGGCCCGATCGGGCCAGAAGACCACCTGAGCGCGCAGAAAATCTTCCACGTCTCGCCCTTTCAGGCCATCGCAGGCGGCTATACCTTCCGCCTTGATCTGCGCTCTGACAGGTTGAACATCGTCATAACCTATTCGGCGGGCGAAGACGGCCTGATCGCCACGCTGTCTGGCCCGCTGCGCCCCATGACCAATTCCAGCATCCTATGGGCCTTGCTGCGCCGCCCCTTCGGATCACGCCGCGTCTTGGCCTTGATCCACTGGCAAGCACTTAAACTTTGGGCCAAGGGCGCCGTTTTCCACTCCCGCCCGCAGCCCCCCAAATCCGAGGTGTCGTGATGTTTTCGCTTGTGATTGCCCTACTGGCCTTGGTTGCGGTTATGGTCCTTGCTCGCGTCACAGGGTTTCGCTCTCAGCGCCCGTCGGATTACGCAGCCCTTGGCCCCAAGTTTGACCCGCGCGTCCACCTTGCTGGCCCCATCCTGTGCGAGGGTGTGATTTATGGTCCCTTAGGTCGCGTCACCTCGCGCTTTTTGGCGGATATGCATGGCACTTGGGTGGGCGACCAATGCCGCTTGAGCGAAGCCTTCGTGTATGATTCCGGCGTCCAGCAAAACCGCGCTTGGGCTTTGACGCTGCAAGCAGATGGGTCGTTGCAGGCTACGGCCGAGGATCTCGTCGGCACGGGCATCGGCCATGTCGCAGGCAACTCTGTGCAAATGCGCTACAAAATCCGCCTGCCCCAATCTGCGGGCGGTCATGTGCTGAACGTGGTCGATTGGATGTATCTGATGCCCAACGGCACCATCATGAACCGCAGCCAGTTTCGCAAATTCGGCATCAAAGTGGCCGAACTGGTCGCCACCATGCGCCCCGCATCATGAGCTTTGCAGGCAAACGCTACTGGCTTGTCGGCGCATCCGAGGGTCTTGGCCTCGCCCTCGCCCAGCAATTGCACCGCGAAGGGGCAAGCCTGATCCTGTCCGCCCGCAGCGCAAAGCGGCTGGAACAGGTCTGCGCCACCCTTCCCAATACCACCTCTGCCCCGCTTGACGTCGCCGACAGCGCTGCCGTCACCGCCGTCGCGGCCCAAATCGGCCCCATCGACGGCATGGTCTGGCTGGCAGGGGTTTACACCCCCATGGCGGCCGATGCGCTTGACCCGATCGCCTTCGCGCAGATGTGCGATGTCAACTTCACCGGCTGTGCCCGCGTCTTGGGCGCAGTTCTGCCCGCCATGGTTGCGCGCGGCTCGGGGCATATTGTGCTGACAGGTTCGCTATCAGGCTTTCGCGGCTTGCCGGGTGCCATGGGCTATCAGGCCAGCAAAGCCGGCGTCATGGCCTTGGCCGAATGCCTATACGCCGATCTGCGCGGGTCTGGCATCAAAGTGCAGGTCGCCAATCCGGGCTTCATCCGCACAAGGTTGACCGAAAAGAACAGCTTTCCGATGCCCTTCTTGATGGAGCCTGACATAGCCGCTGCCCATATGATGGCCTTGATGAAGGGGCGCGGCTTTAAGAAAAGCTTCCCCACCGTCTTTTCATGGCTGTTTCGTCTGTCACAATTCCTGCCAGACTGGGCGTATTACCGGATGTTCGCGCCAAAGTAATTATGCTTTTCGCACATTATACTGGAACTTGCAGGCAAGCCATGAAAAACCCGTCCATCCCGCCCGCATCGGCCCAATAGTCTGGCCGCAGCCGCAACCCGCGCGCGCCCATCCAAGCTGGGTCGATCCCCGCGATCTCAGGTTGCAGCATCTTAACACTCGGATGGCGGGCCAAAGCGGCGGCGATTTGTCCCTCGCCCTCGTCTTGCAGCAAGGAGCAGGTGCAATATACCAGCCGCCCACCGGGTTTCAGCCAGCCCAAAGCGCGGTCCAAAAGGCGGGCCTGCAATTCGACCAAGCCCGCGATGTCCGACGGCTGGCGCAAGAACGGCAAGTCCGGATGCCGCCTGATCGTGCCCGTAGCGGAACAAGGCGCATCCAGCAAAATCGCGCCATAAGGCGCGGGGGGTGTCCATTGCAGCGCATCGGCGGTGACGATCTTGGCCCGCAAACCGGTGCGCGCCAAGTTCTCTTGCAAGCGCACCAAGCGCGGTCCTGAGATATCCAGTGCCGTCACCTCGGCCCCGCCGTCCGCCAGTTGCAGCGTTTTGCCACCCGGTGCGGCGCACAGGTCTAGCACCGACAGGCCCGTCACATCGCCCAGCATCCGCACGGCCAAAGCCGCAGCGGCGTCTTGCACCCAAAACGCCCCCTCGGCAAATCCGGGCAGGGCCGAGATTTGCCCCCCCGCCGCCAGCCGCAGCGACCCTGTGGGCAGCACTTCGCCCCCCGAAATGCTATCGACCGCCGTGCCACGGCGCAGCGTCAAATCCACCACCGGCGTGCGCGATTGCACCTCTTCCATCTTGCCCACGGCCACCTTGCCATAGCGCGCAACCAAAGCCTGCCGCAGCCACCCGGGCAGGCGCTGCACGGGGCCTTCAATCACAACCGGCGGCGGGAACTTGCGCAAGACGGCGTTGACCAGACCGGCCAAGCCCTGCGTGGTCTTATCGCGCCGCGCCAGCTCTACGGCCGAGTTCACAACGCCGTGGGCTGCACTCCCCTCAGCCAATTCCGTCACGGCAAGTCGCAGAATGTTCAGCACCGCCAAGGGTGGTTCCTTGTGCAAATGCGCGCCTAGCATCCGGTCAATCGGCTCGGCCTGCCGCAGCACCGCACTTGCCAACCGCTGCGCGCGCGCGCGGTCCCCCGCCGACAATCCCGCCAAAGGCGCATCGCCCTGCTCGGCCAAGCTGACGCCTTTGTCCAAGACCCCGTCCAGCAATGCCAGAACCGCCCGCCGCGCTGTCAAACCCTCTGCCATCATCCGCCCTTGTTCAAACCTACCCGCGCCTTATACAGAACGCATCGCCTTGCCAAGGAGCGCCCATGTCAGAACCATCCCCCAAAGAGCTGCCCCCCGCCGCCCAACGCGCGCTGGCCGAGGCCGAGGCCCGCCGCCAAGCCGCCAACACCCCCCCAGCACCCCCCGAACTCGGCGGCCCCAAAGGCCTTGAACCGATCCGTTTCGGCGATTGGGAGCGCAAAGGCATCGCCGTCGATTTCTAACCCCCCGGCACCCCCCCTTTCATACTTGCCCAAATATCCCGCGGGGGTGCGGGGGTGTGAAACCCCCGCTTTTTGACGCGGGTGCGGGGGTGTGAAACCCACGCTTTTGCGACCTTAGCCCCACAGCACAGGCTGTGCGTCATAGCCAATATACAACGGATGTTTCGGCAAGCCGCCCTTGCTCAAGCCCAAATTATACAAGGCCAAACCCCGCTGCCGCAGAAGCCCTTCCACCTTGGCCCCACGCCCCAGATGCAGCCCATGCGTGCCCCAAGCGCAGATCACCCGATCCGCCTCTGCCGCCATCTGCAAAATGGCCGCGTCATTGTGCGGCCCGACAGGGTCGGCGACAGCCCGCATCACCTTTGGGTCGGTGGCGCGGTAGGCGAAAATGTTGGTGACAGCAAAACTGCCAAAGCCCAAAGCCCGCGCGCGCCGTTCGCAGCGTTCCACCGTGGGGTCGTTTTGCGTTTCAGTCGCGGTTGACGGGTTGAGCATTACAAACACCACCCGTGGCCCCGTGGCCCAAGCCCGCACCAGCAGATAGCGGTAAGCCTCGTCGTCGGAATACTCCGCAAAACTCGCTGCATCGCCCTTTTGGTGCGCGCGCCGGATCATGCCGCGTCCGTCACAAACACCCGCGCGGGGTGAAACATCCCCAGGCGCACCTGCCCCAAACCCAAAGCCCGCCCGTTGTGGCTGGCCCAAACCTCGCCCTCGGCCGAAGTGAGTACGGCCCCCGGATTCCCCACAGCAATCTTGCGCGCCCCGTCGGCGGTGGCTTCCACTTGCGGCAAATCGGCAAGGGCGGCTTCAATCGGCAAAAGCCGATCCTCAAGCGTGCCCGCTTCGCCCAGCGTGAGCACCTCGTCCCATGTCAACCCATCCTCGGCATCAAACGGGCCTGACCACGTGCGCCGCAGCCATGCCACGTGTGCTGCCGTGCCCAAAGCGCGGCCCAGATCGCGCGCGATGGCGCGCACATAACCGCCCTTGCCGCAGACCATCTCTAAGATCACATGATCCGCATCAGGGCGCTCGATCAGGTCCAAGCTTTCCACCCATAACGGACGGGCGGCCAGTTCAAAATCTTCCCCCTCGCGCGCCAGATCATAGGCCCGCGCGCCGTCAACCTTTACCGCCGACACCTGCGGTGGCACTTGCATAATCTCACCGCGAAATCCTGCCAACGCCGCTGCAATAGCGCCCGTGTCAGGCCGCGCATCGCTGGTGGCCAAAACCGCGCCCTCGGCATCGTCGGTCGAGGTTTCCGCCCCAAAGCGCACGGCAAAGCGGTAGCATTTCAGCGCATCGGTCAAAACCGCCACGGTCTTTGTCGCCTCGCCAAAGGCCAAGGCCAAAACGCCCGTCGCCGCAGGGTCTAACGTGCCCGCATGGCCCGCCTTTTGCGCTTTCAGCAGCCATTTGACCTTGTTGACCACATCGGTCGACCCAATCCCTGCGGGCTTGTCGACGATCAGCCACCCCGACAGCTTGCGCCCCTTTTTGGTGCGGCCCATGTTCAGTTCCCCTCTACCAGCCCAACCATCGGCCCCAAAGCAAAGCCAGCCCCGCTGCGCCCCAAGTCTGGCGCGTATAGGCGCGAGATCGAGCCGTCAAAATACAGCGCATTCCGTGCGCCCAATCCATCGCGGAAAAAGCGCGCGAAGCGGTCGAATGTGACCGGAGTATTCGCCAGCACAAACCACGCCATCAACCCATCTTCCCGCACGCCTACGCCATTGCGCAGCTTGTACGATGTTGAATCCGGCAAGAAGCTTGGATGCAAAGCGCCGTCAATCACCAGCATTGGCCCCGATTGGCTGGCATAGCGGCAGGGCAGGGGGGCTGCGGCAAAAGCGCGGCTTTCCACGACGGACAATTTGCCCTGCTCAATGCAAAACACCCCGTTCGGCAGCAGCCCGAAATTGCCCGGACCTTCGCTTGTCACGATGCGGTGCAGTTCGTGGCCCTCTTCTATATACAGGCCTACGGGCGACAGGTCAGGCTGAAACATTCCCGCATTCATGGCAAAGGCCAGATGCTGGCCCTGCGCGTGCAAGGCCGTCTCTAACGGCGCAAAGCCGCCATAAGGCCGCCCATCCGCCCCGTTTAAAAACACCCGCAAGTCGCTGCCCGCCTGTGCGGTGCAGACGCTAAAGGTTGCCCCTTCAAACACTTGGTCCAAACAACTTGCCGTCGCGGGGTTAGCAAGCAGGCCCAAAACCAGCGCCAGCAGGATCTTACGCGTCGCTTTCAGGATTGCCCACCTCATCCTCGGGCAGGGTATCGGGCGCTGCAAGATCGCGCATCACGACGGGGTTGGCGAACATCCGGCGCGTCTCGTCTAGGCGGTCAAAGGTTTCATCGCGCCGAAACCGCAGATCGGGGGCATGACGCAAGATCACCTCTTCCGAGACTTTCTTGCGAATAATCCCCTTGTGGCGTGACAGCGCCTCGACCGCCAGTTCCACATTGCCGCTGCCCAAAAGGGGCATGACATAGACGGTGGCAATCTTCAGGTCGCTGGAAACCGCAACCTCGCCGATCGTGATCGACATGGCGTCAAAGGCCGGATCATGGATCTCGCCCCGTGACAGAATCTCCGACAAGCGCCGCCGGATCATTTCGCCCACGCGCAGCTGACGCTGGCCGGGCCCTTTGGATGTTTGTTTGACCATGACGCCCCTTTAGGCCGAATTGAGCGGCCCCGCAACAGGGTGAAACGGGGTCGCGATTCGCTTGGCTGCTAGCAAAAGCTTGCACCAAAGCGCCCCCCGTCATAAACCCCGCCAAAGCGTGGAGGCGAAGATGAGCGATAAGCCCGGCATAGTGGTCACAGGCGCATCCGGTCGGATGGGCCAAACGCTGGTCAAACTGATCTTGGCGTCTGACCAATGGCAGCTTGCGGGCTGTATCGAACGCGCCGGTTCCCCGTGGCTTGGCCGCGATATGGGCGAGGCGCTGGGCATGGGCCCTTTGGGCGTTGCGATCACCGACGACCCCTTGCCCGCTTTCGCCCGTGCCCGCGCCGTGGTGGATTTCACCTCGCCCGAATCGACGGTAGGCTTTGCCAAACTCGCCGCCCAAGCCCGCCTTGTGCATGTCGTGGGCACCACGGGCCTTGGCGCCGAACACCACCGCGCGCTTGATCTTGCCGCCCCCCATGCCACGATCATTCAGGCTGGCAACATGAGCCTTGGCGTCAACCTGCTCACCCGCCTCACGCAAAAAGTAGCCCAAGCCCTTGATCTCGATTGGGATATCGAAGTGGTCGAAGCGCATCACCGCCTGAAAGTCGACGCCCCCTCTGGCACCGCGCTGATGCTGGGGGAAGCCGCAGCCCAAGGCCGTGGCACCACGCTGGAACAGGCCAAAACCCCCGCCCGCGACGGCATCACAGGCGCGCGCGCCACAGGTTCCATCGGCTTTTCCGCCATAAGGGGCGGCGATATTGTGGGCGAGCATGACGTGATCTTTGCCACCGAAGGCGAACGCATCGTGCTGCGCCACATCGCCACCGACCGCGCCATCTTTGCGCGCGGCGCGCTGAAGGCTGCGCAGTGGGGCTTGGCGCAAAAACCCGGCCGCTACGACATGATGGATGTGCTGGGCCTTTAACCCCCCGCACCCCCCTTTCATACCTGCCCAAATATCCTCGCCGAAGGCATACCCCATCGGCCAAGGCGAAATCCTCTTTCCTTTTGCCCCTATTTCCCCTATACGCGCGCATCTTCTCAACCTTGGGAGGACCAAGGGCCTTGCTGGACGACATCCCGGCTTGTGCCGTCACACTCAACGTATAGGAGATCTCGATGTCGATCACTGTTGAAGAAAAAGCCCGCCTGATCAAAGAGTTTGCCACCAAGGAAAACGACACGGGTTCGCCCGAAGTTCAGGTTGCGATCTTGTCGTCGCGTATCGCGACGCTGACCGAACACTTCAAAAGCCACAAGAAAGACAACCACTCACGCCGTGGTTTGCTGATGCAAGTGGCCCAACGCCGCAAGCTGTTGGACTATCTGAAGTCCAAAGATGCGGCCCGTTACACCGCGCTGATCACCCGTTTGGGTCTGCGCCGCTAATCTTGCAAAGCGCCCGGGCATCGCTCGGGCGCTTTGTCTTACTGGCCCCGGCTGATCCGGGGCGGCCCATCCGCGCCAGGGCTCTGCGCGGCGGGGGATCCGCAAAGCAAATGAGCCAGGGGCATTCGGCCCCTACGCACCGCCGGTGGGAGGGTCCCCCGGCTAAGATAGGATGACACATGTTCAATATCACTTCGAAATCCATCCAGTGGGGCAATGACACCTTGACGCTGGAAACCGGCAAGGTTGCGCGCCAAGCGGATGGTTCGGTTGTAGCCACTTTGGGCGAAACCTCTGTCATGGCCAACGTGACCTTTGCCAAAGCGGCAAAGCCCGGCCAAGATTTCTTCCCCCTGACAGTTCACTATCAGGAAAAGTATTACGCAGCGGGTAAGATACCCGGCGGCTTTTTTAAGCGCGAAGCGCGCCCGTCAGAAAAGGAAACGCTGGTTTCCCGCCTGATCGACCGCCCCTGCCGCCCGCTGTTCGTTGAAGGCTTCAAGCATGAAGTGCTGGTCATGGCGACCGTGCTGTCGTGCGACCTTGTGAACGACCCCGACATGGTGGCGATGATTGCGGCCTCTGCCGCGCTGACAATTTCTGGCGTGCCCTTTATGGGCCCGATCGCTGCTTGCCGCGTGGGCTTCTCTAAGGGCGCTTACGTTCTGAACCCCGCGATGGACGACATGACCCAGCTGCGCTTGAACCCCGAGCAGCGGCTTGATCTGGTTGTGGCGGGCACCAAAGACGCCGTCATGATGGTGGAATCCGAAGCTTACGAACTGTCGGAAGATGAAATGCTGGGCGCAGTCAAATTCGGCCATGCCCAGATGCAGCCGGTGATCGACCTGATCATCGACTTTGCCGAAATCGCCGCGAAAGAGCCCTTCAACTTCTCGCCCCCCGACATCTCGGCCCTTTATGGCCGCGTTGCCGCTGCCGGTGAAAAGCAAATGCGCGCCGCCTTCGCACTGCGTGACAAGCAAGAGCGTTCCAACGCCATCGACGCCGCTGCTGCGGCAATCAAAGGCGCGCTGGCTGCCGAAGATTTGGCCGACATCAACCTTGGCTCGGCTATCAAAAAGCTGGAATCCTCGATCCTGCGCGGGGACATCATCAACGGTGGCGCGCGTATTGATGGGCGTGACAACAAGACCGTGCGCCCGATTGTGTGCGAAACTGGCCTGTTGCCGCGCACCCACGGGTCGGCCCTGTTCACCCGCGGCGAAACCCAAGGCTTGGTCGTCACCACCTTGGGCACCGGCGAAGATGAGCAGATCATCGACGCGTTGAACGGCAACACCCGCTCGAACTTCCTGCTGCACTACAACTTCCCGCCCTACTCGGTTGGTGAAGTCGGACGTGTGGGTTCCCCCGGACGCCGCGAAATCGGCCACGGCAAGCTGGCATGGCGCGCCCTGCAAGCCGTGCTGCCCGCCCCGACCGACTTCCCCTACACAATCCGCGTTGTGTCGGAGATCACCGAATCGAACGGCTCGTCGTCCATGGCCTCGGTCTGCGGCGGATCGCTGTCGATGCTTGACGCCGGTGTGCCGCTGAAAGCCCCCGTCGCTGGCGTGGCCATGGGCCTGATCTTGGAAGACGATGGCCGCTTTGCCGTCTTGACCGACATCTTGGGTGACGAAGACCACCTTGGCGACATGGATTTCAAGGTCGCAGGCACCGCCAACGGCATCACATCCTTGCAGATGGACATCAAGATCGCCGGCATCACGCCCGCGATTATGGAGCAAGCTTTGGCCCAAGCCAAAGATGGCCGGATGCACATCTTGGGCGAAATGGCCAAGTCAATCTCTGGCCCCCAGGCGTTCAGCGCCTATGCGCCCAAGATCGAAACCATGACGATCCCAACCGACAAAATCCGCGAAGTGATCGGGTCGGGCGGCAAGGTTATCCGCGAAATCGTGGAACTGTCGGGCGCTAAGGTCGACATCAACGACGACGGCATGATCAAGATCGCCTCGAACGACGCCGCAGCCATCAAAAAGGCCTATGACATGATCTATTCGATCGTGGCAGAACCCAAAGAAGGCGAAGTTTACGTGGGCAAAGTGGTGAAGTTGGTCGACTTCGGCGCTTTCGTGAACTTCTTCGGCAAGCGCGACGGCTTGGTGCACGTATCGCAGATCGCGTCCAAGCGCCTGAACCACCCGAACGAGATTCTGAAAGAAGGCCAAGAGGTTAAGGTCAAACTGCTGGGCTTCGACGAGCGCGGCAAAGTGCGCCTTGGCATGAAGATGGTCGATCAGGAAACCGGTTTGGAAATTGCGGAAAGCAAGGACAACGCCGAAGGGTGATTTCTGAGCCAATATGACCTATGCACCCGGAGGTTTTCCGGGTGCATTTTACTAAGAAGAGCCAATTAAATGACCCACACCGGCACGTATCTGCAAAGTCTGTCGCCACTTCCGCAAGTGCAGGCCAAAATGCCCTGCGTGGTTCTGGCGCATAATGAATTGCTGATCCTGCCAGAGTTTTTGCGCCATTATCGTGAAATCGGTGTGGACAGGTTTCTGATTGTCGATGACCGCTCGACAGACGGGTCGATCGAATTTTTACGCGAACAACCAGATGTGATAATTTTCACGCCTGTCGAGGGATCTACTTATCGAAAAGACAAGCGTTTTTGGCGCGCTGAGTTGTTGGATACCTATTGCAGCGGCAAATGGGTTGTTGTTCCCGATGTCGACGAACACCTTGTTTTCAAAGGCGTTGATGATAGGCGTGATCTTTTCGCCGTTGTTCGCAGTCTTGAGGACGAGGGGGCCGAGGCCTTGCATGCCGTAATGCTAGATATGTATTGCGACAAGGCCTTGCAGGACCATCGGTATGAGGGCGGACGGTTGATTGATGCTTTTCCATTATTTGATGGGCCAAACTACTATTTTAGAATGGCTGTATCTTGGCGGACAGGATTGGAGATGAAGACCCCGGCGGCATTTGCCTTTGGCGGTATGCGCCAGCGCCTTTTCGAAACTCTCGCCATGGCAGATGGTTCATGGACGCATCGTATCTTGCGCCGATATTGTGACATCGGGGGTGATTTTGCTCCAGTTGGATTGCAAAAGTTGGTTTTGCTTTGGTCTCGTCTGCTTCTGCGCAGGATTATCCACAACCATGAGATTTATAATTGCAGCAAGCTTGCTTTAATTAAATGGCGCAGTGGCATGGTGTTCCATGGTGGGACGCATGCAATTTCTGAACGCTTGAGACTGAGCCGTCAACGCGCAGTGTTATTGCACTTTAAGTTTTCCACCGGTGCTGAGGGCCTACGTTACATCGCTCAACGCAGTCAACATTGGGGCGGCAGTCGCCTTTACAAGCGTTTAATTGCGCAAGAGCCATCCCTTTCTAAGTCGCCGGTTTTTGTAGGGACTTGTTTGTACAAAACCAGTGGGTCGCTTGGAAGGTTGTTGGCCTAGAAGGTGGGACCAGACGCTTGCCCCTTACCGCGTCGTTTGACCTACCACTATCATGTTGCGTCTCGCTTGTAATAATCGCATTGCTCTAGTATCAAAAACGTTGATGCTTCTTTGAGGAGAATATATGCACAACCCTTCTCTCAAAGTCATCCACATCCATTTCGGCAAAGAAGGCGGGGCGGAACGGTTTTTTGTGAAGCTGGCGCAGGCGTTAAACCGGCGCGGGGTGCAGCAGCGGTTTATCATCCGACCGGGGCGCAGTTGGGATGGGCAGGTTTCCACCCTTGGGCCAGTGATCCGAAACAACTTTAGCGCGATCTCCCCCCTGTCTTTGCTGGCACATTTTCAGGCCAATCGCTGGGTGCGGCAATGGCAGCCCAATGCCGTGATGGCGTGGATGCCCCGCGCGGCGCGGTTGGTGCACCCTTGGCCCGGCGTAGTGAAACTGGCGCGCATGGGCGATTTTCCGGGCAATCTTAAACACTTCGGCAATTGCGACCTGTTGGTTGGCAATGTGCCCGGCATCGCCCAAACCTGCCGCGATCTGGGATGGACAAAGCCCGCCTTGACCATCGCCAACTTCACCCCCGCCATCACGCCCACCCCTGTGTCGCGCGCATCCCTGACCACGCCAGAGGACGCCTTTTTGATTGTTGCCGGCGGGCGTTTTCAGCCGCGCAAGGCTCTGGATATGGCGGTGCGCGCACTGGCGCGCCTGCCCGGTGCTTGGCTTTGGTTGGTCGGCGACGGATCGATGCGCGCCGAATTGGAACAGTTGGCCGTAAAACTGAACGTGGCCGACCGCGTGCGTTTTGTGGGTTGGGTCAATGACCCGTCGAACTATATTGCGGCGGGGGATGCGTTCCTGATGCCGTCGCGCCATGAACCCTTGGGCAATTTGCTTCTTGAGGCCTGGTCGTTGGGCGTGCCTTCAGTTTCTACCCGATCCGATGGACCGAATTGGTATATGCGCGACGGCGTTGATGGCCTGATGACCAACATTGACGACGAAGCCCAAATTGTTACCGCATTAGCTTTTTTGCGCGACAATCCTCAACAAGCTAAAATCTTCGCGCGCAACGCCGCTGCGCGCTTAGAGGATTTTCTTTCAGAAGATTCGATTTGTAAAGATTACATGCGCGTTTTTCGCGGTGAACTACCCGGGTTGGATGTACCCCTATGACCTTGCCGATTTCAGCCTTTGTGATTTGTCACAATGAAGAAAATTACATCGAGGCCTGCATCCGCAGCCTTCATATGTGTGCTGAAATCGTGGTTGTGGATTCAGGTTCAACGGATCAAACTTTGCCTATACTGGAACGCTTAAAACAAGAAGGTTTCCCGATATCTTTGCTACAAGAAAAATGGCGCGGATATGGCGGGCAAAAACAATTTGCTCTGGAACAGTGTACGCAAGATTGGTGCTTTTCGATTGATAGCGATGAAAGGGTTAGCCTGCGATTGGCGGCAGACTTACCCAAATTGCTTTCTGATCCGACTGTGACGGGTTGGAAAATAACTCGATATGATTATCTTCTTGGCTATGGTTTTGCACCACCTTCAAGCCACGAACGCTTTCACAACAGGCTTTTTCGGCGCGGAACTGGGGCTTTTAACCCAACCGACCGTGTGCATGAAGGTATAGCGATCACCGGAGTGGTGCGCAGGGCTACAAATGGCGGCTTGCTGCATTTTCGCCCGATTGCGCTTGATGATCAAATGCAGAAAGAGAATAAGTATTCATCGCTAAAGGCCCAAATGAAAGGCGAGCGCGGTTTTCGGCCTCGTCCTGTCAAGATGTTGGTCAGTCCCGCCTTGTTCTTTTCGCGTTGGTATTTTCGTTATGGATTTTGGCGGTGCGGTTGGGCAGGGTTTATTCATTGCACGAAGGGAGCGATATATTCTTTCTTGACGGAAGCAAAACGTTGGGAGAATGAAGCGTTGCTGCGCAGGCCGCCCGTTGAACCTGATTTGTCCAAGTTCGACCGCTATTGACGCGGCGAACGCCTTTTCTCGGGCGTTCGCCAACGTCGTCGTTCTCGCCAAAACCCCGCTTGACACTGCGCCGTTCGCCCTGTTGAACCAATCCAAACCACGCAGGAGGGGGCCATGTATTTAGAAGCCGTGCGCGAACTTCTCCGCAAGCAGAAACTGGTCGAAGGTCTGGTCAAGGGCCACGGGGCCGCGCACCAAAACCTTGTGGAAACCGTTGTCGAAAAACAGCAATCGGTCGAGCTGGAAAACTTTATGGCCAAGCTGGCTGTGGCTGATATCGTTGAAATCCTTGAAGCTTTGCCTTCCGAAGACGCCGCTCTTTTGTGGCCGCGCGTGCCGCCTGGGCGCTCGACTGATGTGCTGTGGGAAGTGTCAGATGAGTTGCGCGATCAATTGGAAGAGGTGGCAGGTCCGCGTCTGGCCGAAACCAAGGTGTCGGTTTTTGAACTGATCGGAGGGCGCATCAAGCAAAGCCCGATCAAAGCGCGTAAGGATCTTGAGGGCAAAAAGCCCCTGTGGATCGATCTTTTGAACGCTTCGGCGGCGCAGCGGGCCTATATTGGTGAGTTTTATCGCCTTGAACTGCCCGATCCGGGGGATGAAACCGATCTGGAAGTGTCAAACCGCTTTCACATCGAAGAAAGCGGTGCATTGAACCTGCATTCGAACTTTTTGCTAGATCGCGGCGGTAAAAGCCGTTCGGTTCCCGTTGCGTTCATTCTGCACAAAGATGTTCTATTTTCTTTGCGCAACGAAGACTTGCCAGTTTTTCGCCTGCAACGCCGCCGTGCAGAAACAGTCCCCGGTTTTGCCACCGACTGCTTTGATCTTCTGTTGAACCTGTACGGATCAGACGTTGAATATTCTGCCGACAGTCTTGAGGATATTTACAAAACCCTAAGCCGCGTTGGCAAACACGTGCTGTCTGAAACGATGACCGATGAAGAGGCGGCTTCGGTTCTGGCCGATATTGCGGAAGAAGAAGACCTGAACGGTCGCATTCGCGCTAATATTATGGATAGCCAACGCGCCATTGTTTTTCTGATGCAATCGCGCGCTTTGTCAGATGCCAACGTGCAAGATGCTAAACAAGTTTTGCGCAATATCGACAGTTTGAACAGTCATACAGCATTCTTGTTTGATAAAATCAACTTCTTGATGGATGCAACCATCGGTTTCATCAATATCAACCAAAACCGTCGCGTGACGCAGTTAACCATGCTTAGCCTTGTGTTCTTACCGATGAACATTTTAGCTGGCATGGGTGGGATGTCAGAGTATTCGATGATGACGGCGGGAATTCCTTGGCCGATTTCTTACGCTGCTTTTGCGGTTGGATCGGGTCTGTTGGGGTGGTTCACGTTCCGCGTGGTCCGTAGGGTTGACCAGAAAAAGGCGCGGCGGGCTACCAATAAATAACCCGCCGCTGGTGGTTTACTTTGGCGCTTTGGCGAATCGCAGATAGGGCAGCTTAATATCCAGCGCGCCGAAGCGTTCTGTGGCTTGTTCATTGTTCAACGCCAAAGCCACAATCACATCTTGGCCCGCTTGCCAGTTGGCAGGGGTGGCCAGCGGTTTGCCATCGGTCAATTGCACGGCATCCAAGGCGCGCATAATCTCGGCAAAGTTGCGGCCCACTGACATGGGGTAAGTCATTGTCAACTTAACCTTTTTATCCGGCCCCACTATAAACACGGTGCGCACGGTGGCCGAATTGGCCGGTGTGCGGCCTTCGGTCGGCAGGTAAAACTCTGCCGGCAGCATGTCATAGGCCTTGGCGACCGTCAGGCTGGTGTCGTCGATGATCGGAAAATCGGCGGGCGCGCCGCCGAACGCTTCGATGTCGCGCTTCCACTTTTCGTGATCTTGCACCGAATCAACCGACACGCCGATCACCTTGGTGCCGCGCTTTTTGAACTCTGGCACCAGTTGGGCCACAGCGCCAAATTCGGTGGTGCAGACGGGGGTGAAATCGCGCGGGTGGCTGAAAATGATGCCGTAATGGCCATCCAGCCAGTCGTGAAACTTGATCTCTCCAGCGGTCGAGCTGGCGGTGAAATCGGGGGCAATGTCGTTGATGCGCAGGCCCATGGCAATCCTCATGCAGGGGTGTGATGGGTGATACATACGCACTTTGGAACAAAGTTTCACTATCTTCGGCAAGCAAAGGTCAAGAAAAGTATCCTGTTCTGTGCTGGCCGCCAGCGCAGGAGAATTCTTCCTCCGCACAATTAAAGTCGGAATTTGATCTAAGATGCCGCGCCATGTGCTTGCCGCACATTGCCACAGATGCGACCATAGCCCCAACCTACAGGAGGCCCCCATGATCATCCGCCGCGACTTTTACATCAATGGCGCTTGGACCGCCCCCGCCGCCCCGCGCGATTGCCACGTGATTGACCCGTCAACCGAGGATGCCTGCGCTGTCATCACCCTTGGCGATCAGGCCGATACCGATGCCGCCGTGGCCGCAGCCCTTGCCGCCTTTCCGAACTGGGCTGCAACCCCCCGCGCCGAACGCCGCGCCGCTGTTGTGAGGATTTTAGAGCAGTACGAGCGCCGCTTTGAAGACCTCTCGCAAGCCATCGCTATGGAAATGGGTTCGCCCATCGACCATGCGCGCGGGTCGCAAGCGCCCTGCTTGCCGTGGCACCTGACCAACTTTCTGACAGCTTTTGATCAGATGGAATGGGTTCGCCCGCTAGGCCCCCACGCGCCCGATACAATGATCTCGCAGCATCCCATCGGGGTGGTTGGCCTGATCACGCCGTGGAACTGGCCGATGAACCAGATCGCGCTAAAGGTGATCCCCGCCATTCTGGCCGGTTGCACCTGTGTGCTGAAACCGTCTGAAGAATCGCCCCTGAACGCCATGATCTTTGCTGAATTCTGCCATGATGCGGGCCTGCCGGCTGGCGTGTTCAACTTGGTCAACGGCGATGGCATGGGCGTGGGCAGCCAGTTGTCGACTCATCCCGATGTGCAGATGATTTCCTTCACCGGCTCTACCCGTGCGGGCAAGGCGATTTCCAAAGCCGCTGCTGAAACGCTCAAGCGGGTGACGCTGGAACTGGGCGGCAAAGGCGCCAACGTGATCTTCGCCGATGCCGACGATGAAGCCGTTGAACGCGGTGTGCGCCATATGATGGACAATTCGGGGCAATCCTGCAACGCGCCCTCGCGCATGTTGGTGCAGCGCCCGATCTATGACCGTGCGGTGACAATTGCCGCCCAAGTGGCGGATAGCATCAAAGTTGGTTCTGCCCACCAACCCGGCGATCACATCGGCCCCGTGGTCAACAAGCGCCAGTGGGAGCAGATTCAAGGGTATATCCAAAAGGGCATCGACGAAGGTGCGCGTTTGGTTGCCGGCGGCACCGGCCTGCCCGAAGGCTTCAACCGTGGCTTTTACGTCAAGCCCACCATCTTTGCCGATGTCACCCCCGGCATGACGATCGAGCGCGAGGAAATCTTTGGCCCCGTGCTGGCGATGATCCCCTTTGACACCGAGGCTGACGCCTTGCGCATCGCCAACGACAGCCCCTATGGCTTGACCCATTATGTGCAAACCCAAGATGGCGCTAAGCGCAACCGCATGGCCTTGGCTTTGCAGGCGGGCATGGTGCAAACTAATGGCCGCTCACGCGGGGCAGGGGCCTTCTTTGGCGGGGTGAAATCGTCAGGCCGTGCGCGTGAAGGCGGGATTTGGGGGCTAGAGGAGTTCTTGGAATCTAAGGCCATTTCCGGCTGGGATGTCACCCAGCCCCTAGATCACGCATAACTTGAAAGGTGCGGGGGGCCTATTCCCCCGCATCAGCGGTCAAATAAGCCGCAAACCTGACTGCCGGATGACGTTTTTTGACCATTCGCCCGCCACTGCGCGCCTAGGCTTCCCCCAAATCTGGAGGCCCCCATGACCCAACACCGACACCTTCTTTCCCCCCTCACCCTGCGCGGCCATACACTGCGCAACCGCATCGTTTTTGGTGCGCATACGGCCAATATGTCAGACATGGGCATTCCCGGCCCGCGCGTGCAGGGCTATTTGGTCGAACGCGCCTTGGGCGGGGCGGGGATGATTGTGTCAGAACCCGTGCCGGTGCACCGCACGGGCGTGCTAACGCGGGGCAATTATGCCCATTCCGATGACGCCGTGATCCCGCATTTTCGCAAAATCACCGATGCCGTCAAAGCCGCGGGCGCTGTGATTTTGCAGCAACTGTATCACATCGGCGCGCACGGCGATTCCGATCTGTCTTTCGCCCCGCATTGGAGCCCGTCTGGCCTGCCATCCTATCACGATTCCGACGGTTCGCACGCCATGACAGGGGCCGAGGTGGAAGAACTGCTCGATGCCCATGTCGCCGCCGCCATACGCTCGCAAAAGTCGGGCTTTCAGGGTGTCGAGGTCTGGGCCGCCTACCATTCCCTGCTGGATCAATTCTGGACGCCGTGGAGCAATCGGCGCACCGACCAATGGGGCGGGTCGCTGGAAAACCGCACCCGCTTTTCGCGCACCCTGATTGACCGCATCCGCAAGTCTTGCGGGCCCGATTTCATCATCGGCTTGGCCATCAGCTATTCGCCTGCCTATCCCGTGATGCTGACCGATGCCGAAATGTGCGAGATTATCGCCCTGCACGATGCCACGGGAGATGTCGATTATGTCACCTGCGGTTACGGCAGCTATCTGGATTTTGAGGGCATCATCCCCCCCTTCACCCACGGCGAAAAGCTGACCACGCCTTTGACCACGCAGCTAAAAGCCATCGTCAAACACGCTGTCATCACCTCAGAAGCAGGGGTTCGCACGCCGGATAATGCCGAAACCATCATTGCCAGCGGCGAGGCTGATCTTGTCTCCATCGTGCGCGGCCAAATCGCTGACCCGCATCTGGCGCGCAAAACCACCGAGGGGCGGGCCGAGGATATTCGCGGCTGTATATCCTGCAGCCAGATGTGCTGGGGGCGGCGCAGCCGTGATTACTGGATTTCATGCCTGATCAACCCGTCCGTCGGGCGCGAATTTGAATGGGGCGGCGATCGGTTTGAAAAAGCCGCAAAGCCGCGATCCGTTCTGGTCGTAGGCGCAGGCCCCGCTGGCCTAGAAGCTGCCCGTGCCGCGGCCGAATGCGGCCATAGTGTCGAGATTGTTGAGGCCCTGCCCGTTATCGGTGGCCAATTCCGCCTTGCAGGCCAACAACCCCGCCGCGCGCAGATTTTGGATTTGCTCAACTGGTATGAAGCCCAGTTCGCCAAGCTGGGGGTGAAACTGCGTCTGAACACCTATCTTGACGAAGACGAAATAGCCGCCCACCCCGCCGATACCGTCATTCTGGCCACAGGATCCCTGCCCGACGAGACGGGCTTTCAACGCTGGGTTCCCGCCCATGAAACCCTTCCGGGGATCGAGCTTGGCGGCGTTTGGTCGCCCGAAGCCGTTCTGCGGCGCGAGGCGCGCTTGGGCGACACCGTGGTGCTGTATGACGAAGGGTCAAACTGGCGCGGCGTGGGCACGGCCTGGGCCATGGCAGAACAGGGCAAAAAGGTGATCCTTGTCACCCCCGAAGCCTTTGTAGGCAAAGAAATCGCCCGCACCGCCGCAGACGGTGCAGCGCGCCGCCGCATTGCCCAGTTGGGGGTAGAGTTTAAGACCGAGCACTGCCTAAGCCGCTGGCACGGCAATGGGGTGACGATCCGCAATATGCTGACGGGGGCGGAAGAAACCATCGCCGCATCGGCCCTTGTGATGTCGACCACCAACCGCGCCTTTGACCCGTTCCCCGAAACCTTCGCAGGCAAGGCAACCCACCGGATTGGCGATTGCACAGCCCCGCGCTTGGCGGCCTATGCCTTCCACGAAGGGCGCAAACTGGCGTTGGCGCTATAGCGTTCAAAACGGGCAGGGCGCGGTAAAGGTCACCCACTCGCCGCTATCGGGGTGATGCAGGCTTAGCGTTTCGGCGTGTAGCATCAGGCGGGGGAAGGCTAAAGCCTCCCCCGTTGCATAGATCGGGTCGCCCAAGATCGGGTGGCCCAAGCTGAGCATATGCACGCGCAACTGGTGGCTGCGGCCTGTCAGGGGGAACAGGTGCACGCGCGTCTCGGCCAAATCTCTCCCCAAAACCACCCAATCCGTCACCGCCGCACGGCCATTGACTTCATCAACCATCTGGCGCGGGCGGTTGGGCCAATCAACCCCAATGGGCAGATCAACTTGCCCATTGTCAGGCTGCAAATCGCCAAACACCCGCGCCACATAGGTTTTCTTCGAGCGGCGCTTTTCAAACTCTTGCCCCAAAAACCCCTGTGCCGCCTTGTTGCGCGCAAAGATCATCACGCCGGATGTGTCACAATCCAGCCGATGCACCAGCAACGTGCCCGGATAAGCGCGGCGCAGGCGGGTTTCCAAACAATCAGCCCGCCCTTCGGTCTTGCCGGGCACCGACAACAGGCCCGCAGGCTTGTCAGCCACCAAGATCGCGCGGTCTTCGTAGATGATCCGCAGCGGCACATCGGGCGGAGTGTAGGTGAACTCCATCATTCGATGGTGTGGCCCGCAGCCTTGATCCGTTCGGCCAAGTGGCTGATATGGGCGGGGCCGACTTCACAGCACCCGCCAATGATCGTCGCCCCCATCTCCACCCAAGCCATGGCGAAATCGCCGTATTTTTCGGGTGTCAGATCGTGACGGTGGGTCAGTTCTTTCACCGTGGGCGCGTCTTTCAGGAAGTTGCCTGAAATATGGGTAAAGCCATTGGCATAGGCCCCAAACGGCTTGCCCAGCCCCTTCAGCGCCGCCAAAGCCGCCGCCATCGATTCCGGAACCGAGCAGTTGGCCAGCATCGCCGCCACCGGATAATCGCGCACCAACCGCGCCAGATCGGCCACAGGCTCGCCCGAGCGCAGAAGCGATCCGTCATGGTCATCAACCGAGACTGACAGCCACACAGGCTTGCCCGCCGCCTGTGCGCCCACCAAAGCGCCCTCGGCCATTTCGACCGAGGCCATGGTTTCGCACAAGATCACGTCAACATGTGCCCCTAAGATGCGCGCGATTTCGGCGTATTTTGGCACGGCCACATCCAAAGGCTGCGTCAGATCGGGGCGATAAGACGCCATCAGCGGCCCCATCGAACCCGCAATCCGGCCCGCGCCGTGGGCGGCCTTGGCCTCATGCGCCTCGGCCAAGGCACGCAGGTGCAGGGCGTGAAACTGTGCGTCCATCCCAACGCGCTCGAGGCGATCATGGTGGATCGCATAGGTGTTGGTCGTGGCAATCGTAGCGCCCGCAGCGAAGTAATCGGCGTGAATGTCGCGCACCATGCCGGGGTGGTCGATCATCACACGGGTGGCCCAAAGGGGTGTCGGCTCATCGCCTGACCGCGCCACCAGTTCCTGTCCCATCCCACCGTCAAGAAGGGTGATTGCTGCCATTTCGGCCTCCATCGCTGCTTAAGGAAAACTGTGACCTATCAAGCCTGCGCATCGGGCGAAAGCCCATCTGGGGGCGGGTAATAATCGCCCGCATCTTCTAGGTGCCAATGGCTGGCGATGGTTAGGCCGGTTGGGCCATCCAAAGCCCCTGCCGCAAAGCTGATGCTGTCGTCCCCTTCAAGTTGCCAAAACAGGCTGGCCCCGCAGGTGCCGCAAAACCCCCGCTTCGCTTGGGGCGAGGATTGGAACCATTTCAGCCCGTCTTGCACAACCAACGAAAACTGCGCCAAAGGCACGGCACTTGCCGCCCAAAAATGGCCCGAGGTTTTGCGGCATTGCCTGCAATGGCACGCAATCACCGGCCGCAGCGGCAAAGCCACATCAAACACCACACCGCCACATAGGCATGATCCGCGCATCATTCGGCCTTTTCAAACACTTGGGCTAACAAAGGCACCAGCCAATCTTCATCGTTTTTCGTGAAAGCCGCTGGCGTGTCGCTGTCTAAATCCAGCACCCCCAACAACTTGCCCGCCCCGTTCCACACCGGCAAAACCAGTTCTGAACGGGTAGAAGAGGCGCAGGCGATATGGTCGGGAAAGGCGTCAACATCCGGCACATTCAGCACCTTGCCCGACCGCGCCGCAGCCCCGCACACGCCGCGCGAAAACGGGATGACAAGGCAGCCATGCCCGCCCTGATAGGGGCCGATTTTCAGCAGATCAGGGGCTACGACACGGTAAAACCCCGTCCAATCCGCGAAATCGTGGTGGTGGTGAACCTCACATACCACCGTGGCCATCAGCGCCACGGTATCGGTTTCGCCCTTGGTCAGCGCAAGGATTGCATCAGAAATCGTCCGCCGATCCATCTCAATAGCCCAAAGCGCAGCCGTCTTTGCGCGGGTCTGATGCGCCGATCAGCACGCCGCTGTCTTGCATCAGAATATTCTGCGCCCCGCCCAACGCATCTGGCGGGGTGATGACCTGATGGCCCATTTGCGCCAGTTGCGCGCGCACGTCTTGCGAATAACCCCGCTCAACCTCCATCCCGTCCACCCACGAAAAGCTGCGTGGGGCGTCGACGGCGGCTTGGGTATCCATTTCAAAATCCACAAGGTTCGAGACAAAGCGCGCATGGCCCGTGGGTTGATAGGCCCCGCCCATCACGCCAAAGGGCATAATCACCTTGCCCTTGCGCTTCAGCATCCCCGGAATGATCGTGTGCATCGGGCGCTTGCCGCCCATCAGTTCATTCGGATGGCCCGCAGTCAGGCTAAAGCCTGCGCCTCGGTTCTGGAAGATCACCCCGAATTTGGACGAGGCTAGCCCCGCCCCAAAGCCGTAGTAGATGGAATAAATCAGCGAAACGGCCATGCGGTCGCGGTCAACCACGCTGATATAGATTGTGTCGCGATGGATGGCTTCGGCCAAGGGGTTGGGGTTGGGCGATGCGCGGTTGGGGTCGATCAGCGCGGCCAGTTTGGCGGCGGTTGCATCGGACAGCATATGATCCAGACGCGGGCTGTGTTCGGCGATAAAACGGTTGCGCGTGTCATAGGCCAGCTTGCCCGCCTCCGCCTCGATATGGGCGCGCTGGGCTCCGAACGGGTCCATCGACTTGAGATCAAAGTGTTTCAGGATGTTGAGCATCAAGATTGCCGTAGCACCTTGGCCATTTGGCGGATGTTCCAACACAGTCACATCGCCGTAGTCGCCCGCCACAGGTTCGCCCCAAGTGCATTGCGTGGCGGCAAGGTCGTCTAACGTGTGTGGTCCGCCCAAAGCGGTGAGCGACCCTATCAAGTCTTCCGCCACCTCGCCCTCGTAAAACCCTGCGCGGCCTTGGCGGGCCACGCGGCGCAGCACCTCGGCTTGGCCCTTGGCGCGGAAGATTTGGCCCGCGCGCGGAACAGCCCCGTCCAGCAGGAAAAAGTCGCGCGCTTTGCCTTGCAAGAATGGCGCATCATCGGCCCAGTCAAAGGCCACGCGGGGGGCTACTGGCACGCCTTCGTCGGCATAGTGGATGGCGGGGGCCAGAACGCGGTCAAGACCCAGCTTGCCCCAATCGGTTGACAGGCGGCAAAAGGCATCCATAGCACCGGGCAGGGTGACAGCTTCGACCCCGCGCAGGGGAACGGTGGTGTGGCCCTTATCGCGCATCGCTGCCGCCGAAGCCGCCGCAGGTGCGCGGCCTGACCCGTTCAGCGCCAGCACACGTTCCTCGCCCGCAGGCTTCAACAGCACAAAGCAATCGCCGCCAATACCGGTCATCTGCGGTTCGCAAATGCCCAAAAGCACAGCACCCGCAATCGCGGCATCCACCGCATTGCCGCCCGATTTCAGGATTTCAACCGCAGCTTGCGCCGCCAGCGGGTGCGAGGTCGCAACCATTCCATTCGTGGCATAAACGGCCGACCGGCCGGGCATCTGAAAATCGCGCATGGCTCACCTCTTTTGACGCAGCCTAGGATGGATTTTCGCCAAGGGGAAGATGCCGCCCTAAGGCGTGCGCCTAGTTCATCTGAAATTGCAGCGGATAGCGCCCATCGGTGAAATCGCCAAACAAATCGGCCAGATCGGGGTGGCCCACCGGCTCGCCGGTTTCATCGGGCACAAGGTTTTGTTCTGAAACATAAGCCACATAATAGGTTTGCTCGTTTTCCGCCAAAAGGTGGTAAAACGGCTGATCCTTGGACGGGCGCATTTCTTCGGGGATGCTTTCGTACCATTCTTCGGTGTTGGAAAATGTTGCGTCCACGTCAAAGACCACACCGCGAAACGGGTGCTTGCGGTGGCGCAGCACTTGCCCGATATGGAATTTCGCAGCGGTTCTTAGCATCGCATCACTCTCCCTATCCCCGTTTCATAATCCTGACGCAGCCGACTGTCCACCGATCAGGATCGCTCGTTTGGCACCTTTTGCGATCCGTTTGGGCTAGGGTATATGCCTTTGCGCTCAACAAGACGACAGGTTTGCGCTTTCCTGCCCAAGCCTAACGCTTGCCCATTGGAGCGGCCGCGATTTTGGGGTAGGGTTTGGCAAAATAACGTGAACGCATGAGGGGCAGATGAGCAGAACTCTCCGTGCGTCGATCTTGTTGCTGTTTTTAGCCTCTTGTGGGGGTGGCAACTTTTCGGCGCCGCGCAACTTGGATGACGCCTGTTCTGTCATTCATCAACGGCCAAGCTACCTAAAGGCGATGCAAGCCACACAGCGCAAATGGGGCGTGCCCATTTCGGTGCAAATGGCTGTTTTGTATCAAGAATCTAAGTTCATCGGCAATGCGCGCACCCCGCATCAATATGCTTTGGGCGTGATCCCGATGGGGCGGCAAAGCTCTGCCTACGGCTATGCGCAGGCGTTGGACAGCACTTGGGATGATTACCGCCACGAACGCCACAAGGGCGGTGCGCGGCGCGACAATATCCGCGATGCGACCGATTTTATGGGCTGGTATATGAACACTTCGACACAAGAGTTGGGCATTTCGAAGTCGGACGCCGAAAGCCAATATCTGGCCTATCACGAGGGGCGCAAAGGTTTTGCGCGGCAAAGCTATAAGGCCAAAGGCTGGTTGATGGATGTCGCAGCCGAAGTGGGCAGCCGTTCGCAGCGCTATCACAGCCAATTGGCCACCTGCCTGCGCTAGTTCTTCAAACCCCGACGCACGCTTTCCGCGTCGATGGAAAACATATCGTCGGGATAAACTCCGCCCCGCCACAAAGTCGCCAACTTGACCGAGGTTTGCCCCCCCATGTCATCGGTGATGATCCATTCGGTCAGCGCCAAGGGGTCTTCGCTAAAGATCAGTTCGATGGTGCCGTAATCGGGGTGCTTTTTATCAAGCGCTATCACATGGGTTTGGCCTGCAAATTCGCCGTGATCAAAGATCATGTCAGAGCGCGCCAGATCAATCTTCGGCCCCAAGATCAGGTTCAACGGCGTGCGTGTCAGCGGATATTGCTCGGGCGGCTGGTTAGACTTTGTATCAAAAATCGCCACCATCCGGCCAGAGGCGAGAACAAGGTTGCGATCCGGTGGATCATATTCAAACCGCGCACGATAAGGCCGCTGCAAGATCAACCGCCCCGTGGCGGTGGTGCCATCAGAGTTGGTCTGCACAAACCGCGCCTCAGCACTGGCGAAGCTGTTAAGATAGGTTGAAATATCCGCCAAAGACACCTCCGCCGCGCGGGCGGACAGGCTGGGCAGGAACAGGGCGAGGGCCGACAGGATGAGGCGTATGTGTTTCATGGCAACACTATACCCCCAAGCCCGCGCCCTGCCATCCCCCCAAAGCGTCACATCTGCGCGACAGGTGGGGGAAAACCGTCCAAGGCAAGGCAAGCCGAGGCAAAGTGATCCGCGGTAACTTAAGGCGTTTAGGGAGTGGGGCCGTCTGATGGGCCTGCCAGTGGCAGGCCCATCGGCCCCTTGGTTGAAGGCCGAAGGCCGCAAACCAATAGGGTGTGGGCCCACTCCAGCGGTTGGAAAATCGGGGCGCGGCTGCCTGGGGCCGGCGCGTTTATCGCGCCTGCCCGAGGGCAGGCAGGCGCGCCCCGATTTGTCGCGGGACAAATCGGGGGAAGAAGCGGTAGCGGATGGAGGGAGTCGGTGCAGGCTCCGACACGCGGGGTGGTGCGCAATGAATGCGCACCCTACGCTTGTTGCCAGCCCCCGCACCGCCGGAGTATTTTCACCGAAATGAAGGGGGAAGGGGTGTCTGCACCGGTTCGGCAGTAGGCCCTTTGGACAATTAAGGGGCGATCTCGGGTGCGCCCCCCCTCACCGCTCCTCAATCAAAATCTCGCGCTTGCCCACATGGTTCGCAGCCGTAATCACGCTGTGCTCTTCCATCTGCTCGACCAGTTTCGCCGCCTTGTTATACCCGATCCCCAACTTGCGTTGGATGTAGCTGGTGGAACATTTGCGATCCCGCGCCACGATGGCCACGGCTTGGTCGTACAGCGTGTCGTCAAGACCGTCGCCGCCCAAGCCCAGCAGGCTGTCAATCTCGGCGGCGTTTTCGTCTTCGGGGCCTTCGACCACGCCTGACATATATTCCGGCGGACCGAACGATTTCAGATGCGCGACGATCTCTTCGACTTCTTCATCGCTGACAAACGGCCCGTGGATGCGGGTGATCTTGGCCCCGCCTGCCATATACAGCATATCGCCCATGCCAAGCAGTTGTTCGGCCCCTTGCTCGCCCAAGATCGTGCGAGAGTCGATGCGCGAGGTGACTTGGAACGAAATCCGTGTCGGGAAGTTGGCCTTGATCGTGCCGGTGATCACATCGACCGAGGGGCGCTGCGTGGCCATGATCAGGTGAATGCCCGAGGCGCGTGCCATTTGCGCCAAACGCTGGATGCAGGCTTCAATCTCTTTGCCCGCGACCATCATCAGGTCGGCCATCTCGTCCACCACCACCACGATATAGGGCAGGGTGACGGGGGCGAATTCGTCGGTTTCAAACACCGGTTCGCCGGTGTCTTCATCAAAGCCGGTTTGGATGGTGCGCTTGAACATCTCGTTCTTGGCCAGCGCTTCGCGCACACGGCCATTGTAGCCTTCAATGTTGCGCACCCCCATTTTTGACATTTTGCGGTAGCGGTCTTCCATCTCGCCGACCACCCATTTCAGGGCGACGACGGCTTTCTTGGGGTCTGTCACGACGGGCGAAAGCAGATGGGGAATGCCGTCATAGACCGACAGTTCCAGCATCTTGGGGTCGATCATGATCAGACGGCATTCTTGCGGCGTCAGCTTATAGAGCAGCGACAGGATCATGGTGTTGATCGCCACCGATTTGCCTGAACCAGTTGTACCGGCAATCAGCAAGTGGGGCATTTTGGCCAAGTTCGCGATGATCGGTTCGCCGCCAATATCCTTGCCCAAGGCCAGCGGCAGGCGCAGGGCGCTGTCGCCAAACTCGCGCGCGGCCAAAATCTCACGCAGCACGACCTTTTCGCGCGTGGCATTGGGCAGTTCGATGCCAATCACCGTGCGCCCCGGCACAGTCGACACCCGCGCTGACAGGGCCGACATGGAACGCGCGATGTCATCCGACAACCCGATCACGCGGGAAGCTTTTAGCCCCGGTGCCGGTTCCAGTTCATACATCGTCACAACCGGGCCGGGGCGCACCGACACGATCTCGCCGCGCACGCCGTAATCTTCCAGCACCGATTCCAACATGCGGGCATTTTCTTCCAGCGCTTCGGTCGACACCTGATTGCGTTGCACGGTCGATCCCGGGGCAAGCAGGCTAAGGGGCGGCAGTTCAAAGCCGGTGCCCGCATCGGGTTCGGCATCAAAATTCAGGCGCGGCTGCGCCTCGGCCATAGCTTGGCGTGAGGGGGTGGTGCGTTTCAGCGTAGCCTGCACCAGCGTGGCAATCGGGCGGCGGTCGGCGGCAAGCGCCGCGCGCGAGAAGGCGGGGATGTCGTCTTCCTCGGCGTCGAAAGCGTCAAGCTCGGCGGGGGCGATGGGGGTTTCCGCCTCGGACCAGTTCGTGTCCGAGGATGGTTTGAATTTGGTCACAGGCGGTTCAGACGCGCGCAGACCGGGGGTAGAGGTGCGCGCGGTGATCACCAAAGGTGCGCGGGTCGCAGGTTTTGCCTGCGCGTTCAGCCCAAGGGCCGCAGCATTCATCGGCGAGATTTCCCGATCAGTCGCGCCGCGCGGGGCAGGCGGTTCAAACGCGCCGTCAGGCTCGTCGTCGATCACGTCATAAGCGTCATCCTTGCGGCGCAGCAGGTTGGGCCATTTGCCCAGCAGGGGGCTGGCAGGGGCCGCTTTCTCGCGCCGGTCAGCGCGCAAGGGGGTCAGATCGGGCAAAGTGTCGGTATCATCATCGGCGTTGACCATGCGGGCGGTGCCAATGGCGGCAGCGCGGGCCAAATCTTTGGCGGTTTGGCGTTGGGCGTAATCTTGCTCTGCGCGCAGCGCGTTGGTGGCGCGGCGGTCTTGCCAGCGCGCGCGCATGGTTTGGGCCGCAGCCCCCGCATTGGAAGCGCCGCGCCCCAAGCCCAGCAACAGCCCGTTGAACGCCACCAACAGGCCAAAGCCCAAAAACCTCGTGATTTGGCGCAGTTCCAGCAGGCTAAAACCGGTCACATACAGCATCAGGGCCACAAAAACCGCAGCAATCATCACGGTCAACAGCTTCAAAGCCACCGCAGCACTGCCGGGCATGATGTTAAGCAGCGAGGCCAAGATCGTATCGCCAAACAACCCGCCCAAGCCAAAGGAATGCGGCCAAGTGGCACTTGGCACCAAGGTTGCGGCATAGACTGACCCCATTGCCACAGCGATCACCGCAAACACCATGCGCGATACGGCGCGGTTGGCCCCCTTATGGCTGGCAAAGCGCAGGCCCCATGCCCCCAGAACCACCGGAATGCACCACGACCCCATGCCGCCCACCGTCATCAGGGTTGACGCAATCGAGGCTCCCAAGCGCCCCATCAGGTTATGCGCCACTTGGTCAGTGGCCACCATCCAACCCGGATCATTGGCCGAATACGACACCAGCATCAGCGCAAAGGCCGCCGCGGCACCGATCAGGCCCAGCCCCAAGGCTTCGCGCCCGCGCCGTTCCAGCATGGCTTGCACGCTGTGATCCAAAAGGGGGTCGCGCTGGCGGGTTTGATACGAGGCCATGGTCTTCCCTTTACCGATAAAGGCAGTCGCGAAGCCGGATCAGCCCCTGCTGCATTTCTTCTTTGGGGGCGACAAGCGCCACCCTGATGTAACCTGCGCCGGGGTTCACCCCCATAGCGTCGCGCGACAGATAGGCCCCCGGCAAGACCCGAACGCCGGTTTCGCGCCACAGTTTCAGCGCTGCCCCCTCACCGTCTTCGACAGGCAGCCACAGGAAAAAACCGCCCTCGGGCATGTGAAACCCTTGCAGGCCGGCGAAGATTTGTTCAGCCGCGCTGAACTTTTCGCGGTATAGTGCTTGATTGGCCAGCACATGCGCCTCATCGCGCCACGCCGCTTGCGAGACGCGCTGCAAGGGCAAAGGCACGGGCGCGCCGGCAAAGGCGCGCAGTTTGCGGATTTGCGCGATCGCTTTGGCCCCGCCCGCCACAAAGCCCGACCGCAATCCGGGCAGGTTCGAGCGTTTGGACAGCGAGTGAAAGCTAAACACCCGCTCGGGATCCGCGCCCATCTCTGCTGCGACCTCTAGAATGCCGGGCGGCGGCGCGCTGCGCCAGATTTCGGAATAGCATTCGTCGGCAAAGATGACAAAGTCGTGCTTTTCCGCCAAGGCCAAAAGCTCGGCCCAATAGGCGCGCGGTGCCACCGCCCCTTGCGGATTGGCGGGCGAGCATAGGTAGGCAACCGTTGTGCGATCTAAAATCTCGGCCGGAAGGCTGGCGTAGTCGGGCAGATGGCCCGTGGCGGCGGTGGCAGGCACATAGATCGGTTCGGCCCCACTGGTCACGGCGGCCACGGTGTAGACTTGATAAAACGGGTTGGGCAGCAGGAAAAACGGCTTTTTGCCCGCTTTCAGTTCGGGGGCAATCGCAATGGCTGCGTTAAACAACCCCTCGCGCGTGCCGTTCAGCACCATCAGGCGGTCTTGCGCCAGCGTCACACCGTAGCGCCGCGCGATCCAGCCTGCGATGGCATCGAGCAAATCGGGCGCGCCGTCATTGGGTGGATAAACGCCAAACTCTCCAATCGAGGCGGCCAAGATCGGGGCAACAAAATCCGGCATCGGGTGGCGTGGCTCCCCGATGGTCATGGCTATAGGGTCCGCGCCGGGGGCGTGACTGTCCAACAGCTTCCGCAAACGCGGAAACGCATAGTCTGGCAGGTTTGAAAACCGCTCAGGAAACGCCATGCTGCCTCTGCTCTCGGGATCATATCGCCCCGTTTTGAAACAAGTTACCGTGAAGCAGGGCTTTGGTCCAGAAAAACCTGTCGCAGCCCTTGGGGCAAGCGCCCCGGGGCGCTGCCCCGGACCCCGGGATATTTGGGCACGTATGAAAGGGGGGGCGGTTAGGCCAACGCGCGTTCGGCGGCTTGGCCCAACCGCAGCAAGCGGGCTTCGCTGCGCGGAGCGGCCATAAACGCGATGCCGCACGAGGCGTGGCCGGTGGGCAAGGTCAGCACGCATTGGTCCATCAGATTGCCGATCCGCGTGTTGCGCAGGGCCAACAGGTTTTCACTGACGTAAAAGGCGTCATCCGTCATCAGGCGCTTGGCATTGGGCGGTGCGATGGCAGAGGTGGGCAACAGCACGGCATCAAAGCCGCTGGTGCGTTGCGTGAAGATGGCACGCAGTTCGGTCAGGCGGCGGCGGGCGGCGATATAGGCCGTGGCCGCAATTTGCCCGCCCGAACGGAAGCGGTCAAGGATGCGGGGGAACATCTTATGCGGGGCGCTTTCGATTGTAGGGCCCCAGATGGCATAGGCCTCGGCGGGGAACAGGGCGGCGGCAAGGATAAGCGCCTCGGCCACTTCGGGGGCCTTGAGATGGGTGATCTGCGCGCCTGCGGCAGACAGGCGGGGCAGGGCGGTTTCAAAGGCGTGGGCCGGGGCAGGGCGTAAGTCGTCAAGCGCTGTGGTTTGCAACACGGCGAGGCGCGCGCCTGACAAGCTGGTGCCGGTCAAGTCGGCGGGCGGGGCGCCTGCCAGCAGCGACAGCAGCAGGGCGCAATCTTCGACACTGCGCGCCAAAGGGCCAACCGTGTCAAAGCTGTCGCACAAGGGCACGGTGCCTTGGGTGGATAGCAGCCCATGCGTGGTTTTCAGGCCCACAAGGTCGTTCCAAGCCGCAGGGATGCGCACCGATCCGCCGGTGTCAGATCCAATCGCCGCCGGAGCCAGCCCGAAGGCCACCGACGCCGCAGCGCCAGAGGAGGAGCCACCGGGAACCGCGAGATCGTCATTGATGCAGGGCGGCGTTGCTGTGACGGGGTTTAGCCCCAATCCAGAAAAGGCCAGTTCTGACATATGGGTTTTGCCCAAAGCAACCGCGCCCAGCAAGGTTGCCGTCTGCAACACCTGCGCATCGGCTTGCGGTGTGCGGCCCTTGAGCAAAGCCGATCCCGCTTCGGTCGCCACACCCGCACTGTCAAACAGGTCTTTCCACGACAAGGGCACCCCGTCGAGCGGATGGCGGCGCAGGCCCGTTTTGGCGCGGGCGGCGGCAGACATCGCCTCTCCTCTGGCACGCGTCGGGGTGAGGCGGGCGTAGATGCGGTCTCCCATCGGGTGGTGGGTTGCGGCATCAAGGAAATGCTCGGCCAGTTCGACAGGGTTGATCTTGCCCGCCTCAATCGCGCGGCCAAGGGCTGCGGCGGACATTTGGTTCCATGGGGTCGACATGGGGATTTTCCTTTGGCGGGGCGGGTTGGGGTTCAGCCTAAAGGGCCGCGCGCGAAAGGGAAAGTGGCGATGAAATGGGCGGCGGGTGTGGTGGACTTTGCCGCCTGTTTGGGGGATGATGGCGGCATGAACATTGCAGACCAAACAGATGTCGTGATCGTGGGGGGCGGGCTGAACGGGCCCGCTTTGGCGCTGGCTTTGGCACAGGCGGGCTTGCGCGTGACAGTGGTTGACGCGCGCCAAGCCGAAGCGCGGGCCGAGGTGGGGTTTGACGGGCGGGCCTATGCGCTGGCGCTCGCCTCGCAGCGGTTGCTGACGGCTGTAGGGGTCTGGCCGGTGACAGCGCAGCCGATCTTGCAGGTCGTGGCCAGCGATGGGCGCGCGGGCGAGGGCGCTTCACCCTTTGCGCTGCACTTTGACGCGGCAGAGATTGAAGACGGCCCCATGGGCTACATGGTCGAAGACCGCCACCTGTACGCAGGTTTTCTTGCGGCGATGGCGGCACAGCCAGCCATTAGGCTGCTTTCAGGGCAAACCGTGGTGGCGCAAGACTCGGGGCAGGTTACGCTCGCTTCAGGGGCTGTGCTGCGGGCAAGGTTGGTGGTGGGGTGTGACGGGCGCGCCTCTGGCACGGCGACGCGGGCGGGAATCAAGCGGCAGGGTTGGTCTTATGGCCAGACAGCGCTGGTGACGGCGGTGCATCATGCCAAACCCCATGGCGGCGCGGCGCATCAGTTCTTTATGCCGGGCGGGCCCTTGGCGATCTTGCCCTTGGCGGGGGGGCATCACTCCTCGATCGTGTGGAGCGAGCAAGACGCAGCCGCCGCCCGCTTGGCCGCTTTGGACGATGATGCTTTCATGAACGAACTGCGCCTGAGATTTGGCGACTTTCTGGGCGATATCGCCCTGGCCGGAGTGCGGTTCACCTATCCCCTTAGCCTGTCACTGGCCGAAACCTATGTCACCCCGCGCCTTGCCCTTGTGGGGGATGCCGCGCACGGCGTGCATCCGCTGGCGGGGCAGGGCCTGAACCTTGGGCTGCGCGATGTTGCGGCCTTGGCCGAAGTGGTGGTGCAGGCGCACAGGCGCGGCGAGGATATCGGCGCTTTGGATGTGCTGGAACGCTATCAAAGCTGGCGGCGGTTTGACACGACCACGATGGCCTTGGGCATGGACGGGATCAACCGCCTTTTCTCAAACGACAACCCCGTGTTGCGGGGCTTGCGTGATCTGGGGCTGGGGCTGGTCAACGCCGCCCCCCGTCTGCGGCGCGGCTTTATCCGCCAAGCGGCAGGCATCAACGGCGCCCAACCCAAACTGATGACCGGCCAAGCTTTGTAATTTCATACATGTCTAAATATCCCCGCCGGAGGCTCTGACATTGGCGTCGGATGCCTCCGGCGGGGATATTTGCGCAAGTATGAAAGGGCGCGGGGTTGACTTCGCGGGTCTGCGGCGTTCTATCGCGGTCAGTTCAATTCAGCCTCGCAAAGGGGACGCCGATGCACGCTTACCGCAGCCATACCTGTGCCGCACTTAACACGTCAAACGTCGGAGAGACGGTCCGCCTGTCGGGCTGGGTGCACCGCGTGCGCGATCATGGCGGGGTGTTGTTTATCGACCTGCGCGATCATTACGGCATCACGCAAGTGCTGGCCGACAGCGATTCTGCCGCCTTTGCCGAGATCGAAAAGGTGCGCTCGGAATGGGTGGTGCAGATTGACGGGCGGGTCAAGCAGCGCGATGCAGCGCTGGTCAACCCCAAGCTGCCCACTGGCGAGATTGAGGTATATGCCACCGGCCTGACCGTGCTGGGCGAAGCCGCCGAATTGCCCATGCCGGTGTTTGGCGAGGTGGATTATCCCGAAGAAACCCGCCTGACCTACCGCTTTTTGGACCTGCGCCGCGAAAAGCTGCACAAGAACATGATGCTGCGCTCTAACGTGGTGCGGCATTTGCGCAATGCCATGTGGGATCAGGGCTTTAACGAATTCCAAACGCCGATCATCACCGCCTCGTCGCCCGAAGGCGCGCGCGACTTTTTGGTGCCCTCGCGCCTTCATCCGGGCAAGTTTTACGCCCTTCCCCAAGCGCCGCAGCAGTTCAAGCAGTTGATCATGGTGGCGGGCTTTGACCGCTATTTCCAGATTGCGCCGTGCTTTCGCGATGAAGACCCGCGCGCCGACCGCTCGCCCACCGACTTTTACCAGTTGGATGTCGAGATGTCTTTTGTCGAACAAGCGGATGTCTTCGCCGCCGTGCAGCCCGTGATCCAAGGCCTGTTCCAGCACTTCCGCCCCGAGATGAAAGTGCCGTCGGAATGGCCGCTGATCGCCTATCGCGACAGCCTTCTGTGGTACGGGTCAGACAAACCCGATCTGCGCAACCCGATCAAGATGCAGATCGTGACCGAGCATTTCGCCGGTTCGGGCTTTGCCGTCTTCGCCAAACTGCTGGAACAAGAGGGCACCGAAGTGCGCGCCATTCCTGCGCCCAAAGGTGGCAGCCGCAAGTTTTGCGACCGCATGAACGCCTTTGCCCAGAAAGAGGGTCTGCCCGGCATGGGCTATATCTTCTGGCGCGAGGCAGAGGATGGGTCGGGCATGGAAGCCGCTGGCCCCTTGGCCAAAAACATCGGGCCGGAACGCACCGAGGCGATCCGCTTGCAGCTGGGCCTTGGCCTTGGCGATGCGGCCTTCTTCCTTGGTGGCAAGCCTGATGCCTTCCAATCTTTCGCAGGCAAGGCCCGCAACGAGATTGGCCGTGAATTGGGCCTGTCGGAAACCGACAGCTTCCGTTTCGCGTGGATCGTCGACTTCCCGATGTATGAGAAGACCGAAGAGGGCAAGATCGACTTTTCCCACAACCCCTTCTCGATGCCGCAGGGCGGGCTTGCGGCGTTGCAGGGCGATCCGCTGAGCGTTTACGCCTATCAATATGACCTTGCCTGCAACGGGTATGAGTTGATTTCCGGCGGCATTCGCAACCATAAGCCCGAAATCATGTATAAGGCGTTCGAACTGGCCGGCTACCCCAACAGCGAAGTCGACAAGCGCTTTGGCGGCATGGTCAAGGCGTTCAAATACGGCGCACCGCCGCACGGGGGCTGTGCCATGGGGATCGACCGCGCTGTGATGCTTTTGGCGGATGAGGCGAATATTCGCGAAGTCATCATGTTCCCGATGAACCAGCGCGCCGAAGATTTGCTGATGGGCGCGCCTTCGGAACCGATGAACGAACAACTGCGCGAGCTTCGCTTGCGCGTTGTGCCGAAAGACTGATCGGGCCAAGGGGGGAAAGATGGAAAAGTTGTTTGGAACCCCTTTGCCCAATTGGACCCCGCCGCCCCGCCCTGTGGGCGCGGTGCTGACGGGGGCCTATGTGCAGCTAGAGCGGATGAATCCGGCCCTGCATGGGGCCGATCTTTTCCGCGCTTATCAGGGCCATGACGGGCTGTGGGATTATCTGCCCTATGGCCCCTTTGCCTTGGCTGAGGATTACACGCGCTGGGCGACCGCCACGGCCTGCGGAACCGATCCCCTGTTCTACGTCTTGCGCAACCGCGCCACGGGGCTTTGCGGCGGGGTCGCTTCCTATCTACGCATCACGCCGGAATCAGGGTCGATCGAGGTGGGGCATATCAACCTATCCCCAGAAATCGCAGGGTCGCGCATGGCGACCGAGGCGATGTTCTTGATGATGGATTGGGCCTTTGCCGCGGGCTATCGGCGCTATGAATGGAAATGCGACGCGCTGAATTTGCCAAGTAGGCGTGCAGCGCAGCGGTTGGGGTTTTCTTACGAAGGCATCTTTCGCCAAGCCACCGTCTACCGCCAACGCAACCGCGACACGGCGTGGTTTTCGATCATCGATGCCGAATGGCCCAAGCTGCGGGCGGCCTATCAGGCGTGGCTTGCGCCTTCTAATTTTGATGCGGCGGGTCGGCAAAAGGTGACCTTGGCGGCTTTGACCGGCCCCGTGCGCGGCGGCTTTGATCCAGCCCTTTGACGGTTCGCGTCGCCCTGCTTTGCCCTTGAAGACTGCGTAATTGGGCCAAGATGAAGGGGACTATTCGTCTAGCCGGAAGAGTTTGTGGCGCGAGGTCGCCCCTTGCACCAAGGTCAGGCGGGTTTTGGCAACGCCAAGCGCGTGGGCCAAAAGTTCGGCCACGGCGGCGGTGGCGCGGCCGTCTTCGGGGGCTGTGGTAACGGATGCTTTGAACGTGCCTTCGGGCGTTTCAACCAAGCTGATGCGCCGCGCGCGGGGGGTGACGTGCAGGGTAAAGGTTGCGCCGGGAATGGCGCGGGCGGACCATTGGCCTTTGGTGGGGGTGGACATGGGCTTAAGCCTTTTGCGCGGATGGCATGGTATAAGGATTTGTCCTTGGTTAGACTAGAGGCGGCGCTGGCCGTTTCAGCGCGATGGAGAGCGTTTATGCCAGTTGCCAATCTTGAAGCTTTCGCCTTTCTGGCTGCACGCCGCTCGCATCCGGCCAAAGCCTTTGTGGCAGGCGGGGCCACGCCCGACCGTGCGGCGTTAGAGACGATTTTGGCCGCCGCTTTGCGCGTGCCCGATCATGGCAAGCTGGAACCATGGCGGCTGATCGTGCTGCGGGGGGCTGCGTTGCAGCGCTTGGGGGGTCTGGCTGCGGGCCTAGGCGCGGATGCCGAGATGTCGGCCAAGGGGCGCGCGATTTATGACACCTCGACCCTTGCCATAGCTGTGATTTCCTCGCCCAAGGTGCAACCCAAGGTGCCAGAGGTAGAGCAGCGCGCTTCGGCCCATGCTTTATGCCTGAACTTGGTGAATGCCGCCGAAGCGCTGGGCTGGGGGGCGTGCTGGTTGACCGGCTGGCCCGCGCATGATGCGCGCTGGGCGGCTGCGGCGTTTGGCTGCACTGCCGGTGAGCAGGTGGCGGGGATTGTGCATATTGGCACGGTGGGCCCCGAAGCGCCCGATCGCCCGCGCCCTGACTTGGCGCGCGTGGTGGAATGGCGCGAAGATTAACGCGCCTTAGACCCGTTTAAGCAGGTGAAACACATCCGTGTCGCGGATGCTGATCCAGCCTGACATAATCACGCCGCACATCAACAGCCACAAGATCACCGTGATCAGCGTGGTGATGCGCGCCTTGCGGCCAATCTGCGGGTCAACCGGCGCGGAAGATGCGCTGCCCGGCACGATATCTCCGGCCTCTGCCTGCGAGACTTGGCGCATCGGCAAGATACACAAAAAGACCAAGAACCAAGTGACTGAAAACAGAATAAGGGCGCCGGTGATGGTCATGCTTGTTCCAATTCAATCAAAGTGCCGGTGAAGTCTTTGGGGTGCAAGAACAGCACGGGCTTGCCATGCGCGCCGATCTTGGGTTCGCCCAAAACCCGCGCGCCTTGCGCTTTCAGATGGTCACGGGCGGCGATGATGTCATCAACCTCGTAGCAGATATGGTGGATGCCGCCTGCGGGGTTCTTTTCCAAGAACCCTGTGATCGGAGAGGCTTGGCCAAAAGGGGCCAGCAACTCGATCTTGGTGTTGGGCAGGGTGATGAACACCACCGTCACGCCGTGCGCGGGTTCGTCTTGCGGCGCGCCAACAACTGCCCCCAACGTGCCCTTATAAAGCTGCGAGGCAGCGGCAAGGTCGGGGACGGCGATGGCGACGTGGTTTAGGCGACCGATCATGGCTTGCTCCGCTGTTTTGCGACTTATGGCGGCAGACGGTGTGATCGTCCAGTGTGCTTAACGTGGTGTTAGCAAAGCTGTGCTGAACTGTGCTTGACGCGATAGGAGTGCGCCATGCCCGACCGTTTGACCGCTGTGATGACACCGCGCCCGCCACGCTTGGCTGACCTGCCCTTGCACGGTGTGACTGTGCTGGTGGTCGATGACAGCCGCCTTGCCTGCGACGCCTTGCGCCTGATGTGCCGCAGGCTGGGCGCGCGTTTGCGCCGCGCTGAATCGTTGCGGGCGGCGGCGGTGCATCTGCGGCTATATCGGCCCGATGTGGTGATTGTTGATCTTGGTCTGCCCGACGGGAGTGGAGAGGCGTTGATTTGTGAGCTAACCGCCGCCGCATCGCGCCCCGTGGTTTTGGGGCTGTCAGGTCAGGGCAATGGCCAAGCGGTTGCTATGGCGGCAGGGGCGGATGGCTATTTGGACAAGCCCTTGGAAAGCTTGGCTAAGGTGCAAGACACCCTTGTGGCACTGTTGCCGGCGTGCGCGGTGGCGGGGGGGGCTGTGGCTGAAATCGCCCTCGCCCCTGATCCTTTGGCGCTGCGTGACGATCTGGCCTATGCGGCGGGTTTGCTTCTGTGTGATCCAGACCCGAATCTGCACCGGTATCTCGCGGGGTTCATCGGGGGTGTGGCACGGCAGGCCCATGACGGGGCTTTGGCCGAAGCTGCTTTGTGCGCCCAACCCAACGGGATGCGCGCGGCCGTTCATGCGCGGTTGGCTTTGCCGGATCGGGCCTTTGACCGCGCAGGCGTTTCTTAAGGGTTCGGCCAAAGCCGCCTCGGTTAGGTGCGCCGATAAATCCCCTCTGGCAAGTTCAACGCGGCGGCAAGGTCTTGCACCTGTCGCAGCGATAGGGTCAGGCGCAGGGGTGTGTCGCTGTCGTCTAGCTGTTCGATGACAACGCAATCTTCATAAGCCTCAACGATCACATCGGGGGCCAAAGGGGCGCTGCCCTCGTCAATCAGGGTGATCACGGTCGCGTCAAACTGGTGCTCGATGGTGAACATGGGGCAAGGATAGGCGGACACTGGCCGCCAAGCAAGGCCAACACGGCGCAGGGTTGATCTGGATCAAGGCAGGCCAACCCTTGTCAGGCAAACTGGCCCGAACCTGATAGCACGAGGTACCCAGATGGCCACGATAGAGGCCCCCTTTGCATGGAGCCTAACCCGCGGGATGGCGCGGGTTTTGGGAATCAATCTGATTGATGCTGTGACCGAAGGCTGGTTTTCGCGCCGCGATCTGGCCGATATGGTCGACACTTGTGAAGCCTGTGACCAGCTGCGCCGCTGCACCGCTTTTCTGGCTGTGACCCCAAGGGCCGAGAGCCTGCCCAATTTTTGCGCCAACAAACACCAGATTGAGGCGTTGCAGCCCTAAGCCGCCCCGCGCATTCGCGCTTTCGCCCCTACGATCAAGCCGCTAATCTGGCGCGATGTTGCAGATCCTTGACACCGTGCGCGATAGAGGCAGCCGTTACGCGGCCAGCGGTGGGCCTGTGGGCGATGGCGCGGGGTGCAAGGCGTTTATCGCAGCGCTGAAATCTGAAAAGAAATTCGCCAAGGCCACGCATAATTCTTGGGCCGCGGTTCTGGCCGATGGCAGCGTTGTCAAAGATGACGACGGCGAAAGCGGGGCGGGGGCGGTGATTGCCCGCATGATAGAGCGCGCAGAATTGCGCGGCCATATCGTTGTGGTGACGCGCTGGTATGGCGGGGTCAATCTGGGGGGCGACCGCTTTGCGCATATCGTCACCTCGGTTCGGGCCTATCTGGCGCAACTGGGGCAGGCGGGCGGTTAAAGCCATAAAAAAGGCCCGGTAGCAGTGCTACCGGGCCTTTGTCGCTAAAGTTTAAAGATTATTTCCAAGCAGCTTGGGTCGAAGCCAAAGCCGGGTCAACGACCAAGCCAGCTTCTTCCAACGAACCGCCAGCGCCAGCCATGTCATCCGACAGGAAGAACTGGACGAACTCTTTCAGGCCGGGAACCACGTCGATGTGCTGAGATTTCACATACATGAACAGCGGGCGCGACACGTGGTAGGTGCCCTTTGCCACGGTTTCCTTCGTGGGAACCACGCCTTGGAAGGTTGCGACTTTCAGCTTGTCGGTGTTGTTTTCGTAGAACGACAGGCCGAACACGCCCATGCCCGTCGGGTTCGATTTCAGGCGCGCCAGCGTTTCGGTGTAGTCGCCGTCGATTTCGACAACGCGGCCATCGGTGCGCAGGGCGATACAGCCATCAGCCTTGCCGTCACGTGCTTTGAACTTCTTGTCGTCGCCGTAAACCGAGCAACCCTTGGTGATCACGTTCACGTTGAAGATTTCACGGGTGCCGTGCTTGGAACCCGGAATGAAGGCCAAGATTTCTTGATCGGGCAAGGATTTGTCGACTTCCGACCACTTGGTATAGGGGTTGGGAACCAGCTGGCCGTCAACGACAACTTCAGCCGCCAAAGCACGGAACCAGTCGTGGGGGGTGAAGGCGAAGGACGGGCCGTTGATGTCCGAAGCGAAAACCACGCCATCGTAGCCGATGCGCACTTCTTGAATTTTGCTCACGCCGTTCTTGTGGCACAGCGAAACTTCGCCCGACTTCATCTTACGCGATGCGTTGGCGATGTCGGCGGAATTTTCGTCAGCGCTTTCGCAGAACTTTGCGATACCAGCACCGGTGCCGCCGCCTTCAACGACGGGGGTCTTGAAGTCGGTGTTTTGGCCGAAAGCTTCTGCCACGATGTTTGCGAAGGGCAGAACGGTCGAGGAACCGGTCAGCATGATCTGATCGCGGGCGAAGGCAGCGCCCGACATGGTCAAAGCGGCAGCAACGGCTGCGGCGGCGAAGGTGGAAATGCGCATGAAGGCTCCTGAGCATGGCTATCGTCGCAGGTCGCGACATGCAGCACGACCTAGGCAGGTTTTGTAACGATGGGCTAAACGATTTGTGACACAAAGCAGAAGTTTATATGACGATTGCATGACAGCCCTGTGGATGCCTGCGCGGGGGGTTCAAAAAAACCTTTTGCGATCAATGCGAAATAGGAAGCGGACTGCTTTGCCAGTTGTCTAGCGCCGCGGAAAGTGCCGTTTCTTTTCGCGGCGATACTTGCGGCAAATGTCACGCTAACCTCGGTCAGTGCGCAACCAAAAGCGCGCCTTTCGCCCTAAGCCCCGCCGATCTTCAGTGCGCAGAGAATCGTTTGCTGGAAACCTGCGGTTTGTTTCCGCACGCCACACATTCCGGCGCTGAAATTGGGGTGGCGGCTGGAACATCGCCACCCGCAAAGATCACAATGCCTTGTGCGCACCGTCGCAATAGGGCGCGTTCTTGGAGTGTTTGCAGCCGCACAGGTAGGCGGTTTTGCTATCTTCGGGCGTGAAAGCAAGCGGCGAGAAGGTTGACCCTTTATGCGAGCCGTCGCAGTAAGGTTGCTTTTTTGACTGGCCGCAAGAGCACCAGAAATAGGTCTTGCCCGCTTCGACCGGCATGGCGAAGGGGGCTTTTTGGGCGATGTGGGGGGCGTCTGACATGGGGGCCTCGCTGGGGGTTAAAACGCCAGTTTGGACTATTCTTGGCCCCAATCAAGCCTGAAAGGCTTAGCTGCCCTTAACCAACCGCCCCCAAAGGTCGTAATCGCCCGCTTCATCGACCTGAACCGTCACGATGTCGCCGGGGGAAAGGCCGTCGAAATCCTCGTCGATGAACAGGTTGCCGTCGATTTCGGGCGCATCGGCCTTTGTGCGGCAGGTGGCACCGTCTTCATCCACTTCATCGACGATGACTTGAATGATTGTGCCCACCTTGGTCGCAAGTTTCGCTTGCGAAATGCTTTGGGCCTTTTGCATGAACCGTTCAAAGCGCTCTTGCTTCACTTCGGCGGGCACATGGTCGGGCAGCGCGTTTGACCGCGCGCCGGCGACGTTTTCATATTGGAAACATCCGACACGGTCTAACTGCGCTTCGTCCATCCAATCGAGCAGGGTTTGGAACTCGGCTTCCGTCTCGCCGGGATAGCCCACGATAAAGGTGGACCGCAGGGTGATGTCGGGGCAAGCGCTGCGCCATGCGGCGATTTCGTCCAGCGTGCGGGCGGCGGCGGCAGGGCGGGCCATGCGGCGCAGCGTGTCGGGGTGGGCGTGTTGGAACGGGATGTCGAGATAGGGCAGCACCAGCCCCTCGGCCATCAGGGGGATCAGGTCGCGCACATGGGGGTAGGGGTAGACATAGTGCAACCGCACCCAAGCGCCCAGCTTGCCCATTTCGCGCGCAAGGTCGGTGATATGCGCGCGCACTTCGCCGCCCTTCCAAGGGGATAGGTCGTGTTTGCGGTCAACTCCGTAGGCCGAGGTGTCTTGGCTGATCACCAACAACTCGCGCACCCCTGCCTCGACCAGCTTTTCGGCTTCGCGCAGCACGGCATGGGCGGGGCGCGACACCAGTTTGCCGCGCATATCGGGGATGATGCAGAACTTGCAGGCGTGGTTGCAGCCTTCGGAAATCTTCAAATAGCTGTAGTGGCGCGGTGTTAGGCTGACGCCGGTGGCGGGCAGCAGGTCAACAAAGGGGTTCGGCTGTGGCGGCACGGCGGCATGAACGGCGTCTAGCACAGCCTCGTATTGATGCGGGCCAGTGACAGCCAAAACCTTGGGATGTGCGCCGGTGATATAGGCGGGGTCAGCGCCCAAACAGCCGGTCACAATAACGCGGCCGTTTTGCACCAAAGCCTCACCTATGGCCGACAGGCTTTCGGCCTTGGCCGAATCCAAAAAGCCGCAGGTGTTGACGATGACGGCATCTGCGCCCTGATAATCGGGCGAGATGGCGTAACCTTCAGCGCGCAGCCTTGTCAGGATGCGTTCGGAATCGACCAGCGCTTTGGGGCAGCCCAAAGACACCATGCCAATCGTCGGCTGCCCTACGCGCCGGTCATCGGGCACCAAGGCGCGGGCAAGGTCGGGGCGAAGGTTGGGCGGATTTTGGGGCATAGGGTCAACTTTGAAAAGGAAAGCCCCAGCCGGTGTGATTGCCGGATGGGGCCAAGCATGGAACGGCTGCGGTGCGTGAAATCACGCACCCTACCGCCGACGGTCGCGCCGTGCGCTCATCGGTTGGAAGGCCACGCCGACATGGGCTTCGCAATAGGGCTTGCCCGCAACCGAAGGCAGACCGCAGAACCAGAAATCTTCGGTCGCAGGGTCGCCGATCGGCCATTTGCAGGTGCGCTCGGTCAATTCCATCAGCGACAGCTTCTTGGCGCGCTTTTCCACTTCGCGCACCGAGGCCAGCGCTTCGGGGCTGATCTCGTTCGCCGAGGGCTGCGGGGGCAGGGGCTGGCCTGCCGGAATAATCGCCTTGCGCAGCGGAATGGGCGCTGTGGGCGAGAAGGTGATGGTGCTGGATTCGATGGGCGCAGGTGCTACCGGTTCCACCGCTGCAACGGGGGCAGGCTGGGGTGCGGGTGCTTGCGCCACAGGGGCCTCTGGCGCTGCGACGGGCGCTGCGGCGCGGGGGGGCGCTGTGGCAGGTTTGGCTGGCGCAGGGGCTGGAGTGGGTACGACCACCGGGGCCACTTCCACCTCATCCTCGGCCGCGGCACCTGGGCCAACACGGTTCGACAGGCCCAAGCGGTGCACTTTGCCGATGACGGCATTGCGTGTCACACCGCCCAATTCCTTGGCGATCTGGCTGGCCGACTGGCCTTCGGCCCACATCTTTTTGAGCGTTTCAACGCGCTCATCGGTCCAGGACATGGGCAAAACTCCGCAATAGCCGCTGTGGCCCTAAGTGAGCCAATCTAGACGGGATAGGGGTGGATACAAGCTTGGGGCGCGAAGTTCAAGACCTCAGACGTCAGTTGGCGGCGGGAATGACGGGGCTGCGGGCATTTGCTGTGGCGATGGAAGTTGGTATGATTGGGGGATGTGCGGACGATTGACCTTAACCCATCCCAACACGGCCCTTGCCGCGCTGTTTGGCGCAAGCTTGGCCAATGATCTGCCCGACAGCCCGCGCTACAACATCTGCCCGACCCAATCTGTACCCGTTGTCACCTCTGCCAGCGGCTTTCGGCATCTGGGCGCGATGCGCTGGGGCTTGGTGCCAAGCTGGTACAAGACACCGACCGATGGCCCGCTGATCTTGAACGCCCGGTCTGACACGGTGGCCGAAAAGCCCGCCTTTCGTGAGGCGATCCGCCAACGGCGCTGTCTGGTGCTGGCGTCTGGCTTTTATGAATGGAGCGCGGGGCCAGACGGCGCGCGCTTGCCGTGGTATATCACCCGCACCGATGGTCAGCCGATGGCCTTGGGCGGGCTGTGGCAGGCGTGGGGCGATATGGTCACTTGCGCGGTGGTGACGTTGCAAGCCGGCCCTAACCTTGAACCGATCCACGACCGCGAACCGCTGATCCTAAACCCCGACCAATGGCCCCTGTGGCTGGGCGAGGCGGGGCACGGTGCCGCGCGCCTGATGCAGCCCACCCTTGCGGGGGCGTTGCGGGCGTACCGTGTAAGCCGTGCGGTCAATTCCAACCGCGCCGATGGGCCGCAGTTGATCGAAGACTGCGTAGATTAAAGCCCAGCCTACTGCCGCCGCACGTCTCTTGACTCCCTACGCCTAACGCGGTGGCATCAGCCCCTAGCAGGGCGCTAAATCGCACCCCGTTGCCAAACAAACCCTTGGCTTGCTAGCTTGGCCTTCACCCCTTACCGCAAGGACCGCCCATGAAAATCGCCTGTATCGGAGAGGCCATGGTGGAAGTGGCCCTGATCGGCCCGAACGGTGCTGCCAAAGTCGGATTTGCAGGCGATGTGCTGAACACCGCGATTTACCTGCGTCGCGCCTTGCCCGCCCCGCATGAGGTGGCGTTTGTGTCGATGATCGGGCGCGATAGCCTGTCAGACCAAATGGCGGCGTTCATGAAAGCCGAGGGGATTTCGACCGCCCACCTTGCCCGCCATCCAACCCTTGTGCCGGGCCTTTACACCATCGCCACCGATCCCGCGGGCGAGCGCAGCTTTGCCTATTGGCGTGACACATCCGCCGCGCGGCAGATGTTCACCGACCCTGCCGCTATCCAGCCTTTGCTGGGCTTTGACCTTGTGTATCTGTCGGCCATAACGCTCGCCATTCTGCCCGACCCCGCCCGCCAAGCGCTGTTTGCGGTGCTTGCGCAGGTGCGTGCCAAGGGCGGGCGTGTGGTGTTTGATTCCAACCATCGCCCCCGCCTGTGGCCCGATCTGGCGACAGCGCAGCGCGTGGTAAAGCAGGCGTGGCGCGGATGTGATGTGGGCTTGCCCTCGCTTGACGATGAGATGGCGCTGTTTGGTGATGCCGATGCAGCGCAAGTTCAGGCGCGGCTTTTGGGGTGGGGCGTGCGGCAAGGCGCTTTGAAGTGTGGGCATTTGGGGCCTGTGGCTTTGGGGGCAGGCTGGGGCAAGGATGTGCACTTTGCCCCAGCCCCGACCGTGGTCGATACCACCGCCGCAGGCGACAGCTTTAATGGCGGGTATCTGGGCGCGTTGGTATCCGGCGCAACACCCCTTGACGCAGCCAAGGCAGGCCACGCCTTCGCGCGCGCCGTTGTGCAACACCGAGGGGCGATTGTGCCACGGGCGGACTGGGGCAAGGCACTGGCGGTGGGTGTTGGCGATGGGCGCTAATCAAAGCCTTATCGCGCCAAAACAGTAGCGTTCGCCCCGCGTAGCCCCTATCCTGCCCCCGATCGATAGGAGACTGCCATGAAAACGCATCGCTTGGGACGCTCGGGGTTGCAGGTGTCGGAACTGTGCTTGGGCTGCATGAGCTTTGGCGATCCGCTGCGCGGCGGGCATCCTTGGACGCTGCCGAAAGAGGAAAGCCGCGATTTGATCCGGCAGGCGATTGAAGCGGGGATCACTTTTCTGGACACGGCGAATGTCTATTCCGATGGCTCTTCGGAAGAGATCATCGGCGAGGTTCTGTGGCACATCGCGCGGCGCGACGAGGTGGTGCTGGCGACCAAAGTGCAAGGTGTGATGCTGAACGAACCGCAGATGGCGGGGCTATCGCGCCGCTCTATCCTGCACAACATCGACGCCAGCCTGAAACGTTTGCGGACCGACCATGTGGACCTGTATCAGATCCACCGCTGGGACAATGACACCCCCATCGAAGAAACGATGGAGGCGCTGCACGATGTCGTCAAATCGGGCAAGGCGCGGTATTTGGGGGCTTCGACCATGTGGGCGTGGCAATTCGCCAAGGCGCAAGACGTGGCCCGCGCAAATGGCTGGACGCCGTTTGTTTCCATGCAAAACCAGATCAACCTGCTGTACCGCGAGGAAGAACACGAGATGATCCCCCTGTGCCTTGACCAAGGCGTGGGCCTTATTCCGTGGAGCCCGATTGCCCGTGGCAAGCTGGCGCGCCCAGTGGGGGCGGCCACCGAACGCACGGCGCAAGATGGCTATATGAAGTTCTTGTTCGACAAAACTGCCGAAGCCGATGCCCGTGTGATCACCGCCGTGCAATCGCTTGCGGCCGAACTTGGCCGCCCCATGGCGCAAGTGGCGATGGCTTGGGTGCGCCAAAAGGCGGGGGTGACTGCGCCGATTGTGGGTGTGACCAAGCCTGACCAGTTGGCGCAGGCCATCGCAGGCTTGGATTTGGTGCTAACCCAAGGCCAGATCGCCGAGTTGGAAGCCCCCTACATTCCGCGCAAACCCTTGGGCCAGTTCTAAACCGCACCTTGCGGGCCTTGATTGGATTGGATAGCTGCACGGTCCTGCCCAACCCATAGGCCGCTTATGACCCTGCCCATCCTTGCAATAGACTTTGGCACCTCGAACTCTGCAGCGGCGGTGCTTGACGGGGGCAAGGTGCGCCGTTTGGCGATTGAAACGGGGTCAGACACCGTGCCGACGGCGGTGTTCTTTCCGGCTGATCGCGGCCCGATGCAGATCGGCGTTGAAGCGGCAGAGGCGCTGATAAGTGGCGAAGAAGGCCGCTATATGCGTGCGCTGAAATCGGTGCTGGGCACGGCGCTGTTTCACGAACAGCGGCTGATCGGCGGCAGGCGGCGGACGTTGGCCGATATTGTCACGGCCTTTCTTAAAACCGTGAAATCCCGCGCGGAAGCTGCGGCTGTGTGCCCCTTTACAAGCGTTGTCTCTGGCCGCCCTGTGCATTTTCACACCGCCGACCCCGCCCGCGATGCCCGCGCCGAGGCTGATCTGCGCGGCTGCTATCTGGCCGCAGGTTTCAGCGATGTGCGCTTTGTGTTTGAACCCGAAGCCGCCGCCTTGGCCACCCACGGTTTGGGGCGGGCAGGCGAGATTGGCCTGATCTATGACATCGGCGGCGGCACGTCTGACTTTTCAGTGTTTCGCGTGCAGGCGGGCCGCGTGCGCATTCTGGCAAGCCACGGCATTCGGCTGGGTGGTACGGATTTTGACCATGCGGTGTCGATGGCCCATGCCATGCCGCATCTGGGCAGCACCAGCACTCTGCGTCGCGAAATGGGCGAGGGGGTCTTGCCCGTGCCCAACCATTTGTATGTCGATCTGTCGACTTGGGCCAAGATCCCCTTCCTGTACACACCCGAAACCAAGGCGATGGTGGCGGAAATGGTCAAGCTGGTGGTGAAGCCGCGCCTGATGCGGCGCTTGGCGACTGTGCTGAAAGATGAGTTGGGCCACGATCTGGCCTTTGCTGTCGAACGGGGTAAGATCAGCGCCAATCGCGGAGAAGCGGGCGCGCATATTGGGATGGAGCGGGTAGAGGCGGGGCTTTGGGCACCCATCACGCGCGCCAGCTTAGATGCATCCCTTGCGCGCTACCGTGACGGCTTGCGCCGTGCTGCGGGTGAGACGTTGGCGATGGCGGGGGTTAGCGCTGACCAGATCGGCACGGTGATCTTGGTGGGCGGGTCAAGCCTGATGGGATTGGTGGCCGAAGAGGCGCAAGCGCTGTGCCCCAAGGCGGCTGTGCAAACCTCTGAAGCTTTCACCGCTGTGGTTGATGGCTTGGCACTTGCCACGGGGCAGGAATTTGGCACGCATTAAGGGGGGGCGCGTGTGTTGACTCTGCGCGCTTGGGCTGTATAAGCCGCCCAGTCGCAAGATCCGTTTTGCGGCATTCATTGGTGTTGGTGGCCTTCGCAAGAAGATGCCTGTCGGATCGCAAGATCAAAGGACAACGCCCTTCCCTTTGGGTTTAACCTTGGGTCGGGACCGCATTCGCAACAACGCGATTTGCAAACCGGTTTTTGGATAGTCCCAAGATATGTAACGAAGGAGATCAGCCGTGACCAAACGCACGTCTGCCAAGTATAAAATTGACCGCCGTATGGGCGAAAACATCTGGGGCCGTCCGAAGTCTCCGGTGAACAAGCGCGAATACGGCCCCGGCCAGCACGGCCAACGCCGCAAGAACAAGCTGTCTGACTTTGGTACGCAACTGCGCGCCAAGCAAAAGCTGAAGGGTTACTACGGCGACCTGACCGAAAAGCAATTCCGCAAGATCTATGCCGATGCTGAACGCCAGCGTGGCGATACCGGTGAAGCGCTGGTGGGTCTGCTTGAGCGTCGCTTGGACGCGGTTGTCTACCGCGCCAAGCTGGTGCCGACCGTTTTCGCCGCACGCCAATTCGTAAACCACGGCCACGTGCTGGTGAACGGTAAGGCTGTCAACATCGCGTCGTACCGCGTCAGCGAAGGCGACATCATCGAAGTGCGCCAGAAGTCCAAGCAAATGGCCGCAATCACCGAGGCTTTGGCCTTGGCAGAGCGTGACATCCCGGACTACATCGAAGTTGACCAATCCAAACTGATCGTGAAATTCGTGCGCACCCCGACGCTGGGCGATGTGCCCTATCCGGTCAAAATGGAACCGAACCTGGTCGTCGAATACTACGCCAAGAACTGATCTGTTTGCGATCATGGCCCTGTTTGGGGCCAAGCGGGGCTCGCCATTGGCGGGCCCTTTGCTTTTGGCGCATATCAAATCAAAGGCCAGATGAATTGGCGGTGGAACTTGGCCGCCCCAGTGGTTAAAACCACGGGCAAGATCGAAGGAATGTGCATGACCGACCCCATCCGCCCCCAACCCGGCATTATGGACATCGCCCTTTATGAGGGCGGCAAGGCCGCTGTGGCGGGTGTGGCCAATGTGGTGAAACTATCGTCGAACGAGAACCCCTTTGGCCCGTCTGATAAGGCGAAAGAGGCGTTTGCGCGTTCGGTTCACCAGATCCACCGCTATCCCTCCACCGACCATGCCAGCCTGCGCCATGCCATTGCCGAAACCCATGGGCTAGACGCCGACCGCGTGATTTGCGGTGTTGGGTCGGATGAGATCATCCATTTTCTGTGCCAAGCCTATGCCGGCCCCAAGGACGAGGTGGTCTTCACCGAACACGGCTTTTTGATGTACCGCATCTCGGCCATGGCCGCTGGGGCGACGCCTGTCGAAGTGGCTGAACGCGAACGCACCACCGATGTTGATGCCATCTTGGCCGCCTGCAACCGGCGCACCAAACTGGTGTTTATCGCCAACCCCAACAATCCGACCGGCACAATGATCTCGGCGGCGGAAGTGGAGCGTTTGGCCGCAGGCTTGCCTGCGCAAGCTATTTTGGTGCTCGACGGGGCCTATGCCGAGTTTGTTGAAGGCTATGATGGTGGCGCTGCTTTGGTCGATCGCCGCCAGAATGTCGTGATGACGCGCACCTTTTCCAAGATCTACGGTTTGGGCGGTTTGCGGGTGGGCTGGGGCTATGGCCCGCGCGCGATTATGGATGTGTTGAACCGCATCCGCGGCCCCTTTAACCTGTCAAACACCCAGCAAGAGGTGGCCGAGGCCGCCGTGCGCGACCAAGACTATGTCACCCGCTGCCGCGCTGAAAATACCAAGATGCGCCATTGGCTGGCCCTCGCCTTGGCCGAACTGGGCGTGCCGTCGGATACGTCAATGGCGAACTTCATCCTCGCCCGCTTTGCCAACGCTGCCGAGGCTGAGGCGTGTGATCTTTTCTTGCAAGCGCAGGGGCTGATTGTGCGGCGCGTGACCAGTTACAAACTGCCCCATGGCTTGCGCATCACGATTGGTGACGAATCGTCTTGCCGCAGGGTGGCGCATGCGATTGGCCAGTTTAAGGGCATGAAATGACGGTGATCTATCAAAAGGTTGCGCTGATTGGTTTGGGGCTGATCGCCTCGTCTATGGCGCATGCGATGCGGGCCAAGGGGCTGGCGGGGCAGATTGTGGGCCATGCGAAATCGGCTGAGACCCGTGCCGTGGCGCTGGAAATCGGCCTGTGCGACCATGTTTATGCCACCGCCGCCGAAGCGGTTGCGGGCGCTGATCTGGTGGTGCTGGCTGTGCCCGTGGGGGCGATGGCTGCGATTGCCGCCGAAATCGGCCCGCATCTGGCGGCAGGGGCCACGGTGACGGATGTGGGCTCGGTGAAACAGGCGGTGATTGCCGCTGTGCAGCCGCATATTCCCAATGGCGTGCATTTCATCCCCGGTCACCCGATGGCGGGTACGGAGTATTCCGGCCCCCGCGCTGGTTTTGCCACGCTGTTTGACAATCGTTGGTGGCTGTTAACCCCCGCCGCCGAAGTGGATGCCCAAGCTTTGGACCGCTTGCGCCAATTGCTGCAAGCGATGGGGGCAAAGGTTGATACGATGGATCCGGCCCACCATGATCTGGTGCTGGCCGTTGTCAGCCACACGCCCCACCTGATCGCCTATACTATGGTCGGCGTGGCCGATCACTTGGCGCAGGTGTCAAATAGCGAAGTTATCCAATACTCGGCCACAGGCTTTCGCGATTTCACCCGTATCGCCGCCAGCGACCCGACCATGTGGCGCGATGTGTTTTTGACCAACAAGGATGCCGTGCTCGACATTCTGGGCCGCTTTGCCGAAGAGTTGTTCGTGCTGCAACGCGCCATTCGCATGGGCGACGGGGATCATCTGTTTGACTATTTCACCCGCACCCGCGCCATTCGTCGCGGGATTATCGAAGCGGGGCAAGATACATCTGCCCCCGATTTTGGCAGGGTTGGCGCCAGCAAGAAGACCGACGCTTAAGTGCGCTTTTGCATGGGCCTTGCGGCGGCGATGCTGACCTGCGGCCTTGCACGGGCCGAAGGCGATTTGGCCCAGTTTCACCCAAAGCCGCGCCCTGCGTTTGGGTCTACGCTGGTTCATCCCAAATCAAGGCCGCCCGCGCTGGAAAGCGGTTTGGCGGGGTTTCGCCCGATGAAGCGGCCAGATTTTAGCGCAAAAGGCCCCAAAATTGCGCCCTCGCTGGTCGGATCGGTCTGTCAAAGCGTCCAAATCAAGGGCAAGGCCCTGCCGCCCATGAAGGCGCGCGCCAAGGGGTGTCGGGTGCAAGATCCGGTTTTGGTCAATGAGATTTCGGGCGTCAAACTGGTGCCTCCGGCGACGATTGACTGCGCCGAAGCTTTGGCCTTGGCGCATTGGGTGACGACAGGGTTGCAACCGGCATTTGACAACGCTGTGGTGCGCCTGAACGTGGCCGACAGCTACGCCTGCCGCCCGCGCAACAATGTGCCGGGCAATCCGGTTTCGGTGCATGGCTTAGGGCAGGCGATTGATATTGCAGGCTTTAAACTGGCCGATGGCAGCACCCTGACCGTGGCCGCCGACTATGGTCGCCAGATCAAAGCTGCGCAAAAGGCGGGGTGTGGCACGTTTTACACCATCCTAGGCCCCGGATCAGACGGGTTTCACGAAAACCACATCCATTTTGACGTGGCCGCGCATGGCGGTGGGGATTACTGCCGTTGACCTAGGGCAGACGCGGGGCAGGCCCCAAGGGGATGAACCCCAAAGTCATCTGCCCATCCGCCAGTTTTAGCGCCAGCGAGATCACCTCTGGATCGGGGCTGGCTTTGGCAAGAAACTCTAGCCCGCGCCGGATGCTGTCTTGGTTAGAGGGCGCAACCAACCCCAAGGCCACCGCCGCCGCAGGCAGGCTTTGCCACCCTTTCAGGTGCAGGTCGATCTGGCCAGAGGCAAAGCCGTTGGCGTCGGGCGCGATCTTTCCGCTTGCGGTCAACTCAGCCACGCCCCAGCCGAGATGCGCTTGGGCGAGCGTTGCGCCCAACAGATGCGGTGCGCGCAAACTGCGGTCGACGGGTTGCGACAGGGTGACGGTGGCATCCAGATGCAAGGCCGTCAGGGCAGGGCCAAGGTCGGGCAGGTTGGCGTAGGCCTGCGGGAGGGTCAACGTGGCCACATCGGCGCCCAAACGCAGGGTGTTGGCCTGCGTATCCACAGTTTGTGCGGCCAGCACCATTTTATCCAAACCCATTCGCCAGCCCTTGGTCGAAGATAGGCTTAACCCTTCCCCCTCGACCACAGCGCGGTTCAGGGGGAGGGCCGGGGTCGGCTGCATCAAGACGCTGACCATCAGGCGGGTGGCATCTAGGGTCAGATCTTGCCCATCGGGTGCGTGGATCACTTGGGTCGGCGGCAGGGCCGCGATGACGTGCCACGGCTTCCAAGTCATCGCCAAGATCTGCACAAAGGGCGCTTGCCAACCCCACCCGCTGACAGGGTCGGCCAGATGCGGGTCTGTTATGGTCAGATCGAAGCGGTCGGCAAAGCCTGCCACTGTGATGGCGCTGTTGTTGGCCACCAAGCCTGCGGCGTTTTGGGCTGCGAACCAAGTCTGCGCGCCGCGCTCTACCGCGCGGGCACCGACAAACCAATAGCCGCCCCAAAGCACGCCAAGCCCCAGCACGAACCACAGCAAAAACCGCACCCAGCGCATGTGATCTTCCCTTTTCCTTTGCCCGCAGGCCCGTTTACAAGCAGGCAACAGAAAGGGCTAGGTCATGTCGCAACCGCTTTGGGTCTTTGGCTATGGCTCGCTCATCTGGGATCCGGGCTTTCCGGTGGCCGAGACGCAGGTGGCCCGCATGACCGATTGGCACCGCAGCTTTTGCATGCGGTCGATCCACCACCGTGGCACGCCGGAACGCATGGGGCTGGTGCTGGCCCTTGACCGCGCAGCGGGGGCGTTTTGCGACGGTGTGGCGTTTCGGGTGGAAACCGGGGCCGAGGATGCGACGTTACAGGCTTTACGCGCGCGCGAACTGATCTCTTCGGCCTATTTGGAAGACTGGTTGGCTGTGCGCACCCGCGATGGCCGCGATATCACCGCCCTGACCTATGTGATCGACCCGCAGCATGAGCAATACTGCGGCGGCTTAAGCCTATCCGAACAGGCCGACATCATCGCCCATGCGGTCGGCGGGCGCGGAACCAACCGCGCCTATCTAGAAGCAACCGCCGCCCATCTGGCACAGTTGGGCATTGCGGATGCAGATTTGGACGCTTTGGTTATAATGGTGCAGCGCATCACCGCTTAAGCCTGTTTTGCTTGGCGCAAGCGGGCATTGCCTGCTATTGTGGCGCAAACTTTCTAGATCGGGCTCAAGTAGGCGCATGAAACAACAGGGCTTGTCACAAATCTCGTTCACGCAGCCGATCCGGCAGATCGTCAGCATGCTTTTGGCCTGCGCGCTGCTGGTTGCGGGCCTGTGGTTCATTCGGGTCGAAGTGCTGCAAATCTTGCAGACCAACCCTTGGCTGAACGCCTTTATCATCGGCGTCTTTAGCTTGGGCATTGTCACCTGTTTCTGGCAGGTGCTGATTTTGATCCAATCGGTGCGCTGGATCGAGAATTTCGCCAACGGCACCGAGGGCAGCGATGACGCCCGCCCGCCGCGCCTTTTGGCCCCCTTGGCGGCCCTGCTGCGCGGGCGCGAAGCCAAGCGGCAGATCACCTCGTCTAACGCGCATTCGATCTTGGATTCGGTTGCCACGCGAATTGATGAAGCCCGCGACATCACGCGCTATCTGACCAACCTTTTGATCTTCCTTGGCCTTTTGGGCACGTTTTACGGCCTTGCCACCACCATTCCCGCCATCGTCGGCACGATCAAATCGCTTGCACCGCAAGAGGGTGAAACCGGCGTTGCGATATTTTCCAAGCTGATGAACGGTTTGCAAGAGCAGTTGGGCGGCATGAGCACGGCGTTTTCGTCCTCGCTGATGGGCTTGGCGGGGTCGTTGATTGTGGGGCTGTTGGAACTCTTCGCCAGCCACGGCCAGAACCGCTTTTACCGTGAGTTGGAAGAATGGGTGTCTTCGATCACACGCCTAGGTTTTGCGGGGGCCGAAGGCGAAGGGGCCGATCAAACCGTGATGACCCAGATCTTGGACCATGTCGCGGGCCAGATCGAGGTGTTGCAGACCATCTACGCCCAATCCGAAGCCAGCCGCGCCCAAAGCGATGCGCAGATCGCCGACCTTGCCACCGCCGTGCGCCGTTTGGCCAAGGGGATGGAGGCGGAAAGCGGACAGGTGGCCGCCTTGAACCGTCTGGTGGCGGGGCAAGACAAAATTATCGCAGCGCTTTCGGCATCAGAGACCGCTGCGCAGGGCTATACCGATGCCGAAAGCCGCATGCGCCTGCGGTCAATCGACGTGCAATTGCTGCGGATATTGGAAGAACTTTCGGCGGGGCGGCAGGAAACCGTGGCCGACCTGCGCAGTGAAATGGCCGCCCTGTCCACCGCGATCAAATCTTTGGCGCGCGGCACATCGGGGCGTGGTTAGCCATGGGGTTAAGCCGCAGAGGGCGCGAACAACCCAATATCTGGGCGGGCTTTGTCGATGCCGTCACCACTTTGCTGATGGTGATGATGTTCGTGCTAACGATCTTGACCGTCGCCCAATCGGTGCTGCGCGATACGATCAACACCCAAAGCACTGAGCTGAATGCCTTGAACGGCCAAGTGGCCCAACTTGCCGACGCTTTGGGGTTAGAGCAGACCAAAGCGGCAGGGCTGTCTGATCAGATCACCGCCCTGAATGTGCAACTGGATGCGGCCAAGACCAAGGGCGACCAGCAATCCGCTTTGATTGCCACGCTCAACAGCCAATTGTCGTCTAAACAGGGCGAATTGGCCGCAGCGCAAGGCAAGATTGCCAGCTTTGAAACCCAAGTTGCGGGGCTTTTGGCGCAAACCTCGGGGCAAAAAGACCAGATCGGGGCGCTGACGGCTTCGGTCGCCGACCTGCAAGCTGCGCAGAACAAGCTGATTTCTGAAAAAGAGGCGGTCGCTTTGGCGCTGGCCAAGGCGCGTGACGAGATTGACGCAGGCACCGAAGCCGCCCGTTTGGCAGCGGCAAGAACGGCGGCGTTGCAGGCTTTGACAGAGGATCTAAAGCGCCAAGCCGCTGAAAAAGCGGCCTCTTTGGCGGCTGTTTCTGGCAGCGCAAGCAGTTTGCAACAACAACTGAGTGACGTCGAAAAACAACGGTTGGTTGATGCGGCGGCGGCACAGGTGCTGCGCGATAAGCTTAAATCGTCTGACACTGAGCTGACAGCCATGACCTTGGCGCTGGAAGAGCAGCGCAAAAAGGCGGAAGACACGCTGACCCTGCTTGCGGCCGCCGATGCTGCGCAAAAAGACATGGCCAGTGCCAAGACGCAAAAAGAGGCGCTGTTGGCTGCGGCGCAAAACATCCTGTCGCAAAAGGATCTGCAACTGGCTGAACAGGCCCGCAACGTGGCCCTGCTGAACCAGCAACTGACCGCCTTGCGCGCGCAATTGGCGCAGTTGCAGGGGATGCTTGACGCCTCTGCCGCCAAGGACAGCAAGAATAATGTGCAAATCTCGGCCCTTGGCAGCCAGTTGAACCAAGCTTTGGCACAGGTGGCGGCAGAGCAAAGAAAACGCGCCGAGTTGGAAGCGGCCGAGGCGGGGCGGTTGAAGGCGGAAAATCAGGATTTGGCCAAGTATCGGTCGGAATTCTTTGGCCAATTGTCAAAACTGCTGGCCGGCCAACCCGGCGTGCGGGTGGTGGGCGACCGGTTTGTGTTCTCGTCAGAGGTGCTGTTCCAACAAGGTGCCGCCGATCTCGCCCCCGAAGGCCAAGCGCAGATTGCCCAAGTGGTTCAAACACTTCAGCGCGTGGTGCCCGATATTCCGGCGGGGTTGAACTGGATCATTCGGGTCGACGGCCATACCGACGATGTGCCCCTGTCGGGCACGGGTGATTTTCACGACAATTGGGAGCTAAGCCAAGCCCGCGCCTTGTCGGTGGTGCGCTATATGACCGATGTCTTGGGCTTTGCCCCCGACCGTTTGGCTGCTGCGGGCTTTGGGCAGTACCAGCCTGTGGTGGTGGGAAACACGCCAGAAGCGCGCGCGCAAAACCGCCGGATCGAGTTGAAACTGACCGAGCGCTAGGCCCAAACGCTGCGCCGCGGGGGTTTCACACCCCGCACCCGTTGCCAAGAGCGGGGGTTTCACACCCCCGAACCCGTTGCCAAGAGCGGGGGTTTCACACCCCCGCACCCGCGCCAAAGAGCGGGGGTTTCACACCCCCGCACCCCCGTGGGATATTTGTGCAAGTATGAAAGGGGGGGGCGTTTTAGGCGTGGATGGCCCCGTCGCCGCAGGCTAGGGCTGCTTCGCGCACCGCTTCAGAGTAGGTGGGATGGGCGTGGCAGGTGAGCGCGAGGTCTTGGGCCGAGGCGCCAAATTCCATCGCGACACAGACTTCGTGGATCAGATCGCCTGCGGCGGGGCCGATGATATGCGCGCCCAAGATGCGGTCGGTGGCGGCGTCGGCAAGGATTTTCACAAAGCCGTCGGCTTGGAACACAGCCTTGGCGCGGGCGTTGCCCATGAAGGGGAATTTGCCGACTTTGTAGGCGCGGCCTTGGTCTTTAAGTTGCTCTTCCGTAGCGCCGACCGATGCCACCTCGGGTGTGGTATAAATCACGCCGGGAATGACGGCGTAGTTCACATGGCCATGTTTGCCCGCAACAATTTCGGCCAAGGCCATGCCTTCGTCTTCGGCTTTATGGGCCAGCATCGGGCCTGCGATGGCGTCGCCGATGGCGTAAAGGCCTGCGATGTTGGTGGCGTAATGGGCATCGGTTTTGATCGTGCCGCGCGGGCCCATTTCGACCCCCAAGGCTTCAAGCCCTAGGCCAGCGGTATAGGGCTTGCGGCCCGTGGCAAGCAGGACGACATCGGCGGTCACTGACGATTCAACCCCGTCAGCGCGGGATTTGTAGGTGGTGGTCGTGCCCGTCACACCCTGCACCGCAGCGCCCAGAATGAAGTGCAGGCCCTGTTTGGTGAGGATCTTTTGGAAGGTCTTTTGCACCTCGGCATCTTGGCCGGGGGTGATGACATCAAGGTATTCAATCACCGTCACCTTGGTGCCCAAGCGCGCGTAGACAGAGCCGAGTTCCAGCCCGATCACGCCAGCGCCGATCACGGTCATGGTGGCGGGAATCTTGGGCAGGGTCAAAGCGCCGGTAGAGGTGACGACATTCACCTCATCCACCGTGACGCCCGGCAGGCTGGCGGGTTCAGAGCCGGTAGCGATGATGATGTGGCGGGCTTGGTGCAGATCGTCGCCCACTTTGACCTCACCGGCGGCAGGGATCGTGCCCCAGCCTTTCAGCCAAGTGATCTTGTTTTTCTTGAACAAGAACTCAATGCCCTTGGTGTTGCCGCTGACAACCTCGGCCTTATAGGCCTGCATCTTGGCCCAATCGACCGTGGGGGTGGCCCCCATCAGGCCCATCTTTTCAAAGTTCTCATGCACTTCGTGCAGGTGATGCGTGGCGTTCAAGAGCGCCTTGGAGGGGATACATCCTACGTTCAGGCAGGTGCCGCCCAAGGCATCGCGGCCTTCGACCACGGCCACCTTGAGGCCCAGTTGCGCTGCCCGTATGGCGCAGACATAGCCGCCGGGGCCGGCGCCGATCACGATCACATCAAACTCTGCCATGGTCTTTTCCTTTTCGCGGGACTGCGGGTTGCCGTTTTACAGCAGGGCAGCCACAAGCATAACGGTGGTGGCAAGAAGCCCCACGCTCCAGATCAGCGAGCGCCAAGGTTGCCAGCCAAAGGCATAGGCGGGCACATACACGATGCGGGCGGCCAGATAGGCCCATCCGCAAGCGACTGTCAGTGGGCTGGATTTTTCGCCCAAGGTCACGACCACAACGGCGATGGTGAACAGGGCCAGCGCTTCGAAATGGTTGTTCAGCGCGCGGCCTAGGCGGGCGGTGATCTTGGACAGCGGGCGCGGAGGGGCGGTATCGCGCGGGCTTAGGGTGTAATCGACGCTCAGATCCCTATTGGCCGGAACGGCAAACAGGGTGAACTGGGCCACTTGCACCAAGGCGGCAAGGGTGAGGGCGGTGAGTTCAGGGGTCATGGTGCGCCTTTGGCGGGAGGGGCTAAGCGCCCCTCCGACGGGGTTAAATCACAAATCCATCAACAAGCGGCGGGGATCTTCCAGCGCTTCTTTGACGCGCACAAGGAAGGTCACAGCGCCTTTGCCATCGACGATGCGGTGGTCATACGACAGCGCCAGATACATCATCGGGCGGATCACAATCTGGCCAGCCACAACCACAGGGCGGTCTTGGATCTTGTGCATCCCCAAGATGCCCGACTGCGGCGGGTTCAAGATGGGCGACGACATCAGCGAGCCGTAGACCCCGCCGTTGGAAATGGTGAAAGAGCCGCCCTGCATATCGGCCATGGTCAGCTTGTTATCCCGCGCGCGGGCCCCCATTTCGGCAATCTTCTTTTCGATGCCCGCAAAGCTCATCTGGTCGGCGTCGCGCAGCACGGGCACGACAAGGCCGTTGGGCGTGCCCACGGCAACCCCCATGTGGACGTAGTTTTTATAAACCACATCCTGCCCGTCGATTTCAGCATTCACCTCGGGGATTTCTTTCAAAGCGTGGATACAGGCTTTGACGAAGAACGACATGAAGCCCAGCTTCACGCCGTGCTTCTTTTCAAAGATGTCTTTGTAGGTGTTGCGCAGTTCCATCACGCCAGACATGTCGACCTCGTTATAGGTGGTCAGCATGGCGGCAGTGTTTTGCGCGTCTTTCAGGCGCTTGGCGATGGTGGCGCGCAGGCGGGTCATCTTGACGCGCTCTTCACGGGCGGCATCGTCAGCCGGAATGGGCGCGCGGGGGATGGCAGCGGGCGCGGGGGTAGAGGCTGCGGCGGCCGCAGGGGCGGCTGCAGCCTTGGCCACGTCTTCCTTCATGATGCGGCCATCGCGGCCTGTGCCGGTGACTTGGGCAGAGGTCAGGCCCGCTTCGGCCATCGCTTTCTTGGCGGCGGGGGCGTCTTCGACGTCTTTGCCAGCGGGGGCTGCGGGCGTTGCCACGGGCGCTCCGGCTTTGGGGGCTGCTACAGCGGCGCTAGCGCCTTCGGTCACAATCGCCAAGCGCGCGCCTGCGGGCACGGTGGTGCCTTCGGGGGCGATGATTTCGGCCAGAACGCCAGCGACGGGGCTGGGCACTTCGACGGAAACCTTATCGGTTTCGAGCTCGCACAGCATTTCGTCTACTTTCACCACATCGCCGGGCTTTTTGAACCACGTCGACACGGTCGCCTCGGTCACGCTTTCGCCCAGTGAGGGCACCATTACATCGGTCATAACCATCTGCTCCTTAAGCCAAGGCGTCGTTGACGAGGGCTGTTTGTTCGGCTTTGTGTTTGCTGGCCAGACCCGTGGCGGGAGAGGCCGAGGCGATGCGCCCCGCATAGCGCGGGCGGCTGAATTTCGCACCGACTTTGACAAGCAGGGCTTCCAGCTCGGGTTCAATAAACGACCACGCGCCGGCGTTTTTGGGTTCTTCTTGGCACCAGACGAATTCGGCGTTTTTGAAGCGACCCAGTTCTTCGGTCAGCGGCACGGTCGGCACGGGGTAAAGCTGTTCAACGCGCATCAGGTAGGTGTCGGTCAACCCACGCGCATCGCGTTCGGCCAGAAGGTCGTAGTAAACCTTGCCCGAACACAGAACCACGCGCTTGATCTTGTCATCGGCTGACAAGGCCAACGCCGAATGGCCCTTTTGCGCATCATCCCACAGCACGCGGTGGAAGGTTGACCCATCGGTGAAATCGGCGGCATCCGAGATGCACATCGGATGACGCAGCAGCGACTTCGGCGTCATCAAGATCAGCGGTTTGCGAAAATCGCGGTGCATCTGGCGGCGCAGGATGTGGAAGTAGTTCGCAGGCGTGGTGCAGTTGGCCACGATCCAGTTGTCATGCGCCGACGATTGCAAGAAGCGCTCTAGACGTGCTGACGAGTGTTCCGGCCCTTGGCCTTCAAAGCCGTGCGGCAGCAGGCAAACAAGGCCCGACATGCGCAGCCATTTGCTTTCGCCCGAACTGACAAACTGGTCAAACATGATCTGCGCGCCATTGGCGAAATCGCCAAACTGCGCTTCCCACATGGTCAAAGCGTTGGGTTCGGCCAAGGAATAGCCGTATTCAAAGCCCAAAACCGCATATTCCGACAGCATGGAATCGATCACTTCGTAGCGGGCTTGGCCGGGGCGGATGTGGTTCAGCGGGTAGTGGCGCGCTTCGGTCACTTGGTCGACAAAGGCCGAATGGCGCTGGCTAAAGGTGCCGCGCGTGCAATCTTGGCCTGACAGGCGCACAGGGAAGCCTTCGGTCACAAGGCTGCCAAAGGCCAGCGCTTCGGCGGTGGCCCAATCAAAGCCCTTGCCTGTCGCGAACATCTCTTTTTTGGCATCTAGCTGGCGGGAAACGGTTTTATGGATGTCAAACGCGTCAGGCACACGGGTGAGGGCTGCGCCCACTTCGGCCATGGTTTCAGGTTTGATCCAAGTTTCGCCGCGCTGGTAATTATCCAGATCCTTGGGCTGCATATTCTTCCAGCGCCCATCCAGCCAATCGGCTTTGTTGGGTTTATAGGCTTTGCCCGCTTCAAACTCTTCGTTCAGCTTGGCTTGGAAGGCGGCCTTCATATCCTCGATCTCGCCCTCGGGCATCAGACCGTCTTTGACCAGACGTTCAGCGTAAAGTTGCAAGGTGGTCTTTTGCTTGCGGATGCGCGTGTACATCGCCGGATTGGTGAACATGGGCTCGTCGCCCTCGTTATGTCCAAAGCGGCGATAGCAGAAGATGTCGATGACGACATCTTTGTGGAACTTTTGGCGGAATTCTGTCGCCACTTTGGCGGCATGCACTACGGCTTCGGGATCATCGCCGTTGACGTGGAAAATCGGCGCTTCCACCATCAAGGCGATGTCGGTGGGGTAGGGGGATGAGCGCGAATAGGACGGCGCTGTGGTAAAGCCGATCTGGTTGTTGACCACGATGTGGATCGTGCCACCCGTGCGGTGGCCTTTCAGCCCTGACAGGCCAAAGCATTCAGCGACCACACCTTGGCCCGCAAAGGCTGCATCGCCGTGCAGCAGCACGGGCATCGCCTGATGGCGGTCGGTATCGCCGATCTGGTCTTGCTTGGCGCGCACTTTGCCCAGCACCACGGGATTGACCGCTTCAAGGTGTGACGGGTTGGCGGTCAGCGACAGGTGAACCGCGTTGCCATCAAAGCTGCGGTCGGAAGACGCGCCGAGGTGGTATTTCACATCGCCCGACCCGTCGACATCTTCGGGCTTATAGCTGCCGCCTTGGAATTCGTGGAAGATCGCCTTGTATGGCTTTTGCAGCACATTGGCCAAAACGTTCAGACGGCCACGATGCGGCATGCCAAAGTTGATCTCGCGCACACCCAGATTGCCGCCGCGCTTGATGATCTGCTCCATCGCGGGGATAAGCGCTTCGGCCCCGTCAAGGCCGAAGCGCTTGGTGCCCATGTATTTGACGTGCAAGAACTTTTCGTAGCCTTCGGCTTCGACCAGTTTGTTGAGAATGGCTTTGCGGCCTTCGCGGGTGAAGGCGATTTCTTTGCCGTAGCCTTCGATACGCTCTTTCAGCCAGCCCGCCTGATCTGGGTCGGAAATGTGCATATATTGCAGCGCAAAGGTGCCGCAGTAGGTGCGTTTCACGATCTCGACGATCTGGCGCATCGAGGCCATTTCAAGCCCCAGCACCATGTCGATAAAGATCGGGCGGTCCATATCGGCTTCGGTGAAGCCGTAAGAGGTGGGGTCAAGCTCGGGGTGCTGGCCACGTTCGACAATGCCCAACGGGTCAAGATCGGCGGCAAGGTGGCCGCGAATACGGTAGGCGCGGATCAGCATGATGGCGCGCACCGAATCCAGCACGGCGCGGCGCACTTGGGCGTCGTTCAGGGAAATGCCCTTTTCAGCCGCTTTTTCGGTGATTTTCTTGCCCGCAGACTTGGCTTCCGCCGGATATTCGCCGGTCATCGCTGCCGTCAGATCATCGTTCGGCTGCGGCGGCCAATCGGCGCGCGCCCAAGACGGGCCTGCGGCTTGGCGCTTTTGTTCCAGCCCTGAATCGCCCAGCAGGCGGAAGAACTCGGCCCATTGCCCATCGACCAAGGCGGGGTCTGTCGCATAGCGCGCGGCCAGTTGGTCAACGTAATCGGCATTGGCCCCTTGCAAGAAAGACGAGGCGTGGAAGGCGGCGTTCGGGGTCTGTTCGGTCATGATCAGTGCCTTTTGAAAATGCGGGCAAAGGGGGCTTCTTCCCCCGTTGAGAAAAGGTTAGCGACCTAGCGCTTTCATCACGGCTTCGCCCAAAGTGGCGGGGCTGTCGGCCACGATGATGCCAGCGGATTTCATCGCTTCGATCTTGCTTTCCGCGTCGCCCTTGCCGCCAGCCACGATGGCGCCGGCATGGCCCATGCGTCGGCCCGTGGGGGCAGTGCGGCCTGCGATAAAGCCAGCGGTGGGTTTCCAACGGCCGCGCTTTTTCTCATCCGCCAGAAACTGGGCGGCGTCTTCTTCGGCAGCGCCGCCGATTTCGCCTATCATGATGATAGAGTGGGTTTCAGGGTCGGCCAAGAACATCTCTAGAATGTCGATATGCTCGGACCCTTTGATCGGATCGCCGCCGATGCCCACAGCCGAGGATTGGCCAAGCCCCACGTCGGTGGTTTGCTTGACCGCCTCATAGGTCAGCGTGCCCGAACGCGACACAACGCCGACCGAACCGCGCGAGAAGATGCTGCCCGGCATGATGCCGATCTTGCATTCGCCCGGTGTCATAACGCCGGGGCAATTCGGCCCGATGAGACGCGACTTAGAGTTCAGCAGCGCGCGCTTGACCTTCATCATATCCAAGACCGGAATGCCTTCGGTGATGCAGACGATCAGCTCCATCTCGGCGTCGATGGCTTCAAGGATCGAATCCGCAGCAAAGGGCGGTGGCACATAGATCACCGAGGCATTGGCCTGCGTGGCAAGGCGCGCATCGTGCACGCTGTCGAACACCGGAAGGCCAAGGTGGCTGGTGCCGCCCTTGCCCGGCGTGACACCGCCCACCATCTGCGTGCCGTAGGCGATGGCTTGTTCAGAGTGGAACGTGCCTTGGCTTCCGGTGAAGCCCTGACAGATGACGCGGGTATTCTTGTTGACGAGTACGGCCATCGGGGCCTCCTTAGGTAGGGTGCGTGATCTCACGCACCGTTATGGGGGAGGTGCGTGAAATCACGCACCCTACGGCTTAACCCTTGACGGCCTTGACGATCTTCTTGGCCGCATCCGACAGGTTGTCGGCGGCGATGACGTTCAGGCCGGAATTGCGGATGATGTCTTTGCCCAGTTCCACATTGGTGCCTTCAAGCCGCACGACCAATGGCACTTTCAGGCCCACTTCTTTGACCGCAGCAATCACGCCTTCGGCGATGATGTCGCAGCGCATGATGCCGCCGAAGATGTTGACCAAGATGCCTTTGACGTTGGGGTCAGAGGTGATGATCTTGAACGCCTCGGTCACTTTTTCCTTGGTCGCGCCACCGCCCACATCCAGAAAGTTGGCAGGTTCTGCGCCGTAAAGCTTGATGATGTCCATCGTCGCCATCGCCAGACCAGCACCGTTGACCATGCAGCCGATTTCGCCATCAAGCGCGATGTAGTTCAAATCGAACTTCGAAGCGGCCAGTTCTTTGGCGTCTTCTTCGGTTTCATCGCGCAGGGCGGCGATTTCGGGGTGGCGGAACATGGCGTTGCCGTCAAAGCTCATCTTGGCATCTAGCAGCTTCAACCCACCGTCTTTCAGCACGACGAAGGGGTTGATTTCCAGCATATCCATGTCTTTTTCGACGAACAGCTTGTACAGGTTCTTCACAATGCCGACGCATTGCTTGACCTGATTGCCGGTCAACCCCAGCGCAAAGGCGACACGGCGACCGTGGTATTCCGAAAAACCAGCGGCAGGGTCGATGGAAAAGGACAGGATCTTTTCGGGCGTATTATGCGCTACATCTTCAATGCTCATCCCGCCTTCGGTCGAGCAGACGATCGAGATGCGCGAGGTGGAGCGGTCGATCAGCAGGGCCAGATAGAATTCGCGGGCAATGTCGGAACCGTCTTCGATGTAAATACGGTTGACCTGTTTGCCATGCGGTCCGGTTTGCAAAGTGACCAGCGTGCGGCCAAGCATTTGGCGGGTGAACTCGGCGGCTTCTTCCACCGAACGCGCCAGACGCACGCCACCTTTTTCGCCAGCCTCGGCCTCGACAAAATGGCCCTTGCCGCGGCCACCAGCGTGGATTTGCGCTTTGACAACCCACAACGGGCCGTCAAGTTCGCCTGCGGCGGTTTTGGCATCTTCGGCCCGTGTGACAAAGCGCCCGTCTGACACCGGAATGCCATAGCTGCGCAGCAGGGCCTTGGCCTGATACTCATGGATATTCATCTTACGCCCCGCAAATGGTGGTTTTGCAGGCTATTGCCACAGATTGCGGCCTGTTCAAAATGCGAAATGCGAAAGGGGCTTGGAAAAGCGACATTTGTGATCACAGGAAAATTTTCTGTGATCACAAACTATAAATTGGTAAGAAATATGTAGGAATCAGCAGGGCAGGGCGGTGCAAAGCCGCTGGCCGCGCGGCAGATAGGGGTCTGACAGGGTGGCGCTAAAGCCTGCGGCTTGGGCGGCGGCCAGAACATCCTCGGCCAGATGATGATAGGGCGCGCGGTCGGGGTGGGTCACAACGCCGTCAGGTTGGCGCACGGGGGCGCGGGCTTGGGGGGCATCGGGGGCTAAAAACACGGTGAACAGCAGTTTTTTCAAGCGCGGGAACCTGTGGCGGATCTTGGGCAGGGCGGTTTGCAGAAAAGTCAGCGGCAGGTGGGTGAAGACGGCGAAGGCGATGGCAAAGTCGATGTCATCGGGCAGACCGTGCAAGTCAAAATTGGCATCTTCGATCAGGTGATCGGGCGATAGTCGCGATTTTTCGGCCAGTTCTTCTTCGTAGCCGCGCCGCATCAACGCGCCTGACAGATCGGTGGCCCAGTAGTGGTTGGGGTGCAAATAGGGCACAGCGCGGCAGCCAAGGCGCAGCGATCCGGCCCCGATGTCTGCCAAGCGGTGGTGCGGGTCTAGCCCTGCGGCGAGGAGAAGTTGCATTTGCACCAGCCCCGTCTCTTCCCACCGCCCGCCCACGATATCGCGGTGGCGGCCTTTTGACAGGGCGTCGTCATAGAACCCCGGCGCGTGGTAGGGAGAGATCGGGCGGGTCACTTGGCCGCTAGCTTTGCTATGGTCAGGCATAGGTTGGTCGCAACGCCCATGTCTTGCACTGATACCCATTCAAGCGGGCCGTGAATTTCCTGCATGCCGGTGAACAGGTTGGGCGTGGGCAGGCCCATTTCGGTCAACCGCGACCCATCGGTGCCGCCGCGAATGGGTTTTGAGACGGGGGTGATCCCCAAAGTACGGCAGGCGTTTTGCGCCAGTGTGACGGGGCGCATATCGGTTTCCAGCCAATAGCGCATGTTGCGGTATTGCGGGCGGATGGTGACATCCACCGTGGCGCGTGGTTCTAGGGCCGCGATCTGCCCGCAAATCTGGCGCAGCAACGCCCCTTTTTCAGCCAGCCCTTGGCGTTCAAAATCGCGCAGGATGAACCGCAGGGTTACTTCCGCGGCGGTGCCGGACATATCGGTCAGGTGGATAAAACCGTCGCGGCCTTGGGTGACTTCAGGGCTCATCGTGGTCAGGGGCAGGGCGGTGATCAGTTGGGCTGCCAGATGCAGCGCATTGACGAGCTTGCCCTTGGCCCAGCCGGGATGGGCGGAAACACCGGTGATTTTGACCTGTGCGCCGTCGGCGGAAAAGCTTTCATATTCAATCTCGCCCACGCTAGAGCCGTCAAAGGTATAGGCAAAGTCAGCACCTATGTCGGCGGGCAGGCGTTTGTCGACACCCCGACCGATTTCTTCATCGGGGGTGAAGGCGAGGCGGATTTTGGGGTGTTTAAGTTCGGGATGGGTCAGCATATGGCGTGCTGCGGTCATCAGGATCGCAACGCCTGCTTTGTCATCCGCCCCAAGCAACGTGTCGCCCGAGGCGGTGATGATCGTGTGGCCCAGTTTCTTGCCCAGTTCGGGCGAGGTGTCGGGCGATAGAACCAGCGCTGGGGCTTCGGGAAAGCTGATCGCACCCCCATTATAACCGCGATGCACACGGGGTTTGACGCCTGTGGCAGCAAAGGCGGGGGCGGTATCAACATGGGCCAGAAAGGCGATGGTTGGCCCTTGGGCTGTCGCGGGGATAGTGGCCAGCACCACGCCGTAATCGGTAAGGGTCACATCCTGCGCACCCATGGCGGTGAGTTCATCGCGCAGAAGATTGAGCATGCCGAATTGCACTTGGGTGGAGGGGGCAGAGGGGCTGTCTTCATCGCTTTGGCTGTCGATGGCAGCATAGCGCGTCAGGCGGGTTTCAAGTTCGGCGTCAAATTGGGTCATCGTGGCCTCTGCATTTTGGGCGAATGTCGCGGGCGGGCGCGGGGAAGTCAACGCGCGGATCATGGCCAAAAAAAGGCGCGCCCGAAGGCGCGCTGGGGTCGATTTTTTTGCGAAAAATCGGCGCTGGGCGAAAGGCGCAGCGCCGATGTGTCGAAGTTTGGCAGGCTTAGGCCAGCGACGGGTCGATGGCCTTGCAAGCAGCAACAAGGCCTTTGACGGCGTCGACCGACTTTTGGAACATGGCGTTTTCGTCTTCGGTCATCTGGATTTCCACCAGACGCTCTACCCCGCCAGCGCCCAGAATAACCGGAACGCCGACATACATGTCTTTCAGGCCAAAGGCCCCATCAACATAGGCCGCACAGGGCAGCAGGCGCTTTTGGTCTTTCAGGTAAGCTTCGGCCATTTCAATCGCGGAAGCGGCGGGGGCGTAGAAGGCAGAGCCAGTTTTCAAAAGGCCCACAATCTCGGCCCCGCCATCGCGGGTGCGTTGGATGATGGCGTCAAGCTTGTCTTGCGTTGTCCAGCCCATTTTGACCAGATCGGGCAAGGGAATGCCTGCCACGGTGGAATAGCGCGCCAAGGGCACCATTGTGTCGCCGTGCCCGCCCAGAACAAAGGCGGTGACATCGCGCATCGAGACGTTGAATTCGGTGGCAAGGAAGTGACGGAAGCGGCCAGCATCCAAAACGCCTGCCATGCCAACGACCATATGGTGCGGCAGGCCCGAGAATTCGCGCAAAGCCCAAACCATCGCGTCAAGCGGGTTGGTGATGCAGATGACAAATGCTTTGGGAGCATGGGCCTTCAAACCCTCACCCACGGATTTCATCACTTTAAGGTTGATGCCCAACAGGTCATCGCGGCTCATCCCCGGTTTGCGCGGCACGCCGGCGGTGACGATGCAAACATCGGCCCCTGCGATGTCGGCATAGGAATTTGCGCCTTTGAGCGAGGCATCAAACCCTTCGATCGGGCCGGATTGCGCGATATCAAGCGCTTTGCCCTGCGGTGTGCCTTCGGCGATGTCAAACAGGATGACGTCGCCAAGTTCCTTGAGAGCGGCGAGGTGGGCAAGCGTGCCCCCGATCTGCCCGGCGCCGATCAGCGCGATCTTCGGTCTGGCCATGTGCGAATCCCCTTTTGGGTTACAAGCTAAAATGGATGGCGTGGCTTAATCCCAAAACTTTGCGCAGCACAAGAGTGCTGCGGTGCAGCAATGGGCTTCGGGATGGTAACGGGGCGATGATTGCGCTAGCAAAGCGCAAAACGCGCCTGTCGCCAAGGCCGGGGGGCCTGCTGCCCCCCGCACCCCGCGCGAGTATTTGGGCCAAAATGAAGGAACGGGTGGGATGCAGGGCTGGGAATTTTGGACCGTGGCGGTGATTGCGGCCTTTTTGACCGGTGTCAGCAAGGGTGGGTTGCCCTTGGTGGGTGCCTTGGTGGTTCCAGTCATGTCGCTGGCGATTTCGCCGGTGGCGGCTGCGGGGTTGATGTTGCCGGTTTATGTCGTGTCGGATTGGTTCGGGCTTTATGCCTACCGCAAGGAATTTGACAAACGCGTGCTGGCGATTGCCTGTGTCGGGATGACACTCGGGGTTGGCGTGGGTTGGTCGATTGCGCGCTATATCTCGGAAGATTGGGTGACTGCGCTGGTGGGCACGATTGCTGTGGCGTTTTCGCTGAACACTTTGCTGCGCAAGCCGGTTGCGGCGGGGCCGCACCCTGCGACGGTGGGCAAGGGGATGTTTTGGTGCACGATTGCGGGGTTCACCAGTTTTGTCAGCCACACCGGCGGGCCGCCCTATCAGGTTTGGACCCTGCCTTTGGGCTTACGCAAAGCGGTGTTTGCGGGCACGTCAACCATCGCCTTTGCGTATATCAACGCGGTCAAACTGGTGCCCTATTACTTCTTGGGCCAGATCACGCTGAGCAGTTTAGAGACGGCTGCGGTTTTGATGCCTGTGGCGGCGGCGTCGGTTTACTTTGGCGTTTGGGCTGTGCGCCGCTTGCCCGAGGCTTTGTTCTTTCGCATCGTCACATGGTCGCTGCTGGTGATTGGCGCGGATTTGATCGGGCGGGGGCTGACCGGGGTCGAGCCGATTATGGCGCTGTTTGGAATGTTTGCATAAGGCGTTGTTTGGCTGTGGCCTAGGCCCGTCGCCAAGATCAAGCCTGCGATGCCCAAGGAAAGGGCGAAAAGGTGACGGTCCATGATTGGCCTTTGCCGTTGTAAGATGGTGGGGCGCATTTGGCCGCTTTTTTGCAAAGACGTGGTAAAGCAAGCGCGCGGCGACAGATTTTCTGCATTGCAGCGGAGTGCTGCTTGTGCGAAATGTCTTTTTGACGCCAGTTGGCGCAAGATTATTGCTTGGTGATCCGATGAACAGTGCAAATCCCGTCCGCTCGATGCTTTACATCCCCGCCTCGAAGGGCAGGGCTTTGGAAAAGGCGGCCACTTTGGCGGCTGATGCGATTATCTTTGATTTGGAAGATGCTGTCGCGCCGGAGGAAAAACTCGCAGCGCGCGCGAGTTTGGGCGCGGTTTTGGGTGAAATTGACTATGGCCGCAGGTTGCGGTTGGTGCGGATCAACGGGTTGGACTCGGCTTGGGGGCAGGAAGATGCCTTAGCCTTTGCCAGCCACGGGTCGGTCGATGGGATTTTGGTGCCCAAGGTGAACGGGGCCGCTGATCTGGCGGCTGTGGCGCTGCTGGCACCTGATAAGCCGCTGTGGGCTATGATGGAAACGCCGCTGGGCATGTTGAACGCGGTGCAGATCGCGGGGTTTGGCGCGTTGCGTGGGCTGGTGATGGGGACCAATGATTTGGCCAAGGACTTGGGCGCGCGGTATCGCCACGACCGCGCTCCTTTGGCGACCAGCCTTGGGCTGTGTTTGCTGGCGGCAAAGGCGCATGGGCGCTTGATTGTGGACGGCGTTTTCAACGCCTTTCGCGATGCGGCGGGGCTAGAGGCGGAATCTGTGCAGGGCCGCGATATGGGGTTTGATGGCAAGACGTTGATCCATCCGGATCAGGTGGCGGTGGCGAACCGTGTCTTTGCGCCCTCGCCCGAAGAGCTGGATTTGGCGCAGCGCCAGATTGCGGCCTATAACGCGGCGCTGGCAAATGGGCAGGGCGTTGCGGTTCTGGATGGAAAGATCGTCGAGAACCTGCATATCTTAGCCGCACAAGCTTTGATCGTCAAAGCCCGTGCCATTGCAGTTTTGCAGGAGTGACCATGTTTTCTTTGAGTCTCGGTGTCTTGATTTGGGCCTATTCGCATTTGATGAAACGCATCACCCCCGGCTTTCGCGCCAAGCTGGGCGATGGGCTGGGCAAGGGGGTGGCAACGCTGCTTTCGGTGCTGGCGCTGTATTTGATGATCACGGGCTACCGCGCGGCCGATGTGATCGTGGTTTGGACGCCGCCGGACTTCTTTAAGCACATCAACAACCTGCTGATGCTGACCGCGGTGATTTTGATGTTTATGAAGGCCAACCGTGGCACGTTGCGCACCTATCTGCGCCACCCGATGCTGACGGCGGTGAAAACTTGGGCCTTGGCGCATTTGCTGGTGAATGGGGATGTAGCCTCGATCATCTTGTTCGGGGGCATGATGGCTTGGGCGGTGGTGGATGTCATTTTCATCAACAAGATGGAAGTGCGCGCGCCCAAGCCTGCGAAGGGTGCGCTGATCAATGATGTGATCTATGTTGTGATCTGTCTTGTGGTGTTTGTGGCCATTGCCGAGTTGCACAAGTGGCTTGGCTATCCAGTGCTGGGGTAAGCGATGAATCTGTATCGGTTTTTAAGTGACGATGACACCTCGGCCTTTTGCCACCGTGTGTCGGATGCCTTGGCCAAAGGCTGGGCGCTGCATGGCGGGCCGACCTATGCCTTTGATGCGGCGCGCGGTGTCATGCGCTGCGGGCAGGCGGTCGTCAAAGAGGTGCCCGGAACCTATCACCCCGATCTGAAACTGGGCGAGCAATAGGGGCAGGTTTGCCCCCTAACCCTAATGCAGGCTGTGCCATGAAGACCAATCCGGGCCGTTTTTTTGAAGACTACCGCGTGGGCGAGGTGATCTTGCACGCAGTTCCCCGCACTCTGTCGGGGGGCGAGCGCGCTTTGTATCATGCGCTTTATCCGGCACGGGGCGCTTTGCATTCATCAGACGAATTTGCGCGGGCCTGTGGGCTGGCGCAAAGCCCGATGGATGATTTGATCACCTTTCACACCGTCTTTGGCAAAACCGTGCCCGACATCAGCCTGAACGCCGTGGCGAACCTTGGCTATGCCGAAGGGCGCTGGCTGGCCCCTGTTTGGCCGGGTGACACGCTGCAATCGCAAAGCACGGTGATCGGGGTCAAGCAAAACTCTAACGGGGCGTCGGGCGTGGTTTGGGTGCGCACGACGGGGGTGAACCAGCATGGGGTGAAGGTGCTGGAATATGTGCGCTGGGTGATGTTGAAAACCCGCGCGCTTGGGCCTGCGCCTGTGGCGGTGGTGCCAGAGTTGGCATCATCGGTGGCGGCGGCAGATTTGGTCATTCCTGAGGGCCTAGATTTCACCCGCTACGATTTTACCCGCGCAGGCGAACCGCACCGTTTTGGCGATTATGCCGTGGGAGAAGTGATCGACCATGTCGACGGTGTAACGATCGAAGAGGCGGAACATATGTTGGCCACGCGCCTGTGGCAGAACACCGCCAAGGTGCATTTTGATGCAACCCAGCGCCCTGACGGCAAAAGGCTGATCTACGGCGGCCATGTGATCAGTCTGGCGCGTGCCTTATCGTTCAACGGGCTGGCCAATGCGCAATTGATCGTGGCGCTGAACGGTGGGGCGCATGTGAACCCGTGTTTTGCAGGCGATACGGTGCGCGCTTGGTCGCAGGTGCTGGATAAGGCCGAAACCGCAGCACCCGGAGTGGGGGCCTTGCGACTGCGGTTGGTGGCAACGCGCCAAGGGGCTGTACCATTTGAATTGCGCGATGCTGCGGGCAAATATGCCCCCGATGTGCTGCTAGATCTGGATTACTGGGCGTTGATTCCGATGTGATCGCGTGGCACTGTTTCGCAAAACTTGCGGGGGAAGATGATGCGGCGCTTTATGCTGGCTTTGGGTGTTTGGGTTGTCGTGGCGGGTTGCGGCCATGCGGAGACGGTTTTCCAATTCCCCGAAGATCAGGAAGAGGCGGACTTTATCGCCAACGAGGTGATCGCCACCTTTTACCATGAACTGGGCCACGGGTTGATTGATGTGCTTGAGATTCCCGTCTTGGGGAAAGAAGAAGACGCCGCCGATACGCTTTCTGTGATTTTGATGAATGACATCTGGGAGGAAGCCTCTGCCGCCGCCATTCTGACCAGCGATGCCAAAGCCTATGCCCTGCATGCCGGAGACACCTCTGCCGCGCCTGATTTAAGTGCCTATGCTGATGTGCATTCTTTAGACATTCAGCGCTATTATAGCGTGGTTTGCCTGTTTTACGGCGCAAATCCCGAAGCACGCAAACAATTGGCGGTGGATTTGGAACTGCCTGACTATAAGCTAGACTCTTGCCCCTACGAATATGAAAGCGCGCGGGGGGCTTGGGATGCGGTGCTTCAGGGCACAGAACCCACCGCCGACACCTACGGTTTGGTTATGGCCGACGGGCAAGAAGGAATGCCCTTGGCCGATCTTTTGGCGGAAGAAGTCGCCTCAATGAACGAACATTTTGGCTTGCCACAGGAAATCACCGTCAAGGTGGCCGATTGTGGCGAGGCGAATGCTTTTTACAGCCCAAGCGAGAAGACAATCACCCTGTGCAACGAATATGCGCAAGACTTGCAACAGCTTTGGGAATCTCAGTAGCGCGCCCAAACAGCGGATTTGGGGTGACAGGCGTGCGGGGCGACCAGCTTTCGCCCATCGTTTCGGTCTGATTTGGGCTTTGCCTGCACGGCTGTGATCACAAGCCAAGAATTTTCGCCTGATTGCGCCAACACAAGGGCTTTTGCCCCACATCAGGGCGTGACAGCGCCGTTTTCCGCGCTATTTAGAAACGTGAACTCTGCGCTGCAGCATTTGTGTGCAGGCGAATGGACACTTAAGGAAAGGTTACCCAATGGCCGAAGCAACGGGGTCTTCCAAACGGGTCGAGCGGCCCTTGTCGCCACACCTGCAAATCTACCGCATTCAGATGACATCAGTCTCGTCGATCTTAACGCGGATCACGGGGCACGCTTTGATGGTGGGCGTGATTTTGGGCGTGTGGTGGCTGCTGGCGGCGGCGGTGTCTGACCCGTATTTCGCGCTGGCCAATGCGGTGATGACATCGTGGTTTGGCAAGCTTGTGATGACAGGCTCGCTTTGGGCGGTGTGGTATCACTACCTTGCTGGCCTGCGGCATTTGCTGTTTGACGCAAGGCTAGGGCTGGACATCAAAACCGCCGAGCGTCTGGGCTGGGCTTGTATCATAGGCTCGGTCGTTCTGACCGTGCTGACCCTTGTGATCGTGTGAGGCCGCTATGACCTATATGACAGACCGCAAACGCGCCGTGGGCGCAGGCTCTGCCCACAGCGGCACGGCGCATCATTGGTTCATGACCGTTTCTGCCGTGGTGCTGGCGGTGATGCTGCCCGTTTGGCTGTATCTGTTCGGCGCAGCCATCGGCGGCACGCGCGAGCAGGTGGTGGCCGCCTTTGCCAACCCCTTTACCGCCATCCTGACCGCCCTCGTGCTGGTCGTATCCATGCGCCATTTCGCCAAAGGCTCGGCCGTGATGGTCGAAGACTACGCCCATGGCACAGCCCGCAAGGCTGGCTTGATTTTTGTCATATCGCTGTCTGCCGTGATTGCGACCACTGGGCTTTACGCCCTGATCCGCATCGCGCTGTGAGGTTAAAATGAACGCTTACGCTTATGAAGTGCATGACTATGACGTGGTGGTGGTGGGTGCTGGTGGCGCAGGGCTGCGCGCCACGTTGGGCATGGCTGAACAAGGCCTGCGCACGGCCTGTGTGACCAAGGTATTCCCCACCCGCTCACATACCGTGGCGGCACAGGGCGGCATTGCGGCATCGCTTGGCAATATGGGGCCGGATTCGTGGCAGTGGCATATGTATGACACGGTCAAAGGGTCTGATTGGCTGGGCGATACCGATGCGATGGAGTATCTGGCCCGCGAAGCGCCCAAGGCGGTGTACGAGTTGGAACATTACGGCGTTCCTTTCAGCCGCACTGAAGAGGGCAAAATCTACCAGCGCCCCTTTGGCGGCCACACAACCGAATATGGCGAAGGCCCCCCCGTGCAGCGCACCTGTGCGGCGGCTGACCGCACTGGCCACGCCATTTTGCACACGCTTTACGGTCAAAGCCTGAAGAATAACGCTGAATTCTTCATCGAATACTTCGCCATTGATCTGATCATGACCGATGGCCGCTGCACCGGTGTGGTGGCGTGGAAGCTAGACGATGGCACGATCCATGTGTTCAACGCCAAGATGGTGGTGCTGGCGACGGGTGGCTATGGCCGCGCCTATTTCAGCGCAACCTCGGCCCACACCTGCACCGGCGATGGCGGCGGCATGGTGGCGCGGGCCGGTTTGCCCTTGCAGGATATGGAGTTTGTGCAGTTTCACCCGACAGGCATCTACGGGTCGGGCTGCCTGATCACCGAAGGCGCGCGGGGCGAGGGCGGGTATCTGACCAACTCGAACGGCGAACGGTTTATGGAGCGTTATGCGCCGCATTACAAAGACTTGGCATCCCGCGATGTGGTCAGCCGCTGCATGACGATTGAAATTCGCGAAGGGCGTGGGGTGGGGCCGAACAAAGACCACATCCACCTGAACCTGTCGCATTTGCCCAAGGCCACGCTTGATCTGCGCCTGCCGGGCATTTCAGAATCGGCACGGATTTTTGCAGGCGTTGACCTGACCAAGGAACCGATCCCCGTTCTGCCGACCGTGCATTACAACATGGGCGGCGTGCCGACGAACTACTGGGGCGAGGTGCTACACCCCACCGCAGACAACCCTGACGCGATATTCCCCGGCCTGATGGCTGTGGGCGAGGCGGGCTGTGCCTCGGTTCACGGGGCGAACCGGCTTGGGTCAAACTCGCTGATCGATTTGGTGGTGTTTGGCCGTGCCGCCGCCATTCGCGCGGGTGAGATTGTGAACCCGAAAGAGGCTGTTTCGCCGGTGAATAAGGTGGAAGTCGACCGCGCCCTGTCACGCTTTGATGCGCTGCGCCATGCCAAGGGGGCCATTCCCACCGCCGATCTGCGGATGGAAATGCAAAAGACGATGCAAGACGATGCTGCCGTGTTCCGCACTGATAAAACCTTGGCCGAAGGTGTGGCCAAGATGGAAGGTGTTGCGGGCAAGATGGCTGACATCAAGGTTACTGACCGCAGCTTGGTGTGGAACTCTGACCTGATGGAAACGCTGGAACTGACTAACCTGATGCCGAACGCCATGGCCACGATCGTTGCCGCCGAAGCGCGCAAAGAATCGCGCGGCGCCCATGCGCATGAGGATTATCCGAACCGCGATGACGTGACGTGGCGCAAGCATTCGCTGGCCTATGTTGACGGGGCGAATGTGCGCCTAGACTACCGCGCCGTGCACCTAGACCCGCTGACGACCGAGGCGCAGGGCGGCATTGATATGAAAAAGATCGCGCCAAAAGCGCGGGTGTACTAAGGTTGGTGCGCCGTGCAGATCAGCGCCAGCAGATCTTACGCCATGTGATGAACCCCAGCGAATATAGGTTCGCTGGGGTTATCTTAAATAAAACGCAGTAATTTGATCGGATTTGATTTTTTTGAAACTTGGAGAGGCAGATGTATTCTTTGCAAGATTTGCAAATGCAGCCACAGTCGGCCTTTAGGGTTGTTGCAACACTGCAAGACCTGATCGCCAGTGACGAAGATGCAATTTACTGGGTTGATCCTCCGGAAAATAAGAAAGGCTTTCTGCAAGACGTCGGCCGTGGGGCCTACATTTACAAGTTACACAATGCGGTTTTTTATCCGGATAAGGCGTTGTGCCCATCGCCAGATCATACTGTTCCTGCGGAATTTCCAATCTTAAAGAGCAATCTGAAATTCAAAGCAGACGGGGCAAGTTTGCTTTTGACGCAGGCCGGTGATATTTTTTCAGAAAGCTTCAAGTGGAATAAACTTGTTCCAGCCGTTCTTGCGTCAAAGGAGTTTCGCCGCCCCCTTTTTGGCAGCCTGCCCGACATCGTTGAAGACGTCGCCGACCCCAGTTTCTTTTGTGAATTCTTTACGTCACATTTCGGTCATGTTTTGATAGATATGCTTGGTCGGTTTTGGCCGCTTACCATGCCGGAAGTTTCTGATTTCTTGAAGATGAACTTTGTAGGTTCAGGGTGGCTTGGTTTTCGCAACGGAAATCTCGCGGCAGGGCCGAATTTCTTTTATGATGTAATGTCCGCCTGCGGAATAGATCAAAATAAACTAGTCTGCATCGCCAAACCTACAAGATTTTCAGTGCTTTACGTCCCATCACGGATAGCCCCTTACTTTAACAGCACAGGGCCGCGCTATCACGCCTTGATGCGGAAGATCGGGCTAAAAATTGCGGGTGAAAACCCAATTGAGACATGTCAGAAAGTGTTTCTAAGCCGTTCCAAACTTGGCCCCGGCAAGCGGGCACTTTGCGTGGAAACCGAAATTTTGGTAGAGGATCTGTTCGCCAAACGCGGGTTTGATATTGTTCATCCGCAAGATTTCAGCTTGGCTGAGCAAATCGCCAAAGTTAGGGATGCCAAATGGCTGGCTGGATTGGTTGGATCGCAAATGCATCTTGCGGTGTTTTCTCATGTTTCAGCGCCAAAAATGTTTCGCATCGCTCCAACATTTCACAGGGTCTTCTGGGATATTCCTATCATGCAATCTTTGGGTGGAAACCTGCATGATTTTGTCGCAGCAGATTTCGGCTTGGGGGCTGAACACGATCAACCGTGGGGCCCAAAAAATAGATCTTGGGATATATCGCCCGCGGATCTGCATCGGCTTGATCAGGAAATATCGCACTGGCTGGAAACATGAATGGATGCGCAATCTTTGCGGGAAGTTTGCACCCCTTTCGTTTGGTGAACTTAAATCTATCTATGCCCTGTGATGGCACTAAGCGCCGCCGCCCGACTTCAGCGTTTTTGTGATCGGCGGCTTTCCCCTTTTTGCAACCTTGGCCTTGGCAGCACCCTTGGCTTAAAGTACAATGACGCCATAGGTTATCGAATTACATGCGATTGGTCTGGATGGGCAGCTTTCGGGCGCAAGGCCCGCACAACAGGAGCGATGGAATGAAACGTCTTGCTGTCCTCTTCGTTCTGCTTGCGGCCTGTTCGCCGCAGGTGGTGGTTGATAAGACCATCGCACGCACTGCGGAAGTGGTGGTTTCGGCTGTCACGGGCGACGGTGTGGCGCGCTGTGTGGTTGATCATGCCGAACCGTCTGAATTGCAGGTTCTGGCCCGCGATGTTGGCGTGCGGGCCGGCACGCGCACGATTGCGATCATCAGCGGCATTCTTGATCGGCCTGATACGCAAACTTGCCTGACGCGCGCCCATCTGACGGTGCCGGTTTTGCAATGATCCGTGCTGCTTTTGCCCTTGGCGTGTTGCTTTTGATCTCGGCCTGCGGGCCGATGGATCTTGGCCAAGCGGAACGCGCTTGTGTGGCAGATGCCCAACTCGCGCAGCACCCGCGCGGGTCGGTGGCGTTTGGCGTGGGGTCTGGCGGGCAGACAGCGGCCACGATTTCCTTAGGTATTTCAACAGATTACTTGCAGAACCGCAACCCTGATGATGTCTTTGCTGCCTGTGTTCAACAGCGTGCGGGCCAACCGCCCACGCGCCCCTTCTCTGCCATGCCCGGATCGCGGATGTGATGGCGCACGACTTGAAAGGCTGAAAAATGGTCCAGTTCACTTTGCCTAAGAATTCCAAGGTCCGCACCGGCAAGACTTGGCCGCGGCCCGATGCAAAGAACGTCCGCAAGTTTCAAATCTATCGGTGGAGTCCGGATGACGGCGAAAATCCGCGCGTCGACACCTATTTTCTTGATATGGACAAATGCGGCCCGATGGTTCTGGACGCGCTGATCAAGATCAAAAATGAGATTGATCCGACCCTGACGTTCCGCCGCTCGTGCCGCGAAGGGATTTGCGGGTCTTGTGCGATGAATATCGGCGGGATCAACACTTTGGCCTGTATCTACGGCCTTGATGAAGTGCGCGGCGATGTGAAGATTTACCCGCTGCCGCATATGCCCGTCGTCAAAGACCTGATCCCCGACCTGACGCATTTTTACGCCCAGCACGCCAGCATCATGCCGTGGCTGGAAACCAAAACCAACGCGCCGGCCAAAGAATGGCGTCAGTCGATTGATGACCGCGCCAAGTTGGACGGGGTTTATGAATGCGTGATGTGCGCGTGCTGCTCGACCTCTTGCCCAAGCTACTGGTGGAACAGCGACAAATACCTTGGCCCCGCCGCCTTGCTGCACGCTTACCGTTGGGTGGTCGACAGCCGTGATGAAGCGACCGGCGAGCGTTTGGATGCGCTGGAAGATCCGTTCAAACTGTACCGCTGCCACACGATCATGAACTGCACCAAGACTTGCCCCAAGGGGCTTAATCCGGCCAAAGCGATTGCCGAGATCAAGCATATGATGGTCGAACGGGTGGTTTAACCTTTGCCTGCTTGCAGTTTGGGGGAGATGTTAGGCATGATCCCCCAACTTTGCAGGAGCCTGCTATGAAGCCCAACATACCCGCCCATCACGCCCCGCTTGATGCGCAAGCGCGCAAAGCCGTGGCCCCCGTGATATGCTATCCGGTTGACGGCTTGGCCCGCCCTGATCTTGCCCCCTTTCACGCGGCGCGGGTGGGGTGGCGCAAGGTGAGTGAGACTTTGGTTCCCCCGCGTGAGGCGCGGTGTTTTGATGTGCCTGCGGGGCATTTCTTTCGCATTACCAGCGTGCAAGGCCCCCAAGTTGGCGATTTGAACCTTTGGGCGGCGCAAGACCTTTCAGAACGGTTCTTTTCCGGAAAAACTCGCGCTTTGCATGGCACGCATTTGTCAGCGGGTGATCGGATGTGGTCGTGTTTGCCCTATTTGCGACCCATGGCGCTGATCACCGATGACAGCTTGGATTGGTACGGGTTTGATGCCTTCGGCGGGTCGGTGCATGATGTGATCGGCACGCGCTGCGACCCTTATACGCATAACCTATTGGGCGGCGGGCAGTATCACCATTGCTGCCATTCGAACCTGACGCGCGCTGTGGCGGACCGCTTCAACCGTCCGCTGCACGCTGCCGAGTTTGCTGTGCATGATGTGCTGAACGTTTTCATGTGCACGGGCTTTACCCGCGACACGGGGCAATATTTCATGAAAGCCAGCCCCGTGCGCCCCGGCGATTATCTGGAATTCTTTGCCGAGATTGATCTGGTCGGCGGATTGTCAGCCTGCCCCGGTGGCGATTGTTCGACGCTGCATTCGTCAGACCAAGCCGCCTGCCATCCCTTGTTGGTTGAGGTGTTTGCGCCCCTTTACCCTCCCGCAGGGTGGGTTGCACCGCAAGCCAATGGGTATGATCGCAGCCACGGGCTTTAGGCGGGGTCAGCCTCTTCTGGTGGGCCGAAACGGGCGGCCATGCGCTCGCAGATTTGATCGCGGGCTTGGCGATAGGCCGACAGTTTGGCATCACGGCTTTCGCCTATGCCTGTCGGGTCAAGGATCGGCCAATATTCCACGCTCAGGTGATAGTGCCGCGTCAGTTCCAGTGCCAAGCGTTGGCTGGCGGGCGACAGGGCTATGACAACATCATACTGCCCCAAATCATCGCCCCACGCCTGCATCTCTTGAAACGAGCGTGATCTGTGGCGCGCCAGTTCGACGCCCAACTCCTGACAGACCGCGATGGAAAAGCCGTCAATCTCCATATCGTTTTTCACGCCAGCCGATTGGACATAGACCTTTTGGCCGTAGAACTTTTTCATGATCCCTTCGGCCATGGGCGAGCGCACAGCATTGTGGTCGCAGCAGAATAGGACTGAGGAGGGGAGGTTGCCCATTTCAGCCCCAGTGCATCACGCAGATCAGGGTGAACAGGCGGCGCGCGGTGGCGCTGTCAACCAGCGCTTTGCCCTCTAGCCGTTCTTGCAAAACCCGCGCCCCTTCATTGTGAATGCCGCGACGGGCCATGTCGATCGCTTCGATTTGCGAAGGGGGCAGGCGTTTGACCGCTTCGAAATAGCTTTCGCAGATTTGGAAATAGTCTTTCACCACTTGGCGGAACGGCCCAAGCGACAGGTGAAATTCGGCCACCTTTTGCGCGGCTTGGTCTGATATGGCAAAGACCAAGCGCCCTTCGCGGATGGCAAGGCTTAGATGGTAAGGGCCGGGGAATTCGGCGGCGCGGGGGATGGCGAAGCTGTTGTCTTCCAGCAGATCAAAGATCGCGACTTTGCGTTCTTGGTCAATTTCCGCCGTGGGGGCGGCAAGGCCACGGTCGTCAAGGTCAATAGCGCAGATGCGGTTGGTCATGCCGCCCCCCCGTTCAGCGCATCAAGCCGTGCGCGCACCGAAAGGCCGTGGGCTTGCAGGCTTTCTGACTGTGCCAAGCGTTCGGCGGCGGGGCCGATGGCTGCAAGGGCCGCTGGCGTCATCTTGGCAAGGGTGGTGCGTTTCAGAAAATCCATCACTGACAGCCCGCTGGAAAACCGCGCCGAACGTGCGGTGGGCAGCACGTGGTTCGGCCCGCCAACGTAATCGCCGATGGCCTCTGGTGTCCATGCCCCTAAGAAGATTGCACCTGCATGGATGGTTTTTTGCGCCAAAGCGTCGGGGTTGGCCACGCACAGTTCAAGATGTTCAGGCGCGATGCGGTTCGAAAGCGCTGCCGCTTCGTCCAAATCGCGCACCGTGATCACAGCACCGTTGTGCGCCCAAGATGCCCCCGCAATCGCGCGGCGTTGCAGGGTTTGCAGGCGCGCTTCCACCGCTGCCGCCACCGCACGGCCAAAGGTTGCGTCTGTGGTGATCAAAATCGACTGCGCGCTTTCGTCGTGTTCGGCTTGCGACAGCAGGTCTAGGGCTATCCAATCGGGGTTGTTCTCGGCATCGGCGATGACCAGAATTTCGGAAGGGCCTGCGATCATATCAATGCCCACGCGCCCAAACACCCGCCGTTTGGCAGCGGCAACATAGGCGTTACCGGGGCCGGTGATTTTATCGACCGGGGCAATGGTGGCTGTGCCATAGGCCAGCGCCGCAATCGCCTGCGCGCCGCCGATGCGGTAAACGGTATCAACGCCCGCAATCTGGGCAGCCAGCAAAACCAAGGGGTTGACCACGCCGTTCGGTGTGGGACAAGCGACCACCAGATGCTGCACGCCAGCCACTTTGGCGGGAACGGCGTTCATCAAAACGGATGACGGATAAGACGCCAGCCCCCCCGGCACATAAAGCCCCGCCGCTGAAACGGGCGTCCAGCGCCAGCCGAGTTCGGCACCCACCCCGTCTGTCCACTGCGCATTTTGCGGCATTTGGCGGCTGTGATAGGCGCGGATGCGGTCTGCGGCGAGTTCCAGCGCTGCGCGATCTTGTGGCGAGACTTTGGCGCATTCCTGCGCAATCTCATCAGGCGAAAAGGCCATGGTTTGTGCGGTTAGGGCGGTGCGGTCAAACTTGGCGGTCAGTTCAATCACCGCCGCATCGCCGCGCGCGCGCACATCGGCGATGATGGCGGCCACGGCTTGGTCGACATCCTCTGCCTCTTCGCGCTTCAGGCCCAAAAGGGCCTGAAAACGGGGTTCAAAATCCGAGTCTTGAGTGGATAGGAACAGGGGCATGGCACAACCTTTTGCTTTGGGCTTCCTTAGCGTCAGGTCAGGTTTGCTGCAAGGCGCGGCTTGCCTAGGCCACCGTGCCGAAATGCGAAAAGCGGTGGGGCGACAGGCCGTATTTCTTGCGAAAGCTTTTTGAAAAGTGTGACGCGCTGGCAAAGCCGCAGGCCACCGCCACTTCGGTCACTTTCATATCGGTTTCAGCCAGCAAGGCCCGCCCGCGCGCAAGGCGCAGGTCGTTCATATAGCGAACGGGGGTGATGCCCAGATGGGCTGAGAACAGCCGTTCAATCTGGCGGCGTGACAGGGCCAAATGGGCAGCGCAGGCGTCAAGGTCGAAATCCTCTTCGATCCGCGCTTCCAAGAACGCCGCCGCTTGCAGCAGTTTCTCGTGCCGTGTGCCCAAGCGCGCCGCCATCGAGGTGGTTTGCTGATCCGCCTCGTCGCGCTTTTGCGTCAACAGGCACATATTCATCACCTCTTGGCCCAAGGCAGCACCGTGGCGCCCGGCGATCAGCTTCAGCATCAGGTCGGCAGCGGCAACCCCGCCGGCACAGGTCATCACGCGGTCGTCGATGCAGAACACTTGGCGGGCGGGGGGCATATCGGGGTGTTGTTCGACAAAGGCGGGGATATTGTCCCAATGCAGGGTAAACTTGCGCCCTTTCAGAATGCCCGCTGCGGCCAGTGCATAGGCCCCCGTGCAAAGCCCGCCCACAATGCGCCCGCGCCGCCAAAGGGCGCGCAGCCAATCACCCAAGGCTTGGGTCGCCTTGCCTTCGGGTTCCACGCCCGACACAACAAAGACAATCCCGTCAGGCTGGGCGGTGGCCCAAGGCCCATCGACCACGATCGGCACGCCGTTGGAACAGGCCACGGGAAGGCCGTCATCCGATAGAACCTGCCAGCGAAACAGCACCTGACCGGTCAGTTGGTTGGCCATGCGCAGGGGTTCTAATGCGGCGGCAAAGGCCAGCATGGTGAACTTTGGCAACAAAACAAAGGTCACGTTCAGCGGGCGGTCTTGCGCCGTCACGCTGACATGGGCTGCGCCCTTAGAGACGAATTTGACCGTTTCCTGCATAAACTGCTCCCGTAGGGTCAAACTAGCACAGATCGGCAGCTTTGCATCAGGGCAAGGGCCTTAGGTGCGGACGCCTGCGAATTTCACCTGCCACTCGGCGCGTTCCTCATCGGTGATCTTGCGAAACAGGTTTTCGGGCACGGCGAATGCGTGGCCTGCGGGCAGGGCGCGGATTGCGGCGTGTACGTCGCTGGGCCATGTCCAATCGGTGCTGTTCAGCGCTGTCATCATAGAAGCGGCTGCATCGGGGATGAAGGGGGCAGACACGATGGCGTAGATGCGGATCAGGTTCAGCGCCAGCCTGATCATGGCTTGGGCTTGGTCGGGATCGGTTTTCACCACGCTCCACGGAGCGGCGGATTGCAGATATTCGTTGCCAACCACCCAAATGCCGCGCAGTTCGGCTGCGGCTTTGCGCACTTCCATCTGGGCCATCAGGGTTTCATACATGCGAAGGCGTGCGCCCAGATCGGCAATCAGCGCGGTTTCTTGCGCGCCAAAGGTGCCCCCTGCGGGAATGGCATCGCCGAACTTCGACTTGGCAAACTTGGTGACACGGCTGACCAGATTGCCCAAAACATCTGCGAGGTCTTTGTTGACCGAGGCTTGGAAATTCTCCCACGTAAACTCGGCATCGCTGCTTTCGGGGGCGTGCGATAGCAACCACCAGCGCCAGTAATCCGGTGGCAGGATCGACAGGGCTTGATCCATAAACACCCCGCGCCCGCGCGAGGTAGAGAACTGGCCGCCGTCATAGTTGAGGTAATTGAACGACTTCAGGTAATCGACCATCTTCCACGGCTCGCCAGACCCTAGGATCGTGGCGGGGAAAGACAGGGTGTGGAAGGGCACGTTGTCTTTGCCCATGAACTGATAATAGGTGACATCGGAAGCCCCCTTATCGGTGCGCCACCAGCGTTCCCAAGCGTCATCGCCCAAGCCGTTCGCATCGGCCCATTCGGCGGTGCCTGCGATATATTCGATGGGGGCGTCGAACCAGACGTAGAAAACCTTGCCCTCCATCCCCGGCCAAGGTTGGTCGCCGCGCTTGACCGGAATGCCCCAGTGCAAATCGCGCGTGATGCCACGGTCTTGCAACCCGTCACCATCGTTCAGCCATTTCTTGGCGATAGAGGTCGTCAAGATCGGCCAATCGTGCTTAGAGTCGATCCACGCTTCCAGCTTATCGCGCAAGCTGCGCTGCATCAGATACAGGTGCTTGGTTTCGCGCACCTCTAGGTTGGTTGATCCTGACACGGTGGAATGGGGGTTGATCAGGTCGGTCGGGTCTAGCTGCTTGGTGCAATTGTCGCACTGATCGCCCCGGGCTGAGGTGTAGCCGCAGTTCGGGCAGGTGCCTTCGATATAGCGGTCGGGCAGAAAGCGGCCATCGTCGATGGAATAGACTTGGCTTTCCGCCACTTCGCGGATCAGGCCATTGTCGGCCAGAACGCCTGCGAAATGCTGGGTCAGCTTGTGGTTGCGCTGGCTTGACGAGCGGCCGAAATGGTCGAACGACAGCCGGAACCCGCGCGCGATTTCGGCCTGCACATCGTGCATTTCGGCGCAATAGTCTTCAACCGGCTTGCCCGCTTTGGCAGCGGCCAGTTCGGCGGGCGTGCCGTGTTCGTCGGTGGCGCAGATGAACATCACCTCGTGCCCACGCGCCCGCGAATAGCGCGCAAACAGGTCGGCGGGCAGCTGGCTGCCCACCAGATTGCCCAAGTGCTTGATTCCGTTGATGTAAGGAATGGCCGAGGTGATCAGTATCCGTGCCATGTTGCGCCCCTTAATCCAGTTTCGCCCTCGTTTAGCGCAAGCCGCAGCCAAGGGCCATATGCTTGCGTTAACTTGGGGTGTCGTCGGGCAAAACCCTGCCCTGCAAAAGGGCGGGGCCACTGGCATCGGCGGCACGGCGCGATAGGTGAAAGCGCGCCTCGGGTGCCATGCGGGCGCGCAGGCGGTGCAAGACCCAAGCGCTGTGGCGCTGGGTTAAGGTTGATCCGGTGGGGGCAGGGGCCATGTGCCAGCGGCTTTCGATGCCCTGCGCGCCACCCTTGTCAGGCGTTAGCAGCAGGCCAAGGGGCGGCAGACGGCCCGCATGACGGGCGGCTTCGGCCCCCGTTTCGGCGGCCAAATGCAGGCGGCGCACGGGGGTCAGCGCGGGGGGGGCGGGCAGTTCGGCCAGCACCAAGGGCACAGCGCCGGAACGCAACGCCTCCTCCATCGACCACAGCAGGTCTTCGGGGCGGCGCGCGCGGGCAAACAGGATGCGGCCGGGGTCGGCCAGTTCGGCCAGACCGGGTGGATAGAGGCGTTCGGGCACCCAGCCGGGGCTGATCCACAAAACCGGCCCCTGACTTTCGCCCATGATCAGTGCCGCCAAAGCGGTGCGCGCAGGCCCGCACACCTCATGCACCCGCCCGCGCGCCAAGCTTAACCCCAGCCCGCCGGGCAAGGGCTGGGCGGGCCAAGGTTTGCGCCCCTCGGGGCTATGAAGAATCGCTAGGGCCATGCGGGTAGGGTAGCGTGTTCCTGATACGTTCTCAATCCCGTGGCTTTCCTTTGCGCCTGTCTCGCCCTACCTTCTTGCCAAACAGGAGATTGCAATGCGCCAGATTGATTTGGGACGGACAGGGATCAAAGTGTCTGAACTGTGCCTTGGCACGATGACATGGGGCACGCAGAACAGCGAAGCCGAAGGCCATGCGCAGATGGATATGGCTTTAAGCCAAGGCGTGAATTTCTGGGACACGGCCGAGATGTATCCCGTCAACCCCGTGTCGAAAGAAACCGCAGGGCGCACTGAATCGATCATCGGCACTTGGTTCGCCGCGCGCGGTGGGCGCGAACGGGTGGTTTTGGCCACCAAGATCGCAGGCGGCGGGCAAGCGGCGATCCGCGACGGCATTCCGCCCTCGGCCAAAGTGCTGCGCCAAGCGGTTGAGGGCAGCTTGCGGCGGTTGCAAACGGAATGGATCGACCTGTATCAAATCCACTGGCCCGCGCGCAAACACTACCACTTTCGCGACAACTGGGCCTATGACCCAAGCGCCAACGACCCTGCCGCGACAGAGGAGTTGATGCTAGACGTGCTGCAAGAGGCGGGCAAACTGGTCGCCGAAGGCAAAATTCGCGCCTTGGCCCTGTCGAACGAAACCGTCTGGGGGGCTACGAAATGGCTGGCTTTGGCTCAAATGCATGGCCTGCCGCGCATGGCCAGCGTGCAGAACGAATATTCGCTGCTGTGCCGCCAGTTTGATACCGATTGGGCAGAATTCTCGGTGATGGAGGATATGCCGCTTTTGGCCTTCTCACCGCTCGCCTGCGGGATATTGTCGGGCAAGTATCAAGGCGATGTGACACCGCAAGGATCGCGCCGGTCGTTGAACCCGATCTTAAGCGGGCGGATGTCGGAAAGGGTATTGCCTGCGACCCAAGCCTATCTCGACATCGCCGCACGTCACGGCCTGAACCCGTGCCAGATGGCGATTGCTTTCACCCAAACCCGCCCCTTCGCCACGATCCCGATTGTGGGGGCCACCAGTTTGGCGCAATTGGCCGTGAACATCGCGCCCATCACCCTGTCAGATGAAGTCTTGCGCGAGATTGCCGTGGCCCATAAAGCCCATCCGCAGCCCTATTGACGCCCCAGATTGGACCATAAGCCGTTGTTTGCCGTGATCCGCCTTGCCGTATTGGCCGCCCTTTTGGCCGCTTGCAGCCATAAACCCGCCCCTCAGGCCAGCTTTCGCGACCCTGCGCGTTCGATGTATTCCTTGGCGGGCTTTGATGCTGCGCGGCTTTCGGGCGCTTGGCATCAGGTGGCAGGGTTCGGGGCTGCGTGCAGCGGTGGAGCGATTGAGGTGGGGGCCACAGCGCGGTTTGATCTGTGCTTGGCTGACGGGCAAAAGCAGGGCGCCGGCGCGCTGGTGGCCACAAAACCGGGGCGGTTTGACCTGCAAGGGATTGGGCCGCTGTGGGTGCTTTGGGCCGATGCCGATAACCGCACAGTGGTTTTGGGGGCACCTTCGGGCGCATATGGCCTGATCTTGAACCGCGACCCCAACCTGCCGGCTGACCGTTTGACGGCGGCGCGGGATATTTTGGCTTTCAACGGCTATGATGTGACAAAGCTGCAAGTTTATTAAGGAATGCCCCTTAGCAAGAGCCTTGCGAAGGCCGCGAAATTCCGCGACCTTATCGGCGTCTAAGCTGAGGTTAAAATGCCGCCCGACCGTGCCGAATTTGAATTGCCCACCGTGTTGTTGCTGGCGGCCACCTATGCTGTTTGGGCCTTGGGCACTTTGATATGGGGCCAAAGCGCTGTTTTGTCGGTTCTGCTGACCGGCATAGCCATAGCCCAATTCCTATCCTTGCAGCACGAGGCGCTGCACGATCACCCCTTTGCCAACCCTTTGCTGAACGAAGCGCTGGTTTTCCCAGCCCTTGCCGTCTTTGTGCCCTATCGCCGCTTTCGCACCACGCATTTGCTGCACCACCATGACCCCGCCCTGACTGACCCCTATGACGACCCTGAATCGAACTACGTTGACCCGCAGGTTTGGGCCAAAATGTCTTTCGTCACACGGGTGTTGTTGCGGTTGAACAATACCCTGCTAGGGCGGATTACCTTGGGGCCGTTCATCGGCACTTGGGCGTTTGTTGCGGGCGATGTGCGGTTGATTTTGCGCGGGGAGCCTAAGGTTTTGCAGGCTTGGGTGCTGAACTTTGTGGGTTTGGTGCCGGTTGCTGTCTGGCTGCTTTGGGCAAAGATGCCGATTTGGGGCTACGGCTTGGCCATTTATCTGGCCACAGCGCTGCTAAAAATCCGCACCTTTCTGGAACACCGCGCACACGAGTCGCACCGCGCGCGCACCGTGATCGTCGAGGATCGCGGGCCATTGTCGTTGTTGTTTTTGAACAACAACTTCCACGTGGTGCACCATATGCACCCTGCCGTCGCGTGGTACAAACTGCCCAAGCTTTATGCCGCGCGCAAAGCGCATTACCTGCGGCGCAATGATGGCTATCGGTACCGCAACTATGCGCAAGTTTTTGCGCAGTACCTACTGCGCACCAAAGACCCCGTGCCGCATCCGGTTTGGCCGGTGCGCAAAGATGGCCGCGACGAGGTTTAGGTGATCCGCCGAAAGGTGGGCACGGGGCCGGAATTGTCAAAGAACGGCACGCCGTGTTGGTCGTGGCCCGCTAATAAAGCGCGCAGTTCGGCTAAGACAATCTCTGTGATGAAGGGCAAATCTAGGGTGCGGGTTTCGTCTAGCGATACCCAGTGCAGGTGCGACAGCTCATCCTCGGCCCCAGAAAAATCATCCAAAGCGCCGTCGATATGGTCGGCATCGGCCAAAAAGAAGCGCGCGTCAAAGCGGCGCGGGCTGCCGGGCGGAGTGATGGCGCGGAAGATAAAGCGCAGGGGGGCTGTGGCGGGCAGGGTTAGGCTGGTTTCCTCGCGCAACTCACGGCGCACGCAGGCGACCAGCGCTGTCGGCGGTGGCGAGGTGGGCAGCAGGTGCTGGCCCAACCGCGCTTGGCAGTCATGGGCAAGGCCAAGCACATCGCTGTGATCGCCACTGTCGACCCTGCCGCCCGGAAACACATATTTTGACGGCATAAACACCGCCCCAGCCCCACGCTGGCCCATCAAAACCCGCCCCGCCCCGCCGCGCCGAACGAGAACGACGCTGGCGGCAGGGGTGATGGGCACGTCAGACATGGGTCAGAACCGCAGGGTCGCTTGGCAGATCGGCAGAGAAACCGTGCATCCGCTTAGCCCATTGCAGCGCGACAATCGCGCCTTTCAGGCGCGGCAGCAGTACCAGCGACAAAATCGCCGTGCCAAGGGTAAAGAAAGTGGCCATCACGGCTGGTTCTGGGCGCCATTCGACGAAAACATAATACATCAAGGGCGCCATCAGGTGGCCGACGATCAAGATTGTCAGATAAGCTGGGCCATCATCAGCGCGGTGGTGCGAATAAACCTCGCCACACACGGGGCAGGCGTCGCGCACTTTGAGATAGCTGTGCAACAACGCGCCCTCGCCGCATTTGGGGCAGCGGCAGGCAAAACCACGACGGATCGCGGGCCAAGTGGGGCGCTCGGCGGTAAAGGCATCTTCGGTCAGGTAGGTGTTTGCGGACGAATTGGGCATGGGGTTTCCTTCCGATGCTGTATCTAGCGCAAATGATGGGCGAAGTTGAGGGGGGCTGACAAAGCGGGCCGCACAAAGTTGCGATTTTATTTCTAAGCCGCGACGGAAAGCCAAACGCCGCCCGTATCACCTGCATCAAGACCAGCACAGGGCGGGTCTGACACAGGAGCGTGCGATGAAAGTTTCAAGCAAGAAAATCGGTCTGGGTGTGGTTGCTTTGGCCGTGGCTTTGATGGGCTCAGCGGCGATTGCCGACAAGGCGCATATGGGCAAGCACGGCATGGGCGGCCCGATGGGGCGCATGGGGCCAAGCTTTGATTTTGCCGCAGCCGATACGAACAAAGACGGCAAAGTGACGCCGGAAGAGTTTGCCGCCTACCGCACGGCGATGGTCACTGGAATTGACACCGACAACGATGGCAAGCTTTCGCTCGATGAACTGGTCGCCATGCACATGAAGAACGCAGCCGAACGCGCCAAGGATATGTCAACTCGGATGATGCAGGACTTGGATGCCGACGGGGATGGCAAACTTTCGGTGGCCGAACTGATCGCAATGCCCGTACCGCCCGATGCCTTTGAGCTGGCCGATACCAACAAAGACGGCGTGATTGATCAAGCCGAGGCAGAGGCTGCGATGAAAAACATGATGCACGAACCTGACGGAAAACATGGCAAGCACCGTGACAACGAAGGGCAAGGCGGGAACTGATCCCATCCGATCAACCGCGCGGCAGCCTTGTTGCCGCGCGGATTGCTCTGCCTGATCCAAAACGATACTCCCAAAGGATGGAAATGCCGCGCGACACGTTGGATGTGGTTTCAGACGAGACGCTGTTGGTGCTTTACGCCAACGGCGATCCGGCGGCTGCACGCGCGTTGACAACGCGCTTGGCTCCGCGCGTTTTGGGCTATGCCACCCGCCTTCTGACCGACCGTGCCGAGGCTGAAGATGTCACGCAAGAAGCCATGCTGCGCCTTTGGAAGATGGCCCCGCAGTGGCGCGCCGGAGAAGCGCAGATTTCGACTTGGCTTTACCGTGTGGCGACCAACCTGTGCACCGATCAAAAGCGCGCGCGGCGCAGGCGGCCTGCTATTGCGTTAGACGATGCGCCCGAGGTGGCCGCGCAATCAGGGTCGGCCGTATCAAGTTTGATGCAGGCTGACCGCATGACAGCCCTGCACCGCGCGTTAGACCAGTTGCCTGACCGCCAGCGCCAAGCCGTGGTGCTGCGCCATATCGAGGGGCTGGCCAACCCCGAGATTGCCCAGATCATGGACTTGGGCATTGAAGCGGTGGAAAGCCTGACCGCGCGCGGCAAACGCGCGCTGACGGCGATTTTGGCAGGACGCAAGGCTGACTTGGGCTATGATGACGATGCCGACGAAAGAGAGGCTGTGTGATGGAAGACGATCTGGAACTTGACGCCCTGTTGGCCAAGGCTGGTGCATTGCCGGTGCCCCCCTCGGCGGCGTTGACGGCGCGGATTTTGGCGGATGCTGACGCTTTGCAACCCCCTGCACGGGGGCAACTTGGTGCCTTGCGCCCGCGAATTGGCGTGCTGGGTTGGCTTTTGGAACTGGCCGAGGGTTTGGGCGGCGGGCGCGCCGTGGCGGGCCTGTCCTTGGCGGGCGTGACCGGCTTGTTTTTGGGCGTTGCTGACCCGACAGCTTTGCAATCGCTGACAGCGCTGATTGCGGGCGATATGACTACGGTGGGCCAGATGGACCTGCTTCCCGCCACCGACATCCTTTGGACGGAGAACTAAGATGACCCAAGCGGCTGATACAATTGCGACGGCGGCAAAGCCCAAGACGCTGCGCTGGGTCTTGATCGCCTCTTTGGCGCTGAATTTGGCGGTGGGGGGGATGATGCTGGGATCGTTTCTAAGCGGCGGGCCGGGGGGGCGCGACATGGCGCGCGATATGGGCTTTGGCCCCTATGATGCCGCGCTGCGCCCTGAAGACCGCGACACGTTGCGCGCGACGTTGCGCACCAAATCCCGCGATCTTCGGGCCAACCGCGCCATGACGGGGGCTGACGTGCAGGCGATTGTCACCACCCTGCGCGCCACGCCGTTTGATCCGGCAGCGCTGGGCACAGCGATGAGCGCGCAACAAGACCATCTGGCGGCGCGGATGAAGTTTGGCACCGATGCCATGCGCGACTTTTTGATCAGCCTATCGCCGGCAGAGCGGTTGGCCTTTGCCGACCGATTGGAAGAGCGTTTGCGCCACGGCCCGAAAGACGTGCCCGACCCGCCTAAGCCATAATCAGGCCGCGCGGCGCACGATGGTCACTTGATTGCGACCGTGTGCTTTGGAATGCATCAAGGCACGGTCAGCCTGCGCGACCAGTTCGCTGGCCTGAACCGGATCAGCAGGGCCACCGCCGCCTGTCGTCATGCCGATAGAGATGGTCACTTCGGCCCGCGTGCCATCGGCCAGAACCACAGCGCAACCGTCTACCGCGCGGCACAGGCCTTGGGCTATGGCTTGGGCGTCGGCCAAGGGGGTGGCGGGCAGGGCGATCAAGAACTCCTCGCCGCCGATGCGGGCCAGAAGATCTAAGGGGCGCAGACTGTGCGACAGGCGGCGTGCCACCTCGATCAAAACGGCATCGCCTGCGGCATGGCCCCAGCGGTCGTTGACAGATTTGAACCGGTCAATATCCACCACCAGCACAGCAAATTCGTTGGCAGCACCCCCCGCACGCTCGGCAATCGCGGCCAATTGTGCCATGCCGTAGCGGCGGTTGTGCAGGCCCGTCAAAGGGTCATAAACCGCCATGCGCAACCCATCCGCCACCGAGGCGCGCAAACGGTCGCCCTCGCGCTTGCGCGCGACCAAGCGGTGCAAACGCAGCGCCAATTCGTCTGTGGGCATGGTTTCATCAACCACCTCATGCGCGCCAAGATCAAAGGCTGTGGCTGAAAGCGTTAGCGCCGTATCCGGTGCCCAGATGCAAAACGACGCGGTGCGCGTGCTGTTGCGCGACAGCAGTTCTGACATAACGCGCAAGCCACCGCCGGTTGCGCCCAGATCGGCGTGCAACAGAAAGACATCGGGGGCGGCACCTGCGGGGTTGGTATGCACCTCTTCGGGGGCCATGATGACAAAGCGGTCTTGACCCATGCCTGCCAAATCACGCCGCAGACGCAGCGCTTTATCGGCTTGGGGCAGCACAAGGGCAATTTGACCGGGCAGCGCGAAGGTTTGCGCGGGTTCGGCCAAGCCAAGCAGGCCCAAGCCTTGGTCGGCAGCCCCTCCCATGCTTGCCAGCGCTTGGCGCATCCGCATCACGGCGCGCAGGCGGGCTTGCAGGGTTTGATCGTCAATCGGGCGGATCATGAAATCTTCTGCCCCGCAGCGCAACGCTTGCAACCGCTGTGCGGCTTGCGCTTGGGGTGCCACCACAATCACCGGAATGCGCCGCGTTTGCGGATGGGCCTTAAGCGCTTGCAGGGCGGCCATGCCCAAGGACAGGCTGAGCAAGATGATGTCGGGCCGCTCGACCAAAGCCAAGCGCAACGCCACATCTCCGTCAGCCGTAGCCACGGTTTGATAGCCCGCGGCCATCAGTTTGACCTTGAACACGATGCGGTTTGACGACACATCATCGACGATAAGGATTTTGCCGATCATAGAAAGCTGACCCACTTCTTAACTGCGTGTCTGCCACTCTTGCCTCTAAGTCGTTAACAAATCCTTTCCAACGCCTTGATCAAATCCTGAAAGTTTGAGGGAACCTGTGCATAAGCCTAAGGATAACTCTAAAATCGGGCGAGATATGGCCGAAACCATCGCCGCCCAAGCCCTTGCATGGCTGGCGGGCGACCCTGAAAATCTTAACGGGTTTCTCGCACTCAGCGGCCTGTCGCCGGATGAATTGATGGCGCAAGCCGCCGATGCGCGCACTTTGGGGGCCGTCCTAGACTTTATCCTGACAGAGGACCGCTTGGTCATAGGCTTTTGCGATACGGCATCTTTGGCCTATACGGTGCCGCAGATGGCGCGGGCGGCCTTGCCCGGCGGCGAGATTTATCATTGGACGTGACGACATGATCAAAGCGGTTATCTTCGACAAAGACGGCACCTTGTTTGATTTTCGCCAAAGCTGGGGGGCTTGGACAGCAGGGCTGTTGAAACGGCTGGCCCCTGTGACGCGCGGCGATCTTGGCGCGGTGCTGGGGTTTGATCCGGTGGCGTTCTCGTTTGCGCCTAACAGTGCCGTTATCGCCAGCACGATGTTTGAAATCGCCGACCTTATCGCGCCGCATCTGAACGGCGTTTCCATGCCAGACCTGCTGGCGATCATGAACGACCTTGGCACATCGGCCCCCATGGTGCCCGCGGTTGACTTGCCTGTGGTGCTGGCGGGCCTAAAGGCCAAGGGCTTGGCGCTGGGCTTGGCGACCAATGACACCGAAGACCCCGCCCGCGCCCATCTGGCGGGTGCAGGGGTGACGCATCTGTTCGATTTTATCGCAGGTTGCGATTCGGGCTATGGTGGCAAGCCGGAACCGGGGCAGCTTTTGGCCTTTGCTTCCCATATCGGGCTAGACCCCGCCCAGATCGCCATGGTGGGCGACAGCCTGCACGATCTTGACGCCGCGCGCCGTGCGGGCATGAAGGCCGTGGGGGTGCTAACCGGCCCCGCCACGCGCGCCCATCTGACCCCGCACGCCGATGTTGTCTTGGCCACAATCGCCGAGCTTGGCGCTTGGATTGACGGTTTGAACGCGGCCTGAACCGCGCCTTATCCAAAAACGACGCTTTCATGTCGGAAACAAAGTCAGCGCCGCAGGGCGCTTTCCGGCATTCTGGCAAAAGCGAACAAAGGGGCGAAATCCCCGCGACAGGAGGGTACCCGCATGACCGAAGAAGCCACCAAGCGCCGCAGGGCGGGGGGTCGTGCTGGCAATAAGGAACGTGCTGGGTCTTCGGTCATCGACCAGATGCCTTGGCGCATTCCGGTCAACCCCGATCGTCCGACCGAGCCGTTGGATGCCGACGGCGTGCAGGCGATTCACCGTGGCGCGATGAAGATTTTGCGCGATATCGGGATTGAGTTTCTGAACCCCGACGCCGTGGAGCACCTAAAGCGTGCGGGCTGTTTGGTGAACGGCACCAACGTGCGGATGGACGAAGATTTTGTGATGGAAATGCTGGCCCGCGCGCCGGAAACCTTCACGATCACCCCGCGCAATGTCGAGCGCGAAGTGATCATGGGCGGCAAGCATATGCTGTTTGTGAATGTGTCATCCCCGCCAAACTCGTGGGATTTGGAACGCGGAAAACGCTCAGGCGATTTTGAAACCTTCAAAGATTTCATGCGGTTGACGCAGTATTTCAACTGCATCCATATCGCGGGCGGCTACCCTGTTGAACCGATCGACATTCACCCGTCGGTGCGCCACTTGGATTGCTTGTACGAAAAGCTGACCATCACTGACAAGGTGGTGCACGCCTATTCGCTGGGTGCGGAACGAGTTGAAGATGTGATGGAAATGGTGCGCCTTGCGGGGGGCTTGAGTGAGGAAGAGTTCCAAGCCAAGCCGCGCATGTATACCAACATCAACTCTGTCTCGCCCCTAAAGCACGACTACCCGATGCTGGATGGCGCGATGCGCTTGGCCAAGCGCGGCCAGCCCGTGGTGATCACGCCCTTCACGCTGGCGGGGGCGATGGCCCCTGTGACGATGGCGGGCGCTGTGACCTTGTCGTTGGCCGAAGCACTGGCGGCGGTGGCCCTGCTGCAATTCATCGCACCCGGTTGCCCTGTGGCGATTGGCACTTTCACGTCGAACGTTGATATGAAATCGGGGGCCCCTGCTTTCGGGACGCCCGAATATATGCGTGCCACGCAGATGACCGGCCAATTGGTGCGCTTTTATAAGCTGCCGCTGCGGTCTTCGGGCGTTTGCGCGGCCAATGTGCCCGATGGTCAGGCGATGTGGGAAACCTCAAACAGCCTGTGGGCCTCGGTTCAAAGCGGGACCAATATGGTTTACCATGCGGCAGGGTGGCTGGAAGGCGGGCTGATCGCCAGCCCTGAAAAGTTCATCATGGACTGCGAAGTGCTGCAGATGATCCAGCGCTATTTCGAAGCGGCGACCTATGCCACGACTGAAGACGATATTGCCATTGAAGCGATCCGCGATGTGGGGCCATCGGGGCATTACTTCGGCACGCCGCACACCCAATCGCGCTACACCACGGCCTTTTATGCGCCCTTCTTGGCCGATTGGCGCAATTATGAAGCGTGGAATATTGACGGCGCGATGTGGACGGCAGAACGCGCGCACAAGATGTATAAAGCGATCATGGCAGAGTTTGTGCCGCCCGAAATGAACGGCGACCAACAAGAAGACCTGCGCCGCTTTGTGGCCAAGCGCAAACAAGAAGGCGGCGCGCCGACTGATTTTTAAGACCCGTGCCTATTCGGTGTAAAATATCGGATGAGGCTTGGGATTTAAGAATTCGGCATCCAGCGTGGTGCGAATGGCTTCTTGCAAGGACACGGGGGCAATGAAGCCCCCGTATGTATGTGCGCGCGATGTAAAGGACGAATTGCTGACAAACTTGCGCACGCGAAGGGCGCTTATGGGCAAAGACCGACCTGTCAGCGCCGCTACACCATCGGCGATATGGCCCAAAGCCATGCCCAAAGGTAAGGGCAGCGTAGGACCGGTTCCTGATTTTGCGTGCAGGGTCTGGCGCAACAAAGACACCAAATCGCGCATTGTCAGATCGGGCGTGTCGACATAATTGTAAAGGTGCACCCCCGGCCCGGCCTTTGCTGCGTGGCGTAAAAAGGCAACGAGATTGTCGATATAGGCTAGTGTTCTGAGTCTGACGCTTGCTCCCTATTTTTTTCTGATTTCATCGAGTTTGTCCAGCGCTCGTCGTTCTCGGGTGAGGATGTCTTCGGCGGTCTTTGTCCAGTGGAACGGCTTGGGCTTGGCGTTGTGCTTGCCGA
>CAIQOV010000024.1 GCA_903873585.1 uncultured Rhodobacterales bacterium
CCCGCATTGGTGGCAGACCAACCGCTTAAGGAAACGATGCTCCACCATCCGCGCATCGCAATCGTCACAGCCGACCTGATGCCCGCAAGCGCGGCAAAGGGTAACGGGCGCAAAACCGCGACGGTTCAGAAACAGCAAGCTCTGTTCGCCCTTGGCGACACGGGTTTCAACCGCTTGCGCCAAGGGGTCAGAAATCCACCGATCAGCGGGCAGCTTTTGGGCGCGCATATCAATCGTATGCATCGCGGGCAGTTCGGCCGCGCCAAAGCGCGCCCCCAGATCAATGCGGGTGTATTTGCCCGCCTGCGCATTGGCCCAGCTTTCCAAACTGGGCGTGGCAGACGACAGCACCACCTGACAGCCAAGGATAGAGGCGCGCAGCACCGCCATGTCGCGGGCGTGATACAGCACACCCTCTTCCTGCTTATAGGACGTGTCGTGTTCCTCATCGACCACGATCAATCCAAGATCACGGAAGGGTAAGAACAAGGCAGAGCGCGCGCCGACCACAAGGCCCACGCCGCCCTCGGCCGTCATGCGCCACAGGCGGCGGCGTTCGGTGGCGGTCATGCCGGAATGCCACTCACCCGGTTTGGCGCCAAAGCGGGCCTCGACACGGGCCAGAAAATCGCCGGTCAGCGCGATTTCAGGCAACAGGACCAAGGCTTGCTGGCCCTTGCGCAGGGTTTGCGCCACCGCTTCCAGATAAACCTCGGTCTTGCCCGACCCTGTGACACCTTTCAAAAGCGTTGTGCCATAGCCGCCCTTTGCGACGGCGGCCTGTAAAGCAGCCCCTGCGGCAATCTGGTCGCCTGCCAACCGCGCGGGGCGGTTCGGGTCCATCGGCGGATAGGGCAGGTCTTTGGGCGCGTCTTCTTCTAGCAAGACACCCGCTTTGACCAAGCCCTTCACAACCGACGTGCTGACATCGGCCAGTTCGGCCAGTTCTGACAGGGTGACGGGGGCTTGGCCCTGTAAGCGCAACGCTTCGACCACCTTATGGCGCGCATCGGTCAAGCGGTTGGGCACCGCTGCGCTGGCCAAGCGGTAGATGCGGCGTGTGGCGGGGGGCAGGCCCAGCCCCGGCGCACGGGTGGCCAGGCGCAGCATCGCGGGCAAAGGGGTCAGCGTGTAATCGGCAGCGCGGGTCAAGAATGCGCGCATCTCGGCCCGCATCGGGCTGGCTTCCAGCAAGGGGCCAGCTTGGCGCAGTTTGGCCAGATCAAATGACCCTTCGCCCGCCCCCCACACCACGCCCAAAACGCGGCGCGGGCCTAGGGGGACTTGCAGGAAATCACCATCTCCACACCCGCCTTCGGGGGCAAGATAGTCCAGCACGCGGCCAATGGGTTCGCAGGTGAGAACCCCGATCCGCTCGCCCGCTGCATAGACCCGCTCTGCCACGATTGTCTCCTGATGCTTGGCCCTTGGCCTATCCGCCCGTTCTGCGACCTGCAAGCCCTGCGCCCTCACGCAGGGCCAGCCCCCCGAACGCCCCAGAGTATTTTCGCCGCAGCGCAGGGGAAGGGGGCGACAGAGAGGCGGATCAGTTGTAATTGTCAGGCAGCACGTTAAGGCGAGATGGTTGAGATGATAGACGCAGACACCCGCGACCGGATTTTGGCCGCGCCAGAAGCCTTGCTGGATGACCCCGCCGTCATGCAAGCGCTGATTGATGCGCATGAGCGGACCTTGGGCGGCAATATCGTTGACCTGCGCGGTGTCGCGATGGAGCGGCTAGAGCAGCGGTTGGACCGGCTAGAGGATACGCACCGCAGCGTGATTTCAGCAGCTTACGAGAATTTGGCCGGCAGCAATCAGGTCAACCGCGCGATTTTGCATTTGCTGGAACCGATGGAATTCGCCGGTTTTCTGGGCGCTTTGAACGGCACCATCGCTTCGACCTTGCGGGTAGACCGGTTGCGGCTGGTGCTGGAATCGCGGGTCGAGGGGGAAAGCGCCTTGGGTCAGCTTTCCGAAGCGGTGCTTGTTGTGCCGGCGGGGTTTGTGGCGGATTATTTGTCTTTGGGGCGCGGCACGCCGACCAAGCCGGTTGTGCTGCGCCAAGTGGTGCCCGATTTGGCCGCGATCTACGGCGGGGCCGAGGGCAGTATCGGGTCAGAGGCGCTGTTGGCACTTGACCTTGGGCCGGGCCGCTTACCCGCCTTGCTGGCGATGGGGGCTGGCGACCCAAACCTGTTCAAGCCAGCGCATGGCACTGACCTGTTGCAGTTCTTTGCCAGCGTCTTTGAACGACTGATGCGCAAATGGCTGAACTGACGGCCTTTTCCGCCGCCCAAGCCGATGCGCTTGCGCGCTGGTTGCAGCAGTTAAGCGGTTTGCACGGCGCGTCAGACAAAACGGTGCAAGCCTATGCCCGCGACCTGCGCGGCTTTTTGGCCTTTCTGTCGCAGCACCACGGCGCGGGTGAAGGATTGGGCGCGCTAGACGCCCTGCCCCACACCGACCTGCGCGCTTGGATGGCGGCAGAGCGCGGGCGGGGGCTTTCGGCGCGGTCTTTGGCGCGGTCATTATCGGCGGTGAAGAACTTTCTGGGCTGGCTGTCGCAGCAAAACGGGTTTGACGCCACCACGGTTTTGTCAGCCCGCAGCCCGAAGTTTGCCCGCAAACTGCCCCGCCCCTTGACGGTTCAGGGCGCGCAAGAGGTGTTGGATGACATAGGCATCTATGCCAGCCAAGACTGGATCGGCGCGCGCGATACGGCGGTGGTGACGATGCTATACGGCTGCGGCCTGCGCATATCGGAAGCTTTGGGCCTGACGGGCGCTGCCCACCCCCTGCCCGAGGTGCTGCGCATCAGGGGCAAGGGCGATAAGGACAGGCTGGTGCCGGTGCTGCCCATCACGCGCGACGCGGTGGCGGAATACTTGCGCTTATGCCCCTATCCAGTGGAACGCGACGCGCCGCTGTTTCGCGGCGCGCGGGGTGGGGCGTTGAACCCGCGCCTGATTGCCAAAGCGATGGAGCACGCACGGTTGCGCCTTGGCCTGCCCGCCACGGCCACACCGCACGCACTGCGCCATTCTTTTGCGACGCATCTTTTGGCCGCAGGCGGTGATCTGCGCGCCATTCAAGAGCTGTTGGGCCATGCGTCTTTGTCGACCACGCAGGCTTACACCGCCGTCGACTCGGCCCGCCTGATGGAGGTTTACGAAAGCGCCCATCCCAGAGCCAATCGCAGCACCTAACCTGCCCGCACCACCCGCCTGATCCCCAAGGGTGCCGCAAAATTCCACCCCGCGCTTGCAAGCGCGCTGTATTTCGGCCATCAAGCGTGCATGGATATGCGTATCAAAGCCCTGATGGTTCACCTTCTCACCGCGACAGGATCGGTCTTGTCGATGCTGGCGATGCTGGCCGCAGTTGAGGGCAAGTGGAGCATGATGTTCCTGTGGCTGGTCGTGGCCTTGATCGTTGACGGCATCGACGGCCCCTTGGCGCGGCGCTATGACACGGTGGCCAATTGGCCAACCTATGACGGGGTCTTGATGGACCTGATCGTCGATTACCTGACCTATGTCTTCATCCCCGCCTATGCGTTGTACACCAAGGGCATGTTGCCGGGCTGGACAGGGCTTGGGGCGATTATGGTCATCATCTACGGGTCAGTGATTTACTTTTCCGACACGCGGATGAAGACGAAAGACAAGAGTTTCGCAGGATTTCCGGCCTGTTGGAACATGGTGATCTTGGTGCTGTTCGCGATCAACCCGCCGCATATTGTGGTGCTGGTGACAGTCATCGCGCTGACGGTGGCGATGTTCTTGAACCTGAAGTTTGTGCACCCAACCCGCACGCCGCGCTGGCATGGGCTGAACCTTGGCATGGCGATTGTGTGGCTGGTCTGTGCCGCCAATGCCGCTTGGCTTGACTTTAACGAGGGGCTTATCGCCCATTGGGGGCTGATCTTGTCCTCGCTTTACCTGACATTTGCCGGCATGGCGCAGCAGATTTTCCCTGCCAACTCGTCAGACACCTTATCCTAAAGCCGCGTCAGAAGCACGCCTGATATGATGACAAGTGCTGCCAGCGCTTTGGTGCGGCTGATCTTTTCGTGAAAGAACAGCCACCCGATCAGCACGGCAAACAAGATCGAGGTTTCGCGCAAGGCCGCAACCAAAGCAATCGGGGCGACCGTCATGGCCCAGACAGAAATGCCGTAAGCCGCATAAGACGCCGCCGCCGCGATCAACCCCGCCCGCCAAGGCTTGCCAAAGGGCGGCAGAATGGAAGTGCCCTTCCACGCCAGAATGCCAGCCGCGAACATGCCGCCGTCAGCGATAAAGACCCAAGCGACATAGCCCACCGCATCGCCCGCCACCCGCGCGCCGTGCCCGTCAATCAGGGTGTAAAGCGCGGTTGCTACGGCTGATCCCAAGGCAAAGGGGATCAACTTGCGGTTCTCATCGCCAAAGATCACCCCGCCCGCCATCATCAAGATGCCAAAGCCCAAAAGCATAACGCCGCCGAATTGGTGCAGGGTCAGCGGTTCAGCCAAGAACGCGGTCGAGATCAGGCCCACGATCAAAGGCGCTGTGCCGCGCGCGAGGGGGTAGACCCGGCTTAGGTCGCCGCGCGCATAGGCATAGGTCAAAAAGAACTTGTAAAAGAAATGCGTGCAGCCAGAGGCGATGACCCAAGGCATCACCTGCCAAGTCGGGGCCTTGCAGAAGATGGCCACGACCAAGCCAATAGGCACCTCGCCCAAGGACAAAATGACCGTGGCCCCCAAGCGCGAGGTGCCGGTTTTGATCAACGCATTCCAAAGGGCGTGCAGCAGGGCTGACCCAAGGACAGCCAGCAGGATAGGCAAACTCATAGGCGCGGCCCTTAAGGAAATGTCATAAATCTGTTACAGAAAGGCGGTGCTGGCCACAAGGTGGCGCTTGGTTTGGGCAGGCCCTATTGGCTGCACTGCCGATTTGGGGCGCTGCCCCGCAGGCTTTGCCTGCCCCCCGGGATATTTGGGCAAGTATGAAAGGGGGGTGCGGGGGGGGTTAAAGCGACAGGCCGAGGCGGGTGCCTTCGTCGATGGCGCGTTTGGCGTCAATCTTTTGCGGGTCAGCCGCGCCGCCGATCAGGTGGTAGGGGATTTGGGCGGCGGTTAGGGCATGGGCAAGGGTAAGGTTGGCGTCTTGACCGGTGCAGATCACCACATCGTTGACGGGCAGGATTTGGGGCTGCCCGTCGCGCAGGATGTGCAGGCCTTGGGCGTCGAAGTGATCATAGGTCACACCGCCCCACATCTGCACGCCCTTGGCGGCAAGATGGGCGCGGTGGATCCAGCCGGTGGTTTTGCCCAAGCCCTTGCCGGGTTTTTCGGCCTTGCGTTGCAAGAGCCACACTTGGCGGGTTGGGCCGGTGGGAGTCGTTTCAGTCAAGCCGCCCGCTGTGATTGCCGGATCGCCAAGGCCCCATTCCTTGGACCAGTTTTGCGCGCCTTGCGTCACCAGCGCTGTGGCGACATCAAAGCCGATGCCTCCCGCGCCGATCACGGCAACGTTGGGGCCTAGCGGGGCGCCTTGCAGCATTTGGGCGTAGTCGGGGGCGTTTTTTGCGCCCGCAAGATCAAGGCGGCGCGGGATAAGGCCGGTGGCCAGAACGACCTTGTCAAAGCCGCGCAGGGTTTCGGGCGTGGCGCTTTGGCCTAGGCGCAGGTCTACATCGGCTTCCGAGAGCTGGTGTTCAAACCACGCCAGAAGGCCCGTGAACTCTTCTTTGCCCGGCACGCGGGCGGCGAGTTGCATTTGGCCGCCTAAGGTTGATGCCTGTTCAAACACGACGACCCTGTGGCCGCGTTTGGCGGCTGTGGCAGCGCAGGCCATGCCGGCTGCCCCACCGCCGACGACGGCGATGGTCAGGGGGCGCGCTGCGGGGGTGGGATCATACTCCGCCTCGCGGCAAGCGGCAGGGTTGACAAGGCAGGTGGCGCGTTTGCCTGCGAATGTATGGTCAAGACAGGCTTGGTTGCACGCGATGCAGGGGGCGATGGCGGTAGGCTTTCCGGCGCGGGCTTTGGCGACAAAGTCGGGGTCGGCCAGCAGGGGTCTTGCCAAGGCCACAAGGTCAGCTTGGCCGTGGGCCAAGATTGCCTCGGCCAGTTCGGGGGTATTGATGCGGTTTGCGGCGACCACGGGGACGCTGACGTCTTGTCGCAGACGCGCTGTCAGGCCCACAAAGGCCCCGCGCGGGACAGAGGCTGCGATGGTGGGCACGCGGGATTCGTGCCAGCCAAAGCCCGAGGTGAACAGATCAACTTGCGGTTCCAAAGCGCGGGCGAGGGCTGCGGTATCTTCCCACAGGCTGCCGTCGGGGACCAGATCGGCCAGACTGATGCGGTAGATCAGCAGGAAATCACGCCCAACCACCTTGCGGATAAGGTCGACCACGGCCAAGGGCAGGCGCATCCGCGCTGCGGGCGAGCCGCCCCAGCCATCGGTGCGGCGGTTCACGCGCGGGGCGGTGAATTGGTTGAGGAAATAGCCTTCAGACCCCATCACCTCGACCCCGTCATAGCCTGCCTCTTGGGCGCGCAGGGCGCAGGCGGCGATATCAGTGATTTGCTTTTCGATGCCTGTTTCATCCAGCGCTATCGGGGCGAAGGGCGAGATCGGGGATTTGATGGCCGAGGATGAGACGCAATCTGCCCCGCGCGCATAGCGACCGGCGTGCAATATCTGCATGGCGATCAGCCCGCCTTCGGCATGAACGGCCGAGGTGATCTGGCGATGGTTGGCGACATCTTGCGCGCTATACAGACCACAAGCACCGGGGAAGACGGCCCCTTCGGGGTTCGGGGCCACCCCGCCTGTGATGATCAGCCCCACGCCACCCAGCGCGCGCCTTGCATAAAACCGCGCAGCAGCGGCCCAATCGCCGCGCTCTTCTAGGCCCGTGTGCATCGCCCCCATCACCACGCGGCTTTTCAGCGTTAGCGCGCCAAGGGGGAAGGGTTGCAGCAGATGGGGATAGGCGGTCATCGAAACCTCGGCTTTGGGGCAACCATGCCCAAGGCCAGCACCTTTGTCACGCGGGGCTTTGTAACGGGGGGCTTAGGTGCCACGCGGCTTGGCGCGCAGGGTGGGTTCGGCTTGCGTCGGGTCTTCGGGCCACGGGTGGCGGGGATATTGGCCGCGCATATCCTTGCGCACATCGGCATAGGAGGAGCGCCAGAAACCCGGAATATCCATCGTCACTTGCAGCGGCTTTTGCCCCGGTGACAGCAGCGTCACCCGCAAGGGCAAGCGCCTTTGTCCCACCACAGGATGCACGGTGACGCCGAACATCTCTTGCAGGCGCAGTTCGATGGCGGGGGCTTCGCCGTCATAGTCGATGGGCACTTTGCGGCCCAAGGGGGTTTCAAAGGCGGCGGGGGCAAGACGGTCCATCACGGCCTGTTGGTCCCATGTCAGCAGGGATTTAAGCGGTTCGGTCAGGTCAAGGGATTTGAGGTCGGCTTCGGTCTTGATGCGGGTCAAAAAGGGCAACAGCCACCCGGGATCGGCCAGAAGGGCGGCATCGGTCACATCGGGCCAGCCCACACCTTGGGCCAGCACCATGCGGGCGCGTAAGCGGCGGGCAGAGGGTGTCCACGGCAGGCCAAGGGCGCGCAAACCGTCAACGGCGGCGCGGGCGATGGCGTCAGGCGGGGCGTCCCAAGGGCGTTCGTCTAGCACCAAGGCCCCAAGGGCTTGCTGGCGGCGGGCGAGGATGCGCCCGTCACGGCGCGACCATTCGCAGATGTCGCGCCAGTGCAAGCGGTCGGCGTACAGGCTGCGCAGGTCAGCTTCGCTAAGGGCTACGCCTTGACGGATTTTGGCTTCACGCGGGTCGCCGTCAAGGTCGGTGGCGACAAGGAAGCGCGCACCAGACAGGGGGGTGCCCGGTTCCATCACGGCACCCTTGCCACCTGACAGAACCCAGCGCGGGGCATCGCCCTTACGGCGCAGGCCGATGCGATCGGGATAGGCGAGGGCGGCCATTTGGCCAAGGCTAAGCGGTTGGGGTGGGGCTTGTGCCGTGTCGGTTGACAGGGCGCGGGTCAGGCGTTTGGCTTCGGTGCGGATGCGTTCAAGCACGGGGCGGTTGGCGGGCCAAGGGTGGTCGGCATCATACAAGCTCAGGTCGGTGATGGCTTTGAGGCGCAGCGCAAGATCAGGCGGCGCGCCGCGCAACGGGTCGCGTTCTTCCAGAAGGGCGGCGAGGGGGGCGGCTGCAGGGCCTGCCACCAGCAGCATATGCGCCAAACGGGGATGCAGCGGCAGGGCACCTAGGCTGCGGCCATGGGGGGTGATGCGGCCTTGATCCAAAGCGCCCAAGTCTTCCAGCAAAGCGCGGGCCTCGGCCAAGGGGGCGGTGGGGGGCGGGGTGAGAAAGGGCAGATCGGCCTCGCCCCACAGGGCCAGTTCCAAAGCAAGGCCCGCAAGGTCGGCGGCTTCGATCTCGGCGGGGGGATGGGAGGCAAGGGCGCCCTCTTCTCCTTTGGTCCACAGCCGGTAGCAGATGCCTGTCGCCACGCGGCCCGCACGGCCACGGCGCTGTTCCGCCTCGGCCTTGGTGACGCGTTCGGTCACCAAGCGTGACATGCCTGACGACGGATCAAACCGCGCGCGGCGCGCTTTGCCGCCATCGACCACGATGCGGATGTCGGGCAGTGTCAGCGAGGTTTCGGCGATAGAGGTCGCCAGAACGATGCGCCGCCCTGCGACAGGGCCGAGGGCGGCGCGTTGGGCTGCAAACTCCATCGCGCCGAACAGGGGGAGGACGGTGCAACCGCGGACACGGCCTGCAAGGGCGGCGGCGACTTTGCGAATTTCGCCCTCACCCGGAAGAAAGGCCAACAGGCCACCTTCGGGCACGTCTTGCAGGGCGTCGAGGATTTGCGCGGCCATGACGGCTTCGAAGCGCGCCGTGGGATCGGGGCTGCGGGGCAGCCAGCGGGTTTGCACATCAAAGGCGCGGCCCTGCGAGGTGACAAGGGGGGCATCTTGCATCAGGCGGGCGACAGGTTCGGCATCAAGGGTGGCGGACATCACGATCACCACCAGATCCTCGCGCAGCGCGCCGCGCAGTTCCAAGGTGAGCGCAAGGCCCAAATCGGCGTGCAGGCTGCGTTCGTGGAATTCGTCGAAGATCACAGCGCCGACACCGGGCAGGTCGGGGTCGGATTGGATCATGCGGGTCAGGATGCCTTCGGTCACCACCTCGATGCGGGTGGCGCGACTGACCTTGGCTTCGCCCTTGATGCGGTAGCCTACGGTTTGCCCCACCGCTTCGCCCAAGGTCTGCGCCATGCGTTCCGCCGCGGCGCGGGCGGCGAGGCGGCGGGGTTCTAGCATCACGATGCGGCCTTGGATCAGGCCGCTGGCCAGCAAATCAAGCGGCACGCGGGTGGTTTTGCCTGCACCCGGCGGGGCTTGCAGCACCACCGTGCCGCGCGCAGCCACGGCGGCGCGGAGTTGTGCCAAGACATCATCAATCGGCAAAGGGTCGGGCCATTGGGTCATGCGCCCTTATCGCGGGGCGGGGGGGCGCACTCAACCCCCCAAGCGTTGGCCTGCTGCATTCCGGAGGGTTTCACACCCTCCGGACCTCCCGTGGGATATTTGGGCATGTATGAAAGGGGAAGGGGCGGATGGGGGCACTGGCATATTTGGGGAGCATGGGGCAATCTGGCCGGCAGGGGGACGTGATGGACGTGCAGGAACTGGCAAAGGCGGTAAGGGCGGGGGATCGGCGGGCTTTGGCGCGCGGTATTACGCTGGTCGAAAGCGGGCGGGCTGATCACCGTGGGCAGGCCTTGGCCTTGGTGGCCGCCCTTGGCGGGGCGCGCCAAGCGCTGCGGTTGGGACTGTCGGGCACGCCGGGGGTGGGCAAATCGTCATTGATCGAGACCTTTGGCCTGATGCTGACAGCACAGGGGCTGCGGGTGGCGGTTTTGGCGGTAGACCCGTCATCGGCGCGCACGGGCGGGTCGATCTTGGGCGACAAGACCCGCATGGAGCGGCTGTCGCGCGACCCTTTGGCCTTCATCCGCCCCAGCCCCAGCCGCACCGAACTGGGCGGCGTAGCACGACGCACCCGTGAGGCTGTGGCGCTGTGCGAGGCGGCGGGGTTTGATGTGATTTTGATTGAAACCGTGGGGGTGGGCCAATCGGAAACGGTCGTGGCACAGCTTTGCGACATTTTCTTGCTGCTGCTGGCCCCGGCGGGTGGGGACGAGTTGCAAGGCGTCAAACGCGGCATCATGGAGATGGCCGACCTGTTGCTGGTCAACAAGGCTGACGGCGCGCTGTTGGCCACGGCCAACCGCACCTTGGCCGATTACGCGGGCGCTTTGCGCCTGCTGCGCCACCGCCCGCAAGACCCAGAGGGCTTTCCAATGGCGCTGACCGTTTCAGCGCTTGAAAATCGGGGGTTGGACGAGGCTTGGGCCGCTATTCAAGCGCTGGCCACATGGCGGCGGGCCGAAGGGCATTGGGCCAGCACCCGTGCCGATCAGGCGCGGCATTGGTTTGGCCAAGAGGTGCGCCAAGGCCTTTTGGCAGCGCTTGAGCGCGAGCCTGTCTTGGGGCTGATGCAGCTTTTGGGCGAAAAGGTGGCCTTAGGCCTGCAAACACCAGATTCGGCGGCGGCGGAGTTATTGGCGCGTTTGGGGCGGTGATTTCGGGCTTGGCCAAGCGTCAAGTCACAAAACCATCACCTTGCAGGCACGTCAGGTGGTTTTATCGCAGGTGAATCGCTTGACGAGGACGGCTTTAGACCTTAAACGCCAGAAATCGCATTTGGAGGCTGCCATCTTGGCCGTTCTCTGCCGTCTTGAACGAAGGAATACCACGATGTCGCGCGTCTGCGAACTTTCGGGCAAGGGCCCGATGTCTGGCAACAAAATCAGCCATGCCAACAACAAGACCCGTCGGCGTTTCTTGCCGAACCTGAACGAGATCACTTTGATGTCGGACAGCTTGGGCCGCAGCTTTCAGCTGCGCATCTCGGCGGCAGCGCTGCGCTCGGTTGATCACCGTGGCGGGCTGGACGCGTTCTTGCTGAAAGCCAAGGATGACGAACTGTCGTCGGACGCTTTGGCCATCAAGAAAGAAGTTGTAAAGGCGCAGGCAGCCGCCTGATCCTTTGACCCTGTTTTAGAAAGCCCCGTTGCCTGATGGCAGCGGGGTTTTTCTTGTTGCGGGGAACGGTTTGGGGTAGATGGGGCCATGCGGTTGATCCTGTCCCTTTTGCTGTCCATCCTACTGGCCTTTGCCGCGCAATCCGAAGTGGTGGCGCGGTCGGAAATGGCTGGCAGCTACGACCAAGTGGTTTGCGGCGCGAATGGGGCGCGGCAGGTTACGCTGGATGCGGCGGGCCATGCCGTGCATCGGCACCCTTGCACGCATTGCCTTGCAGCCTCTGTCGCAGCCGCAGATACGGCGGTGGCGGGCGTCTGGCTGGCAGCACCCGTCACCGCAAGCCAACGACTGTGGCCTGACCTTACGGCGCAGGCGATTATAGCGCGCCTGCCCGTACCCTTGGCCCGCGCGCCCCCCCTGCTCCTTGTCTAAGCTGAACCCAATTTTCATCTTGACGAGGATACCATGAAACTGACCCTTATCGCCGCCATTGCGGCCCTGTTTGCCCTTCCTGCATTCGCCCATGACGGCGTGCATATTATTGACCCCTATGCGCGGGTCATCGGCCCCTCGGGCGCTGTTTTCTTTCGCATCGGCAATGACGAAGCGGTGGAAGATACGCTGATTTCAGCCGCAAGCCCCGATGCGGGCATGGTTATGCTGATGAGCACCAGCGCGGGCAGCGACGGGGTGATGAAAATGGCCAACGTGCCCGATGGTTTTAGCGTGCCTGCCAATGGCGAGCGGGTCTTGGCCAGTGCGGGCGACCATGTGATGCTGATGTCTTTGACCCGCAGCTTGAAGGCGGGCGATACGGTGTCGCTGGTTTTGACGTTTGAAAAAGCAGGCGAGGTGCATGTGTCTTTGCCCGTCGACAACGACCGCAAAACACCGCCCGGCATGGGGCCTACCCCCAACGATGCGCAATCTGGCCATGATGCGGCGGTTCTCACCGATGGCCCCCAAAGCACACCCCTTAACGCCGATCAGCAGGCGATTGTTGATGTGATGAAAGCCATGTTTGACAAGCCCGAAGCCCCCCTGTCGGTCGACCCTGTGGTGGTTGTGGGCGATGCGGCCCTTGCCTCTTGGGCGCAGGGCGATATGGGCGGGCGCGCTTTGCTGGCGCGCAAAGACGGCGTTTGGAGCATTACGCTCTGCGGCGGCCCTGACCTGCGGGCGCCAGAGTTTCTGGCGGCCAATGGCGTGAAAGATGCCGATATGTTGAGCCAGATGTTCAACTCGGTCGAGGATCAGATGGGCGCTGACAAGGTTGCGTTTTCATCAAAATTCCCGCAAGTCGTGATGATGTCTACGCCGCCTGCCAACTGATCGTCGGGGAAGGGGGCATTTGCGCAAGGTGCAGCTATGACCCCCTTCCACCTGATCCCCCAAGCCCTAAGTGCTGCGGAATGTAAAAGCCTGATCGCGCTGTGCCAAGCAGCCCCGATGAAGGACGCAGGTCTGGTGCGCCAGACGACGGCACATCAGATTAGGCGGGCGGAACTGTCATGGCTGGATGATCTGCCACAGGCGTCGTGGGTGATCGACCGCATGATGCGCCTTGTCGCCCAAGCCAACCGCGAGGCGTTTGGCTTTGATCTAACCGAATTTGCCGAAAGCCCGCAGGTGGCCCGCTATGGGGCCGAGCGTGAGGGGCATTTTGACTGGCATTCTGACATCGGCGCAGGGGCCTTGGCCGCCAAGCGCAAGCTCACCATCGTGGTGCAACTGTCGAAACCGCAAGACTATGAAAACGGCACGCTGGAATTGCAGCCCGATAGCACCATTCGCCAAGCCCCACGGGATCGCGGCACAGCGATTTTGTTCCCAAGCTTTGTGCTGCACCGTGTGACGCCTGTGACAAATGGCACGCGCTGGTCGCTGACGTTGTGGTCACATGGGCCAGCGTTTCGCTAACAGCTATCAGCCCCCGCAGGACATACGCGCTTGGTCGCCAAAGGTGGTGTAACGCTCCCAAAAGGCGTCATCGCGTTTGCTTTGCGACATGCGCACTTTTTCGGCCTTGTTGGGGTCTTTGAAAAACGAAGCCACAAGGTTCTGGTCGTTATTTTTCAACGTAATATCGGCAACCTGCTGAATGCACGAACATAAAGACCGGTTGGCCGCAGTGCGCGCAGATTTCAGGCAAGCGCCCTCTATCGGGCCTGCGGCGGCATAAGTTGCCATGCCAAGCACTGCCACGGTAGCCAAAGCCGCCTTGATTGCGAATGTTTTCATCTGCTGCCCCGTCGATCAGGGCGTTACTGCCCTGCGTCTTGTTGCTGGAAATTTACCGAATCGAAACGTAAACCACAATTGTGACAAAGGTTTGCGCGGAATGGCGCGCAGGGGCGGCGGTGATGCGCAACTTTGCGCGTCATCACATCCCCCCCTTCCCCCCCTACCCGCAAACGGCTATATGCGGGCGCATGACCCAGCTTGACCTGATCCGCAACTTCTCGATCGTGGCGCATATTGACCACGGCAAATCCACCCTCGCCGACCGGTTGATTCAATCAACCGGCACGGTCGCTGACCGCGACATGAAGGCGCAGCTTTTGGACTCGATGGATATCGAGCGCGAGCGCGGCATCACGATCAAGGCCAACACGGTGCGCATTGATTACAAGGCCAAGGATGGCAAGACCTATGTCTTGAACCTGATCGACACCCCCGGCCACGTTGACTTTGGCTATGAAGTCAGCCGGTCGATGCGGGCTGTGGAAGGGTCGTTGCTGGTCGTTGACGCCTCGCAAGGGGTAGAGGCGCAGACGCTGGCGAACGTGTATCAAGCCCTAGATGCGGGGCATGAAATTGTGCCCGTGCTGAACAAGATCGACCTGCCTGCCGCCGAACCGGAACGGATTCGCCAGCAGATTGAAGATGTGATCGGGCTGGATGCGTCGGACGCGGTGCTGATTTCGGCCAAGTCGGGGCTTGGGATTCCTGATGTGCTGGAAGCCATTGTCACCCGCCTGCCCCCGCCGAAAGGCGACCGCGATGCGCCGCTTAAGGCGATGCTGGTCGACAGCTGGTATGACCCCTATCTGGGCGTTGTCGTCATGCTGCGCGTGATGGACGGTGTGGTTAAAAAGGGCGACCGCATTCGCATGATGCAGACCAATGCGGTGTACGGCATTGAAAAGCTGGCGGTGTTAAAGCCGCAGATGGTGGATATTGCCGAACTGGGGCCGGGTGAGATTGGCATTTTCACCGCCCAGATCAAACAAGTGCGCGACACGCGGGTGGGCGATACCGTCACCCACGAACGCAAGGGCTGTGCGGAACCGCTGCCCGGCTTTAAACCCGCCCAGCCTGTGGTATTCTGCGGCCTGTTTCCAGTGGATGCCGCGCAATTTGAAGACCTGCGCGATGCGATTGAAAAGCTGTCGCTGAACGATGCGTCGTTTTCGACGGAAATGGAAACCTCGGCAGCGCTTGGCTTTGGCTTTCGCTGCGGGTTCTTGGGCTTGCTGCACCTAGAGGTGATCCGCGACCGGTTGGAGCGGGAATATAATCTGGAATTGATCACGACAGCCCCGTCGGTGGTGTTCCATTTGTATATGAAAGACGGCGAGGTGCGCAATTTGCACAACCCCGCCGATATGCCCGACCTAACCTTTGTCGACCATATTGAAGAGCCGCGCATTAAGGCCACGATTATGGTGCCGGATGAATACTTGGGCGACATTTTGAAGCTGTGCCAAGATCGGCGCGGGATTCAGATGGATATGAGCTATGCGGGCACCCGCGCCATGGTGGTGTATGACCTGCCCTTGGCCGAGGTGGTGTTTGATTTTTACGACCGCTTGAAATCTGTCTCGCAGGGCTATGCCAGCTTTGATTATGTGCTGTCAGAATACCGCGAGGATTTTCTGGTCAAGATGTCAATCTTGGTGAACGACGAACCCGTCGACGCCCTGTCGATGATGGTGCACCGCGACCGCGCTGAGATGCGCGGACGGGCTATGGTGGAAAAGCTCAAAGAGCTGATCCCCCGCCATATGTTCAAAATCCCGATCCAAGCCGCCATCGGCGGCCGCGTGATCGCCCGCGAAACGCTGTCTGCCATGCGCAAAGACGTGACCGCCAAGTGCTATGGCGGCGATGCGTCGCGCAAGAAAAAGCTGCTTGAGAAGCAGAAAGAGGGCAAGAAGCGGATGCGGCAGTTCGGGAAAGTGGAAATCCCGCAGGAGGCGTTTATTTCGGCCTTGAAGATGGATAATTGATTTAAAAAAACAGGCATTGGAGCCCAAGTTGAGAGAAAAAATTGGTCGTTATGGTATATTAAATGTAGTTCTTCAGCCTCACCCAGCCGAAGCATATGAGCGCTTATTTCGAAAGGCTGCCAAATCTAAAATAACTGTTAATTATCGCGCCGAACGATACGCCAGAATTTCGCCATTAACTGATTTGAAGGATGACATATTCAGTGGGCGCCTTGCGACTTGGTCTGAGATTGATGTCGAAGGGAATGTGATTGACAAGAATACCCTCGATGAGCAGTTGTTTTCGGAAGCCAACATTGAAATTCCAAATAGTGTTGGATTTAATGCTAAGGTTTTCAATTTTTCATTTAAAATTTCATCTCACCAAGTATTCATCGAACTAATAAATGACGAAAATGAGAAAATCGCCATATCTTCTGCTCAAAGAATATTATGGTCTATATTAGAAAAAGTCCTAATGCCCACTGAAGAATTAGACGTGCATATTGTTTCAAAGAAGTCTGCTATTGACTATGTTTTGAACATTCCGTTGCTGAAGAAGATCGAAATTGTGGTTCAACTGCCCAATCCGGATGTTACTTCGGGTAGCAAGCAAGAAATATTTGACGTGATTGATGGAATGCATGCAAAGAGTGTTACTTTGGGAATTACTAGCAGGAATGGGGGGGGAGCATTGCTTTTGACTCCTGGCGTGAGAACGCTTGCAGAGCTTTCTACAGAAAACGGCCACACGACTGCATATGGAAGGAACGTTGAAGGCGAGACTGTTGAGCGGAGCACCAAAGATGTACCTGCGGAAATACAGATAGTCCTGAACCATGATGAGACGCGCGCTGCTGCAACACGTCGGATTGCAAGGGGTTAGAGTGGAGACATTTCGGGTTTATTGGCGCGCTTACGGTGGGTGGTTCGCACTAATTACTTCTCCTTACTTTTTGTGCGCCGGAATATTTGCAGCACTTTGCAAACCACTTTGGTTTGATGGCGCGGCGAAGAATTTCCCTTGGACCGATTGGGCTCTCTCGCTTTTGTCGAGTTTAATTTCATTCTCAATTGGGGGACTAGCAGTTATTCTTGCATTTTCCAATGAAAAATTCGTTCGTTTGATTCGTCAGAACGGTAAAGAAAATTCGTATTTTATGGTTTTAACAACAGCTTTTTTTCATTTTATACTAGTTCAGTTCATTGCTATCGCACTAGTAATTATCCTAATTTCATATCAGACTGTATTTTTGTCAGGTGTTGCTTTTTGGGTTTTTTCTTACGCAATCGCATGTGGAATAGCAGCGGCTGCTTCGCTTCTGGAAAGCGCTCATATATTAAATAGGATGGGAATTCTAGACGTAAATGATTAAAATAGAAAGCTAACCCCCCGCCCGATTTGTCCCGCGACAAATCGGGCCGCGCCTGCCTGCCCCGGGCAGGCGCGTTGCCGCGCCAGCCCAGTCAGGCGCGGCCCGATTTTCTGACGGTGGCTTGCTGCACAACGCCCGTTGGCTTGCGGCTTGCGCCTTCAGCCAAGGGGCCAGGTGTCTTGCCACTGGCAAGCCACCTTTTCGGCCCCAAGTGGCGCTGGATGTGTTGGGGCAGGTGATTGGGGGGTGCGTTGCCGCGCCCGCCCAAGCCCGTAGGGTGCGCGTTCATCGCGCACCGTTGCGCCTCCGCTACCGCCCAAAGGCCCCCACGCCGCGCAGGTTGGGGTGGCGGTTCATGTCTTTGTACAGCAGATACCGGAATGGGCCGGGGCCTGCGGCATAGCAGGCTTGCGGGCAAAAGGCGCGCAGCCACATGAAATCGCCGGCCTCCACCTCAACCCAATCCGAGTTCAGTTTGTAGACCGCCTTGCCTTCCAGCACATAAAGCCCGTGTTCCATGACATGGGTTTCTTCAAAGGGAATAACCCCGCCCGGTTGGAAGGTGACGATATTGACCTGCATATCGTGGCGCAGGTCGTCATTTTCGACAAAGCGGGTGGTGGCCCAGCAGCCTTGGGTGTCGGGCATCGGGTTGGGGGCGATGAGCGTTTCGTTCGTCACAAAGGCGTCGGGCGTGGCCCAGCCGGGGGCGGGTTCGTACAGCTTGCGAATCCAGTGCAGGCGGGCGGGGGTTTGGCCTGTGGCGCGCAGGCTCCACGCAATACCCGGCGGCAGGTAGGCGTACCCACCTGCGGTGAGGATATGGGTGGCGGTGGGCAGCGTGAGGGTCAGGGTGCCGTCGGTGACGAACAGCACGCCCTCTACCCCCGCATCAGGTTCGGGGGTGTCTGATCCGCCGCCCGGGGCGATTTCAAGGATCAGTTGCGCGAAGGTTTCGGAAAACCCGCTCAGCGGGCGCGCGATGATCCATGCGCGGGTGTCGTTCCAGCCCGGTAGGGCCGAGGTGACGATTTGCGTCATCACCCCGCGCGGAATGACGGCATAAGCCTCGGTAAATATCGCGCGGCCGGTGTGAAGCTGGGTTTGCGGCGGCAAGCCGTCTTGCGGGGCGGCATAGCGGGTCATGGCAGGATGTCCTTTAGGCGCAGGGCTGCGATGCGTTCGACTTGCGCGCAGGCGGTGGCGAATTCGGTGGCGGTGTCGTTGGACAGGCGGGTGTGAAAGGCTTGCAGGATCGACGCCTTGGTGTTGTCGCGCACGGCGATGATGAAGGGAAAGCCGTGCTTGGCAACATAGGCGGCGTTCAGGTCTTGGAAGGTTTGGCGCTCGGCATCGGTCAGCGCATCTAGGGCGGCTGCGGCCTGTTCGGCGGTGCTTTGTGCCGTTAAGCGCTTGGCTGCGGCGAGTTTGCCGGCAAGGTCGGGGTGGGCTTGCAAGACGGCCAAGCGTTCGGCTTGTGTGGCCGAGCGGAACATCCGCGCCAAGGCGTTGTGCAGACCCACGGCGCTGTCATGGGCGGGGCCAAGTTCCAGATCAAAGGCGCGCTCGGCGATCCAAGCGGAGTGTTCAAAGATGCTGCCAAAGCGGGCGACAAAGCGGGCACGCTCCATCTGCGAGGGCCGTTCGTAGCGCTGGTGCGGGTGTGTTGCAGCCCAATGCTGGGCAATCTCTATCCTGCGGGCGAACCACACACCGTCATGGGCGCGGGCGTAATCCAAGAAGCGCTTTAGCCCCGCGATCTTGCCCGGGCGGCCGATCAGGCGGCAATGTAGGCCGACCGAGAACATCTTGGGCTGTCCCGCCTGCCCCTCGGCGTACAGCGTGTCGAACGTGTCACGCAGATAGGTGAAGAACTGTTCGCCCTCGATATAGCCCGGGGCGGTGGCAAAGCGCATATCGTTGGCTTCTAGGGTGTAAGGGATGATGAGCTGGTCGCGGTCGCCCACCTCGCGCCAATAGGGCAGATCGTCGTCATAGGTATCGGAAATCCAGTCAAACTGGCCTGTTTGCGCGGTTAGATCGACCGTGTTCAGCGAACAGCGCCCCGTGTACCAGCCGCGCGGGGGTTCGCCCACCACCTCGGTGTGCAGGCGGATGGATTCGGCGATTTGGCGGCGTTCTTCTTCAACCGGCATATCGCGGTGGTCGACCCATTTCAGGCCGTGGCTGGCAATCTCCCACCCCGCATCTTTCATCGCGGCGACCTGTTCGGGGTTGCGCGCCAAAGCGGTTGATACGCCGTAGATGGTGACGGGAATATCCATGCCGGTGAACAAGCGGTGCAAGCGCCAAAAGCCTGCGCGCGCGCCGTAGTCGTAGATCGATTCCATGTTCCAATGCCGCTGGCCCGGCCAAGGGGCAGCGCCTGCTATGTCAGACAGAAAGGCTTCTGACTGGCCATCGCCGTGCAGGATGTTGTTTTCGCCGCCCTCTTCGTAGTTCAGCACCAAGGAAATGGCGACTTTTGCACCATTGGGCCAAGCGGCTTTGGGTGGGGTGGCACCGTGGCCACGGAAATCTCGGGGATAACGTTGCATCTGGACCCTCAAAGGCTGAAACCTACCCTATGCGCGATAAACGCGGGCGGGTATCAAATAAAGCCGGAAAGTGCTGTAGGCGGAAGGGGGGCTGCGCCCTTGGGTTCGACGCGGCAATACTAGCGAAAATGGAGGCGATGATGGCGGACGGCTGGCTTTCAACCCATATCCTTGACACAGCGCGCGGCGTGCCTGCGGCGGGGGTCAAGATCATGATGTACCGCATCAGCGGCAGCAGCCACAAAAAGATCGCCGAGGTGGTGACAAATGCCGATGGCCGCACCGATGCGCCTTTGCTTGCCGGTAAAGAGTATCAGGTGGGCAGCTATGAGCTGGTGTTCTGCGCCGGAGACTATCTGCGCCAAACGGGGCAGGTGACGGGCGAGACGTTGTTTTTAGACGAAATCCCGATCCGCTTTGGCATCAGCGACGCAGCCGCGCATTACCATGTGCCACTGTTGCTTTCGGGCTTTGGCTATTCCACCTATCGCGGCAGTTGACGCTTTTGACCACCTGCGTCTTGCAAGATGCGCAGCAGGCGGCGGCGGTCTTTTTCTAGGGTGGCGTCTATCAAACCCTCCACCAGCCCGCGCGTTTTCAAATGCGCGGCTAGGGTGGCGTGGGCTTGATCAGCAAACAGAATATGGTCGCAGCCCATTTGGGGCGGGAATAGAGTGGCCTGCGCCGCGTCATCTTGCAGGCCGTGCATCAGGCACAGATAGGGGCCTTGGGGCAGCGGGGCTGTGAGGGCTTCGGGCAAGGGATAGGTCCACGCGCGCCAGCGTGTTTCCCACGACGCTGCGGGGTGGTATTGCGGGCTGATGGCAAGAACGGCTGTTAAGGGCAAGGTTTGGGCGGCGCGCAGGGCGGCGAAGGCGCCCATGGAAGAGCCGATGGCCAAGATGCGGGTGATCTTTTGGCGGGCTTGCAGGGTGGTCAGCGCACCGCGCAACGCCGCATCGAACCCCTCTGCCGTAGCCCATCTGCGCGCTTCATCCATCACGAACAGGGCCGGACGGTCGCGCGCGGTGGCGGCGCGCACGAATTCAGGCGATGGGGGGCGTGTTGGATCGTGGCCTATTGAGGCGAAGGCTATGACCAAATCCTCTGATCCGCCCGCTATGCCTTGGATGTGATACGGCGGGCGGGCAGCGAAGGTTTCAAACGGGCGCATCGGGGCCAAGGGTGGCGCGGCGCATTTCTTCTTTGATGCGGGCCACCATGAAATCGGTGAAGAGCCGCACCTTGCTATCCTTGGCGCTGCGTTGTTGTGAGAGAAGCGACAATTGGGTCGGCAAAGGTGCTGCCTGCGAGGCCACGGGCACAAGGCGGCCCGTGCGCAGATGATCGGCCACTTCGAAAATCGGTTTCAGCACAATGCCGCGCCCATCCAGCGCCCAACCGGTCAGCACATCGCCGTCATCTGATTCGTAGGGGCCAGAGATTTCAAAGCGGCGCGGGCCGTCGGGGGTTTGCAGCGTCCACTGAAACTCTTTGGCACCGGGGAAGCGCAGGTTCAGGCAATCGTGCTTGTCGCGCACAAGGGCTTCGGCATCGGCGGGCATGCCACGGCGGGCGATATAGGCGGGGGCGGCGCATAAAAGGCGGGGGCAGTCGGCGATCAGGCGGACTTTAAGGGTGGAATCTTCAAGAATGCCAAGATGAAAGGCGACATCTAAGCCTTCGGCGGTTAGGTCAATCACCCGATCTGACAGGCGCAGGCGCACGTCGATCGAAGGGTATTGGTCTTTGAACGCAGGCACATGGGGCGCAATGAACCGCCGCCCTATCCCCAAGGGTGCCGCCACAAACACCACACCGCGCGGGTTCTGCGCCGTTTCCATCACCGAGGCTTCGGCAGCATCAATCGCCAGCAACACCTTTTGCGCGCCCTCGTAAAAAATGCGCCCTGCCTCGGTGGGTTGCAGGCTGCGCGTGGTGCGGTTGAACAGGCGCACGCCAAGGTGCTTTTCCAGTTCCGAAATGCGCGCCGAGGCGACGGCGGGCGAGGTACGCTGATCACGCGCCGCCGCCGACATCGACGACAGGTCGTAAACCCGCACAAACATGCGAAGATTGTTCACATAAGACATAGGTCAGTCAGTTTCTTAAGCATCGCGCCAGCATTTTGCGATTATTGAAAGTGATCCGGCATTTGCAGGATTAACAGAAGAGTGCGCCTTGGGATAGGTTCTTCAAAACGCAAGGGGTTGGGCATGTATGACTGGGTTGTCTTATGGGACTGGGTGCAAATCGCGGTGCGCTGGGTTCATGTTGTCACGGCCATGGCTTGGATCGGTTCCAGCTTTTATTTCATAGCGCTAGACCTTGGCCTGCGGCGCGATGTGCCGCTTCCTCCCGGCGCATCGGGGGAAGAGTGGCAGGTGCATGGCGGGGGGTTTTACCACATCCAGAAATATATGGTGGCCCCAGCGGCCCTGCCCGATCATCTGATCTGGTTTAAGTGGGAAAGCTACTCCACATGGCTGTCGGGCTTTGCCATGCTGGTGTTGGTTTACTACATGGGCGCGCAGATCTTTTTGATTGATCCGTCGGTTATGGATCTTAGCGTGGGCCAAGCGGTGGCGATTTCCTTGGCATCGCTGGCTTTTGGCTGGGTGGCTTACACCACAATCTGCCGCGTGTTTATGAATGCCAACCAGACGGCGGTGATGGTGGCGCTGTTTGTGGTGCTGGTGGGCATGAGTTGGTTTTACGCCCATGTCTTTTCCGGCCGTGCGGCGCTGTTACATCTGGGGGCATTCACCGCCTCGATCATGTCGGGCAACGTGTTTTTCGTGATTATGCCCAACCAACGGGTGGTGGTGGCCGATTTGAAGGCGGGCCGCACGCCGGATGCGAAATATGGCAAGATCGCCAAGCAGCGCAGCACGCATAACAACTATCTGACGCTGCCAGTGATTTTCTTGATGCTGTCGAACCACTACCCGCTGGTCTTTGCCACGCCTTATAACTGGATCATCGCTTCCCTTGTGTTCCTGATGGGCGTCACCGTGCGCCATTGGTTCAACACGCGGCACGCCAAAAAGGGCAGCCCGCATTGGACTTGGGCTGTCACGGGGGTGTTGTTTTTGGTGATCGCGTGGCTTTCAACCGCCCCAATGCAGCACCCCGCCGAAGACAGCGCTTTGCAGGGACCGGCGCTGATTTATGCGAGTGCTTCAGGGTTTGACGATGTGGTCAGCATTGTTCAGGGCCGCTGTGCGATGTGCCACGCCCGCGAGCCCGCGTTTGAGGGGATCACTTGGGCACCCAAGGGCGTTGTCTTGGAAACTCCGTCAGACATCGCGCGGGAAGCGCGGCGGATTTATATGCAGGCGGGAATTACCCACGCCATGCCCCCCGCCAACCTGTCTTATATGGAACCCGCCGAGCGTGCTGCGATTGTGGCATGGTTTCGCGCGGCAGGTGGGGGTGGTTTAGAGGGGTAAAAACCCGCCCCGTTCGGCCGTCTGCGCGTTGATCGCAGAGCGTCTTTGTCATAAGGCTGTCACGCAAATGCGGCATTCCCTTTAAAAAGGGCCATTCGGCCAGACCACGAGGCGATAAAATGATCAATGACTCTGCAACAGACTTCATAGATCTGTTGCCCGATGCCCCCGTTGTTGCACAAAAGGGGCCGGTTTTCACCTATTCCACCCCCGATATGCCTTGGCTGCGCCGCACGCTGATTCGCACGGTGGAACGGCTTAGCGGCCGCGCGGGGTTTGAGCGGTTGTATCGCAACTGGCAACAAAAGCCGCGCGACCCTGAGGATTCGATCTTCACCCAAGCCATCGGGGAATTGGGCCTGACGGCTGACATCGCGCCCGAAGAAATGGCGCGGATTCCCGAAACGGGGCCTTTGCTGGTGGTGTCGAACCATCCTTATGGCATCATCGACGGGCTGTTTATCGGGCATCTGATGGCCTCGGTGCGCAAGGATGTGAAGTTGATCTGCCACTCGCTTTTGTGCCAACCGCAAGAGGCGCAGGATGCTTTGCTGCCCATCGACTTTGGCGCAGGCCCCGAAGCGCGCCGCACATCCGCCGAAACACGGCGCAAGGCGGTAGAGTGGTTGGACGAAGGCCATGTTCTGATCATTTTCCCGGGTGGCGGGGTGGCAACGTCGGTCACACCAATGGCGCGCAATGCTTCGGATTTCGAATGGCATCCGTTCATCGCACGTCTGGCGCGGCGACCGGGGGTGAAGACCTTGGCCATCTATGTCGCAGGCCGCAACTCGCGGATTTTTCAGGTGGCAAGCCATCTGTCTTACGCCTTGCGCGTGGCGCTGATTTTCTTTGAAACCAAGCGCAAGATGAACAAGCCTGTCACGGTGCGTGTGGCGGAACCGGTGGAATGTGCCACGATGGGCAAGGGCGATGTGGTGGCTTGGCTGCGCGCGCGCACCTATGCCATGGCTGAACCGGGCGGGCCGGAAGCGGATTACGTGTTCAACTTCCCGCCGCGCATCAGCGTATAGCGCACGCAGGTTTTGGGGTTGAGGTGGCGCTTTTGGGCGGTTAGGTCTGCCGAACCATAAGGGGCGCGCCATGCTTTTAGCACTGATCCAAGGCTATATCACCAGTTTTAGCCTGATCCTTGCGATCGGCTCGCAAAACGCCTTTGTGCTGCGCCAAGGGATTAGGCGCGAGCATGTGGCGGCGGTGGTGGCGGTGTGCGCCCTGTCGGACGCCATTTTGATTGCCTTTGGCGTGGCAGGGTTTGGCGCGGTCGCCGCTGCCTTGCCATGGCTGGTGCCTGCGATGCGCTGGTTTGGGGCTGCGTTCTTGGCATGGTATGGCTTGCAGCGCTTTTTAGCCGCCCGCAAAGGCGGCGAGGCTTTGATGCCTGCCGCCGACAAACCCACCCCGCTGTCAAAGGTGATGCTGACCTGTGTGGTGCTCACTTGGGCCAACCCGCATGTGTATCTGGACACGATGGTGCTGATCGGCTCGATCTCAACCCATTATGTGCCGTTTGAAGCGGCTTTTGGTGTGGGCGCTGCGGCGGCGTCTTTGACCTTCTTTGCCCTGTTGGGCTTTGGCGCGCGGCTTTTGGCCCCGCTGTTTGCCACCCCCCGCGCTTGGGTGATTTTGGAATGTGTGGTGGGCCTGACCATGTGGACAATCGCCGCCAGCTTGGCGTTGGGGTAAAGGGCGCGCGGTCAACTTACTAAGAATTTAGGCATTTTATTTAGCCTTGCGGGTCAATTGATCCCCGTGGAGGTTAATCATGTCGACCACAACAGCCTTGCAATTGCTGCCCTTAATCGAACCCGCCCAAGCGCAAAAACACGTCACCCATAACGAGGCTTTGGCGGTCTTGGACGTTTTGGTTCAAACCTCTGCCACCAGCCGCACGCTTTCCGCGCCGCCAGCGGCGGTTGTTGCGGGGGCCTGTTACATCGTGGGCGACAATGCCACGGGCGATTGGCAGGGCGAAGAGGGCCATGTGGCCGTTTATTCCGGCCTGTATTGGGATTTCTATGTGCCCAAAACCGGCTGGCGCGTTTGGGTTGAAAGCGAGGGCACCGAAGCGGTGTTTGACGGCGCAGTCTGGGCCACCTCTGCCGACCGTGTCGAGCGGGTGGCAGCCCTTGGCATTTCTGCGGATGCTGATGATACCAACCGCTTAAGCGTATCCGCCCCTGCCACTTTGCTGACCCATGCCGGCGCGGGGCATCAGGTTAAGGTCAACAAGGCGCGCACGTCTGACACCGCCAGCGTGTTGTTTCAAAGCGGCTATTCCGGACGGGCCGAAATGGGCATCGTGGGCAGCGACGACTTTGTGCTGAAGGTCAGCCCCGATGGCACGACCTTTTTGACGGGGCTGACAATTGAAGCGGCCACGGGCCGCGTGGTAGCATCGTGCGGCATTAACGTGGTGCAGGGTGCGGGCGATCCGGTGAGCCCGCAGAACGGTGATATCTGGTATAATGCCACAACTCACCGCCTGCGCGCGCAGCAAGGTGGGCAAACGGTTGATCTGGTGGCCGCAACAGGCGGCGGCACGGGGGGCACTGGCGCAAGTGCGTTTGGCCAAAGTTTGATCGACGACGCGGATGCCTCGGCCGCACGCATCACCTTGGAACGTCAAGATTTCGCCACCCGTGCGGCCTTTGTCACTTGGGCGGCAGGGCGCGGCGTTTCGGTGGGGTTGGTGATGCGTGCGGCCAATGCCGCTTATCGCTACACCGGCACAGGCACAGCCATCGCCGACTTGGCCGGTTGGGTGCCCAACGGCACGGCCACGGCCTTGCATTGGGGGGCCGACACCACGGGTGGCACCAATGCCATCCCCGCCGTGTCGGCGATGATTGATTATGTCAACGCGCAGGGCGGCGGCGTGGCCTATCTGCCCGCCGGCACCTATCTTTGGACCGGCGAAATGTTGAAATCCGGCCTGAACAATGTGGTGCTAGAGGGCGAAGGCAATGCCACAAAATTGCTGCGCCGCACCAATCGCCCTGCGGCGGCGATCAAGTTTTTCCTTGGGGCCAACAACCGCATCCGCAACCTGAAGCTGGATTGCGCGGGGTATTCGGGCATCGGCATATTCCTTTCCGATCAATACTCTGGCGCAGAGAATGTCGAGATCGTCAACAGCCCCGACCGCGCCTTTGCGCTGCGCGGGGGTGGCAATGCCTCTTGGGGGATAGACGGGCAAGGGCGCACCTCGGACGATGCAGGGTTTTCGGGGGCCGTGTTCTTTCCCGTTGGCTGCTATCTGGAAAACTGCCGCGCCACCAAGGTGGGCAGCACGGCCTTTAGCCAAAAGCAAATGCCCCATTCGCGCATTCAACGCTGTGTGGCGCGCACGGTGTATTCCGAAGGCGTCACCATCGACAAATGCGATTATTCAGTGGTGTCTGCCAACACCTTGCTGGATTGCGCCCTGACCTCGGGCAACCAATGGCCCGATCTGGATGCAGGCGCAGGGTATTTGGCCGTGGGCGGCGGCGGCGTGGGGGCGGTGGGCATCGACGGGTCAACCGGCGCGCGTTTTGTGAACAACACGTTGATCGGGGTCAACACCAACATCGCAAGCCGCAACAACCGCATTCGGGTTGCGGTGAACTTTATGAACAACATCCAAGCCGCGAACGGCTGCGAGGTTGAGGGCAACTACATCTCTGACGCCAAGGCGGGGGTGTGGTTGAAGGGCACAGTGTCGGGGGCCGCTGGCAACACCTACCGCTGCATCGTGAAGGGCAACGTGTTTGATGCAATCGGCACAGGGGCGGGCACGGGGATGGCGCAATATGGCGCGATCTGGATTGATAGCGGGTGCACCGACAATGTGATCTCGGAAAACACGCAAATAGGGGGCACGCCGCTGATCACCGGGGCGGGTGGTGCCAACACGCTTGACCAGATGGCTGCGGCGACGATCAGGGGTAATGCCACCAATGGCTTGGCCGTTGGGCAAGATCTGACAGGTGGCCAAGCCACGGCGCTGCTTGATACGTTTAGCAGCACGGCCAAGGGGTTGGCTCCAGCGTCGGGCGGGGGGACCAGCACCTTTCTGCGCGCCGATGGTACTTGGGCCCCCGCATCGGCCAGCGGTGCAGAGTGGGGCGGGATCACGGGTAAGCCGACCACCCTGACGGGATACGGGATCACAGATGCTCAAAGCGCAGCGCAGAAGGGCGCGGCCAGTGGCTATGCCGCTTTGGACGCCAGCGGCAAGGTGCCCTCAGCGCAGCTTCCCTCGGTCGGGTTCGCTGACTTGACGGGCAAGCCCACCACCCTGACGGGCTACGGGATCACAGATGCACAAAGCGCCGCGCAGAAAGGGGTGGCCAGTGGCTATGCCGCTTTGGACGCCAGCGGCAAGGTGCCCTCAGCGCAGATTCCCTCAGTGGCCTTTGCTGACTTGACGAGCAAACCGACCACCCTGACGGGCTACGGGATCACAGATGCACAAAGCGCGGCGCAGAAAGGCGCGGCCAGTGGCTATGCCGCTTTGGACGCCAGCGGCAAGGTGCCCTCAGCGCAGCTTCCCTCGGTGGGGTTCGCTGACTTGACGAGCAAGCCGACCACCCTGTCAGGTTATGGCATCACAGATGCGCAAGACAGCGCATCCAAGGGTGTAGCCAGTGGTTACGCCAGTTTGGACGCCAGCGGCAAGGTGCCCTCAGCACAGATGCCCTCGGTGGGGTTCAGTGATCTGACGGGCAAGCCGACCACCCTGTCAGGCTATGGCATCACAGATGCGCTTGGGCTGGCAAATGCGCAAACCGTAACAGGGGCCAAGACGTTTTCGGTCCCCATTATCTTAAGCGGTGTAACTGCAGACCCTGCCAACCTAACCAACGGGTCAATTTGGTTCAACACGACCGCCGCCCAACTCAGGGCGCGAATCGGAGACGTGACGAAGGTGATCCAGACGGGGCAGGAGATCCCGTGGCTGACCCCCATCGCAGGCGAGTATATGATGACCACTGTTTGCTCTGCGGGCACGACGGCGACGTTGACCCCAGCGGCCAACCAATTGCGGATATTTCCATTTGCGCCGCGCGTTGACACGCCCATCAAAGCAATGGCCCTAAATGTGGTGACAGGGGTCGCCGCTGCGGTTTCGAAGTTTGTCGTTTACGATTCCGATACCAACGGGCGGCCCAACACTATGATAAACGAGACGGCGGATGTGGATTGTTCTACGACGGGGAATAAGTTTGCCACACTCAGCCTGACCCTGCGGCGCGGGCAAACCTATTGGCTGGGCACGCGCCACAACTCGGCTGCCTCAGTTACGGCGTGGGTGGGCTCTGCGACGCCCGATATCAATGGGGGCACCCCAGTCACGACAGCGCGAAAAAGCCTTTTGCGCACGGTGGCTTATGCGACGGCGGCGCCCCCGACATGGGTATGGGCTGCAGGTGAGATCAATGCCACCTCTCCCGCTGCGATCTGGTTGATGGTGTGATGTGACGCTTTAGCGCGCGCAAGGGCGGGCCTTGCGCCGCCTTTCGCCTGCTTGCCTTTTCAGGTTTGACACAGAGGCCCGCGCTTTCTAGACACTGCCCAAGTTCCAAAAGGCAGGCTTAGCCCTGAAACAGGCGTCACCATGAAGATTGCGATGATCGGGACGGGGTATGTTGGCCTTGTCTCTGGCGTGTGCTTTTCAGATTTCGGCCATGATGTTGTTTGCGTCGACAAGAACGCTGACAAGATCGCCCAATTGCAAGCCGGGCAGGTGCCGATCTTTGAACCGGGCTTGGCCGATCTGATGGCCAAGAACGTACAGGCGGGGCGGTTGTCGTTCACCCTTGATCTGGCCCAAGCGGTGGCGGGGGCGGATGCCGTGTTCATCGCGGTGGGCACGCCCACACGGCGCGGCGATGGCCATGCCGATCTGACCTATGTGATGGCAGCCGCCGCAGAACTTGGCGCGGCGCTGACGGGTTACACCGTGGTTGTGACCAAATCCACGGTGCCCGTCGGCACCAACCGCAAAGTGGCCGAGGCGGTGCGCGCCGCCAATCCGCAGGCTATGTTCGACGTCGCCTCGAACCCGGAATTCCTGCGCGAAGGGGCCGCGATTGACGACTTTATGCGCCCCGACCGCGTGGTGGTGGGTGTTGAAACAGAAGCCGCGCGCAAAGTGATGGCCGATGTCTATCGCCCGCTGTTCTTGCGCGACTTTCCGGTGGTATTCACCGGTCTGGAAAGTGCCGAGATGATCAAATACGCCGCAAACGCCTTTTTGGCGACCAAGATCACCTTCATCAACGAAATCGCCGCCCTGTGCGAAAAGGTCGGGGCGGATATCAAAGATGTCTCAAAGGGGATGGGGCTAGACGGGCGGATTGGCAACAAGTTCCTGCACGCAGGTCCGGGCTATGGCGGAAGCTGTTTTCCTAAAGATACCAAGGCTTTGGCCCGCATTGGCCAAGAACACGCCGTGCCGATGCAGATCACCGAAACCGTCATCAAGGTCAACGAAGAGATCAAGCGCCGGATGCTGGATAAGATCATCGACCTGTGCGACGGCTCTGTGAATGGCAAAACGATTGGCGTTTTGGGTGTGACCTTCAAGCCCAACACCGACGATATGCGCGATGCGCCCAGCTTGACGATCCTTCCCGCCTTGATCGGCGCGGGTGCCAAGGTGCGCGTCGCTGACCCCCAAGGGAAGCGCGAGGGTGAGGGTCTGTTGCCCGGTGTGGTCTGGTGCGACAACGCTTACCAAGCAACCCAAGACGCCGATGCGGTGGTTATTCTGACCGAATGGAACGAATTTCGCGCGCTTGATCTGGCGCGGATGGCCGCCAAAATGGCCACTCCCCGCATGGCCGATCTGCGCAATATCTACGCTTCGCAAGCCGTGTTGCAGGCCGGATTTGACCGCTATCTGGGCGTTGGCCGCTAGGGCGTTGGTGGCCTAAATGTCCAGCACGTCAAAAATGTAGCGGTACAAACCGACCAAACCCAAACAAAAACACACCGCAGCAATCAGCAGCACATAGGCTGGCGACACCCAAGGGATGTCATAGGTCGGGTAAAACGCATGCCGCATCTGGGCCACGACTTGGGCGGTCGGATTCCACTTTAACACCGCAAAAAGCGGCTCTGGCAGGTCGTCGATGTGAAACATCACGCCTGACAAAAGCACCATCGGGCGGTTGACCAGCCCCCAAACGCTTTCATAAATGCCTGAAGCCGGAAACAGCACCGAATTCAGCGTGCCGATGCCAAGACCCAAGGCCATCGCCATGCCCAAGCCCTTCAGCACCGCGCCCATGTCGGGGTGCAGGTGCAGGTCGTAATACCAATTGAGCATAAAGAGCATGGCGATAAAGACGCAGATATTGGTCAGCGTGCTTAACAAAAAGCGCGCCATAATCAGGTCAATCACTGTGACCGACGGCAACCCCAGCAGGTTGCGCGAAAACCGCATCGAGCCGGCAACCTGCTTGCTGATCGACATATACAGCGAAAACGGTACGACACCTGTCACGTAATACAGCGGAAAATTTGTGCCCAATCGCGGGCTGCGGCTGATCAGCGAAAACATCAAAGACAAGATCACGATCGACACCACCGGTTCGATCACATTCCACAAAAACCCCAAAGAGGCGCGGCTGTCGCGCGCGCCCGTCTCGCGCAAAACCAGCGCCGCCACCACACGGGCCATGCGAAAGCGCGGCGGTTTGACCGTTTGTGGCGGGGCAAGCGGGGCGGAGTGTGGCAAATCGGCGCTGATCGGGGGCATTTTAGATAATTTTCCGTTTAATACTGAAAACCACAGCACTGTGCTGTCAGTCCGCGCTTGTGGCACGATGTTAAATTGGCTTATGTTTAGCAAATAGATTTGACCTGCGCAAACCCTTGTACCTATTTGGAAGATCACATTGCCCTCATCGCCCCCTCCGTCCGGGCCCCCTCCGTCCGGGTATCACGCCGCTGACCCGGCAAGCACCGCGCCACAAAATGTTGCGGCAGCGCAGCAGCCTGTAGATATGCAAGCCCGTCGCCAAAAGGCGATGGCCGCGCGCAATGCCAAAGCGGCGGCCGAACTTCGCGCGGCAAACCTTGCACCGCTTCACCCCGATGCGAACTCGGCAGCGCTTTATAAGCCCGCCGCCGCAGCACCTAGTGTTCGCCACCTGACAAAGGATTCCCATATGTGATGAGGTGTGTCACTATCGGGACATGAGACGAGATGATATCTGCCTTTACCTTGGCCCCGCCGACCGTGCGCAACTGCAAGCCCTGCTCGCCGACCGAAACAC
>CAIQOV010000025.1 GCA_903873585.1 uncultured Rhodobacterales bacterium
ACGGGCTATGTCGACCGCCCTTTGACAGACCCACGGGCTCGCATCAGATTGCGGTATCAGCTGAGTTTTCGAAAACGACGTTCGCCGGAAATCGAAAGCCATTGAAAATGATACGTTTTGTTTAAGCGGCTTTCCGGAGCAGTGGGGCGCTCGGTTAGAGACAAATGGCGTTCAGAGACTAATTTTGAGCACTTTGTCAGTCTCTGTAGGGCGGCCGCCAAGGCTAAACCCCTTTGAAACCAAAACAAAAAAAGGCCCCTTTAGGGCCCATATGCGGTTTTGGTAAGTGAATTTGGCGGAGAGGGTGGGATTCGAACCCACGGTGGGCTTGCACCCACTCCGGTTTTCGAGACCGGCGCGATCGACCACTCCGCCACCTCTCCGTGTCTGGGGTCGTTTGTGTGGCGGGGTTTAGCCGTGGGGCAGGGTAAGAGCAAGTCGAAATTGTGGCATTGGCAGGATAAATTGAGCACTGCATTTCGGGCAAATGGGTGCTTGACTCGCGGTGGCCTTGTGAGACATATGCGCATCCCGACCAGTCATAAGGCTGCGCGGGGGTATTTTTATGTCGTCCCAAAGGGGCGCGCAGTTTGAAGGCGGGGCAACCCGAAAACACCCACAGCGTGGGGGCCGAAGAACGCGGAGCGAGAAAAGGAAGAACTATGTTTGCGGTCCTCAAGACCGGCGGTAAGCAGTACACAGTGCGGGCGGGTGACGTTTTGCGTGTGGAAAAGCTGGCTGCCATTGCTGGTGACAAGATCCAGTTCAACGAAATTCTGATGGTCGGCGGCGACACCGTGACCGTGGGCGCGCCTTTGGTGGCGGGCGCTGCGGTGCAGGCCGACGTGATCGACCAGATCAAAGGCGAAAAGACGATCCACTTCGTCAAGCGCCGTCGTAAGCATTCGTCGCAGCGCACCAAAGGCCACCGTCAGCAGTGGACACTTGTCCGCGTGACCGAAGTTCTGGCCTCGGGCGCTGGTTCCACCGGTGTGGCTGCTGCGACCGGCACTGCCGCCGCGCGCCGTGCTGCCCACAATTCCGCTGCTCAGGAGTAATCCCAAATGGCACACAAGAAAGCAGGCGGCTCAACCCGCAACGGTCGCGACTCGGCTGGGCGTCGTTTGGGTGTAAAGCTGTTTGGCGGCCAAGCCGCTATTCCGGGCAACATCATTTGCCGCCAGCGCGGCACAACTTGGTTTCCGGGTGAAGGCGTTGGCATGGGCACGGATCACACGATCTTCGCCGTTGTCGAAGGCCGCGTGACATTCAAGAAAGGCATGAAGGGTCGCACCTTTATTTCCGTTCTGCCCGTTGCAGAGGCTGCCGAATAAACCCAAACGTTACAAAGTGAACGTAAACGGGGGATCGGCTGAAAAGCCGGTCCCCTTCGCCTTTTGGGTTTGCCGCCGCAAACCCGCCCCATGCGCTTTTCGGGAGGAAGCCATGACCCTTGATATGACGCTGCCGCGTTGTGCAACCGACGCGCCGCTGGACATCGCCGCAGGGCCGTTTGTGCTGCGCCCTGTGCGCCGTTCAGATGCTGGCCTTTTCGCGCTTTACGCCGGTGATCGCCGCGTGGCCGAAGGCACGCAGTCCATTCCGCACCCTTTGCCCCCCGGCGCATCCGAAGCCTTCGTTGCCCGCGCTATGAAACACGGCGGGGTCGAGGATATCTGGGTCATCGACGGCACCGCTGCCGGTCTGGCTGAGGTGTTGGGGGTGATCAGCCTGAAGCGGATGGATGAAAGCAAATGGGATCGCGGGCAGTCGGAAATCGGCTATTGGGTCGCACCTGCCTTCTGGAACACCGGCATCGCGTCGGAAGCGGTGCGGGCGCTGATCGCGGCCAACCCAAAGGCCAGCCGCAGCATCTTTGCCGAGGTGTTTCAAGATAACCCCGGTTCCGCCCGCGTGCTAACCAATGCAGGCTTTCAGTATCTGGGCGACGCCGAAAGCTTTTCGGTGGCGCGCAATGCCCGTGTGCCGACGTGGACCTATATCAAGACCTTCGCCTGACTGCCCGCTCTTGCATCTTTGACCCTGTCAGTGTTGCATGGCCCAAACGGGGGGCCATATGCGCAACATCGACCTGAATTCTGATCTGGGCGAGGGGTTTGGCCCTTGGTCTATGGGCGATGATGCGGCCATGTTGGGGCTTGTCACCTCGGCCAACGTGGCTTGTGGCGGGCATGCCTCTGATCCGGAAACCATGTTTGCCACGCTGCGCCTTGCTGCCCAAAACGGGGTGACGGTGGGGGCGCATCCGGGCTATAACGACCGCGAGGGTTTTGGTCGGCGGATCATTCCGATGTCACCGTCTGAGATCACCCGCATGGTGGCAGCCCAGATTGGCACCCTGATGGGATTGGCTGCTTTGGCAGGCACCAAAGTGGCCTATGTCAAAGCACACGGCGCTTTGGCCAACCATGCCGCCGAAACACCTGCCGTGGCTGCGGCGATTGTCGCGGCAGTGCGGGCCATCTCGCCCGACCTTGCCCTTTTGGCCATTTCTGGCACCTGTCAGGAAGACGCCGCCCATGCGGCACATTGCCCCGTTTACAGCGAAATCTTCGCCGACCGCGCCTATCTTTCGTCGGGCCGCTTGGTGCCGCGAAGCCGCCGCGATGCGATGATCTCTGATGCCAAGGTGGCAACCGCGCGTCTGTTGGGCTTTCTGGACACGGGCCTGATGCCCGTTGTCGACGGCGACCCTATCCCGCTTGCCGCCCATTCCATCTGCATTCACGGCGACAGCCCCCATGCTGTTGCCATGGCGCAAGACATCCGCGCGGGGTTGACCGCGGCAGGTGTTACCCTTGCGCCCTTTATGCGGCCCTGACCCATGGCCCTCTATCGCCCCATCGCCGATCACGCCATGCTGGTGGAATTCGGCACCGCCATCAGCGATGCCTCCCATGCCCAAGTGCTTGCCCTTGACCAAGCCCTTTCCGCCAATCCCTTCGCAGGCTTTCGCGAAGCGACACCCGCCTTCGTCAACCTGCTGGTCGATTTTGACCCGATCATAACCGACCACGCCGAAGTCGAAGCCCATCTGCGCTGCTTGGCCGATCAACCGCTTACCCCCCGCACTCCAGTTACATGGCAAGTGCCCGTGTGCTACGAAAACGCCCCCGATCTGGACGAGGTCGCCCGCCGCACTGGCCTGTCAACCGATGCCGTAATCGCCGCCCATCTGGCAGGCGATTACCGTGTGTTCTTGTACGGCTTCGCCCCCGGCTACGCCTATATGGGCGGCTTGCCCGAGGCGATAAAGCTAGACCGCAAAACCACCCCCGTGCGCGGTGTGCCTGCGGGGCAGATCATCATCGCAGGCACGATGTGCCTGATCACCACGCTGGTGATGCCGACCGGTTGGTGGATCATCGGCCGCACGCCCACCCGTGTGCTGACGGGCGAGGAAACGCGGCCGTTTCTGTTCGACGTGGGCGACCACATCCAGTTCCACCGCGTGTCTCAGGCCGAGTTCGAGGCTTTGCCATGACCCGCCTGCGCGTCGCCTTTGCGGGCCCCCATGTGACCTTTCAAGACAGCGGCCGCTTGGGGCGGATGCGCTACGGCGTGCCCGCCTCGGGGCCGATGGACCGCAAGGCTTTTGCCATCGCGCAGTCGATCTTCGCCAACCCGCCCGATGCGGCGGCGATTGAGGTTTCGTTGGGTGGGCTGTCTTTGGATTGTGTCGAAGGGCACGTGACCTTTGCCGTGGTGGGCGGTGGGTTTATCGTGCAAATCGGTGCGCGGCGTTTGGGCGCTTGGGCTGTGCACACCTTGCACCAAGGCGAACGCTTGGTGATCCGCCCCGGCCCTTGGGGCAGTTGGACCTATCTGGCCTTCGCGGGGGATTTGGTAGCCCCGCAGTGGCTGGGCAGCTCTGCGACCCATGGCCCGTCAGGCTTGGGCGGGGGCACGCTGGCAGCAGGACAAGAGGTGATCGTGCAAGATGCCCGCGTTGCGCCCACCCTTGAAGGGTCTATCCCGTGCCCAATATGGGCGCGCCCCCGCCGTGTGATCCACGCCGTGCTAGGCCCGCAAGACCGCTTTTTCTCGGCTGAAAGCCTTGAGGATCTGGCCACCCAACCCTTCCACCTGACCAACGCTTACGACCGCATGGGCGTGCGCCTGCGCGGGCCGTCTTTGACGCCCGAAGGCGCGCTGTCGATCCCGTCAGAGCCCATCCTGCGCGGATCGGTGCAGGTCGCGGGCGATGGTTTGGCCACGGTGATGCTGGCCGATCACGGCACAACCGGCGGCTATCCCAAGATCGCCACGGTGGTTTCAGATGATCTGGACGGGTTTGTGCAACTGCGTCCGAATGACGCGGTGCGGTTCAAACTGGTCTTAGCGCCCCAAGCCGTGGCCTTGGCACGGCAGGGCGATAAGGCCTTGCGCGCCTATCTGAACCGCCCGCGCTAACCCAAAGCGGAGGCCAGCCTGCCCGCACCCCTTGGGAGCAGTTGGCCCAAGATGAAGGGGGCGGCGAAATGGGGTGAGGTGTTATGCCTTGCGCAGCGTGCTGGGGGCCATCCCGAACTGAGCGCGAAAGGCGCGTGACAGGGCCGAAGGGCTGGAAAACCCCGTCCGCAGGGCAACATCGGCCAAAGGGTGGCGGGTGTCGGTGATCATCCGTCTTGCCGCTTGCAGGCGCAGCGATACGCCGTAAGCCGCTGGCGTGGTTTGCAGGGCGGCGCGAAACAGCGTTTCCAGCCTGCGGGGCGACAGGCCCAAGGCGCGCGCGGTTTGAGCGGTGGGTTCGGGCGCATCCATCCGCGCCTCCATCCGCGCCACGGCTTGGGCAACGCGCGGGTCTAGCCGTGGGTCGGTGGGGCGGGGCGGGGCGATTTGCGGTTCAGACCCCGGGCGCGGTGTGGTCAGGAACGAGGCCGCCACCTGCCGCGCCAAAGCTGGCCCGTGGCGTGACCCGATCAGGTGCAACATCAGGTCGGCGGCAGGGGCAGCGCCGCCTGCCGTAAAGCGGTTGCGGTCAATCACCCAGCGGTCGGGCACCACATCCACCTCGGGGTGGGCGGCGGCGAGGTCTTCTAGGTCTTCCCAATGCACCGTGGCGCGGTGCCCTGCCAACAGCCCCGCGCGTGCCAGAACCCAAGCCGCCGCATCAATCCCACCCAAAGCCGCAAAGCGCGGGGCCATGCGGGCCAGATCGCGGATCAGGGGGGCGGTTGCCACTTCAGACTGGCGAAAACCTGCAATCACCACCAAGGCATCCGCCCCTTCGGCGGCTGACAGCGGGCCGGACGAGGGCAGTTCTATCCCGCAGGTCAAGGGCACCGCCCGCCCGTCGGGGGATACCACGCGCCAGCGATACGCCTCGTGCCCCAGATGGCGGTTGGCAGAGCGCATCGGATCAAGGGTTGAGGCGACTTCAAGGATCGAGGATTGCGGCAAGACCAGCAAAGCCAGCGTCAATACCTGCTGCGACGGCGCAAAGATTTGTGCGTTTTTGGTCATGAAGATTTCGTAAATCGTCAAGCGCGCCGTGACAAGCCCGTTATGCTGCCGCCAATCAAATCGGAGGACCCCATGCCACTTGCCATGAACCGTGAAGTTTTCATCACCTGTGCTATCACCGGATCGGGCGGCACCCAAGACCGCAGCCCCCATGTGCCGCGCAGCCCGGCGCAAATCGCGGCCTCGGCCATTGATGCGGCCAAGGCGGGGGCTGCGGTGGTCCATTGCCATGTGCGCGATCCTGAAACGGGCAAACCCAGCCGTGATGGCAAACTGTACCGCGAAGTCACCGAACGTATCCGCGATTCCGGCACCGATGTGGTTTTGAACCTGACAGCGGGCATGGGCGGCGACATCTATTTTGAAAACTCTGAATCCATGAACCGCATGGGCCCGCGCTCTGATATGGCGGGGGCTACGGAACGGGTCGCCCATGTGGTCGATTGCCGGCCCGAGATTTGCACGCTCGACTGTGGCACGATGAATTTTAACGAAGCCGACTATGTCATGGTCAACACCCCCGGCCTGTTGCGCGATATGGCGCGGCGGATGACGGCGGCAGGGGTGCGGATCGAGATTGAAGCGTTTGATACCGGCCACCTTTGGCTGGCCAAAGAACTGGCAAAAGAAGGCGTGATTCCCGCGCCGACCTTGGTGCAACTGTGCATGGGCGTGCCATGGGGCGCACCCGATGATCTGAACACCTTCATGGCCATGGTTAACAATGTGCCCGCCGATTGGCATTGGAGCGCGTTTGCCATTGGCCGCAACCAGATGCCCTATGTCGCAGCCTCGGTTCTTGCGGGTGGCAACGTGCGGGTGGGGTTGGAAGACAACCTTTGGCTAGACAAGGGCGTGCTGGCGACCAACGCCCAACTGGTGGAACGCGCTGTCAGCATCATTTCCAACCTTGGCGCACGGGTGATCACACCCGCCGAAGTGCGCGCCAAGCTGAAGCTGGAAAAACGCGCACCGATGGGGAAGTGATATGACCAGAAAAGCAGCAATCATTGGCGGCGGCGTTATCGGTGGCGGCTGGGCGGCGCGGTTCTTGCTGAACGGCTGGGATGTGGGCGTGTTCGACCCTGATCCAGAGGCAGAGCGTAAGATCAACGCGGTTCTGTCCAACGCCCGTTTGGCCTTGCCCGCCTTGTCGGATGTGCCCATGCCGCCCGAAGGCAAACTGACGTTCCACGGCACAATCGGTGAAGCGGTAGACGGCGCGGAATATGTGCAGGAATCCGTTTCCGAGCGCATTGATTTGAAGAAAAAGGTCTACGCCCAATTGCAACAAGCCAATCCGGGCGTGCTGATTGGCTCGTCCACGTCTGGCTTTAAGGCGTCTGACCTGCAAGACGGCTCGCCTGCGCCGCACAATATCATCGTGGCCCACCCGTTCAATCCGGTTTACCTGCTGCCTCTTTCCGAAGTGTCTGGCAGCCCCAAGAACCCGCCCGAAGTGGTCGCGAAAACCGTGCAGATCATGAAGGACATCGGGATGTTCCCGCTTGTTCTGAAAAAGGAAATTGACGCCTTTATCGGCAACCGCTTCCTTGAAGCTGTCTGGCGCGAAGCGCTGTGGATGCTGGTTGACGGGGTCGCCACCACGTCTGAAATCGACGATGCCATCCGCATGGGCTTTGGCCTGCGCTGGGGCCAGATGGGCCTGTTTGAAACCTACCGCGTGGCGGGGGGCGAGGCGGGTATGCGCCACTTTATGGCGCAATTCGGCCCTGCGCTGAAATGGCCATGGACCAAGCTGATGGACGTGCCAGAGTTTAACGACGCCTTGGTCGATCTGGTCGCCACCCAGTCTGACGCCCAGTCGGGCGCTTATGGCATTCGCGAATTGGAACGTATCCGCGACCAAAACCTGATCGGCTTCCTGCGCGCTTTGAAAGAGCGCAACTGGGGCGCTGGCAAAGTGCTGCTGGCCCATGATGCGGCGCGCGCTGCGGCGTTTCACAGCGCTGACGCCACGCCCACAGGCGCGCCTTTGGTCATGGCGCAGATGCAGGTTCTGCCGGGCTGGATCGACTATAACGGCCACATGACCGAAAGCCGCTATTACTTTGCCAACTCCGAAACGGTCGACGCCTTTTTGCGGCTGATCGGCGCGGGGATGGATTATGTGGGGGCTGGGCATTCGTATTACTCGGCCGAAACCCACATTCGCCATCTGGGCGAAGCCAAACTGGGCGATCGTTTGACGGGCACGGTGCAGATCCTGTCAGCCGACGAAAAGCGCTTCCGCTCTTTCGTGCGCATCATGAAGGGCGAGGACTGCGTGGCAACGGTCGAGCAGTTGTGCCTGCACGTTGACATGAAAGAAGGCAAAACCGTTCCCGCCTCCGCTGAAATATGGGGCAAGCTTAGCGCAATTGCGGCTGCGCATGCCAGCTTGCCCATGCCCGATGGTGCGGGCCGCGCGGTTGGGCAGAAGAAATGAAAACCGTTCTGATCACGGCGGGGGCCAATGGCATTGGCCTAACCATGGCCTTGGCCTTTCAGGCCGCAGGCTACAGGGTCTGGGTCACCGACGTGGATGCGCCGATGATCGCAAGCCTGCCTGCTGGGATCAGGGGCAGCCATGTTGATGCTGGGTACGAGATGGGGATGGAGGCTTTGTTTGCCAACATCGCCCAAACTTGGGGCGGGTTGGATGTGCTTTGCGCCAATGCGGGGATCAAAGGGCCAACAGCGGCGATTGAAGATATGCCGCTGGAAGGCTGGCATCAGTGCCTAGGGGTCAACCTTGATGGCGCAATGCTGGCGGCCAAATATGCGGCACGGATGATGAAACCTGCGAAGTCGGGGGTGATGATCTTCACCTCTTCGACCTCTGGCCTGCACGGCACGCCATACCGCGCGCCCTATGTGGCGGCCAAATGGGGCATCATTGGCCTGATGAAGACCGTGGCGATGGAGCTGGGCCCTTACGGCATCCGCGCCAATGCGATTTGCCCGGGGTCGGTCAACGGGCCACGGATCGATGCGGTGATCGAAGCCGAGGCCGAAGCCAAGGGCCTGCACCCCGGTGCGGTGCGTGCAGGATACGCGGCGGGCACGGCGCTGAAACGGCTGACCGATCCGGAAGATGTCGCGGATATGGCGCTGTTCTTGGCCTCGGACGCGGCAAAGATGGTGTCGGGCCAAGCGCTGGCCGTCGACGGCATGACCTATAACGTAGACCCCCAATAACCAGCGAAAGGTGTTGCACGCCATGGATTTCGGCCTGACCCAAGAACAGCAGATGATCGTCGACACCACCCGCGCCTTTGTCGAGAACGAGCTTTACCCCCATGAAGCAGCGGTTGAACGCTCAGGCCATCTGCCACTGGAAGTGATCCGCGAGGTGCAGGCCAAGGCGATTGCCGCAGGGCTTTACGCGGCCAACATGCCCGCCGAAGTGGGGGGGGCGGGGTTGGATACGCTGTCATGGCTGCTTTATGAAAAGGAACTGGGGCGGGCGAATTATGCCTTGCACTGGACCTGTGTGGCGCGGCCGTCGAACATTTTGCTGGCGGGCAATGCCGAACAGCGCGAGCAATATCTGATGCCGTGCATTCGCGGCGAAACGTGGGATTGCTTGGCCATGACCGAACCCGCCGCCGGATCAGACCTGCGCGGTATGAAGGCGACCGCGCGGCCCGATGGTGATGATTGGGTGCTCAATGGCACCAAGCATTTCATCAGCCACGCCGATCTGGCAGGCTTTGCCATCGTCTTTGTGGCGACAGGCGAAGAAGACACCCCGCGCGGCCCGAAAAAGAAAATCACGGCGTTCTTTGTCGATAAGGGCACCAAGGGGTTCAACGTGCGCGACGGCTACCGCAACGTCTCGCACCGTGGCTATACCAACGCGGTGCTGGAATTCGACGATTGCCGCCTGAACAAGCGCCAGATCTTGGGCGAGGTGCATAAGGGGTTCGAGGTTGCAAATTCATGGCTGGGTGCTACCCGACTGCAAGTGGCCTCGACCTGCCTTGGGCGCGCAGAACGCGCCATGGGCCATGCCCTGTCTTACGCGGCAGAGCGCAAACAGTTCGGCCAGCAGATCGGCAAGTTCCAAGGCATCAGTTTCAAGCTGGCTGATATGGCGATGGAGCTGAAAGCCGCCGAACTTCTGACCCGCGAAGCCGCGTGGAAATATGACCAAGGCACGGTTTCTGAGGCCGATATGTCGATGGCCAAGCTGAAAGCCACCGAAGTGCTGGCGATGATTGCCGATGAAGCCATCCAGATTCACGGCGGCATGGGCCTTATGGAAGAACTGCCCCTTGAACGCATCTGGCGCGATGCACGGGTGGAACGGATCTGGGAAGGCACCTCAGAAATCCAACGCCACATCATCAGCCGCGAGTTGCTACGCCCACTGGGCGCATAAAGATTTTTCTGCGAAAAATCAGGGGGGCGCCGCCCCCCAAGCCCCCCGGGATATTTGTGCACGTATGAAAGGAGATCAGATGCGTCTATTTGACTTAGGCAAGGAGCCTGCTTTGATGAGTATTGCAGCTCTTACCCCTTTCATACGTGCACAAATATCCTCGGGGGTCCCGGGGCAGAAGGCCCCCGGCTTTGGGTGCTTGGCATGAGCCGTCTTGACCGGTTGATGCGCCCCAAATCCATCGCCGTGCTTGGTGCGGGCTGGGCTTTGAACGTGATCGAGCAATGCGCCAAGATGGGTTTTGCGGGGCAGGTTTGGCCGGTACACCCGACCAAGAGCGAGATTGGTGGGCTAAGGGCCTATGCCTCTTTGGCTGATCTGCCCGGTGTGCCAGATGCGACCTTTATCGGTGTGAACCGTTTTGCCACAATCGATGTGGTGGCCGAACTGTCTGCCATGGGGGCTGGGGGGGCGATTTGTTTTGCCAGTGGGTGGACGGAAGCGGGTGAGCCCGAGTTGCAGGCCAAGTTGGTGGCGGCGGCGGGGGATATGCCGATTTTGGGGCCGAACTGCTATGGGGTGATCAATTATCTCGATGGGGCTTTGTTGTGGCCCGATCAGCACGGCGGGGTTCCTGTTCGCTCTGGCGTGGCTTTGGTGAGCCAATCGTCCAACATCGTGATCAATCTTGGCATGCAAAAGCGTGGGCTTCCGGTGGCTTATGTGGCCTGTCTGGGCAATGCAGCCGTGGTGGGCTTGGCTGAGCTGGCGGGCGCGGTGCTGGATGATCCGCGAGTGACAGCCCTTGGGCTTTATGTCGAAGGCATCGACGATGCTGCGGCCTTTGCTGCCTTGGCTGAAAAGGCGCGGGCTTTGGGCAAGGGGATTGCGCTGATCAAGTCGGGTAAGACTGATCTGTCGCGCAAGGCTGCCGCATCACACACGGCGTCTTTGGCGGGCGGTGGGGCCGCGTCGAGTGCGTTTTTACGCCAGATCGGCGTGGCAGAGGTGAACTCGCCTTCCGAATTGATCGAGACGCTGAAGATATTCAATGTGCATGGCATGGGCTTGGGGTCGCGGATATGCTCGCTGTCGTGTTCGGGCGGTGAAGCGGGTTTGGTGGCGGATTTGGCTGCGCCCTTCGGGATCGACTTTCCGCCTGTGTCTGAGCCGATCCGTGAGCGGTTGGGCGAAATTTTGGGCCCGATTGTGGCCATCGCCAATCCGCTGGATTATCACACGTTCATCTGGGGTGACGGCCCGCGCACCGCCGATGTTTTTACCACCATGCTGTCGGGTTATGATGCTGGCATCTATATCATCGACATGCCGCGCGGGGATCGCTGCGACCCTTCGGGATATCAACCGGCGTTTGACGCCATTGTGGCCGCACAGGCGAACACAGGCAGGCCGGCGTTTCCTGTGGCCTCGATGCCCGAGAACTTTGACGAGGCTTATGCCGCCCAGCTTTTGTCGCAAGGTGTGTGCGTCTTGATGGGGTTGGAAACTGCCCTAGCCGCGATCAAGGCCGCGCAGATACCTGCGGGGGTTGCGGGTTGGCGGCCTTTGCCTGCCTTGCCGCCGCGAGATGTGCATATGTTGAGCGAGGCTGAGGGCAAGGCCTTATTGGCATCCGCCGGTATTGCTGTGCCTAAATCGATCACATCTCCATCGCTGGCGGGCGCGACTGTCGCTGCACAAGAGCTGACTGCACCCTTTGCGCTGAAGGGTCTGGGCTTTGCCCATAAGACCGAAGCCGGGGCTGTGCGCTTGGGGCTGACGAGTTTGGACGGGCAGACCGAGATGCAAGGAGCCACGGGCTATCTGGTGGAAGAGATGGTCTCGGGGGCTGTGGCGGAAATCCTTGTGGGCCTGCAACGTGACCCGATCTATGGCATCACGCTGACCTTGGGCATGGGTGGTGTCACGGCCGAGGTTTTGGCCGATACCGTCACGCTGATCTTGCCCGCCACGGCGGATCAAATCCTAAAGGCGCTGCGCGGTTTGCGGCTTTGGCCTTTGCTGGACGGCTACAGGGGCCGCCCCAAGGCCGATATGGCCGCTTTGGCCCAACTGGCTGTGCAACTTGGCGATATGATGGCCTCTGACGCCAGCCTTGAAGAAATTGAAATCAATCCGGTTCTCGTGCGCCAAAAGGGTGCCGTGGCCGTCGACGCCCTTATCAGGAGAGTTTGACATGGACATGTCCACCCAAGGCCCGATCAAAACCCGCCGCGAAGGTGCTATCCTTGAAGTCACCCTCGACCGGCCCAAGGCCAACGCGATTGATTTGGCGACCAGCCGCATCATGGGCCAGACCTTCCGCGCCTTTCGCGATGATGACAGCCTGCGCGTTTGCATCCTGCGAGCTGAGGGGGAGAAGTTCTTTTGCCCCGGTTGGGATTTGAAAGCCGCCGCGGGTGGCGATGCGGTCGATGGCGACTACGGTGTGGGCGGGTTTGGCGGCTTGCAAGAACTGCCCAACCTGAACAAGCCGGTGATTGCCGCTGTCAACGGCATCTGCTGCGGCGGCGGGTTGGAACTGGCGCTGTCGGCCGATTTGATCCTGTGCAGCGACAATGCCTCCTTTGCGCTGCCCGAAATCCGGTCGGGTACAGTGGCGGATGCGGCATCTATCAAGCTGCCAAAGCGCATTCCTTATCATGTGGCGATGGATTTGCTGCTGACGGGGCGGTGGTTTGACGCGCAAGAGGCGTTGCGTTGGGGGATTGTGAAAGAGATTTGCACGCCTGCGCAGTTGTTGGGCAAAGCATGGGACTTGGCGCGCCTGCTGGAATCCGGCCCGCCGCTGGTTTACGCTGCGATCAAAGAAGTCGTGCGCGAGGCCGAGGCTTTGCGCTTTCAAGACGCGCTGAACCGCGTGACCAAGCGCCAGCTTGTGACGGTGGACAGGCTGTATTCCAGCGAGGACCAGCTAGAAGGCGCACGCGCCTTTGCCGAAAAGCGCGATCCGGTTTGGAAGGGCAAGTAAGGCTTTTTTGAAAGGGCGGTAGGGTGCGTGCTTGCACGCACCTTTGCGGAATGGTGGTGCGTGCAAGCACGCACCCTACAGCGCGGGAATAACATTGCCCGGGTTCATCAACCCCTGCGGATCAAGGGCGGCCTTCACCGCCCGCATCACATCCAGTCATGTAGGGTGCGTGCTTGCACGCACCTTTGCGGAGTGGTGGTGCGTGCAAGCACGCACCCTACCGCCCGGGAATAACCTTGCCCGAGTTCATCAACCCCTGCGGATCAAGGGCGGCCTTCACCGCCCGCATCTCATCCCGTCATGTAAGGTGCGTGATTTCACGCACCTTTGCGGAGTGGTGGTGCGTGCAAGCACGCACCCTACCGTGCGGGAATAACCTTGCCCGGGTTCATCAACCCCTGCGGATCAAGGGCAGCTTTCACCGCCCGCATCACATCTAGCGCCACGGGGTCTTTGCGCCGTGCCATGCTGTTGAGCTTTGACAGCCCCACCCCATGTTCAGCGCTAAAGCTGCCGCCCAGATCGGCCACGATATCCTCGACCGCTTCCACCACGGCGTCATACAGGGCGGGGTCGTCGCGGGTGGGGTAGACGGAAAAGTGCACATTGCCGTCACCCAGATGCGCCACGCTGATTGTGTCGGCCCCTGCGTCTAGGTCAGGTAGGCGGGCGTCGAAGCGGGTGAAGAATTCCGGCACCAGATGCAAAGGCAGGGCGATGTCGGTGTCAATCGTGGGCTGGCGGTCGATGGTGATTTCCGCTGCCAATTCGCGGCGTTTCCACATGGCCAAGCGCTGGGCGTCGTTTTGGGCGATTTCGGCATCCAGAACAGCCCCCGTTTCTATCAGGGCGGCAAGCGTGTCTTCTAACAACGCCACAACCGGCACGGTGCCATCGGCATTCGGAGTGTAATCCTTGGGCGCAGTTGCTGCGATTTCCACCAGAATGTTGGTGTCATAGCGCCGGTCAAAGGGCAGGCGAATGTCGGGGCGACATTCGGACAGGCGCTGCATATAGCTGGCGGGCATATATTCAAACGCCTCAACCGCTCCGCCTGACGCTTCTTGCAAGCGGTTCAGCAAGTCCAGCGCGTCCGGCAGGCTGCGTGCGGCCAGCGTGGCTGTGGCATAGGCCTTGGGGCGTGGCACAAGTTTCATCACGGCGGCGGTGATCACGCCCAGCGTGCCTTCTGCGCCAATGAACATCTGGCGCAGATCGTAGCCCGAATTATTTTTGTGCAGTTCTGACATCAGGTTCAAGATGCGGCCATCGGGCAGTACCACCTCTAGCCCCAAGCACAGCGCGCGGGTTGACCCATAGCGCACCACGTTTGACCCGCCGGCATTGGTGGAAAGCACGCCGCCAATCATCGCCGACCCACGCGCGCCGAACCACAGGGGGGAAGTACAACCCCTGCGCCTCTGCCGCATCGTGCAGCGCTTGCAGCACCACCCCCGCCTCGACGATGGCGATGCGGGTGGAGGGGCGGATTTCGCGGATTTTGTTCAGCCGTTCGACCGACAGCATCAAGCCGCCGTTGGTCATAGCGCCACCGACCAGCCCCGTCAGGCCCGACACGGGGATAACGGGCGTGTTATGCTTTGCAGCGCATTGCAGCACGGCGGCCACCTGTGCCGTGTTGGCAGGGCGGGCCACGGCCATGGGGTTGGGGCGGTAATGCCCGCTCCAATCTCCGGTGTATTTGGCCAGATCGGGGCCTGTCAGCACATGGGCTGGGCCAAGCAACGCGCGCAGATCGTCAAGCAGGGTCATGGGATTTCCTTTAGCAAGTCCAGCACATAGGGCCCAAGCCCCGCGACGATCACTTGCACGCCTTGGGCGTTGGGGTGCAATCCATCGGGTTGCAGGTATTGGGTCAGGGCGGCGGGATCAGGGTTTTCAGCGACAAGCGGGGCAAAGAAGCCGGGGGCAAGCCGCACGTGATATTGGGCGGCAAGGTCAGGATAAATCGCGTCGAACTGGGCCTTGTAGTCGGGGCCATAGTTGCCCGGCGCTTGCAGGCCAATCAACAGAACGGGGATGTGCTTGGCCTGTGCGCCCGTCAAGATGCCTTCGAGATTGGCGCGGGTCTGGGCCGGATCAATCCCGCGCAGCATATCGTTCGCGCCAAGTGTCACGATCAGCCCCTGCACGTCGGGCCCAAGCGTCCAATCCAACCGCGCCAGCCCACCGGCCGAGGTGTCGCCCGACACCCCCGCATTTTGCACCGTGACTGTTTGGCCCTGTGCCGCCAGCCAAGCCTGCAATTGCGGCACAAAGCCCTCTTCGGGCGCAAGGCCGTAACCTTGGGTCAAACTGTCGCCCAAAGCGGCGATTGTTGCGGCAGAGACAGGGCTTGCCAGCAAAACCGCAAGGCTAACATTGCGCAGCGCGCGGATCGGCCCATATGTGATGAAACGGGTAAGGGCGGGTATCATGGCCACAGTGTTAGATTTGCAAGACGTCCACCTGCGGCTGAACGGCAACGCAGGGCCAGTCGATATTCTGCGCGGCATTTCATTGGCCGTGGCGGGCGGGGAAAGCCTTGCCTTGGTCGGGCCGTCGGGGTCGGGCAAATCCTCGCTCCTTATGGTGATGGCCGGATTGGAACGGGCCACAAGCGGGCGTGTCAGCGCCTTGGGTCAAGATGTGACCCAAATGGACGAGGACGCTTTGGCCCGTTTTCGTCGCGGCAATATGGGCGTGGTTTTCCAAAGCTTCCACCTAATTCCGACATTGACCGCCCTAGAAAACGTCGCAGTGCCGTTGGAAATCGCTGGAGAGGCCGATGCCTTTGGCCGTGCGCGGGTGGAACTGGGCCGTGTGGGCCTTGGATCAAGGGCGGGGCATTATCCCAGCCAGTTGTCGGGTGGAGAGCAGCAGCGGGTGGCCCTTGCCCGCGCCTCGGTCAGTCGGCCCAAGCTGTTGCTGGCGGATGAGCCGACGGGCAATCTGGATACCGCCAATGGTGCTGCGATTATGGACTTGCTGTTTGATCTGCGCGATGCGCATGGCGCGACCTTGGTGATGGTGACCCATGCGCCGGAATTGGCTGCGCGGTGTGACCGTGTGCTGAAGCTCGCTGACGGGCTGTTGGTATGATGTGGCCCTTGGCATGGCGCTTGGCGCGGCGAGAGTTGCGCGGCGGTTTGGCAGGCTTTCGTGTGTTGATCTTGTGCTTGACACTGGGCGTTGCCGCCATTGCCGCCGTGGGCTTGTTACGCTCGGCCATTCAGGGCGGGCTGGCTGACCAAGGTGGTGTGCTTTTGGGCGGCGATGCGCAGATGAACTTCACCTACCGCTTCGCCTCGGACGCCGAAAAGGCTTGGATGGCCGATCATGCCGTGAAGGTGTCAGAGATTGTTGATTTCCGCTCGCTCGCCGTGGCGGGGGAAGACCGCGCGCTGACGCAGGTCAAGGCGGTGGATGATGCTTGGCCCTTGGTTGGCGCGGTCGGTTTGGAAGCGGGCACTTTGGCGCAGGCTTTTGCCATCCAAGACGGGCTTGCCGGCGGGGTGATGGAGAAAATCCTTGCAGACAGGCTGGGCCTGAAAGTGGGCGACACCTTCAAACTGGGCACCCAAACCTTTCGGCTGGGCGCTGTGCTTTTGAAAGAACCCGATAGCGCCACCGCAGGCTTTGGCCTTGGGCCGCGCACCGTGGTGCGCACGGCTGATCTGGCGCAATCGGGCTTGATCGTACCGGGCACGCTGTACGAAACCGACTACCGTTTGTTGCTGCCAGCGGGGGCCGATCTTGATGCGCTGCAAAAGGCGGCGGAAACCGCGTTTCGCGACAAGGGCATGGTTTGGAGCGATAAGCGCCACGCCGCGCGCGGGGTTGAGAAGTTTGTGGATCGGTTGGGATCGTTCTTGATCTTGATTGGCCTTGCAGGGCTGGCTGTTGGCGGGGTCGGGGTCGCCTCGGCGGTGCGGGCCTTTATGGCCGCGCGGGTGGGCACGATTGCCACGCTGAAGGTCTTGGGTGCGCAAGGCGATTTGGTCCTTCGCGTCTACCTGTTGCAGATCACGGTCATTTGCCTAGTTGGTGTGGGTCTGGGGTTGGTCATTGGGGCGGGTGGTTTGATTTTGGGCGCGCCGCTGCTGGTGGGGCTGATGCCCTTTCCTGTGGCCTTCGGCCTTTATTCAGCCCCGCTGCTGCAAGCCGCCTTCTATGGAATGGTCAGTGGACTGCTCTTTGCGCTTTGGCCTTTAGCGCAAGCGGTGCGGCAACGCGTCACGTCTTTATATAGAGGCACGGCAGAGCGGGTCTGGCCCAAGCCCGCGCATCTGGCGGGGATCGCAGCACTTTTGGCGCTGTTTGTCGGCGGGGCGGTGTGGTTTTCGGGCAGCACCAGCTTGGCCTTGGGCACTTTGGGCGGCGTCTGTGCGGCTTTGGTCGTTTTGGCTGTGGCGGGGCTTGGCGTGAAACGTCTGGCCCGCGCCGCAGCGCGTTTGGGGCTGGTCAACGGCCGCCCCGCCTTGCGCTGGGCGCTGGCGGCGATGGGTGGCCCACGGTCAGAGGTGCAGGCGGTGGTTTTATCGCTGGGCCTTGGTCTGTCGGTGCTGGCCGTGGTCGGCCAGATTGACGCCAATTTCCGCGCCGCCATCGCCCGCGACTTGCCCGCCAAGGCGCCGAGCTTTTTCTTTATGGATATCCAAGACGCCCAACTTGCCCCCTTTGAACGTCTGATGACAGCCAACCCCGCCGTCACCCAAGTGCAAACCGCCCCCATGCTGCGCGGCATTCTGACGCAGATCAACGGGCGCAAGGCGCGTGATGTGGTCGGCGATCATTGGGTGGTCACGGGTGATCGGGGGATCACATTTTCTGACAGCCTGCCTGCGGGCACGACAGTAACGGAAGGGGAATGGTGGGCGAAAGACTACACCGGCCCCGCGCAGATTTCGTTCGCGGCAACCGAAGCCGCCGAGATGCACTTGAAGCTGGGCGATCAGGTGACGGTCAACATCTTGGGCCGCGACATTGCCGCCACGATCACCTCGTTTCGCAAGGTCGATTTTTCCAGCGCGGGCATGGGCTTTGTGATGACCATCAACCCCGCCGCCGTGGCAGGCGCGCCGCACAGTTCCATCGCGACCGTCTATGCCGCCCCAGAGGCCGAAGCCGCAATCTTGCGCCAAGCATCTGACACTTTCCCCAACATCACCGCGATTGCGATGAAAGAGGCCATCGGCCGCGCGGTTGAAGCGCTTTCTGCCATGGGCACCGCCACTGTGCTGGCGGCAGGCGCAGTGTTGGTGACGGGGCTTGTGGTTCTGGTGGGTGGTGCTGCGGCCGGCGTGCCCGCGCGGATGCGCGAGGCGGCGATTTTGCGCGTTTTGGGGGCGACCCGCGCGCGGGTCTTGGCCAGCTTCGCGCTGCGCTCTGCCCTGATGGGTGCTGCGGCGGGGGTGGTGGCGATGGGGGCAGGGGCCTTGGGCGGTTGGGCCACGCTGCGGCTGGTGATGGACCTGCCCTATAAGTTTGAGGTGTGGTCGGCCCTGTCGGTCGTGCTGGGTGGCATGGTTGCCACCTTAACGGCAGGCGTGGTCTTTGCTTGGGGCCCGCTGTCAGCCCGCCCTGCGGCGGTGCTGCGGGCGGCAGAGTAGCGCTGTTTGCAGCGCCGCTCTGCCCCAACCTTAGCGCGTTTGTTCGCCCAGCCAGTCGCGGAACAATGCCACCACCTCGGCCTGCGAATCCACCAGATATTGCGGTGCGGGATAAGCACCGGAATGCACGTCTTGTGCAAAGCGGGTCATCGCTTCGATCCGCAGAGCTTGCAGGCGGGCGTGTTCGGCGGCGAAGTTGGCGTAAACCTTGGCATGGCGCGGCACATGGCCAGAGTTTTGGCCCAGCACATCGTCGGTGAACAGGTACTGCGCATGGCCACTGGCACCCGCGCCCATCGAGATCAAGAACAGGTCGGTCTTTTCGGCAATAGCTTGGGTGATGGAATGGGGCACCACTTCAATCTCGACGGCAAAGGCCCCCGCATCGGCAAGGGCCACGCATTGGTCCCACACCCGCTTGGCGCTGTCCAAAGTCTTGCCAACGGCCTTGAACCCGCCTGTCCAAGTGGCTTTCGACGGGATCAGCCCCACATGGCCGCAGACCGGAATGGCGTGGTCAGCCAATTCGCGCACGGTTTTGAGTGAGCCGGAACAGTACACCCCATCCGCCCCCGCCTTAAACAAGGGCAAAGCCCAGCGCAGAAAATCATCCGTTCCGCCGATTTCATAGAAATTGTCACCGGGGAAGGCAAAGGCATGGGGGGCCACCTCGCGAAAGCGGCGATCATGGATCATGGCGGGCGGGATCGAGAACAACTCTACCCCCGCCGCCGCAGCGGCTGCCGCCTCATCGAGCGTTTCAACGCGCAGCATGGCATATTGGTGACGGCCGCGATTGGCCATCAGGTCGGCAACGGTGGGGCGTTTGGTCATCACGACACCTCGATATAAACGCGGGCACCTTCGACCTTGGTCTTGAAGGTTTTGAGGTTGATGCAAACAGGGGCGCGCTTGGCTTCGCCTGTGCGGTAGTCAAACTGGCCGTTGTGCTTGGGGCATTCGATCAGATGGTCCATCACCAAGCCATCGGACAAATGCACATCTTCATGGGTGCATTTGCCCGCCGTGGCGTAAAACTGGCCATCGGGGGAATGGTAAATCGCATAAGTCGCGCCCGCATGGTCAAAGCGGATCAGGTCTTCGGCGTCGATGTCGGTGGTGGCACAGGCGTCAATCCAAGGCATTTCGTGGTCCTTTGTTCATTCAGCGGGGGTCTGACCCAACGCGCCTTCGTGAAAATCCATGCGGTAGGGTTTCGCCGTTGCGGGCAGATCGCGCTTCAGGAAATACTCCTCAGACGCCAGTTGACGGCGCAAAGCGGGCCACATTTCGCCGAAAGCTTCCGCGATAGAGGCGTTGGGGCGCGGCAGGTCGTGCTTGATCGCCGCGTGCAGGGCGGGCAGGGCGTGATAGGGCACCATGGGGAACATGTGGTGTTCGACATGGTAGTTCATGTTCCAATAGATGAACCGCGAGATCGGGTTCATATAGACCGTGCGGCTGTTCAGACGGTGGTCGATGACATTGTCGGCCAATCCGCCATGTTGCAGCAGGCCCGTCATAATGAAGTGCCAAGCGCCGTACATGCGGGGCAGGCCGATCACCATGAGGGGCAAGATTGAGCGCATCCACAACGCCAGCGCCAAAGTGGCCACGTAAATCGCAAGCGAAATCCGTGCGACCCGCACGATCTTGGGCCATTCGCTTTGCGGTACAAAGGTTTTCTCGGTCGGATGCACGCCGATGAAAGCGTTGTAAACCAGCCTAGGGAAGAAGGCGATCACATCAGGCACCCCGATGAATGCCAGCAGCAGGCGGGCAAAGGCGGGCGGGCGCATGATGGCAATTTCAGGGTCGCGGCCAACGATGTAGGTGTCGGTGTGGTGGCGCGCATGGCTCCACCGCCATGTGGCCGAATTGCGCATGACCATGAAGCTGGCGATTTCGTAGACCACGTTGTTCATCCACGGTGTCTTGAACGCCGTGCCATGCCCCGCCTCGTGCCAGCGCGAGTCTGAGGCAGAGCCATACAGCACCCCGTAGGCCAGCCAGAACGGGATCGACCACAGGCTGGGCCAAAGGGCGATGCCAGCGGCGGCAAAGGCGATCATGCAGCCGTACAGGATCACCGTGTCGCGAATGGCCGGCTGGTCAGAGCGCTGCATCAGGTCTTTCATCACCTTGCGCGGCACGTCGGTGTGATACCACTCGGCAGCGGCAAGACCGATGTCGACGGCGCGTTTGCCGTCAGGCCCCAGCAAGCTGTAATCGCGTTTTGTCATGGCTTCCCCCCGAACACCAAGCGGCGCTTTTTTGGCATTAAGGGACAAATGGCGGCGTCGTGCAACGATGGACCTTTCGCCCTTCGTCAGGTATCGTCATGGAATAGACAAAAATGACGAGAAAACATCATGGCGCAGCGATTGGGTTTTGTGGAGCTGGCTAAGGCCGCAGGCGTGTCGGTTGCCACGGTCGACCGCGCGCTGAACGGGCGGCAAAAGGTGCGGGCTGACACCGTGGCGCGCATTGCCGATGCGGCGCGCAAACTCGGCCATCCTGCCGCGCTGCGGTTGACGGGGGCGGATGCCAACCTGCCCGCGCTGCGGTTCGGTGTGGCTTTGCACAAGCAGGGCCAAGATTTTTACAAAGCTTTCGCCGAAGAACTGCACCGCGCTGTGGCTGATGCCAAAGGCGTGCGCGGCCAGTTGGTGCTGGAATTCGCATCAGGCCAAGCGCCGTCAGAAATGGCGCGGCGGCTGCGGTCAATGGAGGGGCGCTGCGATGTGTTGGCGGCAACAGCGGTGAATCATCCCGAAGTGACCGAAGCGGTGCAGCATCTGCGCAGCACGGGAATGCACGTCTTTGCCCTGCTGTCGGAATTCGCGGAAGGGGTGCGCACGGGGTATCTGGGGTTGGACAACCTCAAACATGGGCGCACGGCGGGCTGGATGATGGCCTTGGCCGCCAAGGGGCCGGGGAAGTTGGCAATCTTCGTCGGCGGGCACCGCTGGCATGGTCACGATCTGCGCGAAACCGGCTTTCGCGCTTACCTGCGTGAAGCCGCCCCAGCGCTAGAGGTGCTGGAAGCGCAGATCAACCTTGAAACCCGCCAACTGACCTACGAAGCGACCCAAGCCCTTTTAGCCCGCCAACCCACGTTGCGCGGCATCTACGTCGCGGGCGGCGGGATGGAAGGGGCGATTGCCGCCCTGCGCGAAGCCAAACGCCCCGATGTTGCGCTGATCGTGTCGGCCTTTACGCCTGAAAGCCGCGCCGCTTTGGCCACGGGGGTGGCGACCATGGTGATCGACACGCCCTTGGAAAAGCTGTGCCGCGCCCTGATCGCGGAAATGACCCGCGCCGCCCTTGGCCCCGCCGAGGTGGACCGCGTCGCGCTGTATCTGCCCCCCGATTTGCACGTGGGCGAATCAGTTTGACCGCGAAATGGGGCAGAAGCGCTGCCCTTTTCGCCAAAAAAACCCCGCCTCGCGTGTATCACGCGCGCGAACTCATAACTCCGCGCGAGGTGGGGGTTCGTTGGAACGCCTGTTCTGTTTTTAGAATTTTCTGTTGATAATCCCCGAAAATGGAATATCAATTCCATCAACGCGGGCAAAAACGGCCCGCTCTGCGGGAGAATCACGCCTTATGCTGCCCTTTGCCCTAAACCACATGACCGCGCCGAACATGGCTTGGCAGCCCTTTCTTGACTTGGCCAAGGGTCTTGGCTGTGTTGGCGTCGAGTTCCGCAACGACCTGAAATCCCCGCTGTTTGGCGGGGCTGACCCTGCCGAGGTCAAAGCCGCCGTGGCCGCGCGTGGCCTGCGCTTTTTGGCGCTGGCCGAGGTGAAGATGTTCAACGACTGGTCTGACACCAAGCAGGCCGAGGCCGAGGCGTTGATGAAAATCGCCGTCGCCGCAGGTGCGGAATCGGTTAGCCTTATCCCGCGCAATGACGGCGTGGCGACGGATCGCAAAGACAGTTTCAAAGTCACCGAAACCGCCCTGCGCGCCTTGCTGCCGATGTTGAAGGCGCATGGTCTAAAGGCCATGGTGGAACCCTTGGGCTTTGGCGTGTGCTCGCTGCGCTATAAGGATGTTCTGGCCGAGGTGATCCACGCCGTCGGCGGCGTTGGCACCTATTTCATGGTGCATGACACCTTCCACCACGCGCTGGCGGGCTTTGGGCCAATTTACCCTGAATTAACGGGTATCGTTCACGTTTCTGGCGTGACTGACGCGATTTATCTGGATGATATGCGCGACCCGCACCGTGTGCTGGTGGGGGCCGATGATGTCTTGGGCAACGTGGCACAAATTCGCGCGCTGCGGGCTGCGGGCTACACAGGCGCCATATCCTACGAACCTTTTGCGCCTTCGGTGCATGCCTTGGCCGATCCGGCCGCGGCACTGAAAGCCTCGATGGAATTCATTCGCAAGGGCGTTGACGCCTAGGCGATGGAATACCGCCCCAAAGCGGGCGGCCCGGTTGGGAGAGAACGGGGCGCCGGGCCCCTTATCTGGAGGAGAGAACCATGAAGAAGTATCTTATCGCTGGTGTCATGGCCCTTATGGGCACAACCGCAATGGCCGACATCGGTGTGACGATGGCCAAGTTTGACGACAACTTCCTGACCGTTCTGCGCAACGGCATCCAGTCTTATGCGGATGCCAACGGCCAGAAAGTGCAGATCGAAGACGCACAGGGTGACGTGGCCAAGCAATTGGACCAAATCAACAACTTCATCGCGTCGGGCGTTTCGGCGATCATCGTGAACGCGGTTGACACCTCGGCCACCCAAGCCATGTCGGATGCGGCCGCTGCTGCCAACATTCCGCTGGTTTATGTGAACCGTCAGCCGATCAACGTTGACACGCTGCCCGACAATCAGGCTTTCGTGGCATCGAACGAAGTTGACTCGGGCACCTTGGAAACCTTGGAAGTCTGCCGTCTGCTGAAAGAAGCAGGCAAGGCTGAAGCCAATGTCTACGTGATGCAGGGTGAACTGTCGAACCAAGCCGCCGTTCAGCGCACCGCTGACGTGCATGACGTGATCGGCGGCGCAGATTGCGGCGTGAAGGTCAACATCATTGACGAGCAGACCGCCAACTGGTCGCGCGATGAAGCTGCAACCTTGATGACCAACTGGCTGTCGACCGGTACCGCGTTTGACGCTGTGATCGCCAACAACGACGAAATGGCCATTGGTGCCATCCAAGCGATGAAGGCTGCCAACATCGACATGGCAACCGTGATCGTCGGCGGCGTTGACGCTACGCAAGACGCTTTGGCAGCTATCGCTGCGGGCGACCAAGACCTGACCGTGTTCCAAGATGCGGCTGGCCAAGGGTCGGGCGCTGTGGATGCGGCTGTCAAGCTGGCAGCTGGCGAAGCTGTGGAACAGAAAGTCTACATTCCGTTCCAACTGGTGACTCCGGCCAACATGGCTGACTTCACTTCGAAAAACTGATCTGCGTCTAACGCAGGGTGGGGGCGGCGCATCAGCCGCCCCCATTTTCCTTGCCTGACGGCTCAGATCGGGCACTATATCCATCAGGGAAATCAGGGGAGGGGTGGTCATGTCAAAACCGACATCACAGCCAACAGGAACAGGCGGCCAGAAGTACGACGCGACCAAGCGCGCGCGGGCCAACGAATGGAATATCTTCGCGGCGCTGGTCGCGATTGTTATTGTGTTTGAGGTGTTGAACCGTGTGAACGGAACCAGCTTCCTGTTCAACCTGCGTGACAATGTGCCGGGTCTGTTCAACCAACAGCGGCTGGATATCATGATCTTGCAGGTGGCCATCACCGGCATCATCGCCTTGGGTGTCACTCAAGTCATTATTCTGGGCGGGATCGACCTGTCCTCAGGCTCGCTCGTCGGCGCGACAGCCATGATCACCATGAGCTTTGCGCAAACCGCCCTTGTGAACGGCAACCCCAATCCCAAAGCCGTCTTTGGGCCAGAGTGGATGGACCTGCCTGTAATCATCCCCATCGTCGTGGGTTTGGCTTGCGGCATTTTTGCGGGGCTTATCAACGGCATGTTGGTGGCCTATACCAAGATTCCGCCCTTTATCGCCACTTTGGGCATGATGGTGTCAGCGCGCGGGGCGTCTCGGTGGTGGTCAAACGGCACACCGGTGTCGTTTCCGACCGAAACCTATGCCACAGTGTCGAACGGCGATTTGCTGGGCACGCTGACCTTTGGGTTGTTGCACTGGGACGGCCAAAACCCTGCTGTGGTCTTTGTGGCCCTTGCCGTGCTGTTCCAAGTGATCATGATCTACACGCTGTATGGCAAGCACACCTACGCCATCGGCTCGAACGAGGCTGCGGCGCGGATGTCGGGCATCAACGTCGACCGTCACAAGGTGCTGGTCTATACGATTGCGGGGATGCTGGCGGGCGTGTCGGCGGTGCTGCTGACATCCAAGAACCTGACAGCACAGGCGGGCATGGGGATGATGTATGAACTTGACGCCATCGCCATGGCCGTCATCGGCGGCGTCAGCCTATCGGGTGGGCGCGGGTCTATTGTGGGCACGGTTCTGGGGGCTGCGATCTTTTCGGTGATCATCTCGGGCTTCACCTCGATCAAACTGGATGCCTATTACCAAGAGATGGTGAAGGGTGCCATCATCGTGGGGGCCGTGATCTTGGATCAATGGCGTCAGAAAAACCGGACGAGGGGTTAAGCCATGAGCGATATCATCCTAGAAACGCGCGGCCTGACCAAACATTACGGCGGTGTTCAGGCGCTGGACGATGCCAATTTCATCCTTCACGCGGGCGAACATGTGGCAGTGGTGGGCGATAACGGCGCAGGAAAATCAACCTTCGTGCGCCAGATCACCGCCGTCGAACAGCGCACGGCGGGCCAGATCTTCTTTGACGGCAAAGAGGTCAGCCATGCCGGCCCCTTGGCCGCGCGCGAGGCGGGGATTGAAACGGTGTTCCAGACTTTGGCCTTGGCCGATGATCTGGATGTGCCGTCAAACCTGTTCCTTGGCCGCGAGATCTTCAAGTTCCGCCTTGGCCCGTTTTCGTGGCTTGACCGCAAGGCGATGCGCGACCGCACGATGGAAGCGCTGAAGACAACAGCGGTGAAAATCCCCAATGTCGACAATCCGATCCGCAATATGTCGGGCGGGCAACGGCAATGCGTCGCCATCGCGCGCACGGCGGCTTTTGCATCGAAATTGGTGATCATGGATGAACCCACCGCCGCCTTGGGCGTGCAGGAAACCGCACAGGTCGAAAACATCATCCGTGGCCTCAAAGAGCGCGGTATCCCGATGGTTCTGGTCAGCCACAATCTGCGCCAAGTGTTTGATCTTGTGGACCGGATCGTTGTATTCCGTCGCGGGCGGATCGTGGCTTCCTTGAAGCGCGACGAAACCGACGGCAACGACATTGTAAGCTATATCACAGGTGTTAAAGGCAGTGCCGACGGGGCATATGCCTGAGGAAAGGGAACTATTATGACTCTGCGTTTTGGGCTTTTGGGTGCTGGCCGTATCGGTAAGGTGCACGCCAAGGCTGTCACGGGCAACCCCAAGGCCAAACTAGTGGCGGTGGCGGATGCCATGGCCCCTGCGGCCCAAGCCATTGCCGATCAATACGGCTGTGACGTGCGCACGATTGCGCAGATTTTGGCGGCGTCTGACATCGACGCCGTGGTGATCTGCACACCCACCGACACCCACGCCGATCTGATCGAGCAGTTCACCAATGCGGGCAAGGCTGTGTTCTGCGAAAAGCCCATCGACCTGTCGCTTGACCGTGTGAAGGCCTGCCTGAAAGTGGTGCGCGCCAACAAGGGCACGCTGATGGTCGGCTTTAACCGCCGCTTTGACCCGCATTTCATGGCCGTGCGTGCCGAGATTGACAAGGGTTCGGTCGGCGCGGTTGAGATGGTCACGATCACCTCACGCGATCCGGGCGCACCGCCGTTGGACTATATCGCCCGCTCGGGCGGGATTTTCCGCGATATGACGATCCATGATTTTGACATGGCGCGGTTCTTGCTGGGCGAAGAAGTCACCGAAGTGTCGGCCATGGCTGCCGTTCTGGTCGACCCTGCGATTGGCAAAGCGGGCGACAGCGACTCGGTTCAGGTGATGCTGAAAACCGCGACGGGCAAGATGGCGCTGATTTCCAACTCGCGCCGTGCGACCTATGGCTATGACCAGCGCATCGAAGTGCATGGGTCCAAGGGCGTTGTGTCGGCGGAAAACCAGCGGCCTGTGTCGATTGAACTGGCCAATGGGTCAGGCTACACCCGCCCGCCGCTGCACGATTTCTTCATGACCCGCTACACCGAGGCTTATGCCGCCGAGATCACCGCTTTTATCGAAGCGGTTGGCACCAAGAAAGCCGCAGCGCCTTCGGGTGAGGATGGTTTGGCAGCACTTGCCTTGGCCGAGGCGGCGCTGTTGTCGGTGAAAGAGGGCCGCACGGTGAAACTGTCGGAAATCACCGGCTGATTTTGCGCGCATTCCAATCGGCAGCGGCGCAGGGGCAACCCTGCGCCGTTTGCTTTAAGCCACCGTCACCGACGTCATCATGCCGCTGGCCATGTGATACAGGTGGTGGCAGTGCAAGAACCACTCCCCCGCCTTGTCGAAATCCACTGCCACCGTGACCGTGCCCCCCGGCGGCACCATCACAACGTCGCGCCGTGGCCCGTTGAAGCGGCCAAGGCCAAGGTCGACCACTTGGAAATGGTGGCCGTGCAGGTGCATCGGGTGCATCATCATGGTGGGGTTCATGAACATCATTTCAACCCGCGACCCAAGGGCCGCTTGCAAAGGTGCCGCCTCGTCATGGGCCGCACCATTGATCGTCCAGCGGTAGCCCGGTTCCATGCCCAAGGCGATGTGCAGCAGGGCGTCGGCGGGCTTTACGGGCAGGGGATTAAGGGCGGTTAGGCTGGCTTCAAAGGTCAGGTCAACAAAGGGGGCGGGCGTGGCGGCTTCGCTTGACACTTTGGCAATCTGCGCCCCCGATGTGGCCAAGATCACCCCCGTTTGCATCAGCGCATTTTCCACCTGCGCCAAGATCGCAAAGGCCCCGCCTTCGGGCGGGATTTGCACCAACAGGTCTAACCGCTGCCCTTGGGCTAAGGGGATGCTGGCGCGCGGGATGGGGGCGACTTTGTTGCCATCCACCGCCACAACCTGTGCCGCCAACGCCCCCGCGCTGATCCAGAACGCCGTGGCCGTGGCCCCGTTGATGATGCGCAAGCGCATGAGGCCGGGTTGCACGGTGATCACATCAGGGTCTGCCAGCGTGCGGTCGTTGGCCAGATAGGCGTCATATTCCACATCATTGGCATGGGTCATTCCCGCCATCGACATGCCAGACATTTTCATGCCCCCCATGTCCATCTTGCCCATATCCATCCCCGCCATGTGATGGCCTTGGGCCGACAGCAACCCATCGGCAATCTCGGCAGGGGATCGGAAGGCAAAGTCGTGCAGCATGATCACCGCCTCTGGCACATCGCCCGCATCTGCTTCAACCGTCACCATGGGCGCTGCCAGCAGTTGTTGTTCTGACAGGGTGTGCGAGTGCATCCAATGCGTGCCAGCGGTCAGGGGGAGGTCGTAGGCTTCTTGGCTGGCATTGGGCTGCACCCCGCCATTGGGGCGGGTGCGGTCGTCGGTATTGCGCGCCAGAACTTGGCCGTGCCAATGCAAGATCAAATCCTCTCCCGACTGGTTGTCGACCAAGCCCGTGAACCTGTCGCCTTCGCGCGCCCTCAACCCGCTTTTGCGATCGGGCCCTGTGATGCCAAAGACTGTCGCCGCCTTGCCCAACACCTCGATCTGGCGCGACGCGATGGTTAGGCTGGCGGTGGGGGCGGCCAAGGCCAGACGGGGCAGGGCGGGCAGCAGGGTTAGCGCTGCGGTGCCTATCAGGAATTGGCGGCGGGTTTGGGGCATTTGGTCCTCGTAAGGTTACTGCGCACAGATAGGGCTTTGCGCGGCCTGCGTCACCGTCCATTGCGCGCACCATTGCGTCACGATTGCGTGGCAGCGCCGTTTTGGCAGATCTTTTGCCCGCAACCCTTCCCCCCGCGCCTGCCTTGGGGTTATCTGACCACGAACGACAGGAGCGCGCCTTGACCCAGATCACCCAACGCACCCGCGAGATTTTCGCCCGTTTGATCGGCTTTGACACGGTCAGCGCCAACCCGAACATGGCCCTGATGGACTATGTCGTGGGTGTGCTGGCCGAGGCGGGTATTAACGCCACGCTGATCCCAGACCCTGCGGGGGGCAAGGCCAACCTATACGCCACCGTCGGGCAGGGGTCGGGCGGGGTGATGCTGTCAGGTCACACCGATGTGGTGCCGGTAGAGGGCCAAGCGTGGAGCTATCCGCCCTTTACCCTGACCGAAGTTGATGGCCGCCTGTATGGGCGCGGTGCGGCGGATATGAAGGGGTTTTGCGCCGCAGCCATTGCCACGATGATCACGGCGGGGGAACGCACCAAGGCGGGCCGCCCCTTGGCTGTGCCGCTGCATTTAGCGCTGTCTTACGATGAAGAGATCGGCTGCATGGGCGTGCGCTCTTTGATCACGATGCTGGAAGGCGCCCCTATTCGCCCTCGGTTCTGTATCGTGGGCGAACCTACGGGGATGCAAGTGGCGACGGGCCACAAGGGCAAGGTCGCTTTGCGGGCCACCTGTGTTGGGCGAGAGGGGCATTCCGCCCTTGCCCCCATGGCGCTGAACGCGCTGCATCTTGCGGCGGATTTCATTGGCGCTGTGCGGGCGTTGCAGGCCGATGTCGCCCTGAACGGGGTGCAAGACGGCGATTATGATGTGCCCTATACCACGCTGCACGTGGGCAAGATGGCGGGCGGGGTGCAGGTGAACATCGTGCCAAACCACGCCACGCTGGATTTCGAAATTCGGTCTGTCGCGCAAGATGATCCGGCGGAGTTGATCGACCGCCTGCGCCAAGCCGCCGAAGACATCTGCGCCCCATTGCGCGTCACCTTCCCCGAAGCCGCGATCAAGATCGAACGGCAGTGGGATTATCCGGGCCTTGGCACCAAATCTGACGCCGCAGTGGTCAGTTTTGTCAAGGCGCTGACGGGGGCCAATGGCACGATGAAAGTGGCCTTTGGCACCGAAGGCGGGCTGTTTGATGCCCGCCTTGGCATTGCCACCGTGATCTGCGGGCCGGGGTCGATGGCGCAGGGGCATAAGCCTGACGAATATGTCAGCGTCGAACAAATGGCGCGGTGCGAGGCGATGATGGCGGCCTTGCTGACCCAGTTGGAAGCGGGGTTCTAACGGCTTTCGCCTAACGGCGGGCGCTGATAGAAGCGTTGCATGGCAGTCACCCTCACCTCGCTTTCCGATCTGGCATCCCTAGGCTTCGATACAATCATCGACGCCCGCGCGCCTGCGGAATATGCCGAAGATCACCTGCCCGGCGCGATCAGCCTGCCGGTGTTAAGTGATGAAGAACGCGCCAAGGTGGGCACGATTTACAAGCAAGTCTCGCCCTTTACCGCGCGCAAATTGGGCGGCGCGCTGGTGGCGCGCAATGTCGCGGCCCATCTGGAAGGGCCTTTGGCCGAGATGACGGGGGGCTGGCGCCCGTTGGTTTATTGCTGGCGGGGCGGGCAAAGGTCGGGGTCGTTTGCCACGATCTTGGCGCAGATTGGCTGGCGGGTTGATACGATTGCGGGCGGGTATAAAAGCTGGCGGGCCTTGGTGGTCAAGCAGCTTTACGACACGCCAGTGGCTTCGCCCGTTGTGGTGTTAGATGGCAATACGGGCACGGCCAAGACTGCGATTTTGCATCTGCTGGCGGCGCAAGGTTTGCAAGTGATTGATCTGGAAGGCTTGGCAGGCCATCGCGGGTCGTTGTTTGGCCATACGGCGGGCGGCCAACCCTCGCAAAAGGCGTTTGAATGTGCGCTGGCCTTGGCGCTGTCGCGGCTAGACCCTATGCGCCCTGTGGTGGTTGAGGCGGAAAGCGCCAAGGTCGGCAATCTGCGCTTACCCCCGCAGCTTTGGGCTGCGATGGGCAAAGCCCCGCGCGTGACGATCGAGGCGAGTTTGCCCGAGCGTGCCCGCTACCTAAGCCGCGCTTATGCCGACATCGTCGCCGATCAGGCGCGGCTTTTGGCGGTGCTTGGCCTGTTACGTCATGCCCATGCGGCTGAGATGATCAGCGAATGGGAAAGCCTTGCCCTGTCAGGCCAGTTTGAAGCACTGGCGCACGGCTTGATGGAGCGCCATTACGACCCGCGCTATGAAAAGCACCGCGCGCGGCAGGATCATGCGCAAGAGGTAATCTTAGCCCTCAGTCTGGCCGAAACCGACCTGCCCGCGCTGGCTGATCAGGTTGCCGCCGCCGTGGCGCGCTTGGTTTGACCTAGCCCTGCCAAGCGCCGGTCAAGATGCGCTTTGTGACACGTTCCACCACCGCATCGCGGGCAATCAATCCCGCCACCCATTCGCAAGACCCCGCGTTATACACCGCCCCATTGCCGCGACGATATTCCACCATGCAGCCATTGCCACGGCTGGCGCGGCCTAGGGTTTCGGGGGTGACAGCGCCGAAAACCACCAAGGCCACCTCTTCGGCGTCCAAGTGCCCGATGAAATTATCAGAATCCTGCGGGCCTGTAGAATGGGCAAGGGTCGTGGCTGGCGACAGGCCCACGATGGTCAGATCGCCCTGCAAACCAGCCCCTTCGGCGGCGAAGGGCAGGCCGTGGGTCATGGTGTAGTCGATCCCGTCAACCTCATAGCCAAAAATCTTGGCCGCAGCGCCCAACACATCGCCGTAGCCAAGCCCGCTGTCTTTGACCGACCAGTGATCTGGCCGATAGATTGCAAAGCCGCCTGATCCGTGGGCGGCACAGCGGCTCCACCCCGCATAGACGCCCATCGTACCTGTCAGGCCCATGCTTGCCACCGCAGGGCGTTGCACTTGCGGGTGATCCCAATAGCTGGTCAGGCGGGTTGGGTCGGGCGTGGGGTCGTTCTGGGGGGCTGCGTATTTGTAGCAGGTTTGCTGGCTAAGATCGCCTGACAGGCGGGTTTGCCAAAAGAAGTTGCCCGCAAAGCGCGCAAGCTCGCCGCCCTTTTCCACCCAAGCGTCGAGATGGTCGCGCATTTCCCATGTCCAATACTCGTCATGGCCGACGATCAGCGCGCGGGTGTAGCTATCCAGAAGGTCAGGGTTCGCGTGCAGGTCATGCTGGGTGGCGTAAGACAGCGCAATGCCTTGCGCTTCACACCACAGCGCAAAGGGTCGCTCAAACGCGCCCCAACCCGACGAGGCGTATTTCTTCGAAATCCCCTTGGCGCGGGCGAACTCCATATGCGGATAGCGCGGTTTTGACAGCAAGGGCGAAGCGTGCGGGATGCGCGGCGCATCTTGGGGCCAGCGCACAAAGCCCTTGGCCCAAGGGCGGTGCAGGCTGACCACCGGCGCAAACTCGGCGCGGTGGGGGCCTGTGATGCCCTGATAATGGTTCGACCCGCCCCAGTCGTTGTAAGCGCACCACGTGCCGGTGGCCAAGATCATCAAGATGCCGCGCGGTTTGGCGGCTTTCAGGGCGAACATATGTTCCGACTGATGGCCCTGCACGGTCAGGCGCACCACGTAAACGCCGGAAATCCAATCGGCGGGAAGGGTCAGGCGGTACCGCTCTGGCCAGCCGCAACCGCTGACAGAGCAATCTTCGGGCGTGGCTTCAAAGGTCATCGCAACCGAGACATCCACCAGCTTTTCGGGATGCATCCCGTCGCGCAAAACTTCAACCCGCGCGGTGGGGGCGGATGACATCGCGTGTAGGATCAAGGTTTCACCAGCGCTGTAGCTGATTTTGTCGGTATAGCCCCAGACCTGCGGGTGGGTGGGGTCGGCGCTGGCCATTTCGTAATAATGGCCCGTCACAGCCTCGCCGTCATCATAGGGGCCAGCGACAAAGAAATCTTGCAGCGTCATGGTTTAGTCCTTTGCAATCGCAACTTGTGCCTTGGCGTGCATATGCAAAACCGCCAAAGCCGCCGATACCACCCGCGCCACAGGCCCATCGGCGCGTGAGGTCAAGATCACGGGAACAGATGCCCCCATAACCAACCCCGCCGCTTCGGCATGGGCCAGATGGGTCAGCAGCTTCACAAGGATGTTGCCTGCGTCGATATTGGGCACAACCAACACTTCGGCTTGGCCCGCCACCGCCCCCGCAATGCCCTTGGTGCGGGCTGCCGCCATGTTGACAGCGTTGTCCATCGCCAAGGGGCCATCAACCAGCCCGCCCGTGATCTGCCCGCGCTCGGCCATCTTCGACAGGGCTGCGGCATCCATTGAGGACGGCATATCCGGTGTCACCGTTTCCACCGCCGACAGAATGGCGACTTTGGGCCGAGAAATCCCCAAGCTATGGGCCAGATCAATGGCATTTTGCACGATATCGACCTTGGTCGTCAGATCAGGCGCTATGTTGATCGCCCCGTCTGACACCAGCAAAGGATGGCCCAAACCCGGCACATCCAGCACGAACACATGGGTAAACCGCCGCCCAATGCGCAGACCTGTGGCGCGGTCAAGCATGGGGCGCAGCAGAACATCGGTGTGCAAGTGACCCTTCATGATGGCCTGCACGTCGCCCTTGCGGGCCAAAGCCACGGCCAGCTCCGCTGCGGCCTGTTCACTTGCGGCTTCTTGCAGTTCAACACCGGTCAGATCAGCGCCAATCTCAACCGCCAAAGCGCGCAGCCGCGCGGTGGGCCCGATCAGCACGGGCAAGATCAGCCCATGGCTTTGCGCCAGCAGCGCGCCTTGCAGGGCCTGCGCCTCGTCCGGCCAGACAACGGCGGTGCGCAGGGCGGGCAGGGCTTTGGCGCGTTTGAGGATAGCGTCAAACTGGCGGTGGGTGTGCACGACCAAGCCGGGCAGATCGCCGTCATCAAAGCTGAGCGGCACAAGCGGAGCCTGCACTTGGGCCTTGCCTTGCACAATCACCGCCCTGTCGCGCAGGCGGATCACTTGCGTGTCAAGGTCAACGATCCCGCCCGCGCCAAGACCTGTCACCGTGACCCGCGCCAACAATTCATCGTCAGCATAGGCGTGGCCCTTAAAACTCAGCTCCTGCGACAGGTATAAAGCCCCCGGCCCCGGCAAGACATTGCCCAGCACCGCCGAAATCATCGCCGCCAAAAAGATGCCCGAGGCGGTGGTATCGGCCTTGCCGTCGCCGTCAACGTCTTGATCGGGCAGGTGCATCGGGTTGTGGTTGCCGGTGGCAGCAGCAAAGACGAACAAATCTTCGGTCGTGCAAAGCCTGCGCAACTCGGCTGTCTGGCCGATGTGCAGCGCATCGAATGGGAAGTTTTTCATGATCATGCGCCAAGTGTGGCAGGCCCGCAGATAGGGGCAAGCACAATCCCGCGCGATGGGCGCTTATTTGTTTAAGACGCGGTATTGCCCATCCCAATACAGCAGCGCACCGCTGTTGGCTTCGGTTCTGATCTGCATCACCCGCCCGATCAAGATCGAATGCGTGCCGCGGTCGATCATATCGTCAACCGTGCAGTCAAAGGCCAAAGGCGCATCGGCCAGAAGGCGCACGCCGCTGGCCATGGTGACCCAATCAGCCCCCGCATAGCGGGCGGGGCCTTGCAGCCCGCCTTTGCCAGAAAACCGCTCTGCCACGGGCTGATGGGCTGCGCCAAGGGCCTGCCAGCCAAACACGCCATCGTGTCCCAAAAGCGGCCAACAGGATGAGGCGCGGTTGATGCAGGCCAAGATCATCGGCGGTTCGGCTGATAGCGAAATGCCGGTGGTGACAACCAGCCCATTCGCATCTTCGCCTTGGCCAACGGTGATCAAACTGCACGCCCCCACCAACCCGCGCATGGCGAATTTGTAGGCATCGGGCAGCGGCATTGGGGGCGGTGTGTGAGTCATGCCTCACAAATAGGGCAAGGCTGGGCCATGTCCAGCGATGGTTTACCTTGGACGGCTTACGCCCTAGTCTGCCCTAACCGAATCCAAAGGCTGCCATGACCGCCCCCGATCCCGCCTACCGCGTCCTTGCGCGCAAATACCGCCCCGAAACCTTTGCCGACCTTGTCGGACAAGAGGCGATGGTGCGCACGCTGAAGAACGCCTTCTCGGCGGATCGGATCGCACACGCCTTTATCATGACGGGCATTCGCGGCACAGGTAAGACGACCACGGCGCGCATCATTGCCAAGGGGCTGAACTGCGTGGGGGCTGACGGCACAGGCGGCCCCACGACAGAGCCTTGCCTTGTGTGCGAACCTTGCCGCGCCATTGCCGAAGGCCGCCATGTTGACGTGCTGGAAATGGACGCCGCGTCGCGCACGGGGGTGGGCGATATTCGCGAGATTATTGACTCGGTGCGCTACCGCGCGGCTTCGGCGCGCTACAAAGTCTATATCATCGACGAAGTGCATATGCTGTCGACGGCGGCGTTTAACGCGCTTTTGAAAACGCTGGAAGAACCGCCCGAACATGTAAAGTTCATCTTCGCCACGACTGAAATTCGCAAAGTGCCGGTGACGGTGCTGTCACGCTGCCAACGCTTTGACCTGAAGCGGATCGAGCCTGAGGTGATGGTGGCCCTGCTGCAAAAGATCGCCGCCGGTGAGGGCGCGCAGATCACCGAAGCGGCCTTGGGTCTGATCACCCGCGCGGCGGAAGGGTCGGCGCGCGATGCGACTTCGTTGCTGGATCAGGCGATATCCAACGGCGCGGGCATGGTGCAGGCCGAAGCGGTGCGCGCCATGCTGGGGCTGGCGGACCGTGGGCGGGTGCTGGACCTGTTTGACATGATCATGCGCGGCGATGCGGCGGCGGCTTTGGGCGAGCTGGCAGAGCAATATTCCGACGGGGCCGATCCTTTGGCGGTGCTGCGCGATTTGGCCGAGATCACGCATTGGATTTCAGTGATCAAGATCACGCCCGATGCGGCCAATGACCCAACCGTGGCGTCAGATGAACGTGCGCGCGGGGTGGATATGGCGGCGCGACTGCCGCTGCGGTCGCTGTCGCGGATGTGGCAGTTGCTGTTAAAGGCGCTGGAAGAGGTGGCCTTGGCCCCCAACGCCATGATGGCGGCAGAGATGGCGGTGATCCGCCTGACCCATGTCGCCGATCTGCCAGACCCGGAAACCCTGCTGCGCCATTTGCGCAATGTGCAGCCCACAGGGCCTGTTGCGGGCGGCGCGCCTGCGGGTGGCGGGGTGACGCACGGCCCGATGATGCGCTTGTCCCCTGCCGCGCCGATGCGGGGGCCGGTGATGCAGGGCGGGCAGGCGCTGGCGGTGCAGGCAGAGCCTGACGCGCAGTATCAAACCTTTGACCAAGTCGTGGCATTGATCCATGAAAAGCGCGACATGACGCTGCTGTTCGAGGTCGAGTCCACCCTGCGCTTGGTGCACTACGCGCCCGGCCGGATCGAATTTGAACCCACCCCGAACGCCGCCCCCGATCTGGCCGCGCGCCTTGGCCAACGCCTGCAAGGATGGACAGGCACGCGCTGGGGTGTCTCGGTCGTCTCGACAGGCGGCGCGCCAACGATCCTTGAAGCGCGCGACCTTGAGTTGACCGAGGCCCAAGCCACCGCCATGACCAACCCCTTGGTGCAAGCCATCATGGCCGCCTTCCCGCAGGCCAAGATCACTGACATTCGCACCCCCGAAGCGCTTGCCGCCTCTGCCGCTGCGGCAGCGCTGCCGGAAGTGGACGACGAATGGGACCCGTTCGAGGAAAGCTAACCAACCGGCGCGCGAATTTTCTGCGAAAATTCCCCGCACACCCTAGCCCCCGCCCCGCCGCTTGCCTATCTCTATCCCCGACACCAGTAGGAGAACGCGATGCTGAAAGGTTTGGCGGGCTTGGGCGACATGGCCAAGATGATGAAGGCCGCCCAAGAGATGCAGGGTAAGATGGCCGAACTGCAAGCCGACTTGGCCCATATCATTGTGTTGGGCGAAGCTGGCGCAGGTCTGGTCAAGGCGCGTGTGACGGCCAAGGGCGATATCACGGGGCTTGATATCTCGCCCCATATTCTGGTCGCTTCGGAAAAAGAGGTGGTCGAAGACCTGATCATCGCCGCCGTCCGCGACGCCCAAGCCAAAGCCGCCGCCCGCAGCCAGCAAGAAATGGCCAAACTTGCCGCCTCGATGGGTCTGCCCGCTGATCTTAAACTGCCCTTCTAACCCCTTCACCGAGGCGCAAATACTCCCTGGGGGTCTGGGGGGCAGGCGCCCCCCAGCCTTGGGACCGCAGAGCAAGATATGACCGACACGCCGCGCGACATTGAAGCCCTGATTGACCTGATGTCCCGCTTGCCGGGCTTGGGGCCAAGGTCTGCCCGCCGCGCGGTGCTGGCGATGTTGAAGCGGCGTGAGGGGTTGATGGCCCCTTTGGCGCAAGCCTTGGCAGGCGTGGCGCTATCGGCGCGTGACTGTGTGCGCTGTGGCAATATCGGCACGGCGGATCTGTGCGCCATCTGTGCCGATGGGTCGCGTGTTGTGGGTGAGTTGTGCATTGTTGAGAATGTTGCCGACCTATGGGCCATGGAACGCTCGCGTGCGTTTAAGGGGCGCTATCATGTGCTGGGCGGCACTTTGTCGGCGCTGGACCAAGTCGGCCCCGATGAATTGCGCATTCCCGCCCTGATCGAGCGCATCACCCAAGACGCGGTGGGCGAGGTGATTTTGGCGCTGAATGCCACCGTCGATGGCCAAACCACCGCACATTACATCGCCGATGCTTTGGGCGGTTTGCCCGTGCGCATCACCTCACTGGCGCAGGGGGTGCCCATTGGGGGCGAGTTGGATTATCTAGACGATGGCACGATTGGCGCGGCCCTGCGTGCGCGGCGCGGCGTTTAAGCGCTGCCATCAAGCGGGCGGTGAAAAGCGCAGCGACAGGCACGACATCCCGCCGTCCAGCTTGGCGCATTCCGAATTGCCGATCTCGCGAATATCATACCCCGCCGCCACCAGCTTGTCGCGGGTGCGCGGGAAGCCTGCGGGCATCAGCACCAGATCGTTAAAGCGGATCGCATTGGCGCAGGCTTCTTCGCCCGCCGCCGTATGGATCACGCGGTAGCCTTTGAAACAGCCCGACGCGTCAAGCCGTTCGGTGGCCAAGATCGTCTCGGCGTCTAGCAGCGAGCAGTCGGTTTTGAAATGCAGCACGCCGGGGGGGGTGAACACTTCGCGCACCTTATGGCCCCAAGCGGCGACTTTTTCGGCAAGTTCGGCAATGCCCGCGCCATTGGTGCGCGCTGATCGGCCCACCAGAACCTCGGTTTCTGTTGTTAGAATATCGCCCGCTTCGATGAAGCTATCTGCGCGGCTGATCACGCGCACATCGGCGTAAAGGGCTTGCAGATGCGGCGCCATCAGGGCGGCTTCGCCCAAACGGGTGGGGGCACCGGGGCGCATCACCACAGCCCCTTCGGGCAGGCACAGGGCGGTGTCTTCGACAAAGACCGAATCCGGAAAATCCTCTGCCGCTACTAGCTCTACGATCACAGCGCCGGTGGACCGAAGGGCCGCGATGTAATCGGCATGGTGCTGGCGCATCAGCGCCAAAGACGGGGTGCCGGTATCAACGGCGCGCAGCCCGTTGATGATGCTGGCGGCAGGCTTGCGCGTGATGGCATGGGTGAAACGATAAGACCGGTCAGACATGGCAACAACGCTCCGCTTGGGAATGGGGGCCCTTTGGCCTTTCGTTTGACGTTACATCACGCAACGCGTGCCGCAACAAGACTTGGCCTGTGGCGCAGCAAAAAGCCCGCAACCTGTGGCTGCGGGCTTTTGCACTGCGTGATCGCCAGCCTTGCGGCTTGGCACTTACAAGATGTCGTCGTCTTCATCTTCGTCATCATCGCCCTGCGGCAGGTTGAAGAAGCTTTCGGCATCCGAGAAATCGGCAGGCTTTTCTTGCCGCGCGCGGTCATCGGCGCGGGTGAACGCATCAAGGCCCGACGGCATCTTTGGCTCTTCCGACATGCCCAAGGATTGCGAGGTGCTGACCAGCTTGCGCCGTTCATCATCCGACATCACAACACCTTCCGCCGCTTTCTTGCGCGCAGCGGCCTGAACGGCGGTGTCCAGCTCGGTCTGTTTGCACAGGCCCAAAGCCACCGGATCAATCGGGGTGATCTGGCCGATGTTCCAATGCGTGCGTTCGCGAATAGCTTGGATTGTGGGCTTGGTTGTACCCACCAGCTTGCCCACCGCGCCATCGGACAATTCGGGGTGGAACTTGACCAGCCACAAGATCGCCGCCGGACGGTCTTGGCGCTTGGACAGCGGCGTATAGCGCGGCCCGCGCCGCTTTTCTTCGCCCACGGCAGATTGGTTGAATTTCAGCTTTAGCTTATAGGCCGGATCGGCCTGAGCACGGGTGATCTCGATCGCGTCAAGTTGGTTGTTCGACACGGGATCAAACCCCTTGACCCCAATCGCCACATCGCCATCGGCAATGCCTTGCACTTCCAACTCGTGCATCCCGCAGAAATCCGCGATCTGGGTGAAGCTGAGCGTTGTGTTATCCACCAGCCAGACGGCGGTGGCTTTAGACATCAGCGGCTTTGACATCGGATCACTCCTTTAACATATCTTTCCCGCACCGGGAAAACGGCTGCGGCCTAGGCCGCGATCTTCTCGTTTTCAGGGGGAAGTCGCGGATCGTATAGTCAAATTCTTCGCGATAGGAAAGTGCCAAATGAAATATGCCAAAGGGCGACCGCTGGGCCGCCCTTTGGGGGCTTTTGGCGTTGGAAGATCAGATATTCAGCGCATCCGCAGCCGAGATGGTGGGCAGGCCCAAGGCCAAGCCCACGGCTTCATAGGTCAGCTTGCCCGCATGGGTGTTGAGGCCCGCCAGCAGGTGCTTGTCTTCGGCACAAGCCTTGCGCCAACCTTTGTCGGCCAAGGCCAGCATAAAGGGCATAGTCGCATTGCCCAAAGCTAGCGTCGAGGTGCGCGCTACTGCACCCGGCATATTGGCCACACAGTAGTGCATGATCCCGTCAACCGCATAGATCGGGTCTTGGTGGGTGGTCGCGTGCGAGGTTTCAAAGCATCCGCCTTGGTCAATCGCCACGTCAACCAGTGCCGCACCCGGCTTAAGTTCCGACAATTGCGCGCGCGAGATCAACTTTGGCGCAGCAGCCCCCGGTATCAGCACCGCGCCGATGATCAGATCGGCCTGACGCGCCAGTTCAATCGTGGTGGCCGCATCAGCATAGCCGTTCTTGAACTGGCCGCCGAACACATCATCCAGATAGCGCAGGCGGTTGACCGAGCGGTCAAGCACGGTCACATCTGCGCCCATGCCAGCCGCCACTTTGCCTGCGTGCGTGCCCACGACACCGCCGCCAATCACCAAAACCTTGGCGGGCAGCACACCGGGCACACCGCCCAGCAACACACCGCGCCCGCCGTTGGCCTTTTGCAACGTCCAAGCACCAACTTGCGGCGCAAGACGCCCCGCCACTTCTGACATGGGGGCGAGTAAGGGCAGGCCACCGCGATCATCGGTCACGGTTTCATAAGCAATCGCGGTAACACCGCAGGCCAGCAGATCGGCAGTTTGTTCTGGATCGGGGGCCAAGTGCAGATAGGTAAACAATACTTGGCCTTCGCGCAGGCGCTTACGCTCGATGGCTTGCGGCTCTTTGACCTTTACGATCATCTCGGCTGCGGCAAAAAGCTCTTCAGCCGTGGTGATGATCTTGGCCCCTGCGGCGACATAATCGGCGTCTGTAAAGCCCGCGCCGACACCGGCTTGGGTTTCGATCATGACCTGATGGCCACGGTTCACAGCCTCACGCGCGGCGTTGGGGGTCATGCCAACGCGAAATTCCTGCGGCTTAATCTCTTTCGGGCAACCGATTTTCATGTGCTCTCTCCCTTTGAGGCCTTGGGGCCGATGGGATCAGTTTGGCGCAAGTGCGGCGCAGAAGGGTTGAGATTTTGCTGGTGAAAAGGGGCAAAAATGGTAATATCTTGCGAGTTATCGACTAAAGGTGAGAAATTTTCCCATGATCGACCCGCTTGACGCAATCGACCGTCGCATCCTTGGGGTGCTGCAAAAAGACTCACGCGTGACCAATGCCGAACTGTCTGAACGGGTGAACCTGTCGCCCTCGGCCTGCCACCGCCGTGTGCAACGGTTGGAACAAGACGGCTTCATCGCCGCCTATGTCGCCTTGCTGGATGCGCGCAAGATGGGCAAGCCGACCATCGTTTTTGTCGAAATTACCCTGCAAAGCCAAGCCGAAGACCTGCTTGACGCCTTTGAACGTGAAGTCGCCAAAGTGCCCGATATTTTGGAATGCCACCTGATGGCGGGGTCGGCGGATTACCTGATTAAGATCATGGCCGAAGACACCGAGGATTTCGCCCGCATCCACCGCCGCTTCTTATCGCGCTTGCCGGGGGTGCGGCAAATGCAATCCTCTTTCGCGCTGCGCACCGTGGTTCAGACCACAGCGCTGGCGGTTTGATTACTTTGGGTGGATTAAGGTTGATAAGGGCCAGAGGGCATAGCGGGATGTGAGATGAGTGCTGGGGCATTCTTCTTGAACCGCCACCCGACGCCGCGTTAACGTCAACGGGCGCGAAGCGCAGGGTGGTGGGGATGTGAAGTGTGGTATCGGTGGAGTGGGACTTTATTTCGCGCCTTACGAAGTTTTGTTTGGTGTAGTTGCTATAAAACAACGACCCCGCGCTGTCTTGACTTTTAAAAATACTTTCTTAATTGAGATTCACGAATGTAAAACCGAGGAGTGCAAATGCGATGATTGCGGATAGTGATAAGATAGTGCTTGTGCGTCCTCAGGGCGGTTTAAACGATACTTTGGTTCAAATTGAAAAATGTTGCAGCTACGCGGAAATCTCTGGGCGAAAAGTTATCGTTGATACGGCCTATGCGGGTTCTTATACTTTCCACGATGCATTATCAAATTACTTTGACTCTCGGCAGAGGGGATTGATTTTGGATGCCTCGAAATTCGAAGTCAGTAAGGCGCGCGATGTTTTCCCAAACCATCTTTCTGGTAGATTGGGGGATTATCGCACGTTTTATAAGAATGATTGTTGTGTAGACCTTATTAAAGGAGAGCCAATTACATTTGACTTTAAAAAGAACTACACAGAGCGTGTCGTCGTGCATCATCAATTTGGCGGTGGAGACAGCAGTTCGTTTTTTCAGCGTGTTTTCTTGAAGCCAGAACTACAGAAACGACTTTCAGAAAGACTTGCAAGGCTTGCGCCTTCGTATGTGGGCGTCCATATACGAAATACTGATTATCAGAGCGATTTCAGAAAATTAATTGACGAAATGGTCGCGAACGGCCTTTTCAAAAATCGCAGAGTTTTTTTCGCAACAGATAGCGAAGAAGCGTTACATTACATCAAAACCCACGTGACTGATGCTCTTCATGTGGAATTTACTCAGGCAGATTTACAGGGAAATCAGCCGCTACATCGACGACCGACCAATGATCAAATTTATTGGAAAGAGAGCAATTCTGAGGCGATACTTGATTTGCTAACGCTGGCATATTCCAATAAAATATTCACTCCTCCCATTCAAAATACTATCCATTCAACTGATGCGATTCCGAGCAACTTAAAGTTTTCAGGTTTTGTGAGGCTTGCGATTCAGTTGCAATCTCAGCGAGCACTCTTGACGCAGTTTGCAGGTGTTGGAGGTTGGTTAGACTTGTGACCGCTTCTAAACAAAAATAGCAGGGTTATCGAAAACATGATTTCGATCCTTAACCAATCCAGCATGGGAATTTTTCATCTAAAAATCCCAGATGATGTTCTAAATACGGTTTATCTTCAGTGCCTGAAAAACCAGTGAGAAAAGGTCGCGTGCTCCGTCTAGGAGTGAATTTTTGCTTAACGAGTTCATAGACAACACGTTCCGCCCATAACCCTTTCCGGTCGTCAATTTTTCTATAGGCCGGAATTAAAAAATTTGAACAGAATGATTTCGATACGTGGAAGAATCGCGTGTCGATCCATTCATTCAGAGAGTCACGCCAAAAAATGTTTTCAATTTTATAGCGCTGGAGTACAGATTCTATGTTTTCGAAATTTCGACAAAATATTTTCCCCGTGCATTTATAAAAATGATCGGCATCGCGTAGTATACTCGAGTTTTTAATTGAAAAATCAAGTAAGGCGCCCTCGCCATACCCCTTTCCTTTTTCAATAACAGCCCGAAAGTCTTGGCAGTATTGAATTTGCTCAACCTCCACGCCCATCGTGGATAGGTTCGTCAAATCCTCTGCATTCAGCACGGTCTTTTCAGTTGCATCCGCAACCACGATCTTCTTAATACCAAAGCCAGCCCAGAAAAATATTGCCGCCTTTGTTAAGGCAACCCTTTTGTGCGTATCGGTCATGCGTAGGGCATATGAGTTTTCGGGAGGCTGGATCGCGGTCGTGATTAGTAAAGGGCTCATGCTTTTCTCATTTTTTCTTGCAAGCTGTCACCCGCAGCAAAACGCTTGTAGCCGCCCTCAAGGTTCCGATCAATCCCAACCCAATTCCCGTGCAGAGTTCCTCTTTACAACTCTGCACGCACCGCCTTTATAACTCTTTACAACTTTTTTCACAAACCAAAACCGCCCCGAAAGGCGGCTTATGGTATTGGTATCATTTGGAATATTGGTGGAGCCAGGGAGGATCGAACTCCCGACCTCTTGAATGCCATTCAAGCGCTCTCCCATCTGAGCTATGACCCCATTTTCAACCGTAACGACCTTGCGATCGTGCGACGCTGGGCGCGTCGTTGCGGCTTAATATTGGCAGGCGCGGGGGGGCGCAAGCGGAAATTGCAACCCTCCGCGCCCTTTTTCAGACTTCTTCTTCGTCGCCGGGAACTTCGGTCAGATCGTCCAACGACACGGTGTCGTCGGCGTCTTCTTCCAGCAGTTCATCGTCAAGTTCGGCGTCATCCGAGACGCCGGGCGTCAGCAGATCATCGTCGGTGTCCAGATCATCCACCAGAACGTCGTCGTCTTTTTCAGGCGCAACGCGTGCGATAACCGAAGCAGCCATCTTGCGGCGCGCGCTTTCGATATCGACGACTTCGCCAGTATAAGGGCTGACAATCGGAGAACGGTTCAGGTCATAGAAACGCTTGCCAGTGGTCGGGCAGATGCGCTTCGTGCCCCATTCAGCTTTGGGCATGGTAATCCTTGCTAGGCTGGTGCCAGAGAAACGCTCGCTTGCCATAGGGCGGGCCCCAAGTCAAAGGCTTTTCTTCATGGGCGCGGGTGGTTGTGGCGGAATGAAAATGGGCTAAGGTCAGCGCATATGATCCGAGGTTCCATGCCCGTTCTGCCCGGCACTCCCCCGCTTGACATCACGCTGCGCCGTTCGGTGCGCGCGCGGCGTTTTTCCTTGCGTGTTTCGGCACTTGATGGCCGTGTGACCCTGTCTATCCCGCAGCGGGCGCGCGAATCTGAAGCGATGGATTTTGCGCGCCAGCATGAAGATTGGCTGCGCGCCGCCTTGGCAAAGCAGGGTGGCGTGGCGGCGATTGGTTTTGGCGCGGTGGTGCCGATTGAAGGGCACGATGTGGTGTTAGGCCCCGCTGCGGGGCGGGTGGCGCAGTTCACCGGTGATTCGCTGCTGCTGCCGGGGGCAGAGGCGCAGGTGGCGGTGCGTGCTGCGGCCTACCTGCGGGCCTTGGCGCGGGATCGGTTGGCCGAGGCGTCTGATCACTACGCAGGTTTGCTGGGCCGCAAGGTGGCGCGCCTGACCCTGCGCGACACACGCTCGCGCTGGGGGTCTTGCAGCCATGACGGGGCCTTGATGTATTCTTGGCGGCTGATCATGGCCCCGCCATCGGTGCTGCGCTATGTCGCCGCCCACGAATGCGCGCATCTGGTTGAGATGAACCACTCGGCCGATTTCTGGGCCGTGGTGGCGCGGCTGTATCCGCATTGGCAAAAAGAGCGCGCATGGCTGCACGCCAACGGCCCGCGCCTGCACAGCTACCGCTTTGGGCCGACCGAGGCTTGACGCGGGGCGCTGGGTTTGCTTGGGTTGGCGAATGTCCATTATTCCGCGCCCTGCAAGCCTTCGGCTGGCCGACCCCTCTGCGCCCGCGCATGAACGGCTGTACCGTATGCTGCGCCAGCAGATCATGCACGGCGAACTGGCCCCCGGCCTGTCGATGACGCTGCGGGGTTTGGCTGCGCAATATGATATGTCGATGACCCCCGCGCGCGAGGCTGTGCGCCGCTTGGCGGCAGAGGGGGCGCTGACGATTTCATCGTCGGGCAGGGTCACCACACCAGAACTTACGCCCGAACGGATCGAGGAACTTGCCGCCATTCGTGCGCTGATAGAGCCCGAGATGGCATCTCGCGCCCTTCCCCGCGTGCATTTCGCGCTGATTGACCGCTTGGCTGCGATCAATGCGTTGAACCAAGAGGCGGTGCTGAACCACGATGCCTTGGCCTATGTGCGCACGAATCTAGAGTTTCACCGCACCTTGTATTTGCGCGCGCAGACCCCTGCGATGCTGGCGATCTGCGAGACAGTCTGGCTACAACTGGGGCCGACCATGCGCGCCCTATACGACAAGCTGCGCCGCCGCGATGTGCCCCAGCACCACCGCCTGATCCTTGCCGCCCTGCGCGCCGGAGACGAACCGGGGCTGCGCTTGGCCGTGCGCACCGACGTGACGCAAGGGCTACGGCATTTGGCAAGCTAAATTGCAAAAGCAAAGGCCCCCGCCTGTGAGGCGAGGGCCCAGGGTAGCCATGAAGCCTTGCTTACTCAGCCGTCAGCAGCGGTGGCTTGGTGGTGGTTAGGCGCGGCTTGGCGTGTTCTTCATAAGTCAGCACAATCGCGCCATCTTTAACGCCGATATGCACCAGTCCGCCCTTGGTCAGTTTGCCAAACAGCAGCTCTTCGGCCAGTGGCTTCTTAATGTGCTCTTGAATAACCCGACCCAAGGGCCGCGCACCCATTTTGTCGTCGTAACCCTTTTCGCCCAGCCAATCAGCTGCGGCGGGCGACAGGTCGATATGCACACCGCGGTCCAGAAGCTGCGCTTCCAACTGCATGATGAACTTTTCCACGACAGAGCGGATGATGGTCTTGCCCAAGGCGGCAAAGGCAATGACAGCATCCAGACGGTTGCGGAACTCTGGCGTAAAGGTGCGCTCAATCGCCGCCGTATCCTCGCCTGTGCGCTTGTCGCGGCCAAAGCCGATGGCTTCTTTCGCAGCATCTGATGCGCCTGCGTTGGTGGTCATGATCACCACCACATTGCGGAAGTCGACTTGGCGGCCGTTGTGATCGGTCAGCTTGCCGTGATCCATGACCTGCAACAGAATGTTGTAGACGTCGGGGTGGGCCTTTTCGATCTCGTCCAGCAGCAGCACGCAGTGTGGGTGCTGGTCGATACCGTCGGTCAGCATGCCGCCTTGGTCAAAGCCCACATAGCCGGGCGGTGCGCCGATCAGGCGGGAAACGGCGTGCTTTTCCATATATTCCGACATGTCAAAGCGCAGCAGTTCCACCCCAAGGATTGACGCGAGCTGCTTTGCCACTTCCGTTTTGCCCACGCCCGTGGGGCCAGCAAACAGATAGTTGCCGATGGGCTTTTCGGGTTCGCGCAATCCCGCGCGGGCCAGTTTGATGGCCGAAGACAGCGCTTCAATTGCCTTGTCCTGCCCGAACACCACGCGCTTGAGGTTCTTTTCCAGATCGCGCAGCACCTCGGCATCGTCTTTTGACACCGACTTGGCCGGAATGCGGGCGATTTTGGCCACGACAGCCTCAATCTCTTTCAAGCCAATCGTCTTGCGGCGCTTGGATTCGCTGAGCAGATGTTGCGCCGCCCCAGCCTCGTCGATCACGTCAATGGCCTTGTCGGGCAGTTTGCGGTCGTGGATGTAGCGGGCCGACAGTTCCACCGCCGCCTTGATCGCGTCATGGGTATAGCGCAGGTCGTGATGCTCTTCGAAATAGGGCTTCAGACCCATCAGGATCTTGACCGAATCTTCCACCGAAGGCTCGTTCACGTCGATCTTCTGAAAGCGGCGTGACAGGGCGCGGTCTTTTTCGAAATGCTGGCGGAATTCTTTGTAGGTGGTTGACCCCATGCAGCGCAGTTTGCCGCCCTGCAATGAGGGCTTCAGCAGGTTAGAAGCATCCATCGCCCCGCCCGAAGTGGCACCAGCGCCAATCACGGTGTGAATCTCGTCGATGAACAAGATCGCGTCGGGGTGATCTTCCATCTCTTTGACAACGGCTTTCAACCGCTCTTCAAAATCGCCGCGATAGCGGGTGCCCGCCAGCAAAGCGCCCATGTCGAGCGAATATATCGTAGCCCCCGCCAAAATCTCGGGCGTTTCGCCCTGCACGATCTTGCGGGCCAAGCCTTCGGCAATCGCGGTTTTGCCCACGCCCGGATCGCCGACCAGCAGGGGGTTGTTCTTGCGTCTGCGGCACAGAACCTGAATGGCGCGCTCTACCTCGGCCTCGCGGCCAATCAAGGGGTCAACGTCACCCTTCATCGCCTTGTCGTTCAGATCAACACAATACTTCGAAAGCGCTGATTCCTTGGCTTCGCCTGCTTCGGCCTTGGGGGTTTCGTGGGGCTCATCAGCCCCCGAAACCGGGCGCGCTTCGCCGAAAGAGGGGTTCTTGGCCACGCCGTGGGCGATGTAGTTGACCGCGTCATAGCGGGTCATGTCTTGTTCTTGCAAAAAGAACGCCGCGTTTGATTCGCGTTCGGCAAAGATGGCGACCAGCACATTGGCCCCCGTCACCTCGGTGCGGCCAGACGATTGCACATGGATCGCTGCGCGTTGGATCACGCGCTGGAAGGCTGCGGTCGGCACGGCTTCGTTGCCTTCCACATCTGTCACCAAAGTCGCCAGATCATCGTCGATGAAACTGGTCAAGGTTTTCTTCAAAACTTCCAGATCGACCGAGCAGGCTTTCATCACCCGCGCCGCGTCAGGCTCGTCGATCAGGGCCAGCAGAAGATGTTCCAACGTCGCCAGTTCGTGGCGGCGGGCGTTGGCAAGCGCAAGGGCGCCGTGGATGGCTTGTTCTAGGGTGGTGGAAAAAGTTGGCACTTGCGTCGTGCTCCTGTCCTGCAGGTCGGCAATGCCCGAGCGGGGATCGGACGGGCTTGCCAGAACCGTGGCCTTAATGTCCTAAGGTTCGGTTTTCTGCGCCAATCTTCAAGGGCTATTTCGGGGGAAAGTGCAGATAAGCTGATCTAACCCCAAAAAAGTGATGGGCCAGCGTCAGAACCTGTCCTTGCGGGCCCGCATTTCGGCGAAGACCTCGGCGTCTGATGCATGGGCTAGGCCAAGAGACGCCTTAACATGGGGCAGTTTGGCGCGCAGAAAAGGGTTCGTGGCCAATTCTTGTGATAATAAAGACGGCACTGTGGGCAGGCCCGCCGCGCGGGCGGCTGCGACCTGCAAGATGCGGTCTGCCAAAGCGGCGTTTTCCGGCTCTATCGTGGCGGCAAAGCGCAGGTTTGCGGTGGTGTATTCGTGGCCCGAACAGATCAGCGTTTGCGCGCTCAACGCGGCCAGTTTGCTTAACGAGGCCCACATCGTGGCGGGCGATCCTTCAAACAAGCGCCCGCATCCGCCTGCCATAAGGCTGTCGGCGGTAAAGGCCAGATGGGCTGCGGGGAAGACAAAGGCGAGATGCCCCAAGGTGTGGCCCGAAACATCCAGCACGTGGCCAAGGCTTTGCCCCACCGTGACCTCGTCGCCCTCACTAAGGGCGCGGGTCAGCGGGGGCAGGCGGTGGGCATCGGCTTGCGCGCCGTAGACACTGGCCCCCGTGGCCTGCACCAACGCATCCGTGCCTTGGATGTGGTCGTGGTGGTGATGGGTCAAAAAGATCTTGTCCAACCGCCAGCCCCGCGCGGCCAGTTCGGCCAGAACAGGGCCGGCCTCGGGCACATCGACAAGGGCTGTCTCGCCTGTCGCTTCGTCACGGATCAGATAAGCGTAGTTGTCGGTCAGGCAGGGGATGGTGACAAGTTCAAGGGGCATGGCGCGGCCTTTTCATTCGGGGTCATCCATCCGTGCCGCATTTTGGGCCGCACCACAATCGGGCGGTTCAGTTGCCGTCCAAAAGATGTGGCCCATGCGGTGTGCCCATCCAGTTCGGGCGATCTGGCCACCAATGGATGTGATCGGGGGGCAGAAAATCCGCAGCCGCAAAGCTGCCTGCCGAAATGCCGATGCAATCGCTGAGGTAATCGCCCGTGCGAAAGAATTTCCCCCCGCCGCAGGTGGCGCAAAATCCGGTCATCTTTCGCGGATCAACGGGATCAGAGTAATGGTAGGTTTGATAAACACCCTCAATCGTCACAGCGGCTTCGGGGAACCATGCTGACCAAGACAGGGCTGAACCCGAGGATCTTTGGCATTTGGTGCAGGTGCAGGCGTGAACATGGCGCGGTTCTGCCGTGACGGTGATTTGCAAACCGCCGCATTCACAGCGGGCGACCCTATTTTGGCTGCCCGACGCCTGCATCACTTCGGTCATGGCATTGCCCCCGCCTTTGTCTATGATGGGCCCAAAGTGGCAAAACAGGCCCAGTCTGACAATGCATCTTGATGTGCTTGATCTGCGGAATTTCTACTATCGCACCGCCCTAGGGCGGGTGGCGCAGCGCGGCATTCGCGAACGCGTGGTTGAAATGTGGCCGCCCATGGCGGGGCAGACCGTGGCAGGCTTTGGCTTTGCTGTGCCCTTGCTGCGCCCCTATCTGGCCCAAGCCCGCCGCGTGATTGCCTTGATGCCCGCGCCGCAAGGGGTGATGCCTTGGCCCTTGGGCGAGGCGAATGTCAGCCTGCTGTGCGAAGACAGCGAATGGCCGCTGGCCACGGGCTTTGTTGACCGCCTGATCTTGATGCACGGCTTGGAAACCTCCGATAATGCCGCAGCGGTTCTGGAAGAGTGTTTTCGCGTGCTTGGGCCGGGGGGGCGTGTGTTGTTCATCGTGCCCAACCGTTTGGGCCTGTGGGCGCGCGGCGATGGCACGCCCTTTGGCTTTGGTCGCCCCTATTCGATGGGCCAGATCGAGGCCGAGTTGAAGCGCCACGGTTTCACCCCCGAACGCGCCATGACAGCCCTGTTCGCCCCCCCCTCGCTGCGCCGATTCTGGCTGCGCACGGCGGGGTTTTGGGAATGGCTTGGGCGTGCCGCCCCTTGGCTGGCGGGCGGGGTGTTGATGGTGGAGGCGTCAAAGCAGGTTTACGCGCCCACACGCGGCGGCTTGGCGGCCAAAGTGCGCCGCCCCCTGCGCGCGCTTGACCCGATGCCGGCCGCCCAACCTGTGCCACGGTTGGAATAAGGTGGAATGATCCTGTGAAAGACGCTGCCCACAGGGCAGGCATAGCGATCGAGCGCCCCTAAATCCGTCGATCACAAGGCCGTTACACCACAGTTACACCCCCGTGCAAACTTCGCATCACAAGAGCGCCGAAATCTGCGGGATTCTTGGTTGCGAGGTGGCGGGGCCTCTGCTATGGACGCCGCAATCTTTGATAGACGCATACACTATGTGTGCGCCAACGAAGGCTTTTGATCTGCCCCTAGGGCGCGTCACAAGCCTATCACAGCGGAAGGGTTGACGTGTCGGAAACAGCATCCATCTCCCTCAGCATCGCCGGGCGCTATGCCCAGGCCCTGTTTGAACTGGCAAAGGAAGCTGGCGCTTTGAAAGCGCTGGAAGCCGATGCCGCAGCTTTGGCCGAGGTTTTGACCGAAAGCCCAGAGCTTGCCGCGATGATCGCTTCGCCCGTCGTGGGCAAAGGCGAACAAAGCGCTGCCATGGCAGCGGTTGCGGCCAAAATGGGCCTTTCGACGCTGACACAGAACACTTTGGCGCTGATGGCGCAAAAGCGTCGCCTGTTTGTTATTCCTCAATTGGTGCAGGATCTTAAAGCCCGCATCGCCGTGGAAAAAGGCGAAGTGACGGCAGAGGTCACCTCTGCCAAAGCTTTGACCGCCACACAGCGCAAAGCGCTGGTGGCGTCCTTGAAGGCCAATGTCGGCAAGGAAATCATATTGAACGCCACCGTTGATGAAAGTCTCATCGGCGGTCTTATCGTCAAGCTGGGCTCGACCATGATCGACACGTCGGTCAAGGCCAAGCTCGCCGCACTCCAGAATGCAATGAAAGAGGTTGGGTGATGGGAATCCAGGCTGCTGAGATCTCTGCGATCCTGAAGGCGCAGATCAAGAACTTTGGCCAAGATGCTGAGGTTGCAGAAGTTGGTCGCGTGCTGTCCGTCGGTGACGGTATTGCGCGCGTTCACGGGTTGGACAATGTCCAAGCCGGTGAAATGGTGGAATTCCCTGGCGGGATCCGCGGGATGGCCTTGAACCTTGAAGTCGACAATGTCGGCGTCGTGATCTTCGGGTCGGACCAAGACATCAAAGAAGGCGACACCGTCAAGCGCACCAAGTCCATCGTGGACGTGCCCGCAGGCGACGGCCTTCTGGGCCGTGTGGTTGACGCACTGGGCAATCCGATCGACGGCAAAGGCCCGATCGTGTTTTCCGAGCGCCGTGTGGCCGACGTCAAAGCCCCGGGCATCATTCCGCGTCAGTCGGTGCATGAACCCATGGCAACCGGCCTGAAAGCCGTTGACGCGATGATTCCGATTGGCCGTGGCCAGCGCGAACTGATCATCGGCGACCGTCAGACCGGCAAAACCGCCGTGGCTTTGGACGCGATTTTGAACCAAAAAGTCTACAACGACGCTGCTGGCGCCGATGAAGGCAAAAAGCTTTACTGTATCTATGTTGCGATCGGGCAAAAACGCTCGACCGTGGCGCAATTGGTGAAGAAGTTGGAAGAAACTGGTGCGATGGCCTACACGATTATCGTGGCCGCAACCGCGTCTGACCCTGCCCCCATGCAGTTCTTGGCCCCCTTCGCCGCGACCGCCATGGGCGAGTATTTCCGCGACAACGGCCGTCACGCCCTGATGATCTATGACGATCTGTCCAAGCAGGCCGTGGCTTACCGCCAGATGTCGCTGTTGCTGCGCCGCCCGCCGGGCCGTGAAGCCTATCCGGGCGACGTGTTCTACCTGCACTCGCGCTTGCTGGAACGTTCGGCCAAGCTGAACGCTGACAACGGCTCTGGCTCGTTGACTGCTTTGCCGATCATCGAAACCCAAGGCGGGGACATTTCGGCCTTCATTCCGACGAACGTGATCTCGATCACCGACGGTCAGATCTTCTTGGAAGGCGAATTGTTCTACCAAGGCATCCGTCCGGCTGTGAACACCGGTCTGTCGGTGTCGCGCGTGGGATCTTCGGCACAAACCAACGCCATGAAGTCGGTGGCGGGTAAGGTGAAGCTGGAACTGGCGCAGTACCGCGAAATGGCGGCCTTTGCGCAGTTTGGTTCCGACCTTGACGCCTCGACCCAGCAATTGCTGAACCGTGGCGCGCGCCTGACCGAACTGATGAAGCAGCCGCAATACGCCCCGCTGACCAATGCGGAAATTGTGTGCGTGATCTTCGCCGGTGCCAATGGCTTCCTTGACAAGATCGCCGTCAAAGACGTCGGCCGCTATGAAGCGGGTCTGCTCAAGCATCTGCGCACCAAGGGCGCAGCGCTTCTGGCAGATATCACCACCAAAGACCGCAAGGTCGCGGGTGATCTGGAAAAAGCTATTCGGGCCGAACTGGACGCATACGCCAAAGACTTCGCGTAATTTAGGTCCGGAGCAGAAAAATGCCCAGTTTAAAGGACTTAAAGAACCGGATCGGCAGCGTTAAGAACACGCGCAAGATCACGAAGGCGATGCAGATGGTGTCGGCGGCAAAGCTACGCCGCGCACAAGACGCAGCCGAAGCCGCCCGGCCCTATGCCGAACGGATGACGGCTGTGATGGCGGGGCTGGCAGCATCGGTCGGCACAAGCAACAACGCGCCCCGGCTTTTGGCCGGGAGCGGAGCAGATAAAGTGCATCTGATGGTCATCATGACCTCGGAGCGCGGTCTTTGCGGCGGGTTCAACACCACGATCGTCCGGCTTGCCCGCGCGAAAGTGGCGGAACTGACCGCTGCCGGCAAAACGGTCAAGATTTTGACCGTCGGCAAAAAAGGTCGTGAACAGATGCGCCGCGAATATGGCCATCTCTTTGTCGGCCACGTTGACCTGACCGAGGTGAAGCGGGTGGGTTACGCCAATGCGCGTGACATAGCCCGTGACGTCGTGGCGCGGTTTGACGCGGGCGAATGCGATGTGGTGACGCTGTATTACAACCGCTTCCAATCGGTGATCAGCCAGATCCCGACGGCGCAACAGGTTATTCCGGCAAAGTTTGAAGGGGCGGCCCCCGTGGCTGCTTCTTACGACTACGAACCCACGGAAGACCAAATCCTTGCCGACCTGCTTCCCCGCGCTGTGGCCACGCAAGTTTTCACCGCTCTGTTGGAGAATGCGGCTTCTGAACAAGGCGCTCGGATGAGCGCGATGGACAATGCCACCCGCAACGCGGGCGACATGATCAACAAGATGACCATCGTGTACAACCGTTCGCGTCAGGCCGCGATCACCAAGGAACTTATCGAAATCATTTCGGGCGCCGAGGCGCTCTGAGGAACCGGAGAGACGAATATGTCACAAGGCAAAATCACGCAGGTGATCGGCGCCGTGGTCGACGTGCAGTTCGATGGCGCGCTGCCGGCGATTCTGAACGCTGTGATCACTGAAAACAACGGCAAGAAGCTGGTGATGGAAGTCGCCCAGCACTTGGGTGAAAACACCGTCCGTTGCATCGCTATGGACACGACCGAAGGCTTGGTGCGCGGCGCACCGGTCAGCGACTCGGGCGCGCCCATCTCGGTTCCGGTTGGCGATTGCACGCTGGGCCGTATCTTGAACGTCATCGGCGAGCCGGTGGACGAACATGGCCCGGTCGTTGCGACCGAGCACCGCTCGATCCACCAAAAGGCCCCGTCCTTCGCCGACCAAGCGACCGAGTCGCTGGTTTTGGTGACGGGCATCAAGGTGATCGACCTGCTGGCGCCCTACGCTAAGGGCGGCAAGATTGGCCTGTTCGGCGGCGCTGGCGTGGGTAAGACGGTTTTGATCATGGAACTGATCAACAACATCGCCAAAGTGCACTCTGGCTACTCGGTCTTCGCTGGTGTGGGTGAACGCACCCGTGAAGGGAACGATCTGTACCACGAGATGATCGATTCCAAGGTTATCGACCTTGACGACATGACCAAGTCGAAAGTGGCGCTGGTCTATGGCCAGATGAACGAACCGCCGGGCGCACGTTTGCGCGTGGCATTGACCGGCCTGACCTTGGCCGAGCAGTTCCGCGACCAGTCGGGCACGGACGTGTTGTTCTTCGTCGACAACATCTTCCGCTTCACCCAAGCCGGTTCCGAAGTGTCGGCTTTGCTGGGCCGTATTCCTTCGGCCGTGGGCTACCAGCCCACACTGGCGACCGACATGGGCGCTTTGCAGGAACGCATCACCTCGACCAAGAACGGGTCCATCACCTCGGTGCAGGCCATCTACGTTCCGGCCGATGACTTGACCGACCCTGCACCTGCCACCTCGTTCGCCCACTTGGACGCAACCACCGTTCTGTCGCGCGCCATTTCGGAACTGGGGATCTACCCCGCCGTTGACCCGCTCGACTCGTCCTCGCGTCTGCTTGACCCGGCTGTGATCGGCGAAGAGCATTACAACGTCGCCCGCCAAGTGCAGGGCACGCTGCAACGCTACAAGTCGCTGCAAGACATCATCGCCATCCTTGGGATGGACGAATTGTCCGAAGAAGACAAACTGACCGTGGCGCGTGCGCGTAAGATCCAGCGCTTCCTGTCACAGCCCTTCGACGTGGCAAAAGTGTTCACCGGGTCTGACGGCGTTCAGGTTCCGCTGGATGTGACGATCGCCTCGTTCAAAGCAGTTGTGAACGGCGAATATGACCATCTGCCGGAAGCGGCCTTCTACATGGTTGGCGGCATCGAAGACGTGAAGGCCAAGGCTCAGCGTCTCGCTGCGGCTGCGGCCTAAGGGGGCGTGATGGCAGGGACCCTGCAATTCGACCTCGTCAGCCCGGAACGCCGCTTGGCGTCGATGGCCGCTGTCGAGGTTCAGATCCCCGGAGCCGAGGGCGATTTGACCGCGATGGAGGGGCACGCGCCCGTTCTGGTCGGTCTGCGCCCCGGCATCCTGCGCGCATCGGGCGCGCAGGGGGCTTCGGCCTATGTCGTGACCGGTGGCTTTGCCGAAATCAGCGCTTCGGGCGTGTCGGTTCTGGCCGAAATGGCTGTGCCTTTGGCCGAAGCGACGGCTGAAATGGTCGACAAACTGTTGGCAGAAGCGGCAAAAGCGCCGGCTGACGCTGCGGGCAAAGATGCGGCTGATAAGACGCTCGCTGACTTGACCGCGTTGAAGGCAGCATTGGCGGCGCACTAAGCGCTTGCGACCCGTGAATAACAAAAGGCCCCGCATATGCGGGGCCTTTTCTTTTGTGCGATAGGCTGATCAGCCGCGCTGATACATGCCTTCGTAAATCGGCACCAAGGTTTCGGTTTCAAACAGTGACGACACTGATGTCCCGTTCCAAATGTTCAAAATCGCTTGGGCAAAGATCGGCGCTGTCGGCACGATGCGGATGTTGGGTGAATTTAGCACCTCTTGCGAAGGTTCGATAGAATCGGTGATCACCAGCGACTTCATCGCCGAACTCGCCACCCGCGCCACAGCCCCTTTGGACAGAACGCCGTGGGTGATGTAGGAATGCACCTCTTTCGCGCCGCTTTTCATCAGCAGGTCGGCGGCTTTGCACAGCGTGCCTGCGGTGTCTGCGATGTCATCGACGATGATGCACACCTTGCCTTCGACATTGCCGATCACGGTCATCTCGGCCACTTCGCCCGCTTTTTCACGCCGCTTGTCCACAATCGCCAAAGGCGCTTCGATCCGCTTGGCCAAGTCCCGCGCCCGCGCCACACCGCCGACGTCGGGCGAAATCACCATGATGTCGGACATTTTGTCTTTGAAATGGTGTTCAATGTCCAAAGCAAAGATGGGCGAGGCATAAAGGTTATCCACAGGAATATCGAAGAACCCCTGAATTTGCGCCGCGTGCAGATCCAGCGTCAGAACACGGTCAATGCCCGCTTCGGTGATCATATTGGCGACCAGCTTGGCCGTAATCGGCGTGCGCGCCTTGGCGCGGCGGTCTTGGCGGGCATAGCCGAAATAGGGAATCACCGCTGAAATTCGATCTGCCGAAGACCGGCGCAGGGCGTCGGCCATGATCAGCAGTTCCATCAGATTGTCATTGGCAGGATTCGAGGTGGGCTGAATGATATACATATCCTCGCCCCGAACGTTTTCGTACACTTCCACGAAGATTTCGGCATCGTTGAAGCGCTCTACACGCGCATCGACCAGATTGACCGACATGCCACGGTGCATCGACATGCGGCGGGCGATGGCTTTGGCCAATGTCATATTGGCGTTGCCGGCGATTAGCTTGGGCTCGGTGATAACGGGCATTAGGTATCCTTACGCTGGGCCTGCGGGGAGGAATCGTGTCGTTGACACCGCTTATCAACCTTCTAGGGTCTTGCAAAGCCAAGCCAGCAGGGGCGCGACACATGGTTCAGATTGATTACTTTTTTGCGACAATTTCGCCGTTTTGCTATCTGATGGGCGACCGGTTAGAGGTGATTGCCGCCAAACATGGCGCGGCGATCCGCTACATCCCGCTGGACGGCCCCGCGCTGTTTCCACGCACCGGCGGTAAGGTGCTGGCCGAACGCCACGAAAGCCGCAAAGAGTATCGGGTGCAGGAACTGCGCCGTTGGTCCAAACGCTTGGGGATGAAGCTGGATTTGCAGCCCTTTTTCTTTCCGGTGAACCCTGCGCCGTCGTCTTACGCCGTTTTGGCCGCGATGAAGGCGGGCGGCGGCGATCTGGCGGGCTTGGTGCAAGCCTTCCCCCGTGCTGTCTGGGCCGAGGGGCGCAATGTGGCCGAGGATGAGGTGATCAAGGATATTCTGGCCAAATACGGCTTTGATCCGGCCATATCCGACCGTTATATGCTAGATGCCGCAGATTCTTACGCCCGCAACCTTGATGAAGCGGTTCAGCGTGGTGTATTCGGCGTGCCGTTCACCATCGTGGGCGACGAGCGGTTCTGGGGCCAAGACCGGCTTGAGGATCTTGACCTGCATCTGGCCGGAAAGCTTTGAATGCCTGAGGATATGATCATGGCGGAACTGCCGCCGCACCGCACTTGGGCGCGGGGCGGTGATCGGCCCGTGTTGGCGCTGCATTGTTCGTTAGCGCACGCTGGCGCGTGGAATGGCTTGGCAGAAGGCTTGTCTGGCGTCACCGTCACCGCGATTGACCAGATTGGCCACGGTCGGGCAGAGGCTTGGGATGGCCAGACCGATCTGCACGGCGCAGCCACTGCGGCGGCGATCCTGATGGCCGAAAGGCTGGGGCAGGGGAAACCGATTGATGTGATGGGCCACTCCTTTGGCGGCACAGTCGCCCTGCGCCTAGCGCTGACGCGCCCCGATCTGGTGCGCAGCCTGACCTTGGTGGAACCCGTGATCTTCGCCGCCGCGCGCGGCCAACCCGTCTACACCCATTTCCGCGCCCGCCATCTGGAGTTTGCGCGGCTTATTCTGGCAGGCGAGCGTGAGACCGCTTTGCAAGTCTTCCACGGCGATTGGGGCATGGGTGAGGGGCTGGACGCTTTGCCCGACCGCACCCGAACCTATATGCTAGAACGCATCCACCTGATCGAGGCGCAAAATCCTGTCTTGCTGGATGATGCCGCTGATTTGCTGGCCGTCGGTGGTTTGGAAAGCCTGACCGTGCCCACCCTTTTGATCGACGGTGCCAACAGCCCGCCCATCATCGAGGCTGTCAACGCTGCACTGGCCAAACGCCTGCCCCACAGCCAAAGGCTGTCGGTGCAAGGGGCGGGGCATATGGTGTCGATCACTCACGCGCAAGCTGTAGCCCTTGGCGTGCAGGCGCATTTGGACGGATGTTAGCATCCCAAAGCGGTCTGCCGCCCCAAGCGGGGGGCTTCCCAACGGAATATTTATCTCGGTGAAAGGGCCTAGGGTGTCAGGGCCTTAAGGACCGCGTCAACTTCCTCTGCCGTGGTCGACCAACTGGCAACGAGGCGGCCTGATTCTTGACCCTTCGGCGCGGGCATGGCGTAGTAGACAGCGCCGCGTTCCGCAGCCCTGTCGTTGGTGCCCGTGGGCCATAGCGCAAACAGCATATTGGCAGGGGCAGGGTGCAGCAGGCTGGTGTGTGGGATTTGCGCCAGCCCTTGCACCAGTCGCGCGCCCATGGCGTTGGCTTGGCTCGCCAAGCGCAGCCAAAGCCCGTCGGTCAGATAGGCTTCCATTTGGGCCGACAGGTAGCGGTGCTTTGAGAACAAATGCCCCGCGCGTTTGCGGCGCAGTTCAAGCTCCCAAGCCTTGGCAGGGTCAAACAGCACCACCGCTTCCACCCCCAAGCAGCCGTTCTTGGTGCCGCCGAGTGACAGCACATCAATGCCGGCTTTCCATGTCATCTCGGCGGGCGTGGCACCCGTGGCGACCAAAGCATTGGCAAAACGCGCGCCGTCTAGGTGGCAAGGCAGGCCCTTGGCTTTGGCCAATGCTGTCAGGGCGGCGATTTCGGCGGGGGTGTAGACGGTGCCCGCCTCGGTCACGTTGGTCAGCGTCAGCATCCCGCGCTGCACGCCGTGCACCCCACCTTCGCCGACGCGTGTCAGCGCGTCTGACAGGCTTTGCTGCGTCATCTTGCCGTGATCGCCTGCGACGCCAATCATCTTCGCCCCTGCACTGAAGAACTCCGGCGCGCCGCATTCATCGACGGCCACATGGGCATCGGCGTGGGCGAAGACGGCGGCCCACGGCGGGGTGAGCAGTGCAATCGACAGGGAATTGGCAGCCGTGCCGGTGGCGACCAGATACACCTCGGCCTCAGGCGCTTCGAACAGGTCGCGCACCAAGGTTTTCACGCGCGCCATGATCGGGTCGGCGCCGTAGCTGCGGGCATAGCCGTCATTGGCGCGGCGAAGGGCTGCGATGATTTCGGGGGCAGCGCCCGATCCGTTGTCAGAGGCGAAGAACATTACGGTCTTTCATCTATCAAATATTCGTCCCAGACATCCTCTGGAACCTCAACTTCCGACACAGTCCAGCCCCGCACCGAGATGCCTTCTTTATGCGGGCTTTCAGGGTCGCCGGTGATCAGCGGGTGCCATTCGGGCAAGGTCTTGCCTTCAAACAGCAACCGGTAGGCGCAAGTGCGCGGCATCCAATAGGCGATTTTGGGCAGGGTCTTGGGCGACAGGCGCACGCATTCGGGCACATATTGGTGGCGGGTTTCGTATTTGGTGCAGCGGCAGGTTTGCCCGTCAAGCAGTTTGCAGGCCACGCGGGTGAATTCGACCTCGCCGGTGTCTTCATATTCCAACTTGTTCAGGCAGCATTTGCCGCAGCCGTCGCACAATGCCTCCCACTCGGTGGGGGTCAGCTTGGAAAGGGGCAGGGTCCAGAATTTGGGGCGAAGGTCTGTCATGTGGGGCAGAGTGCCCTTTCATGCAAGGAATGGGAAGTCAGGAAAGGATCGTGCGCGCACGGGTGCAGTCGGCGGCCATTTGGTCCATCAGGGCTGGCAGGCCATCAAACTTCATCTCGGGGCGCAGATAGTCGACCAAGGCAACCGACAGGTGGTGGCCGTAAAGATCGCCGGTGAAGTCGAAGATGAAGGTTTCCAGATTGGGCAGGTTGGTGCCAAACATCGGGCGCACGCCAAGGCTGGCAGCGCCAATGTAGGAACCGGCTTGGGGGCCTGACAGAACCTCGACCCGCACGGCATAAACGCCCAGTTTGGGCAGATGCAGGCCCGCGACCGACATATTTGCCGTCGGATAGCCCAGTTGACGCCCACGCTTTTCGCCGTGAATCACTTCACCCTCAATGCGGTGCCAATGCCCCAGCATGGCGGCGGCATCGCGGGGGCGGCCTTCGGCCAAGGCGATGCGGATCGCGGTGGACGAGATTTCTACACCGTCATGTTGCACCAGATCAGCCACGGTGACGCTGAAGCCATAGGTTTGGCCAAGGCGCACAAGGTCTTGCGCCTTGCCAGTGCGGCCCTGACCAAAGCAGAAATCGGCCCCAACCACGACATGACTGACCCCTAGGCCTTGCGCCAGAACATCGCGGGCAAAGGCGTCGGGCGACAGGCTGGCGAGGGTTTTGTCAAACGGCAGTTCATACAGATGTTGCACGCCCAGTTTGGCCAAACGGTTGGCCCGCGCTTCGGCATTCATCAGACGAAAGGGCGGTAAGGCGGGCTGAAACACCTCTCGCGGGTGGGGCTCAAACGTGACGATTCCCAAAGGGGCCGCATTGCGCGCCAGATTGATCACCGCCTGATGGCCCAGATGCACCCCGTCAAAATTGCCCAAGGCAACCGAGGCCCGAACAGCCGAGGGGTCAAGCCCTTGCCAATGCGTGTAAATCTGCATCTTACCCCATGCGGGGCCAGACCCCGTCAGTCGAACTTGCGGCTTGGCGCCAAAACCAGCGCGTCGCCTTTCAAGACAAGGGTATTGCCCACCATGCAGTGGGTTTCAAGGGTGACACGGCGCTTGGCATGGTCAATGGCCGAGACTTTCACAAAAGCCTCAAGCAGATCGCCGGGGCGCACGGGGGCCATGAAGCGCAGGTTCTGTGATAGGTAGACCGTGCCGTGACCGGGAAGCTGTTCGCCCACCACGGCAGAGATCAGGCTGGCCGTGAGCATGCCGTGGGCGATGCGGCCTTGGAACATGGTGTCACGGGCGTATTCGTCGTTCAGATGCACGGGGTTATGGTCGGTCGACACCTCGGCAAAAAGGGCGATGTCGCGGTCGGTGATGGTTTTTGCGCGCGAACGCACCATGCCGATTTCCATGTCTTCGATGCAGATCGTGCTGGGTGCGTTGTTGTCGAGCATGATTCCCCCCGTGGTTGAGAGTGAGGTTAACCGACGCCGCATCGCAGCGCAATAAGAATGCGCGATGTGCGCGCTTGGCGTAACTTTGTTACCGAAGCGTCGCGATGGAATAGGTGGCTGACATTTGCTTGGCCGTTAGAAAGGCTTCTAGCAAAGCCTTGTCAGGATGGGCAGCGTCGGGCCCAAATTCCGCCGCACAGATGCCGCCGGTGACAAACAGCGTGTCCAGCCCTTCGGCCATGCCACCCTGCACATCGGTGCCAATCCCATCGCCAATGCACAAGATGTGCGGATCGGGCCTTGCGCCCAAAGCCGCCAGCCTGCGGCGGGCGAGGTCATAGATCGGCGGATGGGGTTTGCCGAAATACATCGTCTTGCCGCCCATCGCTTCATAGTCCGCCGCCAAAGCGCCCGCGCAATACAGGCGCTTGTCGCCGTAATCGACGATAATGTCAGGGTTGGCGCACAGCATCGTCAGGCCCGCGGCCTTGGCTTGGCGCAGCGGCAGGGCGTAATCGTCGGGCGTTTCGGTCAGATCATGCGCAAGGCCGGTGCAGATGACAACTTGCGCTTGGTCTATGGCCACGCGCTGAAGTGGCGCAGGGGTTAGATCGGCGGGGAAGTCAGTGAAGAAGGGTTCGTCTTTAACCGCGCCAATGAAATGCGCCCGCGACCATTGGCCGGAAAACAACGCAAACTGTGTGGCATCGCCCGAGGTGACAACCTCATCCCAGGCATCACGCGGCACGCCCATGGCGTCTAGCTGCGCCACGACGCTGGGCTTGGGGCGCGGGGCGTTGGTGAGAAGCACCACTTTGCCTCCGCCCGCGCGGTAAGCTTGCAGGGCCGTGACAGCCTGCGGGAAAGGCGTTTTGCCGTTGTGCAGGCAGCCCCAAAGGTCGCAAAACACGGCATCATAACGGCGGGCAATCTGGGCAAGGGCGGGGATCAGCTCTGTCATGGATTGCCTTTGGCGTGGGGGGTGAAAGAGATTTTTCGCAGAAAAATCGTGAGGGGCGATTTTTCTGCGAAAAATCAGACTGCGCTTACAGCTTCAACGCCGGAATGATTTGCTTCTTGCGGCTCATCAGGCCCGGTATCACCACGGTGTCGCCGGTGACTTTCACGCCAAAAGACGCCTCGGCCATTTGGCGCACCAGATCGTTGGGCACCAGCAGGGTCGCTTCTTCATTCAATATGTCGATCACGAACAGCAACACCTGATCCGCGCCGTCTTCTTTGGCCACATCCACCATCGACGCCATGAGCGAGGCTTTGCGGTCTAGCACGATCTTCGGCGCAGTCGTTTCCAGCACCGAAACCCGCAGTTCCTTGCCCGCGACGTTGTATTCCTTGGAATCCATCCGCAGCAAAGCCGCATCGGAAAAGGCCGATACATCAGACTTCGCTTCAAACAACTTGGTCGCCAGATCAGCAATTGAAACGCCCAGATCGGCGGCCAACTTTTCGGCCACAGCACGGTCATGCGGCGTGGTGGTGGGCGAGCGGAATTCCAGAGTGTCAGACAAAATGCACGACAGCATCGCGCCTTTGATCGCTTTGGGCGCTTTGGCCAGATCGGCCCCCATCAAGTCGTGCATAATCGTGGCTGTGCAGGCCAGCGGGCGGATGGTGATGTCGATGGGCGATTTGGTCTTGATGCCGCCGACCAGCATATGGTGGTCGATGATGCCCACCACTTTGGCGTCATTGATCGATGCGGGCAGTTCGGCGGGGTTGTTGGTGTCAACGATCACCACGGTATCTTCGGCCGTCACATCGGCGATGATTTCGGGCTTTTGCAGGTTCCAATGGGTCAGCACAAAGGCCGCTTCGGTGTTGGGTTCCCCAAGCAAATAGGGCTTGGCAGGGGTGCCTTTCACTTGCGACAAATACCACGCCCAGATGATCGGCGAGCCGGTGGAATCGGTGTCGGGGGATTTGTGGCCGAAAACCTTGATGGTCATGTGGATGCCCTTTGAAATTTCAGATTTGCGCGGCTTATAGGGGGTGCGAAGGCTTTTGTCACGGGGGGTGGTCGCAAAATTGCTGCGCTGCGGCATCAGCGGCGGTATTGGCGCAGGATGTGCCATAATACCGCGAACAGCACGATGGCCGCACCGACGATCGTGGGCAGGGTCGGGGTTTCGGCAAAGACAAGCCACACCCATAACGGGGCCAAAGACCCCTCCATCGCGCCCAACAAGGCGGTTTCAATCGGCGGGATTTTGGCCGAGCCCATCAGGAATAGCGCAAATCCGAGTGACGAGTTAACCAGCCCGAACCCCGCCAGCAGCAGCAGTTGATCGCCCGAAGGCACGCCGGGGGCGGCGAAAGGCAAGCAGATCAGCACGCCAAGGATGGACGATGCCGTTCCCGCAGGCAGGGTCGGTATCTTGGGATGTTTGCGCGCGATTACCATCATCAGTGCCATGCTTAGCGTCATGAGCAGCGCTAAAAAGTCGCCGACTAAGTTCCCGTCACCGCCCAAGCCCACCATCACCACAGCGCCTGCAAAAGCGATGCCGCAGGCGATCACCGCATCGCGTGATGGGCGTTGGCGCATCATCACCCAAGCCAAGCCCGCCGTCATAAACGGCACGGTGGCATAAATAATCACCACATGCGCCACAGACGTCATGCGCAGTGCCGTGATGTAACACACCATCCCAAGGCCTGAGATCAGCGCATAGGTCCAGCCTGCCCAGCCCAGCCACAACAAAGTTCGCAGGCCCTTTAGCCCCTCACGCCAGAAGATAACCGCCAGCAGCCCCACCGTGCCAAACAAGCCCCGCCACACCAGCACGGTGAAAATGTCTTGCGAAATGGCGCGGGTGAACAGCCCTGCCGTGCTCCACGCGAGGGTAGAGGTGAAAACCAGCAGCAGCCCCAATTTGTGGTCGCGCGTTAGGGCCATGTGCGGCGGCCCAGCGTTGCGGCTTGGGTGGGTTCGTGGCCGTAAATCACTTCCGCGCCGGTTTGGCGCGCAATGCGCAGCACTTTGGCGGCGGATTTGGCGGCGGTGATGGGGTCATCGGCGTCGGGAAAACCCTCGGCTGGTTCTGAAGCGCGGTTGATGGCGTCGGCGGTCAGCAGCACGGCTTGCCCGCCCACCGTCACCAAGGCTGACAAATGCCCCGCTGTGTGGCCGGGTGTTGGGATCAGGCGCAGGCCGTGGCAGATTTGCGTGGCGCGTTTCAGGGTGCGGTAGCGCGCTTGGGGCCATGCCATCGGGCGATGGGCGCCAAAGTACAACGGCGCAGGTTCGGCGCGTTCGGTGGCGGTTAGGATGATCTGAGCATGGGTGAACAGCGGCAGGGAACCCACATGGTCGATATGGCTGTGGCTTAGGATCACATGGCTGATGTCGCCTACGCGCAGGCCCGAAAGCCCCAAAGCGCCTTCGGCGGTTTGGGTGGCATTGAAGTTCACCAGCCGCCCGAACCTGTCTAACCCGTCAGCACGCGCCGTTGCGCGTTCATCGGTTGCATAGGAGGGTGGAAAGCCTGTGTCGAACAGAATGCGCCGGCCCGCATTGGTGGTGATCAAAAAGCCGGGGCACAGGATGGTGCGTTTGCCGGGGCCGACATCAAACAGGCCCAGATCCAGCGCGCGCAAGTCTGTTACGGTTTCGTCGCGCAGGTTCATGGATTTATTGCCTGAAGCATCCAGCCGTTTTGTTCCAGAAGATGCAGAACGCCCCGGTCGCCAGACAAATGCAGCGCGCCAAAGGCCGCCAGCACGGGGCCTTTTTGCGCGGCCCCTTCCAGAACCGGCACCCAAGCGGCGTTGCGGGCGGAAATCATGGCATGGTCGATCAACGCCATTTCGCGGTCAGCCTTAGCTTTGGTCATGCCGGGAAGGTCCAGCAACGCTTGGCCGGTATAGGCCCAGAACAGGCGGCTGTCGCCCGCAAAATAGCTGTCGGAAAGGGTTGTGGCCATATCATCGGATTGGGCATCTAACGCCACCGTTTGGCGCAGCATGTCCATCTGATCCGCCGCAGGGATTTGGGCGAAAATCTTTAAGACGGCGTCGTAAGGTTCCAGCGCGACAATCGGTGTGCCTTGCGCCATGGCCACATCCTTCAGGCGCTTGTCCAAGCCCTGATCCGCGCCCTTAGGCAAAGGAAACAGGCAGGCGGGCATTTCAAGAACTGAGGCAAGAAGCCAAGGCTGCATCGTGGCTGCCACATAAGGGGCCATGCCGCGCGCGCGGGCGGCCTTGGCCACTTGGTCCCAATCGGCGGGGGGCAATTGTTCGGGCAGGGTTGGCCCCTTGGTCAGATACATCAGGCTAGGATCTTGTGTGACAGCGCTTTGCAGGGCGGCTTGTTCGGCGGGGCCCGCCTCGACCAGCAGGGCCTTGGCTTGCGCCACATAGGGCGCAAGGGCTGCCAAAGTCGCATCAAAGCGCGGGTCTGACAGGTGATAGGTTCCCACAAGGGTAATCTGTTGGCCGCCCTTGCGGGCTTGCCAAAGATTGCCGCGGTCAAATGGCCCGTCTGCCATGGCACGCAGCGCGCTGCGTTCGGCGGGGGGCAGGGCGGCGATCAGGTTTTGACCGTGGCAGGTTTCTGCCTGAACCGGCACGGTCAGGGCGAAAAGCAGGCCAAGAGTAAGCGCAAGACGCATCGGGCGGGCCTAGACCTTGGCCGCTAAGCCGGTTTGCGGTGCGACGCCGATGGCTTTAAGTGTATCTGCCGCCCATAGCCGCGACAAGGCGTGGTACAACGGCTCTGGCTCGATCAGGCGCGAGGTGCCTGTGGCCAAAATAGCGGCAGCCATAATCGGGACGATATGTTCATGCCCGCCGGTCATCTCGACGATGATCACAATCGCCGTCATCGGCGCTTGGGTGACACCGGCGAAATAGCCCGACATTCCCAAAATCGCCCCCAACCCAGCCGACGATCCCCAGACCGCCGCCATAACAGACCCAAACCCCACCCCAACCGCCAAGGAGGGCGCAAAGATACCGCCCGGAATGCCCGACGCAGCCGAAGCCAAGGTGGCCACAAACTTTCCGGCAAAGAAATACCATGGCAGGCTTGCCCCCTCGATGCCCGCGCGCGATTCGGCGTAGCCTGCACCGTAGGTCAACCCCCCCGTGGCAAGGCCAACCACGGCCACAATCAAACCCGCACCGCCTGCGATCAGCACGATCTTGCGCAGCGGGGGCAGATGCCAGCGGCGGATGCGGTAGGTCATTTCTAACAGCAAGCGGCTGAAAAGCGCGCCCAAGGCCCCGCCGAGAATGCCGCAAGACAGCACCAGCGGCCAATCTTGCGGAAAATGTGCCATGGCCGAAGACACGCCGAAATAGGTGTAAGATCCTTCCAACCCCATCGCGGCGACGCCTGCAAGGATGACGGTGGAAAGAACCACGCCCGTGATGCGCGCGCTGTAGGTGCGGCCCATCTCTTCGATCGCAAAGACGATGCCCGCTAAGGGCGTGTTAAAGGCCGCCGCAATCCCCGCCGCTGATCCGGCAAGGATCACGCCTTGGGTATGGGCCATGCGCCCCAAACGCGCTGACACCAGCATCATGGCCGCGCCAACTTGCACGGTTGGCCCTTCACGCCCGACCGATGCCCCGCAGGCAAGGGCGACAACGGTCAGGGCGATTTTGCCTATGATGATGCGGGCGGATAACAGCACGCTGCGCCCTGCCTCGTTGCGCATATGGTGGGCGGCGATGGCTTGGGGAATGCCGCTGCCTTGCGTGCCGGGAAAGTAGAGGCGCGCCATCAGGCCGCAAAAGATCATGCCCGCAGGTGTCAGCACCAAGGGCAACCAGTGCTGCCATCCGCCACGGGTTATGCCCGAAAAAAGCTGTTCGCCCATGTCAGACAAATGGGCGAAGGCGACCGAAATGGCCCCCGTGGCCAGTGCCCCCAGCCAAAAGACCAGATGCGACCGCCACAGGCGCGGTGAAGCCACAAAGACCGAGGCACGACGCACAAACCCCAAATGGGAAATGTCGTGCAGGAAGCCGTTCTTATACATGGCCGGTCGTTCCTTGTTCCTGCTGATCCAAAGGCGCGGTGCCTACTTGCGGTCGTAAAGGCTTTGGCACAAGCCCCAAAGCCATTTTTTCTGCTTGCCCACCGAATACCTTTAGCGCTGCGTCAAAGTGTGCGCCGTTGCCAACAAGGGCGCGCGTGCAGGCCGGTTCCTGCCCAATCGCGCTGGGCCCCAAGATTTTTGCCACCCTAGGTGTTGACAGACCAAGGGGCAGCGCTTACCTCACCCGTCATTAGCACTCACCCGATATGAGTGCTAACCTGATTAACTGGAACCTAGGGAGTGTTGCCAGATGGCTTTCAAACCTCTGCATGACCGCGTGCTGGTCAAGCGTATTGCTTCGACCGAAAAAACAACCGGCGGCCTGATTATTCCGGAAAGCGCCAAGGAAAAGCCCGCCGAGGGCGAGATCATTTCTGTGGGCGAAGGCGCTCGCAAGGATTCGGGCGAGCTGATCGCACCGGCGGTTAAAGCTGGCGACCGTATCTTGTTTGGCAAATGGTCGGGCACCGAAGTCAAGCTTGACGGCGAAGAACTGCTGATCATGAAAGAAAGCGACATCATGGGGATCATCTCCTAAGTCGCCTGTCTTTTCGACGGTGCGTGTGAACACGCACCCTACGGATGATCCTTGCGGTGCGTGGTACCACGCACCCTACACCCACCAATTCAAACGGGAGTTAGCACAATGGCTGCTAAAGACGTACGTTTTGACACCGATGCCCGCGACCGCATGCTGCGTGGCGTCAACATTCTGGCCGACGCTGTCAAAGTCACGCTGGGCCCCAAAGGCCGCAATGTCGTGATCGACAAGTCCTTTGGCGCGCCGCGCATCACCAAAGACGGTGTGACGGTTGCCAAGGAAATCGAACTGGCTGACAAGTTCGAAAACATGGGCGCGCAGATGGTGAAGGAAGTGGCTTCCCGCACCAATGACGAAGCGGGCGACGGCACCACCACCGCCACCGTTCTGGCCCAAGCCATTGTGCGCGAAGGCATGAAAGCTGTGGCCGCTGGCATGAACCCGATGGATCTGAAGCGCGGGATCGATCTGGCGACCTCTAAGGTTGTGGCTGCGATCAAAGCCGCCTCGCGTCCTGTTAAGGATTCGGACGAAGTTGCCCAAGTTGGCACCATCTCGGCCAACGGCGAAGCCCAAATCGGCCGCTTCATTGCAGACGCGATGCAGCGCGTTGGCAACGAAGGCGTGATCACCGTCGAAGAAAACAAAGGTCTTGAGACCGAAGTTGAAGTCGTCGAAGGCATGCAGTTCGACCGTGGCTACCTGTCGCCCTACTTCGTGACCAATGCCGACAAAATGACCGTCGAGCTGGAAGACGTTTACATCCTGCTGCACGAAAAGAAACTGTCGTCGCTGCAGCCGATGGTGCCGTTGCTGGAAGCCGTGATCCAATCGCAGCGCCCGCTCTTGATCATCTCGGAAGACGTTGAAGGCGAGGCTTTGGCCACGCTGGTCGTGAACAAGCTGCGCGGTGGCCTGAAGATTGCCGCTGTCAAAGCTCCGGGCTTTGGCGACCGTCGTAAAGCCATGCTGCAAGACATCGCGATCCTGACCGGTGGTCAGGTTATCTCGGAAGATCTGGGCATGAAACTAGAGTCGGTGACCATCGACATGCTGGGCCGCGCCAAGAAAGTTTCGATCACCAAGGACAACACCACCGTCGTTGACGGCGCTGGGTCCAAGGCTGAAATCGAAGCCCGTGTTGGCCAGATTCGCACCCAGATCGAAGAAACCACCTCGGACTACGACAAGGAAAAACTGCAAGAGCGCGTGGCCAAACTGGCTGGCGGTGTTGCTGTGATCCGCGTTGGTGGCATGACCGAAATCGAAGTGAAAGAGCGCAAAGACCGCGTTGACGACGCTTTGAACGCGACCCGTGCGGCCGTGCAAGAAGGTATCGTTGTCGGCGGTGGCGTGGCTTTGATTCAAGCTGCCAAAGTGCTGCACGACCTGAAGGGTGCCAACTCTGACCAACAAAACGGCATCGCCATCGTGCGCCGCGCGCTGGAAGCGCCGCTGCGTCAGATCGCTGAAAACGCTGGCGTTGACGGCGCTGTTGTCGCGGGCAAAATCCGCGAAAGCAACGACCCGAGCTTTGGCTTCAATGCGCAGACCGAAGAATATGGTGACATGTTCGCCTTCGGCGTTATTGACCCGGCCAAAGTAACGCGCACCGCGCTGGAAGATGCAGCCTCGATCGCGTCGCTGCTGATCACCACCGAAGCCATGATCGCGGATCGTCCCGAGCCCAAGGGCAACGGCGGCGGCCAAGGCGGCGGCATGGGCGGCATGGGCGGCATGGACGGCATGATGTAATCTGCCCAAAAGGCAGATCGAAAAGGGCGCCCGTTTGGGCGCCCTTTTTGTTGTTTCGGCTTGGCTATGGCCACGGCCTTAGGCCGTTGGATGCGCCAGAAAGATAGCCATCACCTCTAAGTCGAGAGCCCCCGCAGGGCGCTGCCACGTCACCACATCGCCCACTTCGGCCCCGATCAGCGCCCGCGCCAAGGGCGCGTGCGGCGCGATGCGGCCCAAAGCGGGGTCGGCTTCATCCTCGCCGGTGATTTCATAGACCTGTTCGCGCCCTGACGGGTCGCAAACCCGCACGCTTAGGCCAAAGGCAACCTGCGACAGATCGTGCTGTGCGGGGTCGACGGGAATGGCGCTGCGCAGTCGCGCTTCAAGATAGCGGATGTCGCGTTCTGCGGCGGCTTCGGGCAACTTGTCCAACCGCTCGGCACGGGATTTGAGAGCGGCGAGCGTGGTTTGCGCCTGTTGCAAACGTGCCTGCAAAGTGGCCAAGCCGCGTGGGGTGACATAGTTTGGATGCGCTGACAGCGGCAGGTCGGGCAGCGGATCAAGTGCGCCGTCGCCCTCTTTCACAAAGGCGCGGCTCATCGGGTGAGCCGTTCTAGCGGGTCATAGGTCAGCCCATGGATCCACGCGACCGATGCCAGACTGTCAGGCTTAAAGCGGATGCGGCGGGATTGCAGATCGGCTTGGGTGAAAAACCGCCGCTCTGTCACCACCTTTGCGGGATCGCGCCAGTCGGGGGTAAGTTCGCCCGCTGTGATGGTGCAGTGAAAGAAGATCTCGACCTGATGAAAGCCGCTGGCAGGATCGTGAAACTCATTCACCAGCGCGGGTGCGCCGACCGCGATGCGCAGCCCCGTCTCCTCATGCACTTCGCGCATCAGATTGTCGTGCAACGAGGCACCAGATTCCACCCCACCCCCCGGCGCGCACCACAGATCAGATCGCCCGTCTGGAAAGGCGTTCACCAGCAAAAGCGCGTTGTCCTGCAAGATCAGGGCGCGGGCGGCAAGGCGGGGGGTTCTTAGTTTCATGCGCCAAGGCTAGACCTTGGCGCATGAATGTCCAGCCCTTAGGCAGGAAGGGCCTCTGCCTGCGGGCTACGACCTGACCAAAGCAGATACAGCGACCCTGCCAGAATGAGGGCAACACCCGCCCAGATATTCCCCTCGGGCCAATAGCCAAAGGCCAGACCATAGATCAAAATGTTGCTGATCAGCTTTAGGTCATCGAAGGGTTGTACAAAGGCTGCATCGCTGGCGGCATAGGCCCAAGTCAGCAAGTATTGCGCGGCCATCATGATGATGCCGCCCACCACCAGCCAGCCCAGAATTTGTGCGCTGGGCAGTTCGAACCCCGCGCGCAACGACAGCCCCGCATTGATCGGCGTCAGCAGCACCAACAGCCATAGCGTGACGGTGGGGGCCTGTTCGGTGCGGGTCAGCACCTTGGTCAACAGCGACGATGCCGCCCACAACACGGCGGCGGCAACCGGATAGATCATCGCCGTGGTCAGCCCCGTTGTCCATAAGTTGGCAACGATGCTGGCCCCGCCAAGCCCAACCACCGCCGCACTCCAGCGGGCGGGGGTGACGGTTTCGCCCAAGAACACCTTCGCCCCGATCAGCACGAAGATGGGTGAGGTCATGACCAAAGCAATCACCTGCCAAATCGGCGTCCCCGAGGCGAGGCTTAGCACAAAGGCCTGCACGCCAAGTGCTGACAGAATGACGCGGATGATGTGCAAGATGGGGCGTTGCGTGCGCAGTTTGCCCAAGCCTTCTCGCAGCACAAAGGGCAGCGAAAAGGCGGTGGCGATGGCATATTGCCAGAACGTGTCAGATTGCGGCTTAAAGCCCAACTGGGCGGTGATCACAAAGGTGATGGAATTGGCTGCGGCAAAACAAATGCCTGCCAGCACCATAAAGGCCGCGCCTTTTAGCAGGTTGGTCTGATTCATGGGTGTCTCCTTACGACCACATAAATCAGGGGGATATGCGTAACGAACCGCCCTTTCGGGCAGGCAAATTGCGCATTCTCTTTCATCCGGACTATACCGTCGGCCCCGGAGTTACACCGGATCTGCTGACCCTTTGTTGCCAAAGGCGCTCGCGGGCTATACCGCCGGTGGGGAATTGCACCCCGCCCTGAGAATACCGGGAACATCCCCGGCGCTGGATGTATACGGATGCGCCATCGCAACGGCAAGGTGCGCCATCGGCGGGCAGGTGTGCAAGGGCGCAAAATCGCGGTGATCTTTGCCCGCATCGCTTGCCACAGCCCATCGGGCAAGCTATCAATTATCCAACCGCATAATAAGGCCCGCCCCCTTGCCCCCCGACCGCAAACCCTATCACCGCGCGGATGAAGACACCCGCCGTCAGGCGCTGATCACCGCCACTTTGGCACTGGTGGCCGAAGGTGGGGCGCAAGCGGCCACCGTGCGCGCCATTGCGCAAAAGGCGGGGGTCACGGCAGGGCTGATCCGGCACTATTTTCAGGGCAAAGACGCCTTGATGGCCGCAGCCTATGCCCATCTGATGCACCGCATGACAGCCGACAGCGCCGCCGTTCTGCGCACAGCACCCCATGATCCAAAGGCGCGCCTTGCGGCCTTTGTCACCGCAGCGCTTTGCCCGCCCGTAGTTGACGGCGAAGCCTTGGTTTTATGGGCCGCCTTCATGCAAGAAACCCACCGCGATCCGGCCATGCGCCAGACCCACGCACAAACCTATCTGGCCTTTCGCGACCAGTTGCAAAGCCTGATCGCCGATCTGCTTGGGCACAGCGCCCCCCAAGATCTGCGCCGCCTTGCCATCGCCTGCAACGCAGTGATTGACGGCTTGTGGATGGAAGGCTGCGCTTTGCCCGACGCCTTTGCCATGGGTGAACTGGTTGACCTTGGCCTGCACGCCGTGGGCGCAATTTTGGGGGCAGACCTTGCGGGCCAATCGGCACAGGGCACACCCGTTTCGACGCAATCAAATATGAAAGTTCCGGCATGAAATACGCAGCAGTTACCGAACGTCTCGCCGGTCTTGGTGGCGCGAAATGGGAAGTTCATGCGATGGCCAAAGCGATGATCGCTGCGGGTGAGGATGTCTTGCTGCTGACCATCGGCGAGCCTGATGTGCCGCCCCCCTCTGCGCTGATCGACACCGCCAAGGCCGCGATGAACGAAGGGCGCTTTGGCTATTCTAACGGGCGCGGCGAACCCGCTTTGCTGGCCGCCCTGTCGGCGCGTTACACCGAACGGCGCGGTCGCCCGATCACCACGCAACAATTCATGGCCTTTCCCGGCACGCAAACCTCTCTTTTCGCCGTGCTGACAGGGTTGGTTGGCCCCGGTGACGAGGTGCTGGTGGGCGACCCGATGTATGCGACCTACGAAGGTGTCATCATGGCACCGGGGGCCACAGTGGTGCCCGTGCCGCTGCGCCCCGAACACGGCTTTCGCATGCAAGCCGCCGATGTCGAGGCGCGCATCACCCCGCGCAGTCGGGTGCTGATGCTCAACACCCCGCACAACCCCACGGGTGCTGTGCTGACGGCCGAGGATATCTTGGCGCTGGGTCATGTCGCCAAAGCCCATGATCTGTGGATCTTGTCCGATGAGGTTTATGAAGAGCTGATCTTCGCTGATGGGCAATTCGCCTCACCTCTCGACGTGGCAGACCTTGCCGATCGCACCGTTGCTGTCGCCTCAATCTCTAAATCCCACGCCGCCCCCGGCTTTCGGTCTGGCTGGGCGGTGGGGCCGGAAGAGTTTGTCGCAGCCCTGCTGCCGGTGGCAGAGACGATGCTGTTTGGCAACCAACCCTTCATCGCCGATATGACAGCCCAAGCCGTGGCCAAACCATCAGAAGTCGCGCGCGGCATGGCCGAACGTTTCGCCCGCCGCGCACGGCTTATCAAAGACGCGCTGCACGGCAAGAATTCCATTCACGTGCATGAACCGGCAGCGGGGATGTTCAGCGTCGTCGACATCCGCGCCACGGGGTTAAGTGGTGAAGTCTTCGCCCGCCGCCTGCTGGAAGAAGAAAAAGTCGCCGTGATGCCAGGGGAAAGCTTTGGCCCCGCGCTGAACGGCTGGTTGCGCCTAAGCCTGACGCGATCCGATGTCGAACTGGCCGAGGCGTGCCGCCGCCTATCCGCCTTCGCGGCCCGTCAACTGAAAGGCGCATGATGAAAACCGTAGGAGAGCGTTTGGTCGAAGGCCTCGCCGATCGCGGTGTGCGCGTGGTTTTCGGCATCCCCGGTGTGCATACGGTCGAACTGTACCGTGGCCTGTCAGGATCACCCGTGCGCCATGTGACAGCACGCCACGAACAAGGCTGCGCCTTTATGGCCGATGGCTTTGCGCGCGTGACGGGCCAGCCGGGGGTGGCCTTTGTTATCACAGGGCCGGGCCTGACCAATGCTTTGACCGCCATGGCGCAAAGCCGCGAGGATTCGGTGCCGGTGCTGGTCATATCAGGCGTCAACCGGCGCGACAGTCTGGGGCGCGGCTTGGGCCGGTTGCACGAATTGCCCGACCAAGGGGCGCTGGTGCGTGCGCTTTGCCCCTCGCGTCAGATCACCGACCCACAAGATGTGGGCCCCACGCTTGACTGGGCCTTTGCACTGCTCACCACAGGCCGCCCCGGCCCGGTGCATATCGAAGTGCCCACCGATGTGATGCCCTTGCCCTGCGCGGCGCTGCCCAAACCCGCAGCCCGCCCCGCCAAGGCCCGACCACCCGAAGCAACCCTGACCCAAGCCGCAGCCCTGCTGAACGCCGCAAAGCGCCCCGTTATTCTGGCGGGTGGCGGCGTGCGCGGGGCAGAAGACAGCCTTCTGGCCCTCGCCTTGCGCCTGAATGCGCCTGTCATCCAAACCACCAACGCGCGTGGCATAATGCACGGCCATGCGCTGTGCATTCCCGCTTCGCCCAGCCTTGCGCCCGTGCGCGCCCTGATTGCCGCCTCTGACCAGATCCTTGCGATTGGAACCGAGATTGGCCAGACCGACTATGACATGTACGCCGACGACGGCCTGCCCTCGCTGGCGGGCATGATCCGCATCGACATCGACGCCGACCAACTGTCCCGCCATCCCGCAGCGCTCACCTTGCAAGGCGATGCCGGTGCCACAATTGCGGCCCTCACGCCGCACCTTGTGCAAAAACCCGCCCACAGCACCCAAGCCGCGAACGACACCCGCACCGCCGCCCGCGCCGCCTTGGGCGAGCTGTCAGCCACCATGCCCGCCCAGCTAGAGATGGTCGAGGCGATCCGCAGGGCCCTGCCACAGGCGCTGATCGTGGGCGACAGCACCCAACCAGTCTACGCGGGCAACCTGTACTACGACCACGACCGCGCCGGCGGCTGGTTCAATGCCGCCACCGGCTTCGGCGCACTCGGCTTTGGCCCCGGTGCCGCCGTAGGCGCTGCCGTGGCATCCCCCGGCACGCCGGTTGTCTGCCTGATTGGTGACGGCGGCTTGCAATTCTCTCCCGGAGAATTGCGCACAGCCGTGGATGAAAACCTGCCCATCACCTTCTTGGTCTGGAACAACGCCGCCTTTCGCGAAATCGCCGATGCCATGCGCGGGGCCAATACCGAAATCATCGGCTGCCATCCTTCGCCGCTCAAGATGAACCATTTCGCCGCCGCTTGCGATCTGCCCTTTACCACGATCCCGCAAGACCCCGAAGAGTTGCACCGCGCCCTAACCCAACCCTGCAACGGCCCGCGTTTGATCGAGGTGCGCGTGACCTTGTGATTTCATACGTGTAAAAATATCCCCGCCGGAGGCCCGATTTTTCTGCGAAAAATCGCCTTGCGCCCCATGACAAAACGGGCGCTCGAAACAGCGCACAGCGCAAGCTCGATTTTTCGCAGAAAAATCGGTCTACGCCAGCTTGGCCAATCGCGCTTCCAGCACCTCAAACGGCAGCCCCGGCTGGTCTTTGGCGCAGCGAATGACCAGCGATGTCTTCACATTGGCCACATTCTCGGCCTTCAACAACTGCTCGGTCAGAAAGTTCTGAAAGGTCGACAAATCAGGGGCGACGCACTTCAAGATAAAGTCGATCTCGCCGTTCAGCATATGGCATTCGCGCACCAAGGGCCACGCGCGGCAGCGGCCTTCAAAGGTTGACAGGTCGGCCTCGGCTTGGCTGTTCAGCCGCACCATGGCAAACACTTGCACCTCAAAGCCCATCTCGCGCGCATCGATGTCGGCGTGATAGCCCTTGATATAGCCCGCCTCTTCCAACGTCCGCACGCGGCGCAGGCAGGGCGGCGCAGAGATACCCACACGGCTGGCCAATTCCACATTGGTCATCCGCCCGTCGGCCTGAAGCTCGGCCAAAATCTTGCGATCAATCGGGTCAAGCTTGGAAACCGGCATTTGACGCTCCTCTTTTGCGGGTTCTGTACGCGCATGGGGGGCTTTGCGCAATAATATTTCAACGCCGCGCAAGAAAAAGTCGTACTCCGCCAGCCCTTTTCTATCGGCGTGCCAAGGCTTATATCTGCACCGCATCCAGAAAAGGCGGATTTATCATGGGCGAGCAGCGGCATTCCAAAGTTCTGATCATCGGCTCTGGTCCTGCGGGCTATACTGCGGCGGTCTACGCAGCGCGCGCCATGCTGAACCCGATCTTGGTGCAGGGCCTAACCCCCGGCGGCCAGTTGACCATCACGACCGAGGTGGAAAATTGGCCCGGCGACAGCCACGTTCAAGGCCCCGATCTGATGGTGCGCATGGAAGACCACGCCCGCGCCATGGGGGCCGAGATTATATCCGACTATATCACCCGTCTCGATTTGCAAAACCGCCCCTTCACCGCGCAGTCTGACAGCGGTGTCACCTACACCGCCGATGCCGTCATCCTGGCCACGGGCGCGCAGGCCAAATGGCTGGGTCTGCCGTCGGAAGAAAAGTTCAAGGGCTTTGGCGTGTCGGCCTGTGCCACCTGCGACGGGTTCTTTTACCGTGGCAAAGAGGTCGTCGTGATCGGCGGCGGCAACACTGCCGTGGAAGAGGCGTTGTTCCTAACGAATTTCGCGACCAAAGTCACCTTGATCCACCGCCGCGACAGTTTGCGCGCTGAAAAGATCATGCAGGACCGTTTGTTCAAACATCCGAAAATCCAGATGGTTTGGAACTCTGAAGTCACGGAAGTTTTTGGCACCGAGGCCCCCACCTCTGTCACCGGCGTGCGCACCCGCAACCTTGTGACGGGTGAAATGGCAGACATCCCCTGCCACGGCTTCTTTGTCGCCATCGGCCATGCGCCTGCATCGGAACTGGTCAAAGACCAGCTTCCCCTGCACAACGGCGGCTATGTGCAGGTTGAAGCGGGCACCACCCGCACCGCCATTCCGGGCGTGTTTGCCGCGGGTGATTTGACCGATCACGTCTACCGCCAAGCTGTGACCAGTGCTGGAATGGGCTGTATGGCCGCGCTGGATGCCGAACGCTGGCTGGCGGGGCATTAAGCCCAAGGGCAGGGTCGCGCCCAACCGCGAGGGCGGGGGACCGCTTTCCTAAGGCGCGCCTATGGCAGAAAAGGCGACCGCTTTTGTGGCTTTATGCGGGCATTTTGGACCTTTTTCCCAAAATTCGCCCGCAATCGCTTGATTTACCCGCCGTTAGGCTGGAAAAGCCAACCCATCCTAGGCCCGCGCGGCCCCGCCCTGATGAGAGAGCCCCATGTCGATTTCAAACCACACGCCTATTCCTGAACTTTTCGTTTCGCCCGATCAGGCCGAACACCTGAAGGATGAAGCGGGGGCGATGCCCTCGTGGGATTTGACGGCGCGGCAGGCCTGCGATTTGGAACTGTTGATGAATGGCGGGTTCTTTCCGCTTAAGGGGTTCAACAGCCAAGCCGATTATGAGGGCGTGGTGGACAAGATGCGTTTGGCAGATGGCACTTTGTGGCCGATGCCGATCACGCTGGATGTGTCAGAGAAATTCGCCGAAGGCGTGGCCCCCGGTACCCGTATTGCCCTGCGCGATGCGGAAGGGGTGATATTGGCTGTCATGACCGTGTCAGACAAGTGGACGCCGAACAAGGCGCATGAGGCGGCACAGGTCTTTGGCGCTGATGATCTGGCCCATCCGGCGGTGAACTACCTGCACAATATCGCAGGCCCCGTTTATCTGGGTGGCCCCGTGCAGGGGTTGCAAGCGCCGGTGCATTACGATTTCAAAGCCCGCCGCGACACCCCCAACGAACTGCGCGCCTATTTCAAGAAACTTGGCTGGGAAAAGGTTGTGGCCTTTCAAACCCGCAATCCTTTGCACCGCGCCCACCAAGAATTGACCTTCCGCGCCGCGCGGGAAGCGCAGGCCAACCTGTTGATCCATCCTGTGGTCGGCATGACCAAACCGGGCGACGTTGACCATTTCACCCGCGTGCGTTGCTATGAGGCGGTGTTGGACAAATACCCGCAATCGACCACCACGATGAGCCTGTTGAACCTTGCCATGCGCATGGCAGGCCCGCGCGAAGCGGTTTGGCACGGCCTGATCCGGCGCAACCACGGTGTCACACACTTCATTGTGGGCCGCGACCATGCAGGCCCCGGCAAGAACAGCGCGGGCCAAGACTTTTACGGCCCCTATGATGCCCAAACCCTGTTCACGCAGTACGAATCCGAAATCGGCGTGAAGATGGTTGACTTTAAGCACATGGTTTATGTGCAAGAAAAGGCCAGCTACTACCCCGCCAACGAAGTGCCCGAAGGCTGCACCACGTTGGACATTTCGGGCACCGAACTGCGCCGCCGTCTGCGCGAAGGGTTGGATATTCCGGAATGGTTCTCGTTCCCCGAAGTGGTGACCCAGTTGCGCAAGACCTCTCCGGCGCGCGACAAGCAGGGGTTTACGGTGTTTTTCACCGGCCTGTCAGGGTCGGGAAAATCGACCGTGGCCAATGCGCTGATGATCAAGCTGATGGAGATGGGCGGGCGTCCTGTGACGCTGCTAGACGGCGATGTGGTGCGCAAGCATCTGTCAAGCGAGCTTGGCTTTTCCAAAGAGCACCGCGACATCAACATCAAACGCATCGGCTATGTCGCCTCTGAAATCACCAAGAACGGCGGCATCGCCATCTGTGCGCCGATTGCCCCCTATACCGCCACCCGCCGCGCGGTGCGCGAGATGATCGAAAGCTACGGCGCGTTTATCGAAGTGCATGTCGCAACCTCGATCGAGGAATGCGAGCGGCGCGACCGCAAGGGCCTGTATAAACTGGCCCGTGAAGGCAAGATCAAAGAATTCACCGGCATCTCTGACCCGTATGAGGCCCCGACCAAGGCCGAACTGGTGCTAGACACCCAAGGGGTCGAGGTGGATCACTGCGCCCACCAAGTGATCTTGAAGCTGGAAAGTCTGGGCCTGATCAAGGCCTGATCGGCCCGCTTGGCTGCCAAATGAAAACGCCGCCCCGAATAAGGGGCGGCGTTTTGCGGTTAGGGATTGGCCTTGGTTTAATGCACAAAAACCGGTGCCATGTTGTTTTCGCGTGCAAGGGCAAAGGCCATCCGGCGATCCGCCACCAAGGCCATGCGTGCGCCGTCGGGGCGGTGCACGGCGTAAAGGGTTTCAATGCCCTCTGCCTCTTTTTGCACGTCAACGGGCAAGTCAGATACCAGCACGGGGCGGATATAGACCATCGACGCCCAAGCCTGCGGCCCTGCGGCAAGGGTTGCTTCGGGCACGGGGGCCTGTTCCAGCGGCTTTGAAGTCGGGCGCATCTTATGTCCTTCCAATGCGAATGGTTTGAACCACGGTTTCGGGCGCTTGCCGGCGCAAGTCGATGTGCAACAGACCATGGTCAAGATCGGCCCCGCCAACTTCAACCCCGTCCGCCAGAACAAAGCTGCGCTGAAAGGCGCGGCCTGCGATGCCACGGTGCAGATAAACCCGCTCGCCCGTATCTTCGGCCTGACGGCCCCGCACGACCAGTTGGCGATCTTCGACCGTGATTTGCAAATCATCCTCGCGAAAGCCTGCGACGGCCAAGGTGATGCGGTAGGTGGTTTCAGAGGTGGCTTCGATGTTGAAGGGGGGATACCCCTCACTCGCGGTCTTGGCGGTGCGTTCGACCAAGCGTTCCAGTTGTTCAAAGCCTAAAAGATAGGGATGTGCCCCAAAAGTCAGTTTCGTCATGGTCATGTCCTTGAGTGAAGCGACATTTGTACAAAACAGGCCCATCAGGCACCTGTCCTTGGATCAAATATGGGGTGGTCGTGCCTAAGCTGCAAGGGGGCTGTGACCCAAGGAGCCTAGGCTGTGGCCTTGTTTTGGCGAAGATTTTTTCAAAGGCGGGGCAGAATTTTTTCTAAAGCGGCGCGAATCGTTGTAAGGTGGTCCATGACATCCTTCTTGCGTGACGCTGATATGAACGCCTCCAATGAACTGAACTTTAAGGAATTGCTGCGCATCAAGCTGGATGTGTTGCAGCGCGAGCATCGCGATTTGGATGCGGCTGTGCATGCCTTAGAGCTGTCGGGCCGGCCCGACCAGTTGCGCTTGCGGCGGTTGAAAAAGCAAAAATTGGCGCTGAAAGATCAGATCGTGAAGATCGAAGACGACCTGATCCCGGACATCATCGCCTAGGGTTTGGGTGCCCAGATACCCAACGCCGCGCGGGTGATGCCTCCGGCGGGGATATTTGGGCACGTATGAAAGGGGCAGGGGTGGCTTGCCCCCTTGCGCGCTGCGGTATAATCCGCGCTTTTGACAGCGGAGGTGCGCATGGGCGTTCAGGTCGGGATCATTATGGGCAGCCAGTCAGACTGGCCCACGATGCAAGAGGCAGCCGTGGTGCTGGACCAACTTGGCGTGCGCTATGAGGTCAAGATCGTCTCGGCCCACCGCACGCCGGACCGGTTGTGGGACTATGGGACCAGCGCTGTCAGCCGTGGGTTGCAGGTGATTGTGGCAGGCGCTGGCGGGGCGGCGCATTTGCCCGGAATGATGGCGTCAAAGACGCGGGTTCCGGTGATTGGCGTGCCTATTCAGACCAAGGCTTTGGCGGGGGTGGATAGCTTGTATTCCATCGTTCAAATGCCCAAGGGCTATCCAGTTGCGACCATGGCCATAGGGTCGGCGGGGGCTGCCAATGCGGGCTTGCTGGCGGCGGGGATTTTGGCGCTGCAAGATGCGGCCTTGGCGGCAAGGCTGGATGCTTGGCGCGCGGCACTTTCGGCCTCGATCCCCGAGGAGCCGCGTGATGAGTGAGCTTCCCTCAGGCGCGGTCATTGGCATTTTGGGTGGCGGGCAGTTGGGCCGGATGTTGGCCGTGGCCGCCGCACGCTTGGGCTTTCGCACCCATATCTATGAACCTGCGCCCAACCCGCCAGCGGGCGATGTGGCCCATGGGCTGACCACCGCGCCCTATGACGACGAAGCCGCCCTGCGCGCTTTTGCCGCCGGTGTGGATGTGATCACCTATGAATTTGAGAATGTTCCCACCGCAGCCTTAGACCTGTTGGACAGCCTTAAGCCCATTCGCCCCAACCGGCGCGCGCTTGCCACAGCACAAGACCGGCTGCTGGAGAAAGACTTCTTAACCAGCCTTGGCATTGCCTGCGCGCCCTATGCCGCCGTGGCCAAGGCCAGCGATCTGGACGGGGCGATTGCCGCCATCGGCACGCCCGCCATCTTGAAGACCACGCGCTTGGGGTATGACGGCAAGGGCCAGATGCGCCTGATGTCGCCTGCCGATGCGCCGGCCGCCAAGGCCGCGCTGCGGCAAGAAAGCGTGCTAGAGGGGTTTATCGAGTTTTCCCACGAAGTCTCGGTCATTGCCGCGCGGGGGCTGGACGGGTCGGTTGCTTGCTATGATCCCGGCGAGAATGTGCACCGCGACGGCATCTTGCACACCACCACCGTGCCCGCCCGCCTTACGGCCAGCCAGCGCACCGATGCTGTCTTGCTTGCCGCGCGCATTCTGACGGCGTTGGATTATGTTGGCGTCATGGGGGTGGAACTGTTTGTCACGCCAAAGGGCCTGATCGCCAATGAAATCGCCCCGCGCGTGCACAACTCGGGCCATTGGACGCAGAATGGCTGCGCGGTGGACCAGTTTGAACAGCACATCCGCGCCATTGCCGGTTGGCCCTTGGGCGATGGCAGCCGTTATGGCGATGTGGTGATGGAGAACCTGATCGGCGATGATATTCTGCGCGTGCCCAAAATCGCCCGCGAGGCAGGGGCGGCTTTGCATCTGTACGGCAAGGGGGCGCCAAGGCCGGGCCGCAAGATGGGGCATGTGAACCGGATGAAATCGGGGAAGTAGCCAGCCGTTTTGCAGTTTCTCACTCTTCTGGCGTGTCGGTGTCTGTCAGACCCTGTTCCAACTGGGCACGGGCTTGGGACGCCAACTTGGCATAGCGGCGGCGGAAGACCTGCAACTGGGCCTCTTCTAGCTCTTCCAGATCCATCAGGGCGTTGTGCGCACCGTTATGGGCGCGGATCAACTCGTCCAGTTTGATCTGGATCGCCTCGGTGTCACGGTTTTGGGTGTTCTGAATCAAGAACACCATCAAGAAGGTGACAATCGTGGTGCCGGTGTTGATCACCAACTGCCAAGTGTCAGAAAAGCCAAAGATCGGGCCGGTCAGGATCCAGACCACAATCACCCCCGCCGCCAGCGTAAAGGCGCGTGGGCGGCCGGATTGCTTCGAGATGGCTTTGGCAAGGTTTCCGTAGCGCAGCGGCATTTTGGCACCTGTCAGTTTGATGAAGAGTGTTGCCCAAAGCATACACCCGCACGTTCGGGGTTGCTTTGCTGGCATAGCCCGCTTAAGGATAAATCTCGCCCGCCGTCACCCCCCATAGGGCGGTTTGCAGCATCCAGCCCTTTTGCCCTTCGACTGAAATGCGGCACCAATCTGGGATACATTGCAGCAACTTGCCCACAACACCCATTTCAGACTGGTAGACCACCGCAGCCGTCTTATCAGGTGTTGCAAAAGCCTGTGCCATGTCTTGCGTGACAAGCACTGTGCGCACGCCTGACAAAAGCGAGTAATGGATCCACCCGCCTGCCCCGTCGATGTCTTCGACGCGCCGCCAGTGTTCGTATTCGGCTGTCACCTTTAATGGCATCCCTTCAAGGGTGAAGACCCAGTCAATCATATGCGTCAGGCCCGGCCCGCGTCGCGCGTTGCCCTGTGACCCTTTCAGGCTGACAAAGCGCGGGATAGGCAGGTTCGTGATCGCCCCGATGGTCGGGTCGCGCGGCGGGGCGAAAGCATCGGAAGGTGCCGCGCCGTTCAGGCCCGGGTCGGTGGCGGCTTCACCCTTTTCTTCCAGCGTGGCGCTGCCATCTTGGGCTTGTGCGGCGCAAAGACCCGCAAAAGACCACGCCATTAGCCCGACTGCTAAAACCCATGCTTTCATTGCCGTTCTGCCTGCGTCTTGTTGCTTGTGCTTTTGGCATCGCGCCAATCCGCACTTGTGCCTTTTGGCACTTGGCGTCACTTTGGCACCAAAGCGGCGCTTTGGGAAGAGAAGGAAGAAATCATGGGTCAAGGACGTTTGCTGGTCGTGGTGACGCGCCATTTGCCCCCCGTGGTGGAAACGCGCCTGAAAGAACTGTTCGACGTCGAGTTGCGCGACCCCGACACCGTGATGACCCGCGAGGAGTTGGCCGAGGCCATGTCACGCTGTGACGTGCTGGTGCCAACGATCTGCGACCGGATTGACGCGGGGCTGATCGGGCAGGCTGGCCCAAGGTTGAAGCTGATCGCCAACTATGGCGCGGGGGTTGACCATATTGATGTCGCCACGGCCCGCGCGCGGGGGATTTTGGTCACGAACACACCGGGTGTGACCACTGAAGACACCGCCGATATGACCATCGCGCTGATCTTGGGCCTAACGCGCCGCATTCCCGAAGGTTTGGCGGCCATGCAAGCCGGCGAATGGCAGGGCTGGTCGCCGATGGCCTTTTTGGGCGGCAGGCTGGCGGGGCGCAGGCTGGGCATTTTGGGCATGGGCCGCATTGGCCAAGCCGTAGCCCGCCGCGCACGCGCCTTTGGCTGCCAGATTCACTACCACAACCGCCGCCGCCTGCGCCCCGAGGTTGAGGCCGATCTTGAGGCGACCTATTGGGAAAGCCTTGACCAAATGGTGGCGCGCATGGACATTTTGTCGATCAACTGCCCGCACACGCCTTCGACCTTTCATCTGATGAACGCACGGCGCTTGAAGCTGATGAAACCCACCGCCGTGATCGTGAACACCTCACGCGGGGAAGTGATCGACGAAAATGCCCTGACCCGTGGCCTGCGGGCCGGAGAGTTGGCGGGGGCGGGGTTGGATGTGTACGAAAATGGCCGCGTGAACCCGCGCCTGAAAGACCTGCCCAATGTCGTCTTGCTGCCCCATATGGGGTCGGCGACCATCGAAGGGCGCATCGAGATGGGCGAGAAGGTCATCATCAACATCAAGACCTTTGCCGATGGCCATAGGCCTCCCGATCAGGTCGTGCCGGGGATGCTGTAAGCCCGCTTAGAACCGCGTGGGCAAGAAGGGGGTGATGTCCACCTCTGGCGTTGCACCGCGCACGAGATCGGCCACAATCCGGCCTGTGATCGGGGCCAAGGTCAGCCCGATATGGCCGTGGCCAAAGGCATGGATCACATCTGTACCGCCGCGGGACGGGCCAATGACGGGCAAACTGTCGGGCAGCGAGGGGCGAAAGCCCATCCAGCTTGTCGTAGGTTCGGGCAAGTCGGGGAAAATCTGGCGTGCCCCTTCCAGCAAACGATCCAAGCGGTGCTGCGAGGGGGGGGCGGTTAGCCCGCCAAGTTCCACAGTGCCCGCCACCCGCAACCGCCCCGTCATCGGGCACAGATAGAACCCGCGCGCGGTGGGGCAGGCAGGGCGGTTCAAAAGCGGGGCGGGCATATCCCATTCCAGATGATAGCCGCGCTCGGTATCCAAAGGCACTTTGTCGCCCGCCATCGCAGCCAACGCCCGCGAATGGGCACCTGCGGCCAAGATCACCTTCTTGGCGCGCACACGGCAACCGGGGCCTTCCAGCAAAATGCCGTCAAAGTGGCGCGTTAGGCGATCAACGCGGCCTTTCAACAACCCCGCATGGCGCAGCGTGGTGTCTGTCAGGCACTGCATCATAGCGCCCGGATCAGACAGAAACGCCGCACCCGAGAAATAGGCCGCCCCCGCCATTTCTGGCAGGTTCGGTTCAAGCTGCGCCAGTTCGGCGTGGCCTATCAGGTCAACCGCAACCCCTAAGCTGCGCCGAAATGCCATATCTGCCTTTGCGGCGCGAAAGGCTTTTGGGGTTTCGTACAGATACAAGCACCCCTCTTGCTGCAACAAATCTTCCCCGCCTGCCCGCAGCGCAAGGTCTTGCCAAAGCGCACGCGCGCCTGACAGCAAAGAGGCAATCGCCAAAGCATTGCGCTGCGCTGCTTTGCGCCGCGATTCCAAGACAAAGCGGGTCAGCCACGGGGCCAGCGAAAGCAAAGCCCCCGGCCTGATGGCCAAAGGTGAGTTGCGGTCAAACAGCAGCGAGGGCAGGCTTTTGAGAACATCCGGCGTGCCTACGGGCAGAACGGCATAATCGGCAATCGTGCCGGCGTTGCCGTAGCTTGCGCCTGATCCGGGTGGCTCTGGGTCGATCAGCACAACTTCGTGGCCTTGGGCCACCAAAGCCTCGGCAATCGCAAGGCCCACCACACCCGCACCGATCACGGCGATTTCAGTGGAAACATGATGAATCATCTTGCGCCTTTGCCCTAACTTCGCGTGATCTGCTGCTGGCCCATTTTTAGGGCCAAATCAAGCCGCCGCCTGATCTGGCCCCAAAAAGCAAACCCCAGCATTCTTTGCCGGTTAAGCCGCTTTACATGCAGCTTGCAAACAGCGCACGGGTGTTTTCGCGCGTCATCACCACCGGATTGCCGCCGCAAGACGGGTCTTCCAGCGCCATATCGGTCAGCATATCCAGATCGGCGGCTTTCACGCCCAAGGCGGTCAGGTTCGCAGGAATGGCCAGCTTGGCGCGCAAGTCCATCACGGCGGCTTTGAAGCCGTCGAAGCCTTTGAAGCCCAGATAGGCTGCGGCGGCGTTGATGCGCTCTTCAATCACGGCGCGGTTGAAATCAAGCACCATGGGCATGACAACGGCGTTGGTTGTGCCGTGGTGGGTGTTGTAAACCGCCCCGATCGGGTGCGAAAGCGAGTGGATGGCCCCGAGGCCCTTTTGGAAGGCCACAGCCCCCATGGCAGCCGCACTCATCATATGGGCGCGCGCATCAAGGTCGTTGGGGTTGTCGTAAACCTTGGGCAGGTTTTCAAAGACCAAACGCATCCCTTCCAAGGCGATGCCTTGGCTCATCGGGTGGTAGAAGGGGCTTGAATAGGCCTCAAGGCAATGGGCCAGCGCATCCATGCCCGTACCTGCGGTGATAAAGCGCGGCATCCCGACCGTTAGCGCGGGGTCGCACAGGGTGACCACGGGCATCAGCTTGGGGTGGAAGATGATCTTTTTCTTATGCGTCAGCGCATTGGTCAAAACCCCAGCGCGCCCCACTTCAGACCCTGTGCCTGCGGTGGTGGGCACAGCGACGATCGGGGCGATCTTGTCGGCATCAGCGCGGGTGTACCAATCATCGACATCTTCCAGATCCCAGACTGACAGATCTTTGCGCTGATGCGCCATCAGCGCGATCATCTTGCCAAGGTCTAAGCCCGAACCACCGCCAAAGGCCACCACACCGTCATGGCCGCCAGCCAGATAAACGGCGATACCGTCCGCCATGTTCTTTTCGTTGGGGTTCGGATCAACCTCAGAAAACACCGCGCGGCCAAGGCCTGCGGCGTCCAGCACATCCAGCGCTTGGGCGGTGATGGGCAATGAGGCCAGTGCCTTATCTGTCACCAGCAGCGGTTTTTTCAGGCCAGCGGCCTTTACATGCTCGCCCAGTTCCGCAATGCGGCCCACGCCGAATTTGATGGCTGTGGGGTAGTTCCAGTTTCGGTTGGGGACATTATGGGACATGGCGTTACGCTTTCTTGAGATGGTAAGATTTGGGGCGGGTTACGGAATGGAAACCCAAGAATGACAGCGACCCGCCGCGACCGGTGTCTTTGCACCCTGTCCAGCATAGGGCGGGGTCAAGGTAATCGGCGCGGTTCATAAAGACCGTGCCGGTTTGAATTTGCGCGCCAAGGCTGGCCGCTGTGTCGTAATCTTGCGTCCAGATAGAGGCTGTCAGCCCATAGGGGCTGTCATTCATCAGGCGCAGGGCTTCTTCGTCTGATGAAACCTTCATGATGCCGACCACGGGGCCAAAGGATTCCTCGGTCATCACGCGCATATCATGGGTGACGTTGACCAAGATTTGCGGCGCAAGGTAAGCGCCGCCATCATCGGCGGGGAAATGGGCAGGGTCGATCAGGGGTTTCGCGCCTTGGGCGACAGCTTCGGCCACTTGGTCGCGCACAACTTTGGCAAAGCGCTTGTTGGCCATCGGCCCAAGGGTTGATGCGGCGTCAAACGGGTTGCCCAGTTTCAGTGCGTTGACCCAAGCCACCGACTTTTCAACAAAAGCGTCATAAAGGCTTTCGTGCACATAGATCCGCTCGATCCCGCAGCAGCATTGACCCGCGTTGAACATTGCCCCGTCCATCAGCGTATCAACGGCCGCGTCAAGATTGGCATCGGCGCGCACGTAACCGGGGTCTTTGCCGCCCAGTTCAAGGCCCATGGGGGTAAAGGTGCCTGCCGCAGCGCGTTCCATCGCTTGACCGCCGCCGACCGAGCCTGTGAAGTTCACAAAATCAAACGCCCGCGCGCCGATCAGGCTTTCGGTCGTGGCATGGTCGAGCACCACGTTTTGAAACACATCTTCCGGCACGCCCGCCGCATGGAAAGCCTCGGCCAAGCGTTCGCCGGCCAGCAGGGTTTGGCTGGCGTGTTTCAAGATCACGGTGTTGCCCGCAATCAAAGCGGGGACCAAGGTGTTGATCGCCGTCAGATAGGGATAGTTCCACGGGGCAACGATAAACACCACGCCAAGCGCTTCGCGGGCGATGTAGCGGCGGAATTTGTCGCTGTCTTCGATCATCACGGGGGCAAGGGTCTTTTCGGCGATGTCGGCCATGTATTCGGTGCGCGCGTTCACACCGCCAAACTCACCGCCAAAGCGGGTGGGGCGGCCCATTTGCCACGCCAGTTCTTCCACCACGCGGTCTGCCATAGCGTTCAGATGGGCGACCCCTTGGCGCACCAAGGCAATGCGTTCGCCCAAAGGCCGCGCGGCCCAGCCCTTTTGCGCAGCCTTAGCGCGCGCCACCATGGAGCGGGCGGCTTCGGGCGCAAGCGGCGTGCGTTCGGCATAAACCGAGCCGTCGACCGGAGAGATCAGTTTGATGGTGGTCATCAGATTACCTCGTAAGGTGGGCAGGTGCCCAAGCGTTCAACATTCCAAAGCCATCACATGGCCTTTTTCGGCATAGTCCAAAATCTTACGGTCACGCGTCACCACGCGCAGCCCATATTCGCGGGCCGTTGCGATGATGATACGATCCGCAGGGTCGCGGTGCAATTCGTCTGGCAGGTCAGATGACGCCATCAGCACCTTTGGCCCCAAGTCTGCCAGCCGCGCGCCCGATTGGGCCACGACCTGTTCAAACCATGATAAGGCAGGGCGGGCCAGCGTAATGCGGCGCAGGGCGGCAAGCTGGCCAATCTCCCAAGCCGAGATGGGCGAGATCCAAACTTGTGTCGCCCCTTCATAGGCCGTGCGCAAATGCTGGCGCAGCTTGGGCTGATCGCCGCCCATGGCCGACCAGATCAACGCGCAGGTATCCAGCAACAGCGGGGTTTTCATAGCGGTTCGCCCCGCAGATGGGTGGCTTTGTGATCCATCCAGCCGTCAACTTCGGCGTCGCCATACAGCGGCGCTGTCAGATCAAACCCCGCCTCGACCCGCAGCGTGCCTGCCATGCAGCCAAACAGCGGGTGATCGCCCAATGGGAGTTTGGCAGCACTGCCCGCCCAGATCAGTGGGGCAGCGCCTTCGGCAAAGCCGGTGGCGGTGGCAGAAGCTGTGGCAGACTTGGCAAAGACCACGTTTTCCCCCGCAAGATCAACATTCCGCGTGGTGTACCCTGCCGCCAGCCAAGCCTTGGTCATGACATTGTTGATGGGATTATTGCTCCACCAACCCCGGTGCTGCCGCGACGAGGGGGGCAGGGCAAAGCCTAGCAACGCTTCAATCTCGGCAAACCGCATCGGCACATGGGCCAGATTGCAGCTTTGCAGATGCAGGGTCAGGGGGGAATATTTGCTCATGCTATGCTCCAAGGATCAATATGCAGCAAAGCTACACACTGATCCCTGATTTGTCAACTGTGTGTTTGTGTGTGTTTATGCGCGTTCCAGCAACCGTTGCAATTCAAAGTCGGTCACAACGCGGTCAGTTTCAGCAATCTCCCACTGACAGGCGTGGTGATAGTGCTCGACCACCTCGTCGCCAAAGGCCGCGCGCAGCATGGTGGATTTGTGCAACAGTGTTGCTGCATCGCGCAGGTTCTTGGGAATCTCGCGGATGCCCGCCGCGCTGTACATATCGCCCTTCATTTCAGGCTCTAGCGGCATCTTCTTCTCTATCCCATCCAAGCCAGCCGCAAGCAGGGCCGCGCAGGCCAGATAGGGGTTCACATCGCTGCCCGGAATGCGGCATTCGACCCGCACGGCTTTGGTGTGTTCGCCGCAAACACGGAACCCAGCGGTGCGGTTATCCGCGCTCCACACCGCTTTGGTGGGGGCAAACATCCCCACGGTGAAGCGTTTGTAGCTGTTCACATAGGGGGCTAAAAAGGCCGTGATATCGCGGGCATGGGCCAATTGTCCGGCGATATAGTGCTTCATGGTCGCTGACATGCCATGCGCATCGTCATGATCTTCAAAGCTGGGTTTGCCATCAAGGCTCCACAGGCTTTGGTGGATATGGGCCGAGGATCCGGCTTTCTTATGGTCATACTTGGCCATAAACGTCACAGAACGCCCCTTGGTCCAAGCGATTTCCTTAATGCCGTTCTTGACGATCGTGTGGTTGTCGGCGGTATCTAGGGCGTCGGAATATTTGTAGTTCAGCTCTTCTTGGCCCGCGTCCGCCTCTCCCTTGGAATTTTCCACCGGAATGCCCGCGCCATAAAGCCCGTTGCGCACGGCGCGCATGACGTCTTCTTCCTTGGTGGTTTGGAAGATGTGGTAATCTTCGTTATACGATGACACCGGCTGCAACGACCGCAAGCCGCCATCGCGCAGGTTTTCGTAAGAGTTTTCGAACAGGTAGAATTCCAGCTCCGACGCCATCATGGGTTCAAACCCCATGGCGCGGGCACGCGCGACCTGTTTTTTCAAAATGGCGCGCGGGCTGACGGTAACCTCTTGGCCTGTGTGGTGGTCAACCAAGTCGGCCAGCACCAAGGCCGTGCCGGGCAGCCACGGGATCAGGCGCAAAGTGGCCATGTCGGGCTTCATCACATAGTCGCCGTAGCCCGTTGTCCACGAGCTGCTTTTATAGCCCTGCACTGTGTTCATGTCTTGGTCGACCGTCAGCAGGTAATCGCAGCAATGGGTTTCTTGCCACCCGCTTTTCACGAAAAACGCCGCGTGGAAGCGTTTGCCCATCAGGCGGCCCCACATATCGACGGCGGCCACCAGAACGGTGTCGATGGCGCCTGTGTCGACGGCCTCTTTCAATTGGTCAAATGTCATATTGCCGGGCATATCCGGTCTCCTTTTGATGTGGTTTTGCGCAGGCGAGTTGGCCCTTGGGGCCATAGGGTAAAGGCTAACCCGCCTTGGCCTGACGCTGAATTTCAACCATACCCATGTTCACCACCAAAGCCGAAAAGCCCGCCAAGACACCGCCCACCGAAAGGGTGGCGATGTTGGTCGACAGGGGCATTGGCAAACAGCGCGCCATGGGCGGGTGATCCTTATTTGGCCAAAGGCTGGCGTTTGGGCCGACGACTGTCAAGGTCGTTTTGGGCGTTGCCGCGCTGTGCGCAAGCCAAGGGCCGCGTTTAAAACCACTGCCGTCAGCAGAACCGCGCCCCCAAGTGCGGAATTGGCCGACAGCGTTTCGCCCAAAACGGCCCAAGCCCAAACGGGGGCCAACAACACTTCGATCAACGATAACAAGGTGGCTTGGGCGGCAGGCACGACTTGGCTGCCCTTGGTGTAAAGATACATTCCCCCCGTCAGCGTCACCACGCCCATGCCAAAGGCCAAGCCTGCCTCGAACGGGGGAACCGCCAAGGTTTGGCCCGCAATCAGGGCTGCCGCAGCCCCGGCGATGGCAGAAAAAATGCCGCCCAGCAGAACCGCGGGCAGCATGTCGTCCACATGGCCCCAGCGGATCGTGACGGTAAAAGCCGCAAACCCCGCGGCCGAGATCAGCGCCGCCGCCGTCCCCAGCACCTGCCCGCCGCCAATCTGGCCCACCCCGCCCACCATGACCAAAATGCCCGCCACCGCCAGCAAAATAGCCCCCCATGTGGGTAAGGACACCGGCTCTTTCAACAAAACCCGCCCGAACACAGCGGCAAAGAACGGCGAGGCCGAGAATAAAAGCACCGCATTGGCGACCGTGGTAGATTGCAGCGCCACAATCGCCCCGCCAAAGGCCAGCACCAGCCCAAGCCCGCCTGCGGCCCCCGCCCAGCCGACTTGGCGCAGGGCGGGCAGAACGCGGGTGGGGCCGATCCACAGCACAAGCACGGGCACCATGCCGAACGACCGCCAAAACAGCACCGCCCAACTGCCCGCCTCGTGCAATTGGCGGATCAGAACGCCTTGCACCGACCACACCACACCGGCCAACATAATCAGCGCCGCGCCTGTCAGATATCGCATGGCTGAAGCCGCCCCTTGGTTCTTTCGCATGGGCAAAGGCTAGGGGTTTGGGCCTGCCCTTGGTGTTCTAGAACCGACAGGTAAGGTCGCGCAAATGGCAAGGTCGGGCATAGGGCAAAACCCTGCCCCTTTCATACTTGCCCAAGTATCCATACGACCTTAGTAGCCAAGCGCGCGGTCAACCAGATGCAGCAACGGCGCACCTGTTTCGGCGCGGCGGATGTTTTCGACCAAAACCCGTGCGGCGCTGTGCGGCCTTGTGTCCGCCGCGATGTGGGGGGTGACGGTGACCTGTGGGTGCGTCCAAAACGCATGATCTGGCGGCAGGGGTTCGGTGCGAAACACATCCAGCGTGGCATGGGCCACTTGGCCACTGTCCAGCGCTGCCAGCAGGGCCTGATCGTCGATCAGCGGCCCGCGTCCTGGGTTCAGGATCACGGCACCCTTTGGCAAGTAAGCCAATGTGCGCGCGTTCAGCAGGTTTTCGGTTTGCGGCGTGCGTGGCAGCAAGGTGACGACGATGGCGGCGGTGGACAGGGCCTGTTGCAAGCCCGCCTCGCCGTGCAGGCAGGTCAGACCCTCGATGACCTTCGGGGCGCGGCTCCACCCTGTGACGGGGAAGTTCAGCGCTTGTAAGGCGCGCGCGGCGGCAAGGCCAAGCGCGCCTAGGCCCAGCATGGCCACAGGGCGCTGGCGGGCAAGGGGCGGGCAGGTTGGATCCCAGACATGGGTCGGGTTTAGGATGTGGCGGTCCATGCCCAGATGATGGCGCAGCGCGTGGCCTACGACCCATTCCACCATGCCTTCGGTCAGATAGGGGTCAACCATGCGCGTCAAGGGTTGGGTCAGGGTGGTGTTTCCTACGATACGTTCCACCCCCGCCCACAGGCTAAGCACGGCTTTGCAGCGCGTGAAGGGGGTGAAATCCTGCAAGGGGGCAGACGGGGCATAGATGATGTAATCCACCAAGGCCGGATCGGCAGCTTCGGTCACGATCTGCGCTGTAAGCCCCGCCTCGGCCAAAGCCTGCGGCAAGATCGTGGCATAGGCGGGCCAAAGGGCAGGGGCGGCGAATAGGATCAGCATAGGGTTCCCCTTTGGCTATTGCGACAAGGCTATTGCGGCATTCACCGCCATAGCAAGGATGACAGTGTTAAAGAAAAATGACCCGATCGAGTGGATCAACACCACCCGTCGCATCGCCGTCGTGGTGATAGAGACATCGGCGGTTTGCGCTGTCATTCCCACGACGAAAGAGAAGTACATGAAATCCCAAATCTCTGGCTTGGGCGTGCCCGGAAAGGCTAGCCCACCGTCAGGGTCGGGCGCAAAGTACAAATGCGCATAGCGAAACGCCGCAAGTACGTGCAAGGTCGCCCATCCTAAAGGTGCCGCTGCCAGCGCAAAGACGGTTTCAACCGCGCTGATGGTGGACCGGTTCAGGACCAGAAAGATCGACGACAGGCTGATCAGCACCGCCATCAGGGCAAGGGCAAGGATCAAAACCGCCCCCTCGTCGTCTTGCTCTGAATGGCGGCGCATCTGCGTTGGTGTGGTGCGCAACACCATGGCCATTATCAGCGTAAGGTAGCTAAGGAAAAAGGCATTGGCCCCGATCAGCCCGCTCATCACTTGGTCAACCGCCAACAAATGGCTGCCCGCCCACATCAACCCGCCAAACAGCAGTGCTGCCAGAAACCTTGTGTGGCGATGGTAAGCTTGGCCAAACATCAGCGCAGCCTGTGCACGATGGCGCTTTGCACCAGCCCGAAGGCCAAAAGCAAAACCAGCGTGGCTGACCCGCCGTAGCTTAGGAACGGCAGGGGCACGCCAACCACAGGGGCCATGCCCATCACCATCGCCAGATTGACGGCCAGATACAAAAAGAAATTCGCCGCTATGCCGATCAGCAGCAACGACGAGAAGCGATCTTTGTTCTGCATTGCTGCCCAGAACAGAAAGATCAAAATGGCGGCATATAGGGTGAGAAGCGAAATCTCTCCGACAAAGCCGAACTCTTCGCCCAGTGTGGTGAAGATGAAATCGGTGTGCTTTTCGGGCAGAAAGTTCAACCGGCTTTGCGTGCCCTGCATAAAGCCCTTGCCCGCCATCCCGCCCGAGCCCAGAGCAATCTTGGCCTGCAAGATGTTATATCCCGCCCCCAAAGGATCGGCTGACGGGTCAAGGAACGTGTCGATCCGCCTATACTGATAATCGTGGATCAACTGCCACGGCGTGCCGCGCAAAAAGAATATTCCCGCAACCCCCGCCCCGATCAGGGCAAGCACGCCGCCAAAGTACCACAGCGACACGCCCGCCGCGAACATGACAGACGCCCCCGCTATGACCAGCATCAAGGTCGTGCCCAAGTTCGGCTCCATCAAGACCAAAACAGCGGGAACGATGATCAGCACCACCGGCACAATCACCCAGATCAACCGCGAGACTTTGCGATCCTCTAGCCAATCATAATAGGTGGCCAACATCATGATCAGGCTAACCTTCATGAATTCTGACGGCTGAATGCGAATAAAGCCCAGATCAATCCAGCGCTGCGCGCCCATGCCCACGGCACCGAAGAAATGCACCACCAGCAGCAAAACAAAGGTCACGATATAGGCCGCCGCCGACATGCTGCGCCAAAACCAGATCGGCGTGAAGCATATGGCCAGCGATAAGACCATGCCCACGCCGAACCGCTTCATCTGCGGTTCGGCCCATTGCTGCATATCCCCGCCCGAGATCGAGTATAGCATCAGCCAGCCGATGGTCGCACAGGCGCAAACCAGCAGATACAGGCTCCAGTTCACATAAAGCACCTTGGCAAAGCCCGTGGGGGCGAATTTGACGCGGTATTCCAGAAAACTCATGGGCTTTAGGCCTTTATTTCCGGGGGTTGGCTGCCATCAGGGCGGCGCAGGCGCAGTTCTTTCAGCATGGTGTCAATGCGCGCGCGTTGGCTTTCGGGGTAATCCATCGGGTCGGGCAAAGCGCCCGTCATCACGCGCAGCAGGGCATCACGCGTAATGGGGGCTGCGGCCGAAGACCCGCCGCCGCCATGTTCCACCACCACCGCCACCGCATAGCGTGGCGCATCGGCGGGGGCGTAGGCCACAAACAGGGCGTGGTCGCGCGATTTCCACGGCAGGTCGTTGTTCGTGACCACCCCCGTCTCGCGCTCTGCCGCCGAGATGTTGCGCACCTGCGAGGTGCCCGACTTACCCGCCATGCGCATCGCATCATTGTCGATCCGCGCGGCATAAGATGTGCCATGCTGGCCGTTGACCACTTGTGTCATGCCAGAGCGCACCGAATCGAGGTGCGAGGTTTCAAGACCAAGGGGCAAAGCCTCGGCCGCAGGAACCTCTATGCCGTCGACCGCTTTGATCAGGCGCGGCACAACTTGCCTGCCTGTCGCCACCCGCGCCGTCATGACCGCCAGTTGCAAAGGCGAGGCCAAGACATACCCCTGCCCAATCGAGGCGTTGATCGTATCGCCAATCCGCCAGTCTTGCTTGTAGCGCTGTTGTTTCCATTCTTTGGTGGGCAAATTACCCTCGGATATGGCAGACATGGGCAGATCGTGGCGTTGGCCAAGCCCCATGGTCTTGCCCATATCGGCGATTTTGTCGATGCCAACCCTTTGGGCGACATCGTAAAAGAACACATCGCAGCTTTCAGCCAAGGCGCGGGCCAAGTCGACTTTGCCATGCCCCCCCGACTTCCAGCAATGGAACTTGCGCCCGCGGAAATCGAGATAGCCGGGGCAATAAACCGTGGTGTCCACGTCAATCTGGCCATTGGCCAAGGCCGACAGGGCTGTGACGACCTTGAACGTCGAGCCCGGTGGATAGGTGCCTTGCACAACCTTGTTGGCCAAGGGGCGGTGGTCATCTTCCATCAGGGCGCTGTAATTGGCGTTTGAAATGCCACGCACAAACAGGTTCGGGTTGAAACTGGGCGCAGACACCGCACCAATGATGTCGCCGTTTTGCACATCCATCACGATACAGGCGGCAGATTGGTCGCCCAGACGGACTTGCAGAAAGTTTTGCACATCGGCATCCAGCGTCAGGGTCAGGTCGGCGCCTGATTTTCCCTCGGTCCGGTCCAACTCGCGCATGATGCGGCCAACGTGGTTGACCTCTATCTTGCGGTTGCCGGCTGACCCGCGCAGCACGTCTTCCTCCCACTTTTCCACCCCGATCTTGCCGATCTGGAATTTGGGGATGTTCAGCACGGGATCGGGGTTTTCGATCTCGGCCAGATCTTTTTCCGACACGGGGCCAACATAGCCCACCACATGGGCAAAATCGGTGTCGCGCGGATAAAGCCGCGACAGGCCGACATCGGGCGTCACCCCCGGCAAGGCGGGCGCGTTCAAAGACACACGGCTGAACTCTTCCCACGTCACGCGGTCCGCCACGGGAATGGGCACGAAAGAGGCGTTGCGATCAATATCCTTCAACACCCGCGCCATGTCGCCCTCGGTCAGCGGGATCAGGTGGCTTAGGCGGTTCAAAACCAAGTTTACATCGCCCGCCCCCTCGCGGGTGATGACGACACGGTAGGTCTGTTCATTGCCTGCGATAAGTTTGCCGTTGCGATCCACGATCAGGCCACGGGCGGGGGGCAGCAATTGGATGTTGACGCGGTTTTGTTCGGCCAACAGGGAAAAGGTGTCAGATTGGTCTATGCCAAGATAGCGCATCCGGCCGGCCAGCACCGCCATAGTGGCGGCCATGCACCCACCCATGAACAAAGCGCGGCGGTTGATGCGGCGCGCACTGTCTTCGTGGTCGCGAACAGGGCGTCTCACATTCGTCTCCCAAAGGCGTCAACTTGGCCCATTGCAGGTTTGTACAAATCAAGCCCATAGCGCGACACGGCAACCACCGCAGGATAGGCCACAATCGACCAGATGATCTGCAACAAGGAAAAGCCAAAAGAAGGTTGGTCCACAAAGGCCAGATCCAAGATGGTTCGGTTGGCGAAAAACACCGCGAAAATCACGCCTGCCACCAACAGCCACTCGACGCCAAAGTTCAACTCACGCGTCAGCGCACTGCGCGCACGGATGAATTCGGCCCCGATCAACACCAAAGCAGCCCAAAGTCCGGGCGGGCGCATCAGCAGCATGTCTTCGGTCAAAACGACCACCCCGATCATCAGGGCTGACAAATACTCTGGCCGCCGCACCATCCATGCAAAGATCAGGCACAATAAGATGTCAGGCCCCGGCAAATGCCCCGCCGTTGTGTGCAAGGGCAAAAGGCGCATGAATGTTAAGATCAGTGCCGCCCCCAGAAAGATCAGGCGATGCACCCAAAGCGGTCCGATAAAGGCGCTAATCACTGCGCGCCCCCGTGGTGCCATCGGGGATCGAGGGTGCAGTGGCCCCCTCTGCGCCGGTGTTGGTGCCATCTTGGGGAACGGAAACCGGCAATCCGGCAGCGGGCAGTAAGGGCCCCTGAACCCCCGGCGGCAGGGCGCGCGGCGGCAAGGGCACCAGAAGTGCGCCCGGGTCGGTAATTGGGGCGCTGGCATAACTGCGCAAAACGCGCAGGAATTCCAACCGCTCGTAATCGGCGGCCAAGACCACTCTCAGCCGTTTGTCAGACCCCATGGCAACTTGGCCCACCAGCAAGCCCGCCGGAAACACATTGCCATCGCCCGTGCTGATCACCCGATCGCCGGGCTGAATCTGGTCGGGATGTTCCAGAAAATCCAACGGCGGCAGCATCGAGTTGTCGCCCGACAAAATCGCCTTTTGCCCCGAGGGTTGAATAATCACGGGAATATGGCTGGAACTGTCGGTCAGCAAGATCACGCGACTGGTGCGGTTGCCCACGCCGGATATGCGCCCGACAAGGCCGATGCCGTCCATCGTGGCCCAGCCGTCTTGAATGCCGTCACGCGTGCCCACGTTCAACAGGACCGATTGGCGAAACGGGCTGCCGCTGTCGGCCAGAACCACGCCGGTCACATGGGTCAGCATCGGGTCAAGGCGGACATTGTTCAGGTCTAGCAGGCGGGCGTTCTTTTGCTCTAGCTGTAACGCCGCCTCTTTCCATGCCTTCATCTGCTGCAATTCTTCGCGCAGTTGCTGGTTTTGTTCGTAAAGGCGGCCGTAGGACTGAAAGTTTTCAACAATTGCCGACAGTTTGGTCACGGGTGCCATGGCCCAAGACAAAGACGGCACAACCTTATCGACCAAAGCCGTGCGAAACCGTTCCACCCTTGGGCTATCTATGCGCCACAGCACAAAGATGGCCAAAAACACTACCACCAAAAGCCCCACCAAAACCCGGCGCAGCGGGCGTGAGAAATCTTCGCTGTCATATGTCCGAGGTTTGGCCATAGGCCCCCCTTAATCGAAAGGGCTTAGCTGTCGTAGTCGATCACGTGGCGCAGTTGCTTTTCATACTCTAGCGCTTTGCCCGTGCCCAAAGCCACGCAGTTCAGCGGCTCGTTGGCGACCGAGATCGGCAGGCCGGTCTGCTCGCGCAGCGACAGGTCAAGATCGCCCAACAGCGCGCCGCCGCCAGTCAGCATCACGCCACGGTCAACGATATCAGCGGCCAGATCGGGCGGGGTCGTTTCCAATGCCTGCATCACCGCATCGCAGATGGATTGCACGGGTTCTGACAAAGCCTCTGCCACTTGGGCTTGGTTGATTTCGGTTTCTTTCGGCACGCCGTTCAACAAATCGCGGCCACGGATCATCATCGAAGCGCCGCGCCCGTCGTCGGGCATCCGCGCTGTGCCGATGGTGGTTTTGATGCGTTCGGCGGTGGCTTCGCCGATCAGCAGGTTTTGATGGCGGCGCAGATAGCTGATAATCGCCTCGTCCATCCGGTCGCCGCCGACGCGAACTGAGCGGGCATAGACGATGTCGCCCAAGGACAGCACCGCCACCTCGGTCGTACCCCCCCCGATGTCGACAACCATGCTGCCGGTGGGATCAGTGATCGGCATGCCCGCGCCAATCGCCGCTGCAATCGGTTCGGCAATCAAACCCGCACGGCGCGCACCTGCCGAAAGCACCGACTGGCGAATGGCGCGCTTTTCAACCGGCGTTGCGCCATAAGGCACGCAGACGATGATCTTGGGCTTAGAAAAGGTCGAGCGTTTGTGCACTTTGCGGATGAAATGCTTGATCATCTCTTCGGCTGTGTCGAAGTCGGCAATCACACCGTCACGCATCGGGCGGATCGCTTCAATGCTGCCCGGTGTGCGGCCCAGCATCAGCTTGGCGTCTTCGCCCACGGCCAGAACCTGCTTTTTGCCGTCCTTGACATGATATGCCACGACCGAAGGTTCGTTCAGGATAATCCCGCGCCCTTTGACGTAGACCAGCGTGTTGGCCGTTCCAAGGTCGATCGCCATGTCCGACGAAAACAGACCCGAAAAGATGTTGGAAAAGATCGACATGGTAGCGCCCCGCTGTGGTCCGAAATGGGAAATGCCCCCGCGACTCAGGCGAGAGGCGGGCGCTTTCGTATAGGGCGTCACAAAGGCGGGCGAAAGGGCTATGACACAGGGCGTGCGGGATTATGCCGGTCATGGGTAAAGTTGACAAATAGCCATTAAGTGTCGGTCTTTTCAGCCTAAAAATTGCATTTAGTATACTTTTTACGATAAAATCCGGAAAAATCACCTTCGCGCTTCGCTGATCGCACGGCCACAGCTATGCTTTTTGCACAAAGACCTGTGCCGAACTGGAGAAGATATGACCGACTTTCACAATCGCGTGGCTTTGGTGACGGGCGCAGGCAGCACGGGGGGGATTGGCTTTGCCATCGCGCGGGCCTTGCAAAAGGCGGGTGCCAAGCTGTGCATCACTGCCACCACCGACCGTATATTTGATCGCGCATCAGAACTGGGCTGCATGGCCCACAAAGCCGACCTGACCGATCCGGCCCAAGTGCAGGGGATGTTTGCCGCCATCGCCGCCCAACTGGGCGATGTGGCTGTGTTGGTCAACAATGCGGGCATGGTGCAAAGCGGCAAATCGGTGAAGCGCGCCAAGTTGGGCGGGTTGTCCGATGCCGATTGGGCGCATCATATGGCGTTGAACATCGGCGTGACGTTCCACTGCATCCGCGCGGCTTTGCCTGCAATGCAGACGGCGCGGTATGGGCGGATTGTTAACATTGGTTCCGTCACGGGACCATTGGTGACGATTGATGGATCATCCGGCTATGCCACGGCCAAGGCGGCGATTGGCGGCATGACGCGGTCGGTGGCTTTGGAATATGGCGGCGATGGCATCACCTGCAACGCGGTGTTGCCGGGGTGGATTCAAACGGAATCGTCAAGTGCCAAGGAAATCCGCGCCGGTCGTGCTACCCCTGTGGGCCGCCCCGGCACGCCGGACGAGGTGGCGGCCTGCGCGGTGTTCTTAGCCTCGCAGGGGGCAAGCTATGTCAATGGGGCGATGCTGGTGGTGGACGGCGGCAATACCTTGGTCGAGATGAAGGGCGCAGGCGGGTTCTGACCCATAGCGCAAAATAAAACAGGCCAAAGCGGGGCTTTGGCCTGTTTCATTCGCAATAGGCGCCAAGTCTTACTGCTTGTAGCTGATCGTCTTCACATCCGAATCCGGCGCGGTTTTCTGGCGGCGTTGGATCAGACGGTTTAGCGCGTGAACATAGGCTTTCACGCTGGCCACCACGGTGTCGGTATCGGCCGAAGTTCCCGTGGCAATCCGCCCGTCTTCTTCCAGCCGCACCGAAACAGTCGCCTGCGCATCGGTGCCTTCGGTCACGGCGTGCACCTGATACAGTTGCAGCTTGGCATGGTGGGCATACAGCATATTCACCGCATTAAACGCCGCATCGACTGGCCCGTCGCCTGTGGCGTCGGTCGCGGTTTCGACACCGCCGATCACCAGCGTCAGCTCAGCCTCACGCGGGCCTTCCGTGCCGCAGACAACCCGCAGGCGCTTGACTTGGATGTGGTCGTTGTCGTCGTTGGTCGCTTCATCGGCGACAAGGGCGATCAGGTCTTCGTCGTAGACTTCTTTCTTGCGGTCAGCCAAGGCTTTGAAGCGCACAAAGACGTCGTTCAACTGGTTGTCGGCCAGATCAAACCCCAACTCTTTCAGCTTTGAACGCAGCGCGGCACGGCCAGAGTGTTTGCCCATGGCGATATTCGTCGCGGTCAGGCCAATGTCTTCGGGGCGCATGATTTCAAAGGTTTGCACATTCTTCAGCACGCCGTCTTGGTGAATGCCGCTTTCATGCAAAAAGGCGTTCTTGCCAACGATGGCCTTGTTGAACTGCACCGCAAAGCCCGAAACCGAAGACACCCGCCGCGACAGGTTCATGATCTTGGATGTGTCGATACCGGTTTGATAGGGCAAAATGTCATTGCGCACGCGCATTGCCATGACAACTTCTTCCAAAGCGGTGTTGCCAGCGCGTTCGCCCAAACCGTTGATCGTGCATTCAATCTGGCGGGCCCCAGCCTCTACCGCGGCCAAGGCGTTGGCGGTGGCCATGCCAAGGTCGTTGTGGCAATGGGTGGCGAAGATCACCTTATCAGCACCCGGAACACGTTCCAGCAGCATGGCGATCAGCTTGGCGGATTCGAACGGGTAGGTGTAGCCCACCGTGTCGGGAATGTTGATCGTGCTCGCCCCTGCCTTGATGGCGATTTCCACCGTGCGGCACAGGTAATCATGTTCGGTGCGCGTGGCATCCATGGGCGACCATTGCACATTGTCGCACAGGTTGCGCGCATGGGTCACGGTTTCATGAATACGCTCGGCCATCTGATCCATGTCCAGATTGGGAATGGCGCGGTGCAAGGGCGAGGTGCCGATGAAGGTGTGAATGCGCGGCGAGCGGGCGTGCTTCACCGCCTCCCAGCAGCGGTCGATGTCTTTGAAGTTCGCGCGCGCCAAGCCACAGATCGTCGAGTTCTTCGAGCGTTTGGCGATTTCGCTGACGGCGTTAAAGTCGCCCTCAGAGGCGATGGGAAAGCCCGCCTCGATGATATCGACGCCCATTTCATCCAAAAGGCCCGCGATTTCCAGCTTTTCATCGTGGGTCATGGTCGCACCAGGGGATTGTTCCCCGTCGCGCAAAGTGGTGTCAAATATCAAAACGCGGGGTTGGGCAGAGGCTTGGGTCATCTGAAACTATCCTTGGTCAAGGGTCTTAGCGGCTGTGCCGGCGTGTTGGGCGCTGTTCACCTCTGAGCGGTCGCACCCTTGGGGCACGCTCAGAGGCGGCTAAGACGTAGCAGACCCAAGGGCAGGGCAGCCGTCATCACGCGGTAAACCCGCGCCACTTTGCTTGCCGTGATCAGATCCTTGGTCATGGGCGCTGACTATAAGCAGGATCGCGCGAAAGAAAAGGGGGTAAGCAGGGATTTTGCAGGGCTTGGAAAAGGGCAGGGTGGCACTAGCTTTGGGCAAAGCGGGGGGAATGATGCAGCAGGCACTGGTCGTGGGCGCGTCGGGCGGTATTGGGGCGGCGGTGGCTTTGGCCTTGGAGGGGCGGGGCTATGCCGTCACCCGCCTGTCGCGCAGTGTGGATGGGTTGGATGTGACAGATGAAGCCAGCGTGCAAGCCTGCCTTGACCGGCTGGTGGGGCGCTATACCACCGTCTTTGTGGCAACAGGCGCGTTAGAGCTTGGCCCCTACCGCCCCGAAAAGTCGCTGCGCGCGGTGGATCCGGCGGCCTTTGCCGCCCAGTTCGCCCTGAACGCCACCGGCCCGCTGTTGGTGCTGAAACACGCGCTGCGCTTGATGCCGCGTGATGCGCCTGTGCGCTTTGCTGCCCTTTCGGCACGGGTCGGGTCGATCGGCGATAACCATCTGGGCGGCTGGTATGCCTACCGTGCGGCCAAGGCGGCGTTGAACCAGTTGATTCACACCGCAGCGATAGAGGTCGCGCGCAGCCATCCGCAGTCTGTCATTGTCAGCCTGCACCCCGGCACGGTTGACACCAGCCTGACACGCGATCATCGCGGCACGCACGCGGCCATCGCCCCGACGCAGGCCGCGGGGCACTTGCTTGCGGTGTTGAATAGCCTGACGCCCGCGCAATCGGGCGGCTTTTACGATTGGCAGGGGCACGGCGTGCCTTGGTAAGCGTTTGCTGCCCCCAGCACTCTTGCGGCTTGGCCTAAACTTAGGTTTAGGCCGCAAAACCTGCGATAAGTTAGCCCGCATTAACCCTTAGGCCCATTCCCAACCGCGCCAAACCCGCGCAATACAGATGACAGACTGCGTTCGCCTGATTCACCGCGCTGGGCAAAATTGCGCCGCGCGCCGCTTGGCCCAACTTAAGCGGCCTTGCTGGATCAGGTCGAATCGCGGATAACCTTTGATAATGGAACCGGCCCAGTCCGGGGTGAGCGATGAAAAGACGGACCTTCCTTTCCACCTGCACCGCTTTTCTTGCTTTGGCCGGACAGGCCCAAGCGTCCAGCTATGCCGATGCCATCGTGGCGCAATTGACCCAGCAGGGCTTTGCCGACATTGCTTTGGAAACCACATGGCTTGGCCGCGTGCGCATTGTGGCATCGCGGTCAGACGGGGTGCGCGAGATTATCCTTAACCCCATCACCGGAGAGATCTTGCGCGATCTTTGGACAGCGGCAGAAGGGCAGGCGGCCTATTCTTTGGTCGATCCGGTGGGGGCCAAAACCGTGCCAGAAACGCCGTCTGCGCAAAGTGAAGATAACGCAGCCGACACTGGCAGTGAAACGGTCGATCCATCCGACTCAGATGGCAACGATAGCCAAGATCAGCAATCGCAAGACCCGCCCGAAGCCCAGACCGAAGACAATTCAGGGGGCGGGAATTGAGTAAAGACACAGACGGGATGCGCCCCGCAGCCCGATGGTTTTCGCGATAGGAAGAGGTTGATTTGGCGCGTTTAATGATCATCTCTTTGGTGTTTCTGGCCCAAGCGCTTTGCGCGATGCTGTTCATTTCTGACATTTTCTCATCCCTCTTCGGCATCGAAGCGCGCCCTTTGTCGTGGGAGATGCGCGAAATGCTAGAGATGGGTGCTGCCTTGGGGCTTGTGATCGGTGCCGTTTTTGGCGGCTTGGCCATGCGCCGCGCCGTGGCCGACCGCAACAAGGCGCAAGAACGCTTAAGGCGCGCTTCAGGTGCCTTCATGGACCTGCTGGAAGAACGCTTTGCCGAATGGGCCCTAACCCCCGCCGAGCGTGATGTGGCGCTGTTTGCGATTAAAGGCATGTCGACCGCCGAAATCGCCGTTCTGCGCGCAACATCCGAAGGCACGGTCAAGGCCCAGACCAATGCCATCTATCGCAAGGCGGGGGTTTCTGGGCGCTCGCAGTTGCTGAGCCTGTTCATCGACGACCTGATGCGCGACGACACACCGATCCGTCCGCCACATCCACCCAGCGCCAATGCCGCCTAATCGGCGCTGTTGGCTTGCAACACATCCATCGGCACAATGTCCAAGGCGCGGCGGTGGGTGGCCGCAAGGTTGACCTGTGGGGCTGCGCCTTCTTCATGCGCTTGCAGAAATCGGCTGGCGCACAGGCACCACCGATCACCGGGTTTCAGGCCGGCAAACCCGTATTCGGGGCGTGGAGTAGACAGGTCGTTGCCAAGGTATTTTGACAAAGCCAGAAACTCTGCCGTCATCACCGCGCAAACAGTGTGCTGGCCGCGATCCTCTGGCCCTGTGTCACAGCATCCGTTGCGGTAAAAGCCGGTCATGGGCTGGGTAGAACAGGGCTGCAACGCGGTGCCGAGCACGTTCAAAGAAGGGTCAGGCATCGCGCTCTCCGGATTCTTGGTGATACCGCAGTTTGCGCTTTTGTCGGCGCAAAGGTCAACCAGCCGCAGCGCGCACTTGACCTGTTGCGTGGTCGTGCGATGGTTGGTGCGAAAGCACAGGAGGATGCCGTGGCCCTGAAAAGCACTGAGTTGTCCGATGCCGCCCGCCCGATCCATCAGGCGCGTGCCATGCCTGCGGGGTTTTACACCGACCCCGCCCATTTCGCCCAAGAGCGCGAAGCCCTGTTCCTGCGCCATTGGTTCTTTTTGTGCCGCACGGAAATGCTGCCCAACCCCGGCGATTACCGCGCCTTTGACAGCCCCGGTGGCCCGATAGTCGCCCTGCGCGGGGCCGATGGCATCTTGCGCGTCTTTGCCAACTACTGCCGCCATCGCGGGTCGATCTTGCTAGAGGGGCAGGGCAACACGGGCGGCAAGGTGATGTGCCCCTATCATGGGTGGAGCTATCTGAACGACGGGCGCTTGTATGGCTGCCCCGATATGAAAGATGCCGAGGGCTTTGACCGCCGCGAAAACGGCATGGTGGCTTTGGCGTGTGAAACATGGGCCGGTTTCGTCTTTGCCCGCTTCGTCGCCGATGGCCCCAGCTTGGCCGAACACTTGGGCGATCTGCCCGACAGGCTTGCGTCGCACAAGCCAGAAGAGATGCGCTGCACTTGGACGGTGACGCTGGAACCCGACTGCAACTGGAAACTGATCCTAGAAAACGCGATGGAGACGTATCACACCGGCATCGTGCACCGTGACACGGTAGGGGCGCAAACCTCGCGCACACTGGCGACCAAGGGGAACTGGATCTGCATTCAGGTGATCTCGGGGCGTTCGGTTGCCACCTTGTCGGATACGATCCCGCCCTTTGATAAGATTGACGGTTTAGACGCCGATGCGCAGATGGGCACCTATTTCACAGTCGCCTTGCCCACGATGCAATTCGCCGTGGCGCAAGATTGTCTGTGGTGGCTGAATGTCACACCGATTGCTGCGGGCAAATCGCGGCTTGAGATTGGCGGGTGCTTTCCCGCCGCCCGCCTTGAGCAGCCCGATTTTCAAACCCGCGCCGCGCCCTATTATGACCGATGGGAGCGGGTGGGGCGCGAGGATGTGGGGATTTTGGAAAAGCAGCAAAAAGCACTCGCCTCGGCCCTGTATCGCCCCGGCCCGCTGTCAGGGCGCGATGACATGGTGCAGGCCTTGGGCGTTTGGGTGCTAGATCAGCTTGGCCTTTTGACGCAAGACTGATGCACTTCCCCTTTACCCAAGCCGCGCCCTTTTCTATAAGGCGCGCATGAGCTTGATATGCGTGATCATCGCCCGAATTATCGGCCCGGCGTTCTGAGGACAGACGCCGGGACCTTGGCGCTTTGCCGCCGCCCTAAATTCCCCTGCCCAATTCTCCTGCAAGGACTGCCCCGATGTGCGCTGACACGCCAACCCCCGACTACCGCGACAGTGTTTTCCTGCCCGAAACCGACTTTCCGATGCGCGCGGGCCTGCCCCAGCGTGAACCCGATTGGCTGGCGCGGTGGGAGCGGATTGGCGTCTATAACCGCCTGCGCGGCAAGGCCGGGCGTGCCGATTTCACGCTGCACGATGGCCCGCCCTATGCCAACGGCCATTTGCACATCGGCCATGCGCTGAACAAAGTGCTCAAAGACATGGTTGTGCGCAGCCAGCAAATGATGGGCAAAGATGCGCGCTATGTGCCCGGTTGGGATTGCCACGGCCTGCCCATCGAATGGAAGATCGAAGAGCAATACCGCGCCAAGGGCTTGAACAAAGACGATGTGAACATCGTCGATTTCCGCCAAGAATGCCGCCGCTTTGCCGAAGGCTGGATTGATGTGCAACGCGCCGAATTCAAGCGCCTTGGCATCACGGGCAATTGGGAAAACCCCTATCTGACGATGAACTACCACGCCGAGGCGGTGATCGCTGACGAGTTCATGAAGTTCTTGATGAACGGCAGCCTGTATCAGGGTTCAAAGCCCGTGATGTGGTCGCCCGTGGAAAAGACTGCGCTTGCTGAAGCCGAGGTGGAATATCACGACCTGACCAGCCACACGATCTGGGTGCGGTTTGCCCCACAGAATGGCGCGTTGGATGGCGCGGCGGTGGTGATCTGGACCACAACGCCGTGGACCATCCCGCAGAACCGCGCGGTGTCGTTCGGGCCGACGCTGGCTTATGGTGTCTACCGCGTGGATGCCTTGGGCGAAAACTCCACCGCTAAGGTTGGCGAATTGCTGGTACTGGGCGATGCCTTGGCCGAAGGTGTGATGAAATCCGCCCGTGTCGAAGGCTTCACCCGTCTGCGCGATGTGACCGCTGATGAGATGACAGGCGTTCTACTCGCCCACCCCTACCGTGGCATCGAAGGCGGTGCTGGCGAGTGGGACTTTGACGTTCCCCTTCTGCCCGGCGACCATGTGACCGATGATGCGGGCACGGGGTTTGTGCATACGGCCCCCAGCCATGGTGACGACGATTATCAGATGGGCGTCAAGTTTGGCTTGCCTATGACCTATAACGTCGAGGCTGACGGCTCTTACCGCGCCAACCTGCCCTTGTTTGGCGGCCAAGCGATCCTTACGGCGGAAGGCAAAGAAGGCCCCGCCAACGTCAGCAATATCAAGGCGCTGGCGGCATCTGGCACTTTGTTTGCCAAGGGCAAGCTGAAGCATTCCTACCCCCATTCGTGGCGCTCTAAAGCGCCGCTGATCTACCGTAACACGCCGCAATGGTTTGTCGCCATCGACAAGCCGCTGGATGACGGCATGGGTGCGAATGGCGATACGATCCGCAAGCGGGCGTTGAACTCGATCAACCATCTTGTGACATGGACACCGCCATCAGGCCGCAACCGCCTGCACGCCATGATCGAAGCGCGGCCCGATTGGGTGCTGTCGCGCCAACGCGCTTGGGGCGTGCCTTTGACCTGCTTTACCAAGGTTGGCACCTTGCCCACCGACGACGATTTCCTTCTGCGCAACGCCGAGGTGAACGCCCGCGTGCGCGCCGCGTTTGAAGCAGACGGCGCAGATGTGTGGTATCAGGACGGCTTCAAGGATCAAATGCTGCACGGCATCGTTGACCCAGCCGCTTATACCCAAGTGTTTGACGTGCTCGATGTGTGGTTCGATTCCGGCTCTACCCACGCCTTTGTGCTGCGTGACCGCGAAGATGGCAGCAGCGATGGCATTGCTGACCTGTATTTGGAAGGCACCGACCAGCACCGTGGCTGGTTCCACTCGTCTCTGTTGCAAGCCTGCGGCACCAAGGGCCGCGCGCCTTATCGGGGCGTGCTAACCCACGGCTTCACGCTGGACGAAAAGGGCATGAAAATGTCCAAGTCCTTGGGCAATACAGTCGCCCCGCAAGCCGTGATCGACGAATACGGCGCGGATATCCTGCGCCTATGGGTGGCGCAGGCCGATTACACGCTGGATTTGCGCATTGGCAAAGAGATCCTGAAAGGCGTTGCCGACAGCTACCGCCGCTTGCGCAACACGATGCGGTTCTTGCTGGGCAATCTGAAAGACTTCTCGGATGCCGAGCGGGTGGATGCCGCCGATATGCCCGAACTGGAACAATGGGTTCTGCACCGTCTTGCCGAACTGGATACCGAAGTGCGCGAGGGCTTTGGCAAATACGACTTCCAAGGCGTGTTCCAAAAGCTGTTCACCTTTGCCACAACCGATCTGTCGGCGGTGTATTTCGACATCCGCAAAGATGCGCTGTATTGCGATGCGCCGACCAGCCTGACGCGCCGTTCCGCGCGCACCGTGCTGGATATTCTGTTCCACCGCCTGACCACATGGCTGGCCCCGATCTTGGTCTTTACCATGGAAGAGGTCTGGCTGTGCCGTTACCCCGGCGACGACAGCAGCCTGCATCTGCAAGACTTCCCCGAAACGCCAAAGGCTTGGGCCAACCCCGCGCTGTCGGCCAAATGGGATGCGATCCGCACCGCGCGGCGTGTGGTGACAGGCGCGCTGGAAGTGCAGCGCACCGCCAAGGTGATTGGTGCCAGCCTAGAAGCCGCCCCCGTGGTGCACGTGGCCGACACGGCGATTCTGGCAGCACTGCGCTCGGTCGACTTTGCCGATCTGTGCATCACTTCGGGCCTAAGCCTAACCGCCGATCCCGAACCGGACGAAGCGTTTCGTTTGCCCGAAGTGCCCGGTGTGGGTGTGGTGTTTGAAAAGGCCCTTGGTCACAAATGCGAACGCTGCTGGAAAGTGCTGCCCGATGTGGGCACGCACAAACACGCCGGCACCTGCAAACGCTGCAATGACGCGCTAGGCTAAGGTGGGCGCATAGCCCACCCCCTTTCCATCCGAAGTGGAGCGAGACATGACCAAACACGCCATCTGGGGCCGCTGGGCCGTTGCTGCCTTGTTCTTTATCAACGGGTTCAACATGGGCGCTTGGGCCCCGCAGATCCCCCAGATGATGGAACGGCACGGGCTGAAATCAGGCGTCATGGGGGTCTTGATCGTGATGATCGGGCTGGGGGCTGTTTCAGCGATGATCTTTGCGGGCAAGCTGATCGCCCGCCATGGGTCGCGCCGGATGGTGATTTTCTTTGCATCGTGCTTCATCCCGATGTTTCCCTTGATGATCCTGTCACCATCACCTTGGTTGGCTATTCCGTTTCTGTTCCTGTTCGGGGCCTTTGGCGGCTGCATGGATGTGGCGATGAACGCCAATGCCGTGGCGGTGGAACGCCATTTGGGCCGCGCGATTATGTCATCCTCGCACGGGTTTTGGAGCTTGGGCGGCTTTATCGGTGGCGCTTTGGGGGGCCAAGCGATTGCAACCTTTGGCTATGACAAACAAGCGCTGGGCGTGGCGCTGATTTGTGCTGTGACTTTGGCCGTGGCCAGCCGCTTTATCGTGAACGACCCGCCCCATGCTGCGGAAACTGAAAAACCAAAAGCGCAAATGTTCCCGCGTGTGATGATCCTATATGTGCTGGGCGCTATGGCGCTGTTTTCCATGGTGCCAGAGGGCGCGGTGCTGGATTGGGCGGCGGTTTATGTCAAAGCCGAACTGGGTGCTGACTTAACACGGCAGGGGTTGGCCTTTGGCCTGTTCTCGGGCGCTATGGCGATTGTGCGCTTTTTGGGGGATGCGGTGCGCAACCGCTTTGGCGCAGTGCAAACGCTGCGGGTTTCGGGGATTTTCGGCGCTGTTGGCCTGATCGTGGCGGCTGTGGCCCCGACAAGCGGTTTGGCGATTGCGGGCTTTGCCATTGCGGGGATTGGCGTGGCCAACATGGTGCCCATCATGTTCTCGGCCGCTGGCAATTATCCCGGTTTGCCGCCGGGATCAGGGATCGCGACGACCACGATGATTGGCTACACGGGCTATCTTTTGGCCCCCTCGGTCATCGGTTTTGTCGCCCAGCACGTGGGCTTTCGCTTCACCTATGGCGCGGTGGCCTTGCTGTTGCTGGTCGTGGCCTCCTTGGCCAACAACACGGCGGCGGCGGATGGGGTGAAGGCTTAACCTTCGAACAGGTCAGATTGACCGGGCAGGCGCGGGGCATCTAGCCCCAAGTGCCGCCACGCCTTTTGCCCCAGCATCCGCCCGCGCGGGGTGCGCAGGATCAGGCCCTGTTGCAGCAAGAAGGGTTCAATCACCTCTTCAATCGCATCACGCGCCTCTGACAGGGCGGCGGCGATGGTTTCCACGCCGACAGGACCGCCCCCGTAATGTTCGGCCAAAAGCGTCAGATAACGCCGATCGTTGCCATCAAGCCCCAGATAATCGACGCCAAGCCGAGTCAGGGCGCGGTCGGCTATCGCTTGGGTCAAGCGGCCATCGCCCTCGACCGTGACAAAATCAACCACGCGGCGCAGCAGGCGGCCCGCGATGCGCGGTGTGCCCCGCGCGCGGCGGGCAATTTCGCGCGTGCCTTCAGGGTCAGAGGACACGCCCAACAGGCGCGCCCCACGGGTGACGATCAGGTCAAGCTCGTCTTCGGTGTAGAACTCCAACCGCGTGGGAATGCCAAAGCGGTCGCGCAGAGGGGTGGTCAGCAGGCCAAGGCGGGTGGTAGCCCCCACCAGCGTAAAGGGCTGCAATTCGATGCGAACGGTGCGCGCGGCAGGGCCTTCGCCGATCACCAGATCAAGGGCGAAGTCTTCAAGGGCGGGATATAGCACTTCTTCCACCACGGGCGACAGGCGGTGGATTTCGTCGATAAACAGCACGTCCTTGGGTTCAAGGTTGGTCAAGATCGCCGCTAGATCGCCCGGTTTGGCCAAAACGGGGCCAGAGGTCATGCGAAACCCCACACCCAATTCGCGCGCCATGATCTGCGCCAGCGTGGTTTTGCCCAAACCGGGGGGGCCGTGGAACAGCGTGTGATCCATCGCCTCGCCCCGCGTTTTGGCCGATTGTATGAACACGCGCAGGTTGGCGCGAGCCTCGGCTTGGCCAACAAAATCGTCCAGCGTTTGGGGCCGCAGGGCGCGGTCAAGGTCTTGGGGTTGCTCTTGCGGGCTAAGGGGGCGGTTCTGGTCCATTTACTTCGGGGCCAACAGTTTCAGGGCGGCGCGGATCATGGTGGCGGTGTCGGCATCTGGGTTTTCGGCAGAGATGGTCATGACAGCTTGCGCCGCATCGCCCTGCGCGTAGCCTAGATTGACTAAGGCTGACAGTGCATCGGCAGAAAAGGCTGCGCGGTTTGATACGGGAGGCGGAGCGGCAGGGGTGCGGCGCTTAGCAGGCGCGGGCTCTGCGGCTTCAAACGGTTCCACCACGCTGGCGGCTGGCATTGTGCCGCCCAAGGCCATCATCGCGGGCGCTTTGGATTTCAGCTCTAATATCACACGCTGTGCCAGTTTTGGCCCCACGCCGGGGGCAGATTGGATCGAGCGTGCATCGCCCAAGGCAATGGCGCGCGCAACGCCTTCGGCCCCCAAAGCGCCCAGCATCGCCATAGAGGCTTTCGCCCCAACCCCTTGCACCGTCATCAACAGCCGATGCCATTCGCGGTCAAACAGCGTTAGAAAACCGAACAGTTGCAGCAGGTCTTCGCGCACCATCAGGTCGGTGTAAAGCGATGCCGCCTGTCCCGCAGGGGGTAGGCTGGCCAAGGTGCGGTCGTTGACATGCACGATATAACCCACGCCGCGCACATCGAGCAGCACTTGATCGCTGCCCTTCCAATCGACCACGCCTGACAGTTTGCCGATCATTCCGCAGCCCTTCTCACAGCAGCCTCAAGTCGGCCCGCACTTTGCAGATGATGCGCGTGGCAGATGGCAATGGCCAGCGCATCGGCGGCATCGGGGCCAGCAATCACCACACCGGGCAGTTGCAAGCGCACCATATGATCAACCTGCGCCTTGGCGGCATGGCCCACGCCAACCACGGCCTTTTTCACCGCATTGGGGGCATATTCGCCAATCACCAGCCCTGCTTGCGCGGGCACCAGCAAAGCAATGCCGCGCGCTTGGCCCAGTTTCAGCGTCGCCACAGCGTCTTTGTTGACAAACGTATGCTCGACCGCCGCCGCATCGGGGGCATAGGTGCGCACCACGTCGGAAAGTTGGCTGTGCAGCGACACCAAGCGTTGGGCAAGGGCACCATCATCGGCGTCAGAATGGCAGATGCCATTGGCGACATGGGTTATTTTTGCCCCCACAACGTCAATCACCCCCCAGCCGAGGTTGCGCAAGCCCGGATCAATCCCCAGAACCCGCATCTTTTTCCCCTTGTTCTTGGTGGACCAGCTCTAGCACGAACCAAGAACATCCGCCAAGCGCTTTCGCAAGTGAATGGGTTTACTGTGCAGGTGCAGAAAACGGCAGATTGGGCGAAATTGGCGACATGCTTGCCTGTTCATTAAAAAATATGTAACAAAAACAATACAAAGCGATGCTGTCCAGCCATGCGCCCCGTGCAAGTCGGCCTTGCGGTGGCTTGGGTTGCTTTGCATGTGCAGCAAGACTATTTCCCAATCATCGGAAGCGGAAAACCGCTTCAATGTTGTGCAGTTTGGAAAGGACTCCCGCAATGTCCAGCTTTGAGACATCCTCAGTCGCGCCGTTTGGCGCTGTCACCGTGTATCGCTTCGTTCAATCTGTGGGCGCAGCTATGCAAGCCGTGCAGGCTTGGAATTCAGCCCGCATCACCCGCAAATCGTTGAATCGCCTAACAAATCGCGAGCTTGACGATATCGGCCTGTGCCGTGGCGATATTGATCTGATCGGCCGCTAAGCCGTTCAAGATGTGCCAGACTTTCGGCCGCTGCGCGTTGCGGCGGCCTTTCGTTTGACCGCTTAGGCGCGCTGCAAGACCAAGGCTGACCATTCGCCCAAATCTTCGCGCGATACGGGTGTGAAGCCTGCGCTGACATAGGCGGCGGTAATCGCGTCAGCCTGCACCACCAACAGCCCCGACAAAATCACCAAGCCCTTGGGCGCGCAGTTTTGCGCCATGGCGGGGGCCAGTTCGATCAGCGGGCCTTTCAGGATATTGGCGAAGATCAAATCAAAGGGCGCTGCCGCTTTGATCTGCGGATGGGCAAAACCTGCCGCCTCTAGGCAGGCGATGCGGCCTGTCAGGCCGTTCACCGCCACGTTGGCCTCGGCCACATCCACCGCAACCTGATCAATGTCTGATGCGATGATCAATGCGTCAGGCAGAACCGAGGCCGCAGCCATCGCAAGCACCGCAGTGCCGCAGCCGATGTCAGCCACCTTGGATGGGCGCAATCCCGCGTCATAAAGCCTGTCCCACGCGCGCAAACAGCCCAGCGTGGTGCCGTGATGGCCCGTGCCAAAGGCTACGGTCGCCTCGATCAGCAGCGCCACGCGGTCGCCTTGGGCCAGAACCGCGGACACCAGATCGGCATCATGGCTGCCGTAAACGTAAAAGCGCCCAGCCTCGACGGGCGAAAGTTCGCGCTTCACTTTGGCGACCCAATCGACCTCGGGCAGTTCTGACACGGCAAAGGGCTTGGCGCTAAAGGCCAAGGCCAGCACTTCCAGCATCACCATGTCAGGCGGTTCGACAAAGTAAGCGCCCACTTCCCAAAGCCCAGAGTCGTCTTCAATTTCAAACACCCCAACGCCAACGGGTTCAGGGTTGAGCTTTTCAATCGCTTCGGCCAAGGCTTCGGCGGCATCCTCTCCGACTAAAGACGTGAGGGCGGTGAAAGTGGGCATGGGCCAAGCCTTTGTGCTGCGGGTGTTGAAGGGGCGATAGGCCGTGACGCCCGCAGCGTCAAGTTCTTGTGCGTTATGCGTTACGCTTGCAGCTTCAAACCTATGGGGCAAGTGACCCCCGTGCCGCCCACGCCACAGTAGCCGTTGGGGTTTTTCTCAAGATATTGCTGATGGTAATCCTCGGCATAGTAAAACACCGGTGCGGGCAGGATTTCGGTGGTGATGGCCCCGTAACCCTTGGCCGCAAGTGCGCCTTGGTAGGCCAGTTTGCTGGCCACGGCTGCTGTCTCTTGTTCGGGCGAATAGGTATAGATGCCCGAGCGGTAGGTAGAGCCCACATCATTGCCCTGCCGCATCCCTTGGGTCGGGTCGTGCCCCTCCCAAAAGGTTTTGAGCAGGGTTTCATAGCTGATCACTGCCGGATCAAAGATGACCCTAACCACCTCGTTATGGCCCGTCATTTGGGTGCAGGTTTCGGGATAGGTCGGGTTGGGCGTAAAGCCCGCCGCATAGCCCGTCATGGTCAGCCACACGCCGCGCAGGTTGTAGAACTTACGCTCGACCCCCCAAAAGCAACCCATGCCGAACATGGCCTGTTCAAAGCCATCAGGAACAGGCGACTTCAGCGCGATGCCCGACAGAAAATGCCGCTCTGCCGTAGGCAGCGGAGTAGAGCGACCGGGCAGGGCCTTATCAGGCGCGACCATTTCCATTTTGCGGCGATCAAACAGCACTCTTATGTCCTCCACAGGGGTTAGGTGGAATATAGGGCGCAGGGAGTGGGTTGGGTAGGGGGCCTGATTTCAGGTGGCATCCGCTGGCCGTGCGCCCTAAACTCACCCTCAATTTGGCGGAGGTTGCGATGTCTCAAGCGTTGGTGTCCATGTTGCGCATTTTGGTGCGCGCCTATTTGACGGTGTTTGACGCTGTGATGCGCCTTGGGCCCATGCGGGGGGCGGCTTTGTTGACCTTTGGGCCGTTTGTTGTGGCCAGCGTGGCCTTTCTGGCCAAGGTTTACTGGCTGGACGCGCTGGTTGACAACACCCTGACCACAATCGCCGTCTTTGCCCTGTTCGCGCTGCTGGGCCCCTTGATGAACACAGGCAGCAAGTTGCTGGCCGAGGGCTGGCACAAGGCGCGCTTTGGCACCTATCCGGGGCCAAAGGATCTGCGGTTGGACCCGAAGGGTGGTGTCAGCCCGACCCTGCTGTGGGTCAAGGCTGTGCGAGAGTGGGCAGAGTAGGGGCTTTCCCCCTACCCCTGCAACGTCCTCACCCCATACCCCTCACCCCGTGCGCGCATCGCGGCGACGGCGGCGATGCTGGCGGCGGCGGTGGTGAAGTAGGGGATCTTGTCCATCAGCGCCACACGGCGGATGTCGCGGCTGTCAGAAACGGCTTGGGTGCCTTCGGTGGTGTTCATCACCAAGGCGATCTCGTCGTTCTTCAGGCGGTCGACGATATTGGGGCGGCCTTCATAGACCTTGGCCACCGGCGTTGATTTCACGCCTTGGGTGGTCAGCCAAGCGGCGGTGCCTTTGGTCGCCACAATCTCGAACCCTTGGGCGGTTAGGTCGTGCATCGCGGCGGCGAATGCTGCGGTTTTGTCCATGTCTTTGATCGACACAAAGGCGCGGCCTGTGTCAGGCAAGATCACACCCGCACCCATTTGCGCTTTCAGGAAAGCCAGCGCAAAGGTGCGGTCCCAGCCCATGACTTCACCGGTCGAACGCATCTCTGGCCCCAGAACAGGGTCAACACCGGGGAAGCGGGCAAAGGGCAGAACCGCCTCTTTCACGCTGAACCACGGGGTTTTCGGGTCGGCCAGTGTCAGCGGGTCTGCCAAGGGCAGCGGGCTGTCGGGGCCGACACCTTCGGGATAGGGCGCGCGCATCGGGAAGGCTGACAGCTTTTCCCCCGCCATAAGGCGTGCGGCGATTGAGGCTATCGCCGAATCGGTCGCTTTGGCCACGAAAGGCACGGTGCGGCTGGCGCGGGGGTTCACTTCTAGCACGTAGATCACGCCGTCTTTGATGGCGAATTGCACGTTCATCAGGCCCACAACATTCAGCGCCAAGGCCATTTGCACGGTTTGCTTTTTCAGCTCTTCCACCGTGGCCGCAGACAGCGAATGGGGCGGCAGGCAGCAGGCCGAGTCGCCCGAATGCACGCCGGCCTCTTCGATATGCTCCATAATGCCCGCAACGTGCACGGCTTGCCCGTCACACAGCGCATCCACATCCACCTCAATCGCGCCCGACAAATAGCTGTCAAGCAGCACGGGGCTAGAGCCGGAAACTTGCACAGCGGTCGCGATATAGCGTTCCAACTGGGCATCGTCGCGGATGATTTCCATCGCGCGGCCGCCCAGAACAAATGAGGGGCGGATGACGAGGGGGTAGCCGACGTCTTTGGCCACGGCGAAAGCCTCATCCCGCGAGCGTGCGGTGCCGTTGTGCGGCTGTTTCAGGCCCAACTTGTGCAGCAATTGCTGAAAGCGTTCGCGATCTTCGGCCAAATCAATCGCATCGGGCGTGGTGCCCAAGATCGGGATGCCTTCGTTGGCCAGCGCCTGCGCCAGCTTCAACGGCGTTTGGCCGCCGAATTGCACGATAACCCCGTGAAGCGTGCCGTTTTCCTGTTCGACGCGCAGAATTTCCAGAACATGTTCCAGCGTCAGCGGTTCGAAATACAACCGGTCAGAGGTGTCATAATCGGTCGATACGGTTTCGGGGTTGCAGTTGACCATGATGGTTTCATAGCCCGCAGCCGTCAGCGCATAGCAAGCGTGGCAGCAGCAATAGTCAAATTCAATCCCTTGGCCGATGCGGTTGGGGCCACCGCCCAGAATGACGACCTTTTTGGCGTTTGACGGACGCGCTTCGCATTCCACATCGCCCATCGCGGGGGATTCGTAGGTCGAATACATATAGGGCGTTTGCGCTTCAAACTCGGCAGCACAGGTGTCGATGCGTTTGAAGACGGCGTTGACGCCCAGATTGCGGCGTGCACGGCGCACTTGGCCTTCATCACGGCCGGTCAGTTTGGCAAGGCGGGCATCGGTAAAGCCCATCATCTTCAGCTTGCGAATGCCGTCGGCGGTGACGGGCAGGCCAGATTTGGTCACTTCCGCCTCGACGTCGATAATCTCGCGGATGCGCGACAAGAACCACGGGTCAAAGGCGGTAATGGCGTTGATCTCGTCATTCGTCAGGCCGTGGCGCATGGCTTGGGCGATGTTGCGCAAACGGTCGGGCGTGGCTTCGGACAGGGCCTTGGTAATGGCCACACGGTCGGGCGCGCCGGGGATGGCGATTTCGTCAAAGCCGGAAAGGCCAGTCTCTAAACTTGCCAGCGCCTTTTGCATCGATTCGTGGATGGTGCGGCCAATGGCCATCACTTCGCCGACCGACTTCATCGCGGTGGTCAGGTTGGGGACAGCGCCGGGGAATTTCTCAAAGGCAAAGCGCGGAATTTTGGTGACGACGTAGTCGATCGAGGGTTCGAATGACGCAGGCGTGACCTTGGTGATGTCGTTGTCCAACTCGTCTAGTGTGTAGCCCACGGCCAGTTTGGCGGCGATTTTCGCAATCGGGAAGCCTGTGGCTTTGGATGCCAGCGCCGAAGAACGGCTTACGCGCGGGTTCATCTCGATCACGACCATGCGCCCGTCGGCAGGGTTGATCGCCCATTGCACGTTCGAACCGCCAGTTTCCACGCCAATTTCGCGCAGCACGGCGATAGAGCCGTTGCGCATGATCTGGTATTCTTTGTCGGTCAGCGTCAGGGCGGGGGCGACGGTGATGCTGTCGCCGGTGTGTACGCCCATCGGATCAATGTTTTCGATGGCGCAGACGATGATGGCGTTGTCGGCGGTATCGCGCACCACCTCCATCTCGAACTCTTTCCAGCCCAGCAGGGATTCGTCGACCAAAACCTGCGCCATGGGCGAGGCTTCTAGGCCAGAGCGCACGATGGCGGCGTAATCGTCGCGGTTGTACGCCACACCGCCACCCGTGCCGCCCAAGGTAAAGGCAGGGCGGATGATGGCGGGCAGGCCGACATAGTCGAGTGCGGCGATAGCTTCGGCTACGCCAGCAGTGATGTCATATTTGCCCGAAGCGAGTTTGGGGGCGGCGATGATTGTCGCCTTGGGGTTTTCAAGGCCGATCCGGTCCATCGCTTCGCGGAAAAGCTTGCGGTCTTCCGCCATTTCAATGGCTTCGCGCTTGGCCCCGATCAGTTCGACATTGAACTTGGCCAGCACGCCCAGATCAGCCAAAGCCAGCGCGGTGTTCAAGCCCGTCTGCCCGCCCATCGTGGGCAACAGGGCATCGGGACGTTCTTTTTCGATGATCTTGGCCACAACTTCGGGCGTGATCGGTTCGATATAGGTCGCATCGGCCAGCCCCGGATCGGTCATGATCGTGGCCGGGTTCGAGTTGACCAAGATCACCCGATACCCTTCTTCGCGCAGCGCTTTGCACGCTTGCGCGCCCGAGTAATCAAACTCGCAGGCCTGTCCGATCACAATGGGGCCCGCGCCGATGATCATGATGGATTTGATATCGGTTCTTTTTGGCATGGCGGCCCCCTTACGGCAAAACTTTGCGGGTTATAGCCACACCTTTGTGGGGCGCAAGCGGATTCCAAGCACAGCACTTTACGACCACCGGAGGGCTTGCGCAGCCCTCCGAACCTCCCGCGGGATATTTGGGCACATATGAAAGGGGGTGCGGGGGGGCGAAATGGAAAAGGGCCGAGGGTTTCCCCCCGGCCCTTTGTTTGGATTATTGCAGTTGTTAGCCCTTTTCGCCCACAGCGCGTTCGGCTGCGGCGATAGCGGCTTTGCGCGCGGCAATACGCTCGCCTGTTGGCGGGCCTTCGAAGCGGCGGTTTTCAACCGCAACCCACAAGATCAGCGCCAAGGCGATGAAGCCTGCCACGACGTAAAGCACACGCTCGTTCGGGGGGGCGATGGCGATGAACAAGATCACAGCCATGCCGACGATCGACAAAACGGTGACGAGTTTATAAACGCCTGCCGACATGGCCCAAGGGCCGGGTTGCGGCCATTTCGGTCCGCCAAAGGCCAGCATGCCTGCCACCAGCGGCACGGTGAAGGACAAGAACAAGAACACCAGTGTCGAGTTCACCACGATCACATAGATCGAGGTGCCATCGAGTTTGATGCTAAGTGCAAGGATCACATACAGGATGCACAGCACCGTTGCTGTCCAAATCGCGTTGACCGGCGTGCGGTACTTGGCCGAAACGGTTGCCAAAGCCTTGGAACCCACCGGCATCCCGTCATCGCGCGAGAAGGCGAACAGCATGCGCGACGCTGACGTGACCGTGGCCAGACCGCAAATCAACTGGGTGATCAAGATGCCCAGATAGATCACATTCTTCAGCCCTGCGGGCAAAATCGCGTCCATCGTGGCGTAGAACATGCCCCAGCCTTGGCCAGCTGCAACACCCAGATCAGGAATGGCCAAGGTGATGGCGCAGACCATAAGCCAGCCCACCAGCGACGACCAGATCACCGCATTGATGATGCCCTTGGGCACGGAATGCGCGGCGTTTTTGGTTTCTTCCGAGGTATGCGCCGAAGCATCGTAGCCCGTGATCGTATAGACCGGCAGCAACAAGCACAGCAGGAACAGATAGCCCATGTTCTCTGATTGCGGGAAAACGTTGCCGCCCACTTCGCCAGAGTAGTTGTGGAACGTCCACAGACGCGAGATGTCGATGGCCGGCGCGTAGAACAGGCAGGCCAGAACCAGAACGGCTGTGGTTGCAAAAATGATCCAGCCCGAAATGTCGGTCAGGAAGGTGGTCGCCTTGATGCCGACGTGGTTGAAGATGGCCTGAATGATCGTGATGGCGGCCACAAAGACCACAACCTGCATATCAGTACCGGTAAAGCCGAACATGCCGCCAAAGGTGCCGGCGAAATAATAGGCCGTGCCGATGTTGATGGCCCCCAGAACGGTGATCAGCCCCAAAAGGTTCAGCCAAGCGGTCAGCCAGCCCCAGAACCGGTTCCCCAGAATGGAGCCCCAGTGATAAAGCCCGCCCGCTGTCGGGAAGGCCGAGGCAACCTGCGCCATCGACAGGGCGAACATGCCTGACAGCACGCAGCCCACGATCCAGCCAATGCCTGCACCAGCCCCGCCGACCGACCCGATCGCTTGCGCGAAAGAGTTGATGCCGCCGGACAGAATGCAGATGATCGAGAATGAAATCGCAAAGTTCGAAAATTTTGACATCGAGCGCGAAAGCTCTTGGGCATAGCCCATGCCGTGCAGGATCTTAAGATCCTCGCTGTGGTCTTTGTCGGTGGAATGATCCGCCATGACTACCCTCCTGGTTCCCTGTTGGTCGTTTTTTGGTTAGGTCGACACGCGACATGTGCCTTGGCGCAGAGAACCGCTGATTTTGCGGTCTGTCCAGCGCTGAATATCCGAAATGGTGGGTTTAAAGTGCTATCGGGGCAGTCTTTGGGCCGCTCATGTCGTTTTTGGCAGCAAAAGGCGGTGGATGACGGGTGGCGAAGGGCAGCGTGCGGCACTAGGTCAAAGAAAGCGACAGGAGGCCTGCATGATCTTGGTGGAACATGGACCGAAGGGGCAGGCGGCCTTATTTGCGGGCGCATTGGGCATGGTCGTGGCGTGGAAGGCAGACGATCTGGCGCAGGCGCTGGCCGATCTGGATGCGGCGCGGGCACGTGGGCATTGGGTTGCGGGCTGGATGGCCTATGAGGCGGGCTATGCGATGGAACCGCGATTGGCGGGTTTGATGCCCAAATTGGCGGGACCGCTGCTGTGCTTTGGCATCTATGACCACCCACAAGACGCCGGCCCCCTTTTGGCACAGGCGGCCGTTGAAGGGCGGGCGGGGGTGCGATTGGACCCTGCGGTGCCGATGATCTTGAAAGCCGACTATGCCGCCGCGTTTGACCAAGTGAAGGCCTATATCGCTGCGGGTGATTGTTATCAGATCAACCTGACCTTCCCGATGCAAAGCCATTTGCGCGCGGGCACTGCCTTAGGCCTCTACGGCGCGCTGCGGGCGCGGCAATCGGTGGGTTACGGGGCCTTTGCGGATCTGGGGGCGGGTGTGCCGGTGCTGATCTCACGCTCGCCCGAGTTGTTTGTGCGCACGGATGCAAGCGGGCGCATTGAAAGCCGCCCGATGAAAGGCACCGCGCCGCGCGACCCAGACCCTGTGCGCGATGCCGAATTGGCCGAGGATTTGCGCGGATCGGAAAAGGGGCGCGCCGAAAACCTGATGATCGTTGATTTGCTGCGCAACGACATTGCGCGCATCGCCAAGGTGGGGTCGGTCAAAGTGCCTGCGTTGTTTGCGGTGGAAAGCTATGCGACCTTGCATCAGATGATCAGCCGGGTGGTGGGCGATCTGGTCGAGCCGCCTTCTATGACGGGCTTGATGGGCGCGCTGTTCCCCTGCGGGTCAATCACCGGCGCGCCCAAGATCCGTGCGATGGAAATCATCCGACAGGTGGAACCCATGCCGCGAGGGGCCTATTGCGGGGCGATTGGCTGGATGGCCCCAGATGGGGAAAGCTGCTTTTCTGTGGCGATCCGCACACTGACACTGTCATCCGATGGTGGCATTGTGCTGAACGTGGGCGGCGGTGTGGTGCAAGATTCCACCTGCGAGGGGGAATGGGAGGAGGCACATTGGAAAGCGCGCTACGTGACGGGGCTAATGACCCCGGCCTAAGGCTGATCGAAACGCTGCTGTGGGACGGGGCAGCGTGCCCCCGTCTTGCGCTGCATCAGGCGCGGCTGGAGAGATCGGCTGCGGCTTTGGGATGGGCCGAGCCTGCCGATCTGTGCGGGCATTTGGTGGGGCTGCCCGCACAGGCGCTGCGGCTGCGCGTGACGTTGGATCGTGCGGGGGGGCTGGCGCTGGAAAGCGCGCCTTTGCCGCCTGCCAAAGGCGAATGGCGCGTCGGGTTGGCGGACGAAAAACTGAACTGGGCTGACCCTTGGCTGCGGCACAAAACCACGCGGCGGGCCGTGTATGACGCGGCGCGTGCTGCTTTGCCGCAGGGCTTGGACGAGGTGATTTTTGAAAACGAGCGCGGCGAAGTGTGTGAAGGGACGATCACAACCGTCTTTTTTGACCGTGGTCAAGGGATGCGCACACCGCCGTTGACCTGCGGGCTGCTGCCGGGGGTGTTGCGGGCGGACCTTGGGGTGGTCGAGGAGGTCTTGATGTCAGACGATTTGCCAAGGGTTCGGCTTTGGGTGGGCAATGCGTTGCGGGGGCTGATGCCGGCACGATTTTTCACCGAAAAATCGGAGAATGAATTTTCTGCGAAAATTCGGGTGTGACGGAATTGTTAAAGTTGGGGGACAGTGACGTGATTTTTCGCACGAAAAATCGTAAGTTGGGGCCCCAACGATTTTTCTGCGAAAAATCAGGGGCCCCAGAAGCGTAATCAGCCGACGATGTTGAACTCCGGCCCATAAGGATATTTCGTGATATCCTCGTTGCCATCTTCGGTGATGATCAAGATGTCATGCTCGCGGTAACCGCCAGCCCCGGGTTGGCCTTCGGGAATGGTCAGCATCGGTTCCATCGAAATCACCATGCCGGGTTCCAGCACCGTGTCGATGTCTTCGCGCAGTTCAAGGCCAGCTTCGCGGCCGTAGTAATGCGACAGAACACCAAAGGAATGGCCATAGCCAAAGGTGCGGTATTGCAGCACCTGATGCTCTTCAAAGAAGGTGTTCAGCTTGGCGGTTACGTCCGAACACTTGGCGCCGGGCACCAACAGGCTCATCCCGTATTCATGGGCTGCGACGTTGATATCCCAGATCCGGCGCGACGCAGCGTCGACCTCTTGCACGAACATCGTGCGTTCCAGCGCCGTGTAATAGCCCGAGATCATCGGGAAGGTATTGAGCGACAGAATATCGCCGCGCTGTAGCTTGCGCGACGTGACCGGATTGTGCGCCCCGTCGGTGTTGATACCCGACTGGAACCAGACCCAAGTGTCGCGGTATTCGGCATCGGGAAAGCGCTTGGCGATTTCCAACTCCATCGCGTCACGGCCCGCCATGGCGATGTCAATTTCGCGCAAACCCGCCTTCACCGCTTCGCGAATGGCAAAGCCGCCCACATCGGCCACGCCCGCACCGTGGCGGATCAGCGCGATTTCTGCGGCGGATTTCATCATCCGCTGTTCCATAGCGCCCTTTGAGATATCGACGCCGCGCGACGGTTTCAAAAATGCGTTGAGCTTTTCAGATTGCACCAGCGTCAGATGATCCGCCTCGCAGCCAATCACTTTGCCTTCGCCGGTGACAGAGCACACCGCACGCCAGTAATTGTCGCGCGCCCAATCGGTATAGGTGATGTTATCGCCGTGGCAGCGCCGCCAAGGTTGGCCCGCATCAATTCCCGCACTGATCGTCACAGATTGCGTGGGGGTCACGACCAAGCCGTAAGGTCGCCCGAACGAGCAGTAAAGAAAGCCCGAATAATAGGCGATCGAGTGCATCGAGGTGAAAACACAGGCATCAATCCCCTGCATTTCCATCAACTCGCGCAGGCCCGCCAAGCGGGCGTCATATTCTTCGGCAGCAAAAGGCAATACGCGGTCGCCTTGGTGGAAGCGGTATTGTTCTGGACGGTTCGTCATAACAGACCTCAAATAAGGGGTCTGGCCATGCGGACCCCGAAAGGTCCCGGCGTGCAGGACGAAAGCGCCAAAGGCGCAAGCGGCAGGGGGATCCCTTGGAACGACGCCATCGTTCCGGCTCGCCCCTATCATCGCAAAAGTGCGCGCCAGTGCAAGTCATAAACCGACGCAATTTGGCCCGATATGGCCGCAGGCGAACCTGCGCCAAGTTGAACCAAATTGCGGCAAGATGACCTGCGGGGGCATTGGTCTGTGAACCATTTGCTAAGGGCTTCGTGCCAGATTTGGCCTTGGGTCAGCGCCCGGGGGGGTGCTGGGGTGTGGGGTGAAACATGGCGTCTTTTGTGGTGACGACCGGCATTCAGTCGGGTCAGACCTTATCTGCGGGTGAGTTTGGTTTTGTGGCGGCCAGCGGGTCAATTCTGGCGCCAGTCGGGTCTGCTGTTGTGGTGAATGGCACGGCGACGCTGGTGTCTTACGGGGCCTTGGCCGCATCAACCGCCAGTGCCTTGGTGTTGAACGCTGCGGCGTCAACCAGTGTGACGATTGCCGCGACAGGCTCGGTTGTGACCGGTGGCATTGATCTGCCCGCGATTTCTGGCAGCTTTGCGGGCCAATTTGCCCTGCATTTGTCTGGCATGGTCAGCGGAGGGCAGGGGGTTAACCTGACCGCTTCCAAAACATTTTCTGCCATCAACATCGGCAATGACGGCACCTTGCAGGGCCTAGGCTTTGCCGCAGGCCATGCCCTAGCGCTGACGCTAAACCAAGGCTCAACCGCCGTGATCACCAACACCGGCATGATCAGCACGGCGGGCAGCGGGGCAACGATCAAAGTGTCGGGCCAATGGGGGGCCACGACGTTGACCAACACGGGCGACATCGTCAACGCCTCGTCAGCGCAAGCCGCGATTGAGGTGAACGGCGATCTGGCGCTGCGCAACTCTGGCCGGATCGAGGGCGGGGTGACGGTGAAAGACGGCGTGGCCGACATCACCAACGCAGGCACCTTACACGGCGACATCAAGCTAGGCGGCTTCAGCGACACCGTACGGATCAGCGGCGTGGTGATGGGAAATGTGGTTTTGGGCGATGGCAACAATGTCTTTTGGCAAACCGGAGGGCGTGTGATGGACACCGTTTATGGCGGGTTTGGCGATGATACCTATCATGTCGACCGATCAGACACCGCCATCAGTGACACGACAGGGGGCATGGATGTGGTCTATGCCGCGACCAGTTTTCGGTTGACGGCGGGCTTGGAAAAGCTGGTGCTTTTGGGCCCTTTGGGGTTGGTCGGTACAGGGAACGCCGCAGCCAATGTCATCTGGGGCGATGCGGGTGACGATGTGATCTGGGGTCTTGGCGGCAATGATGCCTTAAACGGTGCCGAGGGCAACAACCGCCTGATGGGCGGGGCGGGTCTTGATACGTTGCAAGGCGGTGAGGGCAACGACCGCATGGACGGCGGGCCGGGCGCGGATGTGGTTTTTGTCGGCTATGGCAGCGATACGCTTTTGGGCGGTACAGGGCGCGATGCGCTGCGGTTTGATACTTTGACCAGCCTTTTGGGTGTAACGGTCGACCTAAGCACCAACAAAGCCTTGTTTGAGGATAAGGGCGACACCTTCCGCTTTGCGGGCTTTGAAGATGTCTATGGCACCGCCTTTGCCGACACTCTGACCGGCAGCGCTGTGGCCAATACCCTGTCGGGCGGCGGCGGTGCTGACAAGCTTTATGGCGGGGCAGGCGGTGATGTCTTGGTGGGCGGTGCGCAAGGTGATGTGCTGGACGGTGGGCTTGGGGCCGATACCTTTGTTTACACGGCGCTTAGCGACAGCCCGATAAGCGGGTGCGATACGATCCAAGGATTTGACAAAGCGCAAGACAAAAATGACCTGTCTGCCTTGGACGCTGTGCCGGGCGGGGCAGACAATGCCTTTAGCTTTATCGGCACCCAAGCCTTCAGCGGCGGGTCTTGTGTGCGCTATGAGCGCAACGAGGCGGCGGGCACGACGCTGATTGAACTGCGCATGGGCGGATCAACTGGCGATGACATTCAAATCGTTTTGACAGGCCTTTACGATCTGACAGCGGCGAGTTTTGTGCTGTAAACTTGGCCAAAGACTTTGCGCTGCGCCTAAAGCAAGGCGCTTGGGGCGGCATCCAAAAGGTGCCGCCTTTTTGCGCCCCCGATCGCGCCAAGTTAAACCAAATTGCGCCAAGACAGCGGTCGTCCGTCGCGGCTTTGTCAACCATTTGCTAGGGGATTGCTGCCAATCTTGACCTTGGGTCAGCGCCCGGGGGGGTGCTGGAATGTGGGGTAGATTATGGCGTCTTTTGTGGTGACGACCGACACGCAGTCGGGTCAAAACGTGTCGGCGGGTGAGTTCGGGTTTGTGGCGGCCTCGGGGTCTATCTTCGCCGCGGTGGGGTCTGCGGCGGCGCTCAGCGGTACGGCAACGCTGACAGCTTACGGCGCAATGGCTGCGGCATCGGCCAGCGCCTTGGTGCTAAAGGATGCGGGGTCCACCAGCGTGACGATTGCTGCCACAGGCTCTGTCATCACCAGCGCGATTGATCTGGCCGCAATCTCGGGTAGCGTTTCAGGGCCATTCGCGCTGCATTTGTCAGGGATGGTCAGCGGTGGGCAGGGGGTCAAACTGACAGCCTCTGCGCCGTCGTCGACCATCGACATCGGCAATGACGGCACGTTGCAGGGCTTGGGTTTTGCCGCAGGCCAAGCCATTGCCCTGACACTAAACCCGACATCCGCAGCCATCATCGCAAACACCGGAATGATCAGCACGGCAGGCAGCGGGCCCACGATTCAAGTCTGGGGCCAAGGCGGTGTCACGCTGAGCAATGCGGGCAATATCGTCAACGCCTCTGCTGTTGGCGCTGCGATTGATGTGGATGGCACGCTGACGCTGCGCAACTCTGGCCAGATACAGGGCGATGTGATCGCAACCCTGTCGGCCAATATCTTCAACGCAGGCTCTATCCACGGCGACATTCGCTTGGGCAGTGCCAATGACACGGTCAGGGTCAGTGGGCTGGTGATGGGCGATATTTTTCTGGGCGACGGGCGCGGGGCGTTTTACCAAACCGGCGGGCGCGTCATGGGCTGTGTGTATGGCGGTTCTGGCGATGACCAGTACCATATCGACCGGCCTGACACGGTGATCAGCGACACAACCGGCGGTTTGGACACGGTCTTTGCCACAACAAGCTTTCAGCTTGGCAATGGGATCGAGAATTTGACCCTAAGCGGCGCGCTGGGCCTGACGGGCACGGGCAATTCCGGCGCGAATGTCCTGCTTGGTGCGGGCGGGGACGATGTTTTGTGGGGCCTTGGCGGCAATGATGCCCTTAACGGAGGCGAGGGCAACAATCGTCTGATGGGCGGCGCGGGACTAGATACATTGCGCGGCGGCGAGGGGAGTGACCGAATCGACGGCGGGCCTGGGGCCGATATGGTTTATGTCGGCTACGGCAATGACACGCTTTTGGGCGGCACGGGTCGCGATGCGCTGCGGTTTGATGAATTGACCAGCCTGACGGGCGTCACCGCCAACCTCACGACCAATAAAGCCAGCTTTGCGGATAAAGGCGACACCTTCCGCTTTGCAGGCTTTGAAGATCTGGTCGGCAGCGCCAATGCCGACGCGCTGACAGGCAGCGCTGGGGCCAATACTTTGGCGGGCGGCGGCGGGGCTGACACTTTGTCAGGCGGGGACGGGGCCGATATGTTGGTGGGCGGTGGCCAAGCCGACATCTTGTTTGGCGGCAAAGGGGCCGATCATTTTATCTTTGCCGGTCTGACCGACAGCATTGTGACAGGCTTTGATACGATCAAAGATTTTGAAAAAGGCTTCGACCTGATAGATCTATCCTTAATGGATGCCGTGATGGACGGCGCCGACGACGCCTTTCGATTCATCGGCACAAACGCGTTCAGCGGCAGCGGGGCCGAGGTGCGCTACACCCGTGATGCCGTTTCGGGCACCACCGTGATAGAGGTGCAGGTGGCAGGCTGGACACGGGGCGATACGCATATCGTGCTCACCGGCCTTTTCGACCTGACTGCCGCCAATTTTGTGCTTTAGGGCGCGGGTTTTTCCCGCGCCCTAAAGGGCCTGCCTTAGATCCGCCCGACGAAATCCGCAGCCGAATGGCGTTCTGCCATCTGCTCTGACGGGTCGCCCGAGATCTTGTTCACAATGCGCCCGCGTTTGGTGGCCGGCCGCGACTCGATCGCGTCAGCCCAGCGTTTGACGTTGGTGTAGATGCCCACATCCAAGAACTCGTCCGAACTAGGATAGCTGCGCCCCAACACAAGGTTGCCATACCAAGGCCAGATTGCCATGTCGGCGATAGAATAATCGCCCGCCATCCACGCATTCTGGGCAAGGTGGCGGTCTAGCACATCCAACTGGCGCTTCACCTCCATCGCGTAGCGGTTGATCGGGTATTCCAGCTTTTCGGGCGCATAGGCAAAGAAATGCCCAAACCCGCCGCCCAAGAAGGGGGCAGAGCCCATTTGCCACATCAGCCAATTCAACGCCTCGGTCCGCATCGGGCCCTTGGCGGGCAGGAAAGCACCAAACTTTTCGGCCAAGTGGATCAGGATTGAGCCGGATTCAAACACCCGCAGCGGTTCGGGCCCTGACAGGTCTAGCAGGGCAGGGATCTTGGAATTGGGGTTCACCGCCACAAAGCCCGACCCGAACTGCTCTCCCTTGCCGATGGTGATCAGCCAAGCGTCATATTCCGCCGCATAGCCCGCTTGCAGCAGTTCTTCAAACATCAGCGTGACCTTCACGCCGTTCGGCGTTGCCAGCGAGTACAACTGAAACGGATGCACCCCGCGCGGCAGGTCTTGGTCGTGCGTCGCCCCCGCGATGGGCCGATTGATAGACGCGAACTGCCCGCCATTGGCTTGATCCCAAGTCCAGACTTTCGGGGGGGTATAGGGCGTGGTCATGGGCTGATCCTGTGTTTGGGGGCGATGGGGTCAGATTAAGCGCAAATCCGCCGCCCTTCAATGACGCGCGCTTGTATGGCGGCGGGGCGCACATATGTGAAAATCACCTAAAGCAGGAGATGCAAATGCAGTGCCCGATAGATGGCGAACCCCTTGTGATGACAGAGCGCAGCGGGGTCGAGATTGACTATTGCCCGAAATGCCGCGGTGTCTGGCTGGATCGGGGCGAGTTGGACAAAATCATCGAGCGCGCCCAAACGCCTGCCCCCAGCTTTGCACCGCCGCCTCCGCAGGGCGGGCGCACCCCCGATTACCTTGCGCGGCGCGACGACGACGAGGATGACGACCGCTACAAGAAAAAGCGCAAAGGTGGCCTGTTGGGCGAGTTGTTCGACTTCTAAACCCGCCCCTTAAACCGACCGCGTTATCCCGCCGTCGACCCGCAGGTTCTGGCCGGTGATATACCCCCCGCCGTCCGAGGCAAGAAACGCCACCGTGGCCGCGATTTCATCCGCGCGGCCATAGCGGCCCATCGGCACCGATTGGCGGCGCGCTTCGGTTGCGGGCAGGCTGTCGATCCAGCCGGGCAGGATGTTGTTCATGCGCACATTGTGCGGGGCAAAATCGTCGGCGAAGATCTTGGTGTAGCTGGCCAATCCGGCGCGAAAGACGGCCGAGGTCGGGAACATCGCCGAAGGTTCAAAGGCCCAAGCGGTAGAGATATTGATAATGGCCCCGCCGCCGCCCGCCACCATGATGGGGGCGACAAGCCGCGTTGTGCGGATGATGGGCAACAGGTAGACCTCCATCCCCTTGTGCCAATCTTCGTCGGTGATCTCGATAATCGGCGCGCGCGGACCGTGGCCGGCAGAGTTCACCAGCACGTCGATGCGCCCATAAGCCGCCATGGTCGCATCGACCAGTCGCTTGATATCGTCATTGCTTTGGTTCGATCCGGTCAGCCCAATGCCGCCCAACGCGCCCGCCAAGGCTTCGCCCTTGCCGGATGAGGACAAGATCGCAACCTTAAACCCATCTGCCGCCAGCCTTTTGGCAGCGGCAGCGCCCATGCCAGACCCGCCCGCCGTGATCAAAGCCACTTTCGTCATGTCATCCTCCGGTTTTGGGCGACCCTGCCACTGGGGCAGGGTCAGGGCAAGGTCACTTTGACGGGGCCGGAGCGCCGCCTTCAAAGCGGTTGCCATGGCGATAGTCGCAGGGCGCTTCTTGCATCTGCAAATGCAAGCCTGTGCCGGTGTAAGCGTGGGCGCGGGCAAGGTCTTCGTCAAAGTCGATGCCTAAGCCGGGGGCTTCGGGTGGCAGAATATAGCCGTCTTCCCATTTCAGCGTGTGCTTGATCAGCGCCATATGGAAATCACCGCCGGTCTGGATGGTTTCAGCCATCAGCAAGTTGGGGATCGACACTGCCAGATGAATGTTGGCCGCCCATTCCACCGGGCCTGCATATAGATGCGGGGCCATTTCGGCGTTGAAAATCTCGGCAATGGCGGACAGTTTCTTTGCCTCCATGATACCCCCCAAGCGACCCAAGGCAGGTTGCAGAATCTTCACGCCACCGGCGCGCAGCAGGGTGCCAAATTCGGTCTTGGTGGTCAGGCGTTCGCCAGTGGCCAAAGGAATGCGCACATGGCGCGCCACTTCGGCGAATTCTAGGATATTGTCCGGCGGGATCGGCTCTTCATACCACAAGGGGTTATAGGGCTCCAACTCGCGCCCCAAACGGATGGCACCGGGGGTGGTGAATTGGCCATGCGTGCCAAACAGCAGGTCGGCCTTGTCGCCCACCGCTTCGCGGATTTTCTTGCAGAACTCGACCGAGCGGGAAATATCGCTCATCGCCGGTTCATGGCCGCCGCGAATGGTATAGGGGCCTGCGGGGTCGAATTTGACGGCGGTGAAGCCCTGCTTGACGGTGCGGGCTGCGGCCTCGGCGGTCATGTCGGCGTTGACCCAGAACTCGGCGGCGTCTTCACCCGGTTCGGGGTAAAGATAGGTGTAAGAGCGCACCCGCTGGTTCATCTTGCCGCCCAAAAGCGCCCAAACGGGGCGGTTGCGCGCTTTGCCCAGAATGTCCCAGCAGGCAATCTCTAGGCCCGAAAAGGCCCCCATCACGGTGGGATCGGGGCGCTGTGTGAAGCCTGAAGAATAAACGCGGCGATACATCAGTTCGACGTTCTCGGGGCTTTCGCCTTGCATATGGCGCTCGAACACATCCTCGATCACCGCGATCATCGCTTTGGGGCCCACGGTCGATGCGTAGCATTCGCCGTAGCCCACGATGCCGTCATCGGTCGTGACTTTGGTGAAAATCCAATACCGCCCACCCCAACCCGGAGCAGGGGGGGCTACGACGAAAATCTCAAGATCTTTAAGTTTCATGGCGGCTTCTCCTCGTTTTGCGCAGCCTAAAAGGCTGGCGCGTAAAGATATGGCTAAGCGCGACGCCAAATGTCGCAAAGGGGCGCTGCCCCTCGCCTTCGGCGCTTTCAGCCGAGGCCCCGCAGGTCAAGGTTAGATATGCCCGATCTGCGCCAAAAAGGTTTTCAGCAGGGTTGCATAGGCTTCGGGCTGTTCGACCATCGGCAAATGGCCCACGCCTTGCATAAGTTTGAAATGGTGGCCGGGGATCAGTTCGGCGGTTTCGCGCACCAGATCGGGCGGGGTGGTGCCGTCGTTCGCCCCTGCTATGACCAAGGCGGGCAGGCGAAGGCTGGCGGTGGTGGTGTAAAAATCCGTCCCGCCGATGGCCGCCGCACAACCTGCCCAGCCTTCAGGGTCTGTGCTGGTGATCAAGGTGCGCAGTCGCGCGGCGTGCGGGCTATCGCGCCAGCGCGGGCCAAGCTGGCGGTGCAGGGCGCTGTCGGCATAGGCATCCAATCCTTCAGCGCGGATTTGCGCTGTCCGCTCGGCCCACATGGCGGCAGAGCCGATCTTGGCGGCCGTGTTTGACAGCACCACCCCGCGCACCAAATCCAGCCGTTTGACCGCCAGCCCCTGCGCCACCATACCCCCCATCGAGACGCCGATGAACACCGCCTCTTTTATGGCCACATGGTCCATCAACCGTTCCGCATCGCGCACCAGCGCCCCCATCGAATAGGGGGCAGAGGGCACATCCGATCCGCCGTGGCCGCGGTGGTCATAGGTCAATGTGCGGTAATTGGGCAGATGGGCCAAAACCCCATCCCAAATCGACTGGTTGGTGCCCAAAGCATGGGCAAAAACCAAGGATGGCCCGTTTTGTGGGCCTTGCAGGCGGGCGTTCAGGCGAAGATCTGACAGATAGACGAGCATTGTTGGTTTACTGCACTATGGTTGCGTTTTTTGGGTTAAATGGCAGATGAATAGTGGTAAAAGAACACCTCACACCTCACACCGCCAGTGCTCGACGAAACATTTCGGCATCCACATTCCCGCCCGAGGCAGTGCAGATCACCGTTTGGGGCAAATCATCGCAAAACAGCGCTGCGGCCAAGGCCACGGCCCCACCCGGTTCCACCACAATGCGCAGATGGGCAAAGGCCAGCGCCATGGCATGCTGCACTTGGGCATCGCTTACCACCAACCCCTGCCCGCACAGGCGTTGCAGGATCGGAAAGGTGATTTTGCCCGGTTCCGGTGTTACAATCGCATCGCAGATCGACCCGCTGGCCGAAGCATTGCGCTGCACTACGCCCAAAGCCAGCGACCGTGCCGTATCGTCAAACCCTGCGGGTTCGGCGGGGCGCACGCGCAGATGGGGGGCTTTGGCTTCCAGCGCTAGCGCCACGCCCGCTGTCAATCCACCCCCGCCACAGCAGACCAGCACATCAGCCGCGGAAATCCCCGCCTCGACCGCTTGTTCAGCAATTTCCAGCCCGACGCTGGCTTGGCCCGCAATCACCAAAGGCTCGTCATAGGGCCGGATCAGCGTCAGCCCGCGCTTTTGCGCCAACTCGGCCCCAAGCGCATCGCGGTCTTGGGTTGCGCGGTCATACAAGATCACATCGGCCCCATAGGCGCGGGTGTTGGCGATCTTCACTGCAGGCGCATCCTGCGGCATCACGATCACAGCAGGGGCCCCAAGTAAGGCCGCCGCATAAGCCACACCTTGTGCATGGTTGCCCGATGAATAGGCGATAACACCGCGCTTTTGATCGGTCGCAGATAACGCCGTCAACGCCGACCAAGCGCCGCGAAACTTAAAGCTGCCAGTCCATTGCAAACACTCTGCCTTTACGAACACCCGCCGTCCGGCGATCTTGTCTAACAGCGGCGCGTTCAGCAACGGCGTGCGGCGCGCATGGCCGGAAAGGCGGGCGGCGGCGGCGGTGATCATGGCGATATCGGTCATGACAGGGCCCGTTGGAACGCCGCCAAGGCCGCAACACTTTCGGGTTCATCCAGAAAGGGCACATGGGCGCGGTCTGGCACGTTGGCCACGATCAGGCGAGGGTGGCGGCTTGCCATCTCTGCCACGGTGGCGGCACTTAACAGGTCAGAGTTTGCGCCCCTGATCACCGCCATGGGCAGCCCCGCGCAGGCATCAAACAGCGGCCAAGCATCGCCTGCGGGCGCTGCCACCCCGGCCATAAAACTGTCGCGCAGCGCGGGGTCGTAGGTGATCTGCAACCCTTCGGCTTCGGGTTTGGCGTGCTTTTGCGCTTCCTCCATCCAGCGCGCGGCGGGCACATTGGCAAAGCCTTGCGAATGGCGGGCCAGCACTTCGGCATAGGCGGTAAAGGTCTTCGCCGTTGGATTGCGCCCGACGTAATCGGCAATCCGCGCAAGCCCCGCGCGTTCGATCACGGGGCCAATGTCATTCAGGCACAGCCCCAGCAGTCTATCGCGCACTAGATGGGCCAACACCATCCCGATCAACCCGCCGCGCGAGGTGCCTAATACGGCAAAGCGCTTCACCCCCAAATGGTCCATCAGCGCCAGCGCATCTTGCGCCTCTTGGCCCACGGTATAGGTGGCAGCGCCTGTCCAGCTAGACCCGCCGCGCCCGCGATAATCCATCCGGATGATCCGACCGCTCAAATGCGGCTTGGCATAGGTGAAGTCGGCCATAGTGCGGGTCAGGCCAGCCAAGCACAAAAGCGGCGTGCCTTGGCCTTGGTCGGCATAGGCCAAGCGGGTTCCGTCAGGAAGGGTCAGGTGTTTCATCGGCCAAATTAAGCACCAATCCGGCGCGCTTGGAAGGGGTGCTTGCCTAGGCCGTGCGCGGGGCATAGATGCAAGCGCAAGAACGGCAAGGGGCATTTCATGGCGCATCTCGACACGGGCGAGCGGGCAAAGTCGCGCAGGGTTAGCGCTTTGGCGGGGTTGCGCCCGTTTTTGGCCCCCTATCGGCTGATGATCTTTGTGGCGGGGGTGGCTTTGGTTGTCACAGCCTCGGTCAGTTTGGTGCTGCCTATGGCGGTGCGCCGCGTGGTGGATGGCTTTGGCGCTGAAAAAGCGGCGATGCTGGACCAGTATTTTGGCGCGGCGATGGCGGTGGCGGCGGTGATGGCCGTTGGTGCAGGGGTGCGGTACTACTTTGTCACACGGTTGGGCGAGCGTGTCGTGGCCGACATTCGCCGTGCGCTGTTTGATAAGGTCATGGGGATGAGCCCCGCCTATTTCGAAAAGATCATGACGGGTGAGGTGTTAAGCCGCATCACAACCGACACCACACTGATCTTGTCGGTGATCGGCTCGTCAATCTCTGTCGCGTTGCGCAACCTGCTGACGCTGATCGGCGGGTTGGTGTTGTTGATGTTGACATCGACCAAGCTGACGCTGCTGGTTTTGCTGATCGTGCCCGCCACGGTGGTGCCCATTGTGGTGCTGGGGCGCAAATTGCGCGCCTCGTCGCGTGACAACCAAGACCTGATCGCGCAATCCTCTGGCCTTGCGTCAGAGGCGTTGACGGCGGTGCAGATCGTGCAGGCTTTCACCCATGTCATGGTGACGCGCGCACGGTTTTCGGCGGTGAACGAAAAGGGCTTCGCCTCGGCGCTCAACCGCATCGGGCTGCGGGCGGTCATGACCTTTGTGGTGATGTTTTTGGCCTTTGCCGGTGTGGTTGGGGTGCTGTGGATCGGCGCGCATGATGTGCGCACTGGCGTGATGACCCCCGGCGAACTGGTGCAGTTTTTGATCTATGCCGTGATGGTGGCAGGTTCTGTCGGCGCCTTGTCCGAGATTTGGAGCGAGGTGCAGCGCGCCGCAGGGGCGACCGAGCGTTTGGTGGAAATCTTGCAAGCCACCGACACGGTGCAAGATCCCGCCCGCCCCGTGGCCCCCGCGCAGCCGGTGCGCGGCGGGTTGGTGCTGGACGATGTGCGCTTCCATTACCCCTCGCGCCCCGACACGGCGGCGCTGGACGGGGTTAGCCTGACCATTGCGCCGGGGGAAACCGTGGCGGTTGTGGGGCCTTCGGGGGCTGGCAAGTCGACGGTGTTTCAACTGCTGTTGCGGTTCTTTGATCCGGACTCGGGGCGCATTCTGCTTGACGGCATTGATCTGCGCGACATGAACCGCGATGCCTTTCGCAAGAACTTTGCGCTGGTCCCGCAAGATTCAGTGATCTTCGCCGGATCAGCGCGCGAAAACATCCGCTTCGGTCGCCCCGAAGCCAGCGATGCCGAGGTGGAAGCCGCAGCCCTTGCTGCCGCCGCGCATGAGTTCATTAGCGCCCTTCCGCAGGGCTATGACACTTTCTTGGGCGAGCGCGGTGTGATGCTGTCAGGCGGTCAACGCCAGCGCATCGCCATCGCCCGCGCCATTCTGCGTGATGCGCGGGTGTTGTTGCTGGATGAGGCGACCTCGGCCCTTGATGCGGAAAGCGAACGCTTGGTGCAGCGGGCTGTGGAACAGCTTGGCCAAGGGCGCACCGTTTTGGTCGTGGCACACCGTTTGGCAACCGTAAAGCGGGCTGACCGGATTGTGGTACTGGATCAGGGCCGCATTGTGGCGACCGGCGCGCATGACGAATTGGTGGCGCAAGGAGGCCTTTATGCGCGCCTTGCGCGGTTGCAATTCACCGACGGGGCCGCAACCGAGCTTTAAGCTGCGCCAAAAAGTCGCGCACCGCGCGCGGCTTGGGGCCGGTTTCATAGGCTGACAGGCTGGCTTGCGTTTGGCGGTCGGCCACATCAAGATCGGCCAATAAGCGCAAGCGTTGCGCGTTTTCGTCGCCTGTCAGGGGCAACCGCGCTGCTGCGTCTAACAGCGCGTGATCTTCGTGCAGGCGGCGCATGGCGCGAAAGGCTTGCTCCATCGGTTCGGTCAAACTTGGGTCTGACCGCCAGCTTTGCCCCGCAAACACCTCTTGCACCACCCGCTGGCCTGCGCCCAAGCAATCATACCGCAGGCAGCCCGCAAAGCCGCGCTTTTCCAGATCGGCGTGAATGGAACAGGCGTGCGCCTTCAGATGCTTGCACGCCACACCGCCTGCCTTGTCAAAGCCAAAATCTTCGCCGCCGTCAAAGGGCAGCATCACGCAGCACAGCGCGGCGCAGGCGTCGCATTTGGGGCTGAAGTCGATCTTGGTGTCTTGCATCTGCTTATAGTCCCTAGGCCATGCGGTTCGGCGCGCGCCCTTGGCAAAGCTTGCATTTCGCGCCATCGTGCCGTCAAGCCCCGCTTAAAGGGGCAGGCCGTATCGGCTGCGGGGGGAACGGATGAGCGAATTTCGAACGCGCCAAGACGTGGCCGCGATAGAGGCGGAAATGCCTTGGGCAGACCGTGATGTGGCCCGCACCATGCACGCCTTCCTGACGCGCGCCACCGCAGCGCATGGCCCGCGCCCTGCGGTCACGTTTCAACTGACATCGGGCGCAAAAGACCGCGCGCAGACGCTGACGTGGGGCGCGCTGCTGGATCAAGTCACCCAAACCGCGAACCTGTTGCGCAGCCTTGGGGTTGGGCCACACGATGTGGTGGCCTATGTTTTGCCCAACGCGTTGGAAACCGTGGTCACGCTGTTGGCGGGGGCTGTGGCGGGGATTGTTTGCCCGATTAACCCGCTGCTTGACCCGGCCCAGATTGCCGCTTTGTTGCGCGAAACTAAGGCGAAGGTGGTTGTCACCCTGAAACCCTTTCCGCGCACGGATCTTGCGCAAAAGGTCGCACAGGCTGTGGCCGAAGCGCCGTGCGTGGCCACGGTGCTAGAGGTAGACTTGGCCCCCTATCTGCCCTTTCCCAAATCGCTGATCGCGGGGGCCATGCGCCCCAAGACAACGGCGCGCCATGCCGCCAAGGTCATGGGCTTTGCCGCCGCCGTGGCTCGCCAGCCCAAAAGCTTAACCTTTGCCGACCCGCCAACCGACCGTGTTGCCGCCTATTTTCACACCGGCGGCACCACGGGCCTGCCCAAAGTCACCCAACACCGCGTTTCGGGCATGGTTTACAACGGCTGGCTTGGCCACCGCCTGCTCTTTCGCGAAACCGATGTGATCTTGTGCCCTTTGCCGCTGTTTCATGTCTTTGCGGCTTATCCGGTGATGATGTCGATGATCGCCTCGGGTGGGCACGCGGTGTTTCCCACGCCGCAAGGGTACCGCGGCGAGGGGGTGTTTGATGCGCTGTGGCAGTTGGTTGAACGCTACGGTGCCACCTATCTGATCGGCGTGCCGACAGCGCTTTCAGCGCTGATGCAGCGTCCGGTCAATGCCAAAATCGGCACGCTGCGCGGCACCTTTTCAGGATCATCTCCGCTGCCGACAGACCTGTTCAACCGCTATGAACGCGCAACAGGCGTGCAGGTGATTGAAGGCTATGGGCTGACGGAATGCACCTGCCTTGTGTCGGTGAACCCGCCCGATGGGGTGAAAAAGGCAGGCTCAGTTGGCTTGGCCTTTCCCTATACCAGCGTGCGCATCTTGGCGCGTGATGCCAACGGCGTGCGCGCATGCGCGGTTGACGAGGTGGGCGAAATTTGCATTTCCAGCCCCGGTGTTTTGCCCGGGGGCACTTATGTCGAAGAAGCGCGCAATGAGGGGTTGTTTGATGAAGGCTTTTATCTGCGCACCGGTGATCTGGGGCGGATGGACGCGGACGGGTATTTGTTCATCACGGGCCGCGCAAAGGATTTGATCATTCGCGGCGGCCATAATCTGGACCCGGCTTTGATCGAAGAAGCCCTGATGACCCACCCCGCCGTGGCCTTTGCGGGGGCCATCGGCCAGCCCGATGCCCATGCGGGCGAATTGCCCTGCGCTTATGTCGAGCTTGTGGCCGGTGCCACAGTATCGCCCGAGGTGTTGGCTGCGCATTGCAGCCACCACATTCCCGAACGCGCGGCTATTCCTAAGCACGTCGAAATCTTGCCCAGCCTGCCTAAGACCGCCGTCGGCAAGATTCTAAAACCCGAATTGCGCAAACGCGCTATCGCGCGGGTGTTTGATGCGGCCTTGGCCGAGGCGGGTGTGCAAGCCCGCGTGGCCGATGTGGTCGAAGACCGCAAACGCGGATTGGTGGCGCGGGTGCAGGGCGCTGAACGGCTCGAAGGGGAAATGGTCAGTGCCTGTCTGGCGGAATTTGTTATTCCTTGGGAGTGGGTATCGTAAACAGGCCGCACATTTTTGTTGCCTACAAGGCGATCCGCCGTCAATCCTAGGGGCAAACCCACCCCCTGACGGAGGCAGACATGACTTCCCGCATAGGTCCATTTGTGGCGCTTTTGATAGGACTGCAAGCCGCCCCCGCCTTGGCGGATCGGTCAGATGTGTTGTACTCTTACAAACACTGGCAGGTGGAAGGGATCACCTTTGATGATGGCACCTATGCCTGTCTGGCCGAGGTGGCCGAAGCGGGCGAAAGTTTTTCGATCTGGGTTTTTCCCGATCAAACCATCCGGCTGCAGTTTTACTCGCAAGACTGGGATTTTGGCGAGAGTGACACAGCCGATCTAGAGGTAGAGATTGACCACCGCTCGCCTTGGTCGCTGACGGGGGCGAATTTAACCCAAAGCTCGGTGCTGTTTGATCTGCCTGACGGCGATGACAGCGTGAATTTTGTGGTGGAAGTGGCCGAAGGCCGCACGCTGCATCTGCGATCCAGCGATGGCACGCCGGTGAAAGACTACTCACTGGCCGGATCATCCGCCTCGATCAGCAATCTGATAGATTGCGGTGTCGCCATTCGAGACACGTCAAACCCGTTCAACTAGGCCCGATCTTTCTGCGAAAGATCAGCGCGCATCCTACAGCGTTGCGGTGTCCATCCAGATCGTCACTGGCCCGTCGTTGTTCAGCGACACGTCCATATCGGCACCGAAGATGCCGTTTTGCACGGGAATGCCCAAGGCGGCTACCTTGGCGGTGAAGGATTCGTATAACTGCTTTGCCAGATCGGGCGGGGCAGCATAGGAAAAGCCCGGGCGGTTGCCGCGCAGGTCGGCGGCAAGGGTGAACTGGCTGACGATCAGGGCCGATCCGCCCATATCGCGCAGCGACAGGTTCATTTTGCCGGCGTCATCCTTGAAGATGCGCAGTTTTGAAATTTTGGTGGAAAGCTTATCCACCTCGGCTTCGGTATCATCGGGCATGGCGCAGACCAAGATCAGCAGACCAGCACCGATTTGGCCCACGACCCTGCCATCGACCGTGACGCTGGCGCGGGTGACGCGCTGCAATAGCGCCTTCACAGCTCTGCCCGCCACGGCGGGTTGGCGCCTGCGCGCGAGACGGTGATGGCGGCGGCACGGGTGCCAAGGGTTAGGGCGGCATCCAGTTTGGCATCGGTTAGGGCTGACAGGCGCGCCTTGGTCAATGCGCCTGCTTCGTGCAGGGCGCACAGCGCGCCAGCGTTGAACGTGTCGCCTGCGCCCACCGTATCGGCGACCGTCACCTTTTGGGCGGCGATAAAGCGGTCTTGGGTTGCGGTCACAGCGCGCGCGCCTGCGGCCCCTTCGGTGATGAACACAAGCTTGGGGCCTTGCGCCACAATTGCGCGGGCCAGTTGCGTCACATCGCCGTTGCCCGACAGCCAATGCAGGTCTTCATCCGACAGCTTCACAATATCGGCCCGCGCGATCATCCGTTCGATGCGGGCGCGGTATTGGGCTTCTTTGCCCGCGATGAAGCCAAGGCGGATGTTGGGGTCGATCATCGTCACACGGGTGGGCGCTTCGCGGATTTGAAGTGACTCATACGTGGTGGCGGCTGGGTCGTTGACCAAGGATATACCGCCAAAAAACAGCGTGCTCACCGAAGCGGGCAGGTGGGGCAGTTGATCTTGCGTTAACAGAAGGCCTGCGGTGTTTTCATCATAGAAAGCATAGGTTGCTTGGCCATCGACCAGTTTAACAAAGGCCACGGTGGTGGGTTTTGCCGAGCGGGCGCAGTAGCGCGTATCAACCTTGGACGCGGTGAGGGTATCGGCCAAAATCTCGCCCAACATATCGGTCGAGATGCCCGAGAAAAAGGCCGAAGGCGCGCCGAGTCGGCCCAATGCGATGGCGGTGTTGAACACCGCGCCACCAGCGTAGGGGGCAAAGCACGCCTCGCCCAGCGTGCTTTGGCGGGGCAGCATGTCGATCAGGGCTTCGCCACAGCTGAGAATCATTTCACGCTCCTTGGTAGAATTTGGCGCACCTTACCCGACCAGCGGCTGTTTGCGCAAACAGGCGGGCTTGGGGCAGGGACGGGCTTAGAGGAAATAGGGCTGCAAGGCGGTGCGGACGCGGTCAAGCACGCTGTCGCCGGACAGGTCGGGGGCAAAGGTTTGGCCCGTGATCGCCTGATAGGCCTGCACATAGACGGCCGAGGTGGCTTCGATCATGTCGGCGGGAATTTCGGGCAGGGGGTCGTGATAGGGATCACAGCGCGCGGCGACCCAAGAGCGGATCACGTCTTTATCAAAACTCGGCGGACGGGTGCCGCCTTCAAACGCCGTTTGATAGCCCGAAGCGATCCAGTAGCGGCTGGAATCGGGGGTGTGGATTTCATCGGCGATCAGGATTTTGCCTGACGGGTCGGTGCCGAATTCATACTTGGTATCCACCAAGATCAGCCCCCGTTCGGCGGCCATCTGCTGGCCCCGCGCGAAAAGGGCGAGGGCTGCGGCTGAAACTTCGTCCCATTGGGCGGGGGTCAGTAGGCATTGGGCGATGATGTCGTCGGCTGTCAGCGGCGCATCATGGTCGCCGTCAAAGGCTTTGGACGTGGGGGTGATGATCGGGCGGGCCAAGATTTGGTTGTCGCGCATCCCTTCGGGCAGAACATGGCCATACATGGCGCGCTGGCCGTGTTTGTACTGGGTAAGAACCGAGGTCGAGGTGCTGCCCGCCAGATAACCGCGCACCACCACCTCGACCGGAAGGATCGTCAGGCGCTGGCCGATCACCACGTTCGGATCAGGGTAAGACAGCACATGATTGGGCATGATGTCGGCGGTACGATCAAACCAGAAGCGGGCGATTTGGGTCAGGATTTGGCCCTTGTAAGGGATCGCCGTCAAGATGCGGTCGAAGGCCGAAATCCGATCAGAGGCAATCAGAATGCGCCGCCCGTGGGGGTGGGTGGCATCGGCGGGCAGGTCATAGCAATCGCGCACTTTGCCGAAATAGGGGTTGGGCAATTCGCGAATGCGGGCGTGGGAGAGAACGCGCATGAAGCCTCCGGTCTGGTCAGCGCCCCTTTGCCCTTGGGGGGCAGCAGAGTCAACCGTGGCGGCGCGCGGCGGCCCGATCTGGGGGACATGCTGCCCCCTAGGCCCCCTTACGCCAAGATGCACATGGGGTTAGCTGCCCTGCCCGTATTTTTGGACCAAATAGTAGGCTGCTGCGGCCAATATCGCCAGCCCAAGGGCTGCGAAGGTGATCTTCCATACGCTGTAGGGGCGTTCGCCTTGCACTTCGCCGGTTTGGCCGTTGACCAAGAAGCGGTAGGTTTTGGCGTTGTATTTATACGCGGCGATCCAGATGGGCAGAAGGATGTGTTTGAAGGTTTCATCCGCATAGCTGGTAGAAATGTTGTCAATGCGTTGTTCGTCGCCGCCGATGTCATAGCGCACGTCTTGGGCAATCACGTTGGCCATTTTCTGCTTGGCTGTGGCGTCGCCGTCGGCCAAGGCCACGGTGTAACCCTCGGCCTGAAAGCCAGCGAGGTAGTCGGGTTTGTAAGGCTGAAGTTGCGAAAGATCCCAAGGTTCCAAACCCTCGCCCAAGTGGGCGGGCAGGGCGGTAGAAGCGATCGCGATCACATCGTCAAAGTCGCGCGAAACCTGACCGGAGGCGGGATACCAGCGGGTCTTTTGCACCTGCTCTTGGCGGGTTTCATTCTTGCCATTGACGTTCACCGTGACGGTGCGGGTTTCGTAGTAATGTACGCCCTTTGCACCGGTGTATTGGCTGCGCGTGTCGGCATCAAACGTCCAATAGGGCACATAAACGCCGTTCATCGCGCGCCCTGCGCGGGTGAATTCCAACAGGCGGTTGGGGGCGAACCACAGACGGCCCAGCCAAGCCACCATGGCCTTATGGGCTGATTTTTCATCCAAGGCAAAAGGGATCACGGCTTGCGGCTTGATCTTACGCTCGGCCCCTGTGTCGACCACAATCGGGCCGGCGCAGAAGGGGCATTCGGTGGCATGGCTTGCGCCGCTGAATTCCACACTCGCACCGCAATTGGGGCATTTGGTGGCGCGCACCTCGGTGCTGGCGGCGGCGGGCAGGTCGTTGGACAGGCCCTTGGCAAGGGGATGCTCTTCAAAGGCTTTGATCTTGGCGGGTTTATCCCACGGGCCTGCATCGGCATCGGCTTCGACGGCAATCGCCTGTTCAAAGCCGCAATGGTCGCATTTCAGCGCCGTTTGGCCGGGGGAAAAGCGCAAATCTGCGCCGCATTGTTGGCAAGGGTAGCGGTGTTCTTCGGTGACTGCCATGGTTTACACCCCCGGCGGCGGCGGGGGCGGTGGGATGGCGGCGAACAGGCTTGCGAGGTCTGTTTGGTCAGCCGTTTTCCAGCCGTCTTGACCCGCCGTCCAAACTTGCGTTGCGCGCGTTAGGCTGCCAGCGGCCACCAGTGCGGGCAGATCGCCCACGCCATAAGGCCCCTTGGTCGCGCCGTTTTCGGCCAGATGCCATTGCTTGACAGGGGGCGGGGGCGGCGGGGCTGCTGCGGTGGCCGCAGCCTGTGCGCCCATGTTCAACCCCATGCCCGCGCCCATGGCAGCGCCCATCGTGGCCCCCATAGCGGAGTTGGGATTGCCCAAGCCTTCGGCGGCGTTGAACTGGGTGAATTTGCCCAAATCGCCCGCAAGACCAATCGAGGTGCGCTTGTCGAGCACCTTTTCCACCTCTTCGGGCAACGAGATGTTTTCAATGTAAAATTCGGGCAGGGTCAGGCCATAATTGCCAATCGTGGGGGCAATGGCCGTGCCCACCACCTTGGCCAAGTCGGCGGTATTGGCCGCCATATCCAGCACGGGAATGCCGGATTTGGCCAAAGACTGGCTCATTTCCTGCACAATCACATTGCGAATCTGGGTCGAGATTTCGTCAGCGGTGAATTCACCGTCTGTGCCGACAACCTCTTTCATGAAGATGCCCGGATCGGTCACGCGCATCGAATAGGTGCCAAAGGCGCGAATCCGCACGGGGCCAAATTCGGGATCGCGGCACATTATGGGATTTTGCGTGCCCCATTTGAAATTGTTAAAACGGGTGGTGTTGATAAAATACACCTCGCATTTGAAGGGCGAGGAGAAGCCGTATTGCCAGCTTTGCAACGTGGTCAGGATGGGTAAGTTGTTGGTTTGCAACTCATATAGGCCGGGGCCAAACACGTCGGCCAATTGGCCTTCGTTGATGAACACCGCCGCCTGACCTTCGCGCACGGTCAACTTGGCACCGTATTTGATCGCATTGTCGTGCCGTTCAAACCGCCAGACCATTGTGTCGCGGGTGTCATCTGTCCAAGAGATGACGTCGATAAATTCGCCCTTCAGGAATCCGAATACCATGTTTACCTCTTAGCCCCATTTTGCGCAACAGTTTCGCCGCCCAATAAGCGCTTTGCAAGTGTTTCGACAATTGGCCGCGCCTCTGCCCCTGTCATTCCGGGGGTTAAAGCCGGATCGTAAAGGATTTGCAGCATCAATTCATCTTGATGCGTCAAAAGCGCGAATTCCTGATCGTCGTTGAAGATTGAAGGCCGCGCCGCGTTGCTGTCATTTGGCAGGCCCAAAGATTGCGCCAATTCCTCGTGCATACAGGCCAAGCGCATCAGATCGGGGTGCTCTGCCGGTATGACCGCCACGGCACGTTCATAGGTTGAACTGGCCGCATCCGATTGCGTCAGCACTTGGCAATAGGTGCCCCGATCCATCTGTGTCACCGATTGCAATTGCCCCGCCGACAGGCCGGGGATTTCAGTATTCAACGCAGGCCCCAAGGCGGCACGGTCATCGACGCTGGCAATATAAAGCCAGAAGTTGGGCGATTTTTCGGACAGGCCGATGGGGTGGCCCGTCACCTTGGACAGGCGCGCTAGGTAATCGGCCACACGGACGCGGTCGGCGCTTTGCTGGGCCACAGGAACCGCGTTGCCAAAGCGCAGGGCTACGCGCACCGGCACTTGCCAGCGCATCAGCAAAATCGGCGTGGCGGTGGCGTGCCTTGTGACTTGGCCACCGGCGTATTCTTCATAAAGGGCGATGCGCAAGAAATTCTCGGTCAGGTCGCGGTCGGTAAAGCGTGCGTCTTTCGGGGCGGTGTCGGTGCGCAATAGGCCTTCAGACAACAGCGCCTTTTGCACTTGCGCGTAATGTTGGCGCATCGCTGCGCTGGCGGGCGTGCCGGATAGAGTGGGGCCTTGCCCCGATGGGCTTGGCGGTTGCGGCGGCGCGCAGGCGGCCAGCGCCAACATCAGCGCGCAAGTGCTAAGGGCCAAGCGGGCAAGGCGCATCAGGCGGACCCTTTGGGAGCATTGGCTTTGGCCGCAGCCAAGGTGTCTTTCAGCGCCGCTTCCATCTTGGCCAATTCGTCAGCCGCCTCGGCCCGTTTGGCCTTGCCTGCATCGGCGATGGCCAAGCTATCTTGGATCGTGGCAATCAAAGTGTCGTTGGCGGCTTTGACGGCGGCAATGTCAAACACCCCGCGCTCCATCTCGGTGCGCACCACTTTGTTCGCTTCGCCCAAGCTTTGGGCGTTTTGGGTTAGCAGATCGTTGGTCAGATCATTGGCCGCGCGCACCGCATCGGCCGCCTCGCGTGAGCGTTGGATGGTAAGCGCCTGCGCCAGTTGGGTTTCCCACAAAGGCACGGTGTTGATCAGCGTGGCGTTGATCTTGCCGACCAGCGACTTGTCATTCTCTTGCACCAACCGGATCGAGGGCAGGGCCTGCATCGTGACTGTGCGCGTCAGGTGCAGATCATAAACGCGGCGTTCCAGATCATCGCGCGCCATGCGCATATCGCGCAGCGATTGCGCCGCTTTGACGGGATCGGGGGCGGTTGTCACGGCGGCTTCTAGCGCGGGCAAGTCGGTTGTGTCTAATGCGTGCAGCTTGGCTTGGCCTGCGGCAATATAAAGCGCCAATTCGTCGTAAAAGCTCAGCGTTTTGGTGTACAGCAAATCCAGCGCCTTGATGTCTTTGAGCAGCACCGTTTCATGGCTCAGCAGGTTTTCGGTGATCTTGTCAATTTGCAACTGCACCTGTTCATAACGCGCGATGAACTGGGCAAGGGGGGCGGCAGCGCCCGTCAACCGCTCCCACCACGAGCGGCGTCGATTGGCGTTAAGTTCGGATCCGGAAAAGCCACGAATGGTCGAGACGATTTCCGCCAGCGATTGGCCCGCAGGCCCAAGGTCTTTGGCCTTCACGCCCGACAGCATCTCTTGGCTGATCGCGCGCAAGTCGCTTTGGGCGGCGGCTCCGAAGGCGATGATGGTCTGGGTGTTGGCCATGTCTAACTCGCCCAAGCGATGGGTGATGGCTTGCGCTTGGGGGCCAAGGGCGGCTGAAAGCGGTACCACCTCTGGCGCGGGGGCCGGCAGCGGGGTGGCGGTCAAGGTATCAATTTGGGCCGAAACGGTGCTGGCCTGATCGCGGACGGTCTTGGGCATGATACTCTCACGGCATGGGGCCCAATGGGCGGCTGTAGGGCAGATAGGTGGGCTGTCGGCCAAAGTCAGGGGGCGGAGCTTTCTAATTTCAACCGATCCCGCAGCACCTGAATTTCGATATCCAGATCGGTGTGGCTGTTGGCCAAAAGCGCGTTGGTGCGGGCGGCGAAGTTGGTTTCAAGGTCTGACAGCAGCGCTTCGTAATCGGCGCGGGCTTTGGCATCGCGGCTTGCGGCGAAGATATCGGCGAACTTGGCCGTCGCATCGCGCGCCCCTGTCAGATAGAGCGACATGAATTTGCGCGCGGCTGTCAGATCACCGGGGTCGTTTTCAACTTGGCGAAACAGGCCGCGGGCAATGTCACAAAAGCGCGCCACGCGCGATTCCAACGCCGAATCTCGTGCCCGCAGGATGGCGTCTGACATGGCGGCAAGCAGCGCTTCGCCCTCTGTCACAGCGCGGGCCACGCGGTCGGTTTGAAACAGGTCTTGGCCCGCCATCCCTTTGGATTTCAAAGGATCAAGACCGAAAGAGGCCACATGCAGCACACAACCCAACACCGCAAAACCCGCCAGCACAAAGAGGGGCTGTGCCCCCGCAAACCCACCCAGTGCCAAGCCAAGCCCCGTCAGCGCCGCCCCAAGCATCTTGCGCGGCAGTGCAGGCGGGCGCGAAACCTTGCGCGCATCATAAGCCGCCTGCGCCTTGACCCCTTCGCGCGTCACCCAAGCGGCCAGAACCAACAGGCCAGCGGCGGTTATCAGGGCCAGCAAGCCCGTGGGCGTTGCGGTGAAGGCTTTGATCACAAAGGGAAAGGGTAAAGCAAAGGCCAGATTGGCCCGCAACAGCGCCCCGCTGGGTGGCGGGGCCAAGATCAGGTCTTGCGTTTGGCCTGACCTGCCCGTGTCGTTTTTGGGGCTATAAGCCCCCACAACCCGCCGCGCCATCAGGTGCCAACCCCAAATGCCACATAAAGCGCCAGCGCTGATAACAGCACAAAGGCAAGGCTTTGCAGCGCTTTAGCTGACATAAAAAGGCTCCACCGACCACAGAATGCAAGAATGACTATAGGGGCCGATCGACAGGCTGGCTATAGCCCGCCCATCATTTCCGACACAAATGCCCAAATTTCCGGCAAACACCCCTTAAGGATTGCGCCGAGGCTTGGTCGCGGGGCCAGATTTCGCGCCAGCCTTGCCATCGCCGCGCGGCTTGCCCGCAGGGGCGGGCCCGTCATTGCGGCGGCGCGGGGCTTCGGCCTTGCCGCCTTCGCGGGCGGGACCATGGCTGACGCTGCGGCCAGCGGGCTTGGGCGCGGCCTTCTTGGGCACATCCTCTTCGGCCATCGGGTCTAGGCCCAACTGATCGCGCAGGATGCGCGGCTTGATCTCTTCCACTTCGCCGGGTTGCAGATCGCCCAAGCGGAAAGGGCCATAGCTGATGCGGATCAGGCGGTTCACATACAGATCCAGCGCGTTCAGCGCGCGGCGGATTTCGCGGTTCTTGCCCTCGCGCAGGCCAATGGTCAGCCAAGCGTTGGCGCCTTGGATCCGGTCAAGCATCACGTTCATCGGCTGAAAGCGCTCGCCGTCCACCGTGATGCCCTTGCGCAACGGTTCCAGATCGACATCGGTCGGATTGCCATTGATGCGCACACGGTATTTGCGCAGCCATCCGGTCGAGGGCAGTTCCAACCGGCGCTTCAACTCGCCGTCATTGGTTAGCAAAAGCAACCCTTCCGAGTTCAAATCCAATCGCCCGACCGACATAACGCGGGGCATATCTTCGGGCAGGGTTTCAAACACCGTCTGGCGACCCTTTTCATCAGACTCAGACGTCACCAACCCCTCGGGCTTGTAATACAGCCACAGCCGCGCCGGTTCGGCAGCGGCCACAGGCTTGCCGCCCACGGTGATCTTGTCACGGTCCGTCACGTTCAGCGCGGGCGATGTGATGACCTTGCCATTCACCGCAACCTCGCCAATTTCGATCAACCGCTCTGCCTCGCGCCGCGAGGCGATGCCGGCCCTTGAAAGGACTTTGGCAATACGCTCGCCCGCAGGGGTCGCTTTTTCGGCGGCCACGGGTGCGGCGGGGGTTGATTTCGGGGGCATTCGGGGGACCTATCAAGAAGAAAAAGCGTGGCGGCTTTGTGCCGTCACGGGGTGTAGGATATTTGACCAAGCATGAAAGAGCAACGCGCCTTCCTGTCTTTCATGGAACTGGCCTTGGCAGAGGCCAAATCCGCCGCCCTGCGCGGTGAAGTGCCGGTGGGCGCGGTGGTGGTTTTTGGTGGTGAAGTGGTGGCAAGTGCGGGCAACCGCACGCGCGAACTGTGCGACCCAACCGCCCATGCCGAGGTGCTGGCCGTCCGCGCCGCCTGTGCTGCCTTGGGGTCGGAACGGCTGACAGGGCATGATCTGTATGTCACTCTAGAACCCTGCCCGATGTGCGCTGCCGCCATCTCTGCCGCGCGGATCGGGCGGCTGTATTACGGCGCGTCAGACCCGAAATCGGGCGGTGTGGCGCAGGGCGCGCGGGTGTTTTCCCATCCGCAATGCCACCACGTGCCCGAGGTTTATGACGGGATTGCGGCGGTAGAGTGCGAGAGGTTGTTGAAGGATTTCTTCGCAGAGCGGCGCTAGGGGAACACTTTTTCTGCGAAAAAGTAGGCTGCCGCGCTGCGACGTTAGGGGCGCGTGCAATGCCAGCATTCGGGCACACAAGAGCACGCGCTGCGCGACACCTGCTTTGCGTTTTTGTCACAGGATTTTCTGACCGATTTGGCCTTGGGCCCTACTTTTTCGCAGAAAAAGTGTCGCCCACCTAAAATAACCTTTGGCAAACACAAAAGTTGTGATAGCGAATCCTTGCCCGAAGTCAGCTATAAGGGGGGCCACATGTCGCGATATTGCACATTCGTCCAAATCCTTATGACCGGCGTGGTCAGTGGCGTAGTCCGCTGACCGCGACCCGTCTGACTTTCGGCAAAACTCTCCCATAACCCCAAGATCAAGACCGCACTCGCTGGTTTTGTCACACCCAAATCCTAACACAGGAGCGCCCCCGTAAAGGGCGATGAATTCTATGACGTTAGACGATCCAAACGCTTTGCCCCTGCCTGACCTGCGCCTTCTCATCGCCCGCCACGGGGCCTTGGCCGTTGGATGGGCCTATCTGCGCGCGGCTTTGGCGCGCAAACGGCATCCTCCAGACCACTCAAGACCCTTAAGCGATCATATCCGCCGCGACATCGGCTTGGGGCCGGCCCCAAAGCCGATGCCGCCGCCGTGGCGTTTTTAAAGCCTAAACCGTGATCGCTACCAGAACCTGCGGTTCGATAACGTTCACGCCGGGCAGGCCTGCAACCAGAACCTCGGCCGATTGTTCCAGCAAGGGGAAGGTGCGGTAGTGGCAGGGGATGACGGTTTTAAAGTTGAAATAGCGCCGCGCGGCATAGGCTGCGCGGGCCATATCCATGGTGAAATGCCCGCCTGCCGACAGGATGCCGATGTCGGGCTTATGATAATCGCCCATCCAATCCATATCGGCCATAATGTCGGTATCGCCCGAGATATAGATCGTGTGGCCCTCGCCTGCGATCATAAAGCCCGCTTCTGACCCCACTGCCACCGGCCCGTTGGCCCCCGTGGCCGATGAAGAGTGGCAGGCGTTGACCAGCGTTACCTTTGCCCCGTTACAGTCGATCGTGCCGCCTTTGTTAAATCCCGTGATCTCGACCCCTTCCGTTGCGGCCAGATAGCCCACAAGGTCATAGATCCCCGCAATCTTCACCCCTGCCTCTTTGGCAATCGCCACCGCATCGCCGGTATGGTCGCCGTGGCCATGGGTCAAAAGAATATGCGTCACCCCGTCAACCGCTTCGGCGCGGCGGTCGGCGGGAAACATCGGGTTGCCGGTCAGCCACGGGTCAATCAGCAAAACTGCCGCGCCAATTTCGATACGAAAGCCGGAATGGCCAAGCCAGATGATTTTCATGGGGGGTTCCTTTTTTGCTTGCCGCAACATAGGCCATTTGCGTCGCAGGAAAAGGGCTGTCAGCGGCGCGCCGTCTTGCGGGCTGTTGCGCGGGCGGCTAAAGGGAAAGCCAAACTGACGGGGGCGCGCCGCCCTCGCAACGCAAGGAACCCGCCCCATGTCGATTGACACAGCGACCGCGCGCAAGGTGGCCAAACTGGCCCGCATTCGGGTGCAAGAGGCTGACCTGCCCAAATTGGCAGAGCAGCTTTCGGGCATCTTGGGCTTTATGGAGCAGTTGAACGAAGTCGACGTCACGGGGATTGAACCCATGGTGTCGGTCACGCCAATGGGCTTGGCGCGGCGGGCGGATGTGGTGACTGACGGCAATATTCAGGGCCAAATTCTGGCCAACGCGCCTGATGCGCGCGAAGGCTTTTTTGCGGTGCCCAAGGTGGTGGAATAATGACAAACCCAAACCAATTGACCATCGCCGCCGCGCGCGACGCGCTGCGCAAGGGTGAACTTTCGGCTGTTGATCTGACCATGTCTTGCCTGACGGCGATGGATGCGGGCGATGATCTGAACGCCTTTGTGCACAAAACGCCCGATATCGCTTTGCAGCAAGCCCGCGCGGCTGATGTGCGCCTGAAAGCGGGTGGCGCGCCTGATCTGTGCGGGATCCCGCTTGGCATCAAGGATTTGTTCTGCACCAAGGGTGTCGCTTCGCAGGCGGCTTCCAACATTCTGGCGGGGTTTAAGCCGGAATACGAATCAACCGTCACGTCAAAGCTGTTCGATGCTGGCGCTGTGATGCTGGGCAAGCTGAACATGGACGAATTCGCCATGGGTTCGTCCAACGAAACCTCGTGCTACGGCGATGTGATCAATCCGTGGAAGATCGACGACCGCAAGCTGACACCGGGCGGTTCTTCGGGCGGTTCGGCTGCGGCTGTGGCCGCCGACTTGTGCCTTGGCGCGACGGGCACCGATACGGGCGGGTCGATCCGCCAGCCTGCGGCCTTTACCGGGATCACGGGCATCAAACCCACCTATGGCCGTGTTAGCCGCTGGGGGATTGTGGCCTTTGCTTCGTCGCTGGATCAAGCGGGCCCCATGACCAAATCGGTGCGCGATGCGGCGATTTTTCTGGGCGCGATGTGCGGCTATGACGCCAAGGATTCCACGTCCGCCAATATCCCCGTGCCCGATTTCGAAGCAGCCCTGACGGGCGATATTCGCGGCAAAAAGATCGGCATTCCCAAAGAATACCGCATGGACGGGATGCCTGCCGAGATTGAGGCCTTGTGGCAAAACGGCATTGCGATGATGAAAGATGCAGGCGCTGTCATCGTCGACATCTCGCTGCCCCATACCAAATACGCCTTGCCCGCTTACTATGTGATTGCCCCTGCGGAAGCGTCCTCCAACCTCGCGCGCTATGACGGGGTGCGCTATGGCCACCGCGCCAAGCTTGCGGCGGGTGACGGCATTACCGAGATGTATGAAAAGACTCGCGCTGAAGGCTTTGGCCCCGAAGTGCAACGCCGCATCATGGTGGGCACCTATGTGCTGTCGGCGGGTTTTTATGACGCCTATTACAACCGCGCCCGCAAAGTGCGCGCCCTGATCAAGCGCGACTTTGAACTGGCGTTTGAAGCGGGGATTGACGCGATCTTAACGCCCGCAACCCCGTCGTCGGCCTTTGGCTTGGGCGAGATGGCCTCGGCTGATCCGGTTGAGATGTATCTGAACGACGTCTTCACCGTGACAGTGAACTTGGCCGGATTGCCCGGTGTATCTGTGCCCGTGGGTCTGGATGCCAAGGGCTTGCCACTAGGTCTGCAACTGATCGGGCGGCCGTGGGACGAGGCGGGGCTTCTTAATCACGCTTATGTTCTTGAACAGGCGGCGGGCTTTGTGGCCAAGCCCGCCAAATGGTGGTAACGCAATCGCCAATTCTTATGCTTTGGGGCAATAAAACAATGCGCGCATCTGTTGCGATGATCGGTCTAATGGCGGTGCTGTCGGCGTGTTCGATGGCAGAGGATAGCTCTGGCACGGCGGATTATAACAGCACCATCCGCGGCGCTTCGCCCCAAACTTACGCAGCGCCTGCGCCCGCAGCGCAGGGGTTCTCGACCGATGCTGCCGCTGCCGCGATTGCTGCGGCAGAAGGTGGGACAGGGGCTGCCCCAATGGACCCGACGGGGCAGATGGTGACAGGTCAGATGATTGGCGCTGACGCCACCAGCCCTTCAGCCTTGCCACCCATTGACAGTGCGGCGTGCGGCGCGCGGGGCAATGCCTTTGCGGGTATCGCGGAAACCACCTCCGAGATGAACTATGTCAAAGGCGGGGTGTCGGACGAGCAGGATTTTGGCGCTGTCACCACCCGCGAAACCATCGCCTCTGACAAAGAGCGCATCGAATGCAACAAGCAACAATATGTCGTGGTGCAACCCGGTGCCTTGCCCGAACGCCCCGCCAACGCAGGGCCCAACATTGCCGCTTATGCGCTTGGCACGACCAATGGCTTGGGCGAGAAAGTGTACAACCGCCCGCCCTTCTACCTGACCAACCCCGAAAAAGCCTGCACCAAATTCGCCTCGCCTGACCTTGCCCAGCAAGCCTTCTTGGCGGCGGGTGGGCCACAGCGCGACAGCAAGGCGCTAGACCCTGACGGCGACGGCTTTGCCTGTGCGTGGGATCCGCGCCCCTTCCGCAACGCGCAGTGATGCCGCCCTTCCCCTCGCCCCATCATTCGCAGCGGGTGGGTGGGCAGCGGCCCCGTTTGATCGTGCTGCATTACACCGCCCTGCCGGATGCGGCGGCATCAAGAGCTCGGCTGTGTGACCCTGTGCACGAAGTCTCGGCCCATTGGCTGATTGATCTGGATGGCAGCGCTGAGGCTTTGGTGGATGAAAACCGCAGGGCATGGCACGCAGGGGCGGGGGCTTGGGGCAGCATTGCGGATGTGAACTCTGCCTCGATCGGGATCGAGATCCAGAATATCGGCCATGCGCCTTTCCCCGAACCGCAGATGGTGGGGCTAGAGCGGTTGTTGACAGAGATTTTCGCCCGCTGGTCGCTGGGCCCGCAGGCGGTGATTGGACATTCTGATATGGCACCCACCCGTAAAGCCGACCCCGGCCCGCATTTTGATTGGCGCAGGCTGGCGCTGGGTGGGTTTAGTGTGTGGCCCGCGTTGGCAGCTTCGGATCAGGGCTTTGGGGATATTGCCGCCACCTTCCAAACCTCTGCCCATGCCTTTGGCTACCCTAAGGCTGATCTGGCAACCCTGCTGCACGCCTTCCGACTGCGGTTTCGCCCTTGGGCCAAGGGGCCGCTTGACGCGGTTGATGCCGCGATGGCCGCGGACATGGCGGCGCGCTACCCCGCCGCCTGATCCCCTTAGGCCGCAGGCAAAGCCAAGGCGGACAGGTAAAGCCCAAACCCAAAGACCGCGTGGGCTGCAAGGCCAAGCCCGCGCGCTTGCCATGGGTTGTCGGCGCGCGATGCCGCAATCCCGCCGCCCATGCCCGGCCCCATCAAGAACCACCCTGCGCTGATTGTGACGATCCCCACGATCAACGCCGGGGTTAGCGTGGGTGTAATCGCCCAACCCGGCCCCCAGATCAGCAGCAAGGCCGCTGCATACACCACACCCACAGCATAATGGCCCACCCAGCCAATCGCCGTCTCGCCCGCAATCGCAGGCGACTGCGCGATGTCGTCGTGCCACACCTTGCCGCGCGCCACATGGGCAAACCATCGCCCGCCCAGCTTCCACGTAGGCGCGGGCAAGCCAAAGGCCAGATGCAGCGCCAGCCCCCAAAGGTCGAACAGGGCGGTAGCACCTATGCCGATGATCAGACTTTGGATGATAAAGTCCATGATGTTTCCCTTTTCCCATGCGCGCGCCTACCGTGGCAAGGCTTGCGCCAAAAGTCCACCGCACACCTAGCCCAAGCCAACCCCATTGACCACGCCGCGCCTTGCGCCTATGCCCCCGTTTGCGCGGATGGCTGGATGACCGCGGGGCGCAAGCCTCGAGGAAAGTCCGGACTCCATGAAGTAAGGGTGCCGGGTAACGCCCGGCGGGGGTAACCCCAGGGAAAGCGCCACAGAGAAGAGACTGCCTTGGTGTTCGGCCTAGCTGAACGCAAAGCCAAGGTGAGGGTGAAACGGTGGGGTAAGAGCCCACCACGGACCGGGCAACCGGGACGGTATGGCAAGCCCCACCCGGAGCAATGCCGAATAGGGGCCTTTAGCGGAAAGGTCCGGAGTTCCATCGCGCAAGCGATGCCGGAGACCTCCGCGGGGACGCTTCAGCCCTTAGGCCCGGGTTGGTAGCTTGACCGCCCTGGTAACAGGTGCGGCAGAGGAATGGTCATCCAGAGGCGAAAGCCTTGGACAGAATCCGGCTTACAGGCCATCCGCGCATTTTTCC
>CAIQOV010000026.1 GCA_903873585.1 uncultured Rhodobacterales bacterium
ACCGAGGTTTTGACACCGGTGATCTGCGGGGCGGCGGTGACCAGATCCTCGGTCGCATCATCGGTGGTGTTGGTGTCGGTATCATCGCCATCATCGGTGACGTCGGTCACATCCACCCCCACCGGTGGCGAGCCGATCGCCGTGGCGGTGTTGGACAATCCGCCCGCGTCAATGTCGGCCTGCGCCACCAGATAGGTCGCGGTGAAGCTGACGCTGGCATCGGGGGCGAGGGTGGTGACGCCGTTGGTCGCTATCACAAAGCTGGAGAGTGCGTTGGCCGAAGCGGTCGCATCGGCTTGGGTCAGGGTGTCAGTGTCCACCGCGACATCGCTGGGGGTGACGTTGCCGGTGTTGGTCGCGGTGACGGTATAGGTCAGCGTGTCGCCCGCCGACAGCGTGCCCGAGGCGTCGGTGTCGGTCAGAACCGAGGTCTTCACGCCGGTGATCTGCGGGGCGACGGTTACAGGGCTTTGGGTCGCATCATCGGCAATGTTGCCATCAGTGTCGTCGCCATCATCGGTGACGTCGGTGACATCGCCGGTGGCAGAGGTGCCTTGGACGGTGGCGGTGTTGGACAACCCGCCCGCGTCAATGTCGGCCTGGGTGATCGTATAGGTCGCGGTGAAATCGGCTGACGCTGCGGGGGCAAGGCTTGTCGTCAGGGCATTACCTGTCGTGTGGAAGGCGGATGCGCCAAAGCTTGTTACTGCGGTTGCGGCGGTATCAAGGCGCGTCAACGTATCCGACTGGATGCCCACATCGGTCAGGTTCAAATCGCCGGTGTTGGTGACATGGATTGTATAGGTGACCACATCGCCCACTTCTGTCGCACTGGTTCCGCCGGTGATCACCGCCGTCTTGGTGCCCTTGATCGACGGGGTTCCGGTGACATTTGCGGTGTTTGAGGTGCAGTCGGCAGACGGCGTGCAGGCGGATCCGGGGGTGGGGGGCGATCCGCCGCCTGTGGGGTCAATTGAGGCGTAGTTGGTGACAGATTGCCCGCCAAGGCTGGCGTCGGGCGTCACCTCGACCAAAATGGTGCTGGTGCCGCCGCTGTAAGCGATTGTGCTGCCAGAGAAATCGCAGGTGATCAGGCTGCCATTCGTCGAACACGCCCAATGCGTGCCGGTGGCTGAAACAAGGCTTATCCCTGTGGGCAGCAAGTCAAGCACTTGGGCAGTCGTGGCATTGCCAGACCCACTGTTGGTGACGGTCAAGGTGTAGGTGCTGTTGGCGCCCACAGCCAACCCCGGAGAGGGCGCGGATTTGGCGATGCCCAGAACCGGATCGGCCGAAATGCTGGCGGTGTTGGCAGCGCAACTGGTGGAAGGGGTGCAGTCTGCTCCGGGGGTGGGGGGCGACGATCCGCCTGTCGGGTCAACCGAGGCATAGTTTATGACCGATTGCCCGCCCGTGCCGGTGTTTGGCGTCACCACCACGCTGATTGTGCTGGTTCCCCCGCCAGAACTGATCGACGTTCCGGTGAATTCGCAAGTGACCAAACCGCTGCTTTGGGTGCAGGCCCAATCTGTACCGCTGGCCGAGACGAAGGTTAGCCCAGTTGGCAACTGATCTAGCACCTTGGCGGTCGGCGTTTCAGCGGTGCCGGCGTTCGTGACGGTCAGGGTATAGGTGCTGTCCGCGCCAATGTTCAACGCAGGGGATGGGGCCGACTTGCTAACGACAAGGATCGCCTCGGGGTCGATCGTGTTTGTCAGATCGAAGGATGCCGTCCCCGCAACGCCGCTGACGGCGGCGGTAACCGCATAATTGCCATCGGTTGCATTCGCAGTGGCCGATACTTGTGCCATGCCGGAACTGTTGGTTTTGACCGTTAGGTAACTCAACGTAGCACTCGCACCAGACCCCGGGACGCTGAAGGTCACGTCGACGTTTGGCACTGGGTTGCCGCCCGAGTCTGTCACCGTCACGGCAAGTGGCAGGCTGAAGGCTGTGCTGATCAGGGTGGATTGCTTCAAGCCGCCCGTGGCCACAATAGCGGCGGGCAGGCCCACTGTGTTTGTCAGCGTGAAATTCGCCCCACTTGACACGCCCGACACCGTTCCCGTTGCGGAATAGGTGCCCACTACGGAATTCGCCGTTGCCGTAACCGTGGCCACACCCTGCGCATTGGTCAGCGCCGTGGTCGAGGATAAAACCGCGCTGCTGCCCGACGAGGGCACAGAAAAGCGCACCAGCGCGCCTTGCACGGGAATATTCAGGTTGTCTTTGACGATGGCGGTTAAAGATGTGCCAAAGGCCGTGCCGATGCGGGTTGATTGTACCGATCCGCCTGACACCACGATGCTTGCTGGCGCGGGTGAGTTTGTCAGGTTGAAGTTGACATAGGCCCCCGTCACGATCGACGCCGTGATAGAGTAAGACCCTCGGGTGGTGTTGGCCATCACGGTTGGCGCTGTGGCATAGCCAGAAGCGTCTGTTGTCACAACGACTTGGTTGGCAGGCCCGGGGAAGGTGGCCGCAGACCCGACCGTTGGGGCAAGAAACGTCACCGAAGCGTTGGGGACGGGGTTGTTGTAAGAATCCTTGACCAAGGCCATCAAGGGTGTGGCGAAGCTGCTGCTTACAACCGTGTATTGCGGCGTGCCTTGATAGACCGAAATCGCAACCGGCGCGCCGGGGGTATTTGTCAGCGTAAACAACCCAGGTGAAGCAATGCCGGCGACACTCGCCTGCGCGTAGAAGGTGCCAGAGGCCGTGTTGGCATGCACGGTTGAACTGGTCGCGATGCCATCCGAGCCGGTCACGGCGGTGGTGGTTGTGGTGCTGGACCCCGTAAAGGTGCCCGAGGCTCCGCTTGCCGGAAGGGTGAATGTCACCGTCACACCCGACACAACGTTGCCCAAAGTATCTGTGACCTTAGCCTTCAAGGCATTGGTAAAATCGCTACCGATCTGGGTGGTTTGGCCAGACCCGCCCTCAATCCCGACGCGAGCCGGTGCGGCGGCGGTGTTGGTCAGAGAAAATGCTGTCGGAAGGCTTGGGGTAGAATTGTTGACCTTCGCGGTGATGCTATAGGTGCCTGTCGCGGTCTTGGCCGAGATGGTGGGCGATGTGGCCTTGCCCGCGCTGTCGGTCGTGACCGTGGCGCTTGATGCGAAATCAAGGCTGGCCCCGCTAGAGGGCGCGCCGAAGGTCACCGACACGTTTGGAACGACGTTGCTGTATGTGTCTTTCACCACCGTCACCAAGGGGGCGGCGAAGTTTGCGCCAAGCGCGGCCGATTGGCCGTTACCCGACACAATTGCGATTGTGCTGGCAGCTCCTGGGGTGTTCGTCAGCGCAAATGTTGTGTTGAAACTGGTGCCGGAAATGGTCGCGGTGACATTGTACGTGCGAGCCGTTTGTCCGGCCTTGGGGGTGTTTGACGGCGAAGCGTAACCCGTGGCGTTGGTTGTGCCGTTTGATGTGGAATTGCTGTTAAATGTCGCCTTTGCCCCCGACCCCGGGGCCGAGAAGTTAATCGTATAGCCAGACATGGCGACACCGGCATTATCCAGCACCCTCACCTGTAGGTTCGTCGCAAAGTTTGTGTTAACCGTCGCGCTTTGTCCGGAACCTGCGGTGGCCGTGATCGTCGCAGGACTGCCGGCAGAGTTAATCAACAAAAGTTGAGCAGAAACAGTGCCGGAAGGTACACTGATGCTATACTGACCGGCCTTTTAACTGGCGGCGACATCCGCCGACGAAATGGTCGCAGAGTCCGCGGCATCCGTTGTGAAAGTCTTGGTATTTGACGTGCCGCCAAAAATCGCGGTTCCCACAGGCTCGGCCTGCGTCTGCACACCGACGGATACCGCTAACATCAAAGCAAAAGCAGTTAGTGCAGGTAAACGCGACACCAACTTGAACACAGAACTCATGCTGAAGCGATCTACTCTGGACCCGGAACTTCAATACCTTGAAGCCCACGTCTTAATTCATTGAAACATAGGCCCGCTTCGGAAATCAGCCTCGCACTTTGCAAATCGGCTTAGGCTTCGCCCCCTATTTCAGCCGCAACACCATGGCCATCGCGCCTAATTTCAGGGCGCAGGGCACGACGGCATAGGCCAAGGTCAGCGTCATAAGCGCTTGGGCAGAGTTGGCCTGTGCGGGGGCAAATCCGTTCCACTGTAAAATCGGCATCACGGCAAAGGCGGCCAGTGCCAAGCCAAGTTTGCCCGCAAAAGCCCAAATGCCAAACGCCAAAGAGGCTTGCAGCCCTGCTCGTGTCAGCGCGACCGAAAACATCGCGGGCAGCAAAACCGTATCCGCCCCAAGGGCTGCGCCCGATGCGGCACAGATCACGGCAAACGGCACAAGGTCGCCCGGCCCCAAAAACGCCGAGCCTGCAAAACACGCGATTGCCAGCGGCATGGCGATCAGCAGCGTCGCCTTGGCCCCGATCCGCCCGCAAAGGCGCAACCATAGCGGCACGCTGACACCCGCGCTTAGAAAAAACAGCGTCAGCAGCAGCCCCGCCTTGCCAATCAGATGCAGCCTGTCTTCGACAAAGAACAAAAACAGCGTCGAGGTTAGGGCCACCGGCAAGCTGTTCACCAAGGCCAAAGCCAAAAGCCGCAACGCTCCGGCTTGGCCCAAGCCTGCCAAAGACAGCGCCCCGCCTAAGATGACCGGCCGTCGCCAAAGCGGGCGCGTGGCAAGCGCGGCGATCACAGCCAAAAGCCCCAGCGTCACGCCAAAGGCCGGATAACCCTGCGCACTGGCCCCCAGCCCAACCAACATTGCCGGCGCACTTGCGGCCAAAAGCACGCCCGCCAGCATGCCGCCCTCGCGGTAGGCGGCAAGCGTCATCAGCGCGTCAGGGTCTGCGCGCAGGGCCAGCGTGGCGCTGCGCCCGTACAAAAGAATTGATCCCAAGCTATAGGCGGAAAAAATTCCAACCAGAACGGCCATCATCTTGGCAGTTACATAGGGGCCGGGGTTTAGCGAAAATAACACAGGATACCCAACCGCCAGCCCCGCAGCGGCAGTCATGGCAAAGCCGCTTTGCGCCTTGGGCCAGCGGTCAATCGCCCAGCCGATCAGCGGGTCTTGCACCAGATCAATCAGCCGGATCGCCAGCAAAATTGCGCCAATTGTGCCCAAGCCCATCCCCAGATTGACCGACGCAAACTGTGGCAAGTGGATGTAAAGCGGAATGCCCGCCGCCGCCAACATCATCGCGTAAAGGCTGACACGGGGATAGTGCATGACATCTCCACTAAGAACGCGGCCAAGGTTGGCCTAGGTTATAGGCTGCGTTGTGCGCGGCCAACGCGCAAGCGGCCGTGCTGTTTCAATGGGTTTCATCGGCGCAGGTTGACCTATCAGCCGCAGGTTGGAACCTTATCCTAGACACTCAAAAAAATACCCCTTAGGATAGGGTGGCGATCTTGAGTTTACCCTTAGGATGAAAGTGAGGCTCATGCCCATAGACAGTGCAAGCACGCCCTTTGTCACCGCCCCGCCACGGTGTTGATTGCGTGTTTTTCGAACATGATGTTTGGGGCGAAATTATCATCTGCCAAGGATCTATTTTGCCCCGCATAAACTCCGCACAGCATTTAGGCAAAAAATCAGTCTGGCGCGCAGTCAAACGGCCCAAGACTGGTGCCTTCGCGACCAGTTTGCCATCCTATTCGACCGTTTCAGACGCTTCAGGAACAAAGCCACCTCGACTATCCATTTGGCATATGGTCCATTGCCAAACGCACGCATCGAACCAAATGCCCACCATTGCACAGTGAAAACTGTCACAGAACGGTAATTTTATTGAGGAAATCATGCGGATATTGCTAGCAGACGATCAAGAATTGGTTCGCGACACCATTGCCGCCTTCCTGCGGCAAGAAGACGGGCTGACGGTTGAAGTCGCGCGTGATTTTCCAGCTGCGGTAGACCTTGTGCGCGCCTTGGGTGTGTTCGATTTGGTGCTGTTAGATTACATGATGCCCGGCATGAACGGTTTGGCGGGGCTTGCCGCGATGAAAAAGGTGCAGGGCACAAAACCTGTCGCCATCATTTCGGGCAGCGCGCCCCGTTCGGTCGCAGAACAGGCTTTGGCCGAAGGCGCAGCGGGGTTTCTGCCCAAAACCATGTCGACCCGTTCTTTGGTTGCCGCCGTGCGCTTTATGGCCGCCGGAGAGGTTTATGCCCCGATCAGCTTGATGACCGAACGTGATGCCGCCCCCCCCACCGTTGCGGGTGCCCAACTGACCACGCGCGAACTGGATGTGCTGAAACGTTTGTGTCGCGGCCTTGCCAACAAAGAAATCGCCCGCGAACTTGACCTGCAAGAAGTGACCGTCAAGCTGCATATCAAAACGTTGTATCGCAAGATCGCCGCCAAGAACCGCACCCATGCGGCGATGATCGCAAAAGAGGCTGGGCTGTACCGATTTGTATACTTTAGGGTAGGATTGTTACCCTAAGACATAGGCCATTACCCCTTTGCGGTGCGCGACGATCCCAAAGGATTGTGTTATCAAGAGCGTGAACAGAAACTTTCAAGGACGTTTGCAATGTTCCGCTTTATTAAAATCGCTTTTTTGCTGCTAGCCGGTCTTTTCATTTCAACACTAGCACTCACTTTCGCCCAAGCCGATACGTTTGCCCCGCCCAAGGGCGATGCCATTCTCACCGTGACGGGCGCTATAACCGCTACAAACTCGGCAGATGGTTTGGTGCTGGATTTAGCCCAGTTGGAAGCTTTGCCGCAGCATAGTTTCACCACATCAACCACTTGGACAGAAGGTAAAACGACGTTTCAGGGTGTTCTGCTAAAAGATCTGATTGCAGCGATTGGGGCCAAGGGCAAAACAATCGACATGACGGCCTTAAACGATTACGTGATCGAAATGCCGTTTGCCGATGTCAAAGATGATGGCCCGCTCTTGGCTTATCTGATGGATGGAAAAACGATGCCCTTGCGTGACAAAGGGCCAATTTGGATGGTGTTTCCCTATGATCAAAATCCAGATTATCGCACGGAAGAAACCTACTCTCGGTCAATCTGGCAGTTGCTGCGGATTGATTTTGTCGAGTAGCCGCAAAGCGCGACTCTAACCCATGGCCTTGAATGAAACCTTCTTGGCCAGGGTGGTGCAGGGTTTAAAACCGACCATCACCATTTTGGTCATCGTGTCGATCACGGTCGTCGCAGTCCTATGGGTGCGCCTTGAAGGAGAGTTGGGGACCTATCGCCAAGAAGCGGTCGATAACATCCATTGGAATATCAGCCAGCTTGAATTGGACATCGTGCGCTTCGGGGCCGAAGCAGAGATTGTTCAACTTAAGCCCGGCGCGCCTTTGGGCGAATTGCGCAAGCGCTTTGATCTGTTTTACAGCCGCGTGCAGTCTGTCTTGAAGGGCAATATGTTCTACAAGCTCAACCTTGGGGACGTTGTAGCCCCCATGAACGCGCGGCTTGAGGAGTATTTGAGCCAGACCACCTCGCTCATCGATTCGCCCGATCCTGAATTGCGCGCTGCTTTGCCAGAAATTCAGGCCGATGCCGCCCGATTCCGCGAAAACTTGCGCGCCATGTCGGTCAAGATCGTCGAACGTTACGCCGTTATGGCTGACACGCGCCGCACCGCCTTTGCTGGCTTGGTGCAGCGTGCGGCTTGGGCGGGGGCGATTGTGATCGCGGCCTTGGCCGCGCTGTCTGCGCTGGTGCTTTGGTTGAACCGTCAGGCCGTGCGCATGGCCGACCAAACGCTGCGCCTGTCGTCGCGGTTGGCGGCCACGGTTGAAACCTCGCTTGACGCGATTATTGTGACCGACGCGAACGGGCGGGTGCTAGACTTCAACAATTCCGCTGCGGCAACATTTGGCTACAGCCCGCAAGAAGCGATAGGTGCTGATCTTGCCGCCTTGATTATCCCTGCCGCGTCGCGCGGGTCGTATTACGACCTGATGGGGCGCATCACGCAGCATGGCAGCACCAAAGAGGCAAACTCTGGCCGCTTCAAAATGACCGGTATGCGCAACGGCGGCGAGGAATTTCCGCTGGAACTGGCCATTGCCAGCCACAACACCTCTGACGGGATGATTTTTATCGCCTTCCTGCGCGATATTTCAGACCGTGTTCAGGCCGAAAACGCGCTGGTCAAGGCGCGCGATGCAGCTATGGCGGCCGAGAAGTCGAAGACCAACTTTATGGCTGTGATGAGCCACGAAATGCGCACGCCGCTCAACGGTGTGATGGCGGCGCTTGAAATTGCCTCTGGCATGGCGGTTGACGCCAAACAGGTGCGCTTTTTGGATCTGGCGCAATCCTCGGCTCGTCAGTTGCTGCGCCACGCCAACGATGTCTTGGATATTTCCAAGGTCGAGGCGGGCAAACTGCACCTGTCGGAAGAGCAATTCGACTTTACAGCCTTGACCGAAGATCTTGTGGCAGGCTTGCACCATCTGGCGGCGCAAAAAGGCACCAAGGTTTTGGTCAAGCCCTTAACCCCTTTGCCGCGCTTCATTGGCGATTATTTCCGCATCAGCCAGATCATCCAGAACTTTCTAACCAACGCCCTGAAGTTCACCGAAAACGGCCTTATCACCATCGAGATAGAGACGCATCGCCGCAAAGATGCGCTGTTAGATGTGGAAGTGCGGGTGATTGACACCGGCATTGGCATTGCCGACGCCGATCAAGAGCGGATTTTTGAAGACTTTGTGATGTTGGATCAGTCGCTTGTGCGCACAAGTGGCGGCACAGGTCTGGGTTTGGCCATTGCCCGCAGGCTTGCCCAAGCCATGGGGGGCGAGGTTGGGGTGGAAAGTGAATTGGGCGCGGGCAGTTGCTTTTGGATGCGCTTGCCCTTGGCCATAGCCAGCGTGCCCCTTGCCGTTGAACCTGCCAAACCGCAGACGGTGCAGGCGACACAGCCTTTGAATGTGCTGGTGGTCGAAGACAATGCCACCAACCGCATCGTCTTGGAGGAAATGCTTCAACAGTTGGGCCACCGTGTGACAATGGCCGTGGATGGCCGTCAGGGCATGGAAGTGGCCCGCGCCCAGCAGTTTGATGTGATCTTGATGGACATCTCTATGCCCGTGATGGACGGTTTAACCGCCACCGCGCTGATCCGCGACCAAGGCTTGTCGCAAAGCAGCCGGATATTGGCCGTCACCGCCCATTCCATGCCCGCCGATCTAGAGCGGTTTTCCAAGGCTGGAATGGATGGCTGCCTGACCAAGCCCATCTCGTTTGGCGACCTTGCCAAGTCTTTGCTGGGCGATGGCCAAGATACCCCACAACCGCAGGCCACCGCACAAATGCTGAACCCCGCCCGTATTGATGATTTGCGCGAAGGCTTAGGCCCAGCCGGTCTGGCCCGCATGGTCAACCGCTTTCGCGCCGACTTCCCCGCCTTTCAAACGCGGCTTTTGGCGGCCTGTGCGCCTGACAAGTTGGCCGACCTGATGCCGATTTGCCACGAAGGTGCGGGGGTTTGCGCCATGATCGGCGCGCCTGCCTTGCAACAGCTTTATGCCAAGGCCGAAGAGATGTGCCGCAACGGCGACGCAGACGCTGCCGCACAAGCGGTCATAGCGCACAGCCAATCCCTTTGGCAGCAGACCGAAGCTGCGATTTTGGCCCTAGACCTGTCGGCTTAAACCGCGCCTTGATCGGGGTTGGGCAGGGTGCAAAACGCATCGCGCAATGCGGCAAGCACCTTGGCCATCTCTGGCGCTGCGATCGAATACAGCACCGATTTTCCGCGCCGCTCTGTTTGCACCAACCCTTCGGCGCGCAGGCGCATCAGCTGTTGCGACACGGCAGGCTGCGAAGACCCCAGCGCTTGGGTCAAGGCCCCCACGCTTTGCGCGCCGTCGATCATATGACACAGCAGTTCCAACCGCCCTTCATGCCCAAGCACCTTTAAGAACGCCACCGCGCGTTGCAGCGCTGCCGGCTGGCCGTTGGGGTCGAAGCGGATGGTGGCGGTTTCGGCAGTTGACATGCGAGGCTCATCTGATGCGGATGGGGTCAGTTTATATTCAGGGAAGTAAATATGAAAGGGCAAAATCGCGCGGTCGGCAAAGGGACGCCGCAACGCCAAATCGAAACGCTAGGCGCCAGTCCTGCGGCGTTTCTTGCCGAATAGCCCCTCGACAGGGTTGGCTTCAAAGGTCATGTTATGGATAACATCCACGCTCATGCCGCCACCCTTAGGAACCTTCATGCCCAAACCCCATGTGCTGCAAATGGGATCTTATCCCGACTGGGACCAAGCCCCGATGAACGCCGCCTATCAGATGCACGCCTATTACGCGGCAACAGACAAGGCGGCTTTCTTGGCCGAAGTGGGCCCGCACATCCGCGCCATTGCCACCAACGGCGGGGCAGGGGCTGCGGCCAACGTGATCGCGGCCTGCCCGAACCTAGAGGTGATCAGCATCTACGGCGTGGGCTATGACGCAGTGGATATGGCGGCTTGCAAAGCGCGCGGCATCCGCGTGACCAACACCCCCGATGTGCTGACCGATGACTGTGCCGATCTGGCCGTGGGGATGGTGCTGGCTTTGGCGCGCGGCATCGTTCCCGCCGCAGAGTTTGCCCGCGCCGATTGGACCAAGGGCAGCTTTCCCCTGCAACGCCGTGTGACGGGCATGAAGGCAGGGATTTTGGGCCTTGGCCGCATTGGCCAGCAAGTGGCCAAGCGATTGGCGGGCTTTGATATGGATATCGCCTACTCTGCCCGCAGCCCCAAAGATGTGCCCTATACCTACCTTGCCGACCCTGTCGCCTTGGCCGCGCGGTCTGATGTGCTGATCGTCACCGCCTTGGCCAATGCGCACACCCGCCACATCGTAAGCGGGCAGGTTTTGCAGGCGCTGGGGCCAAAGGGGCTGCTGGTCAATATCTCGCGCGCGTCCAACATTGATGAAGAGGCACTGCTTGCGGCGCTTGAAACCGGTGCCTTGGGCGGGGCCGCCTTGGATGTGTTCGAAGGCGAACCGCACCTGAACCCGCGCTTTCTGGCGCTGCCCAATGTGCTGCTGCAACCTCACCACGCCTCAGGCACGGTGGAAACACGGCGCGCGATGGGGCAGATGATGCGCGACAACCTGACCGCGCATTTTGCAGGCCAACCCCTGCTGACGCCCGTGATCTAAGCGATAGGTTACGGCGTTCTACACCTCGACACAGCGGCGGGTCCGCCGCATGATCGCCGCGCAACAAAGGGTGTGATCATGCGCAATGGCGGGCAGATATTGGTGGAAAGCCTTGTGGCGCTTGGGGCCAAAATGGCCTTTGGCGTGCCGGGCGAAAGCTATTTGGCCGTGCTAGACGCCATGCACGACACCGAAGGCCGCTTTGATTATATCCTGTGCCGCAACGAAGGCGGGGCCAGCTTCATGGCCGCCGCTTACGGCAAACTTACCGGCCAGCCCGGTATTTGCATGGTCACCCGTGGCCCCGGCGCATCAAATGCCATGATCGGCGTGCATACCGCGATGCAGGATTCCACGCCGATGCTGTTGTTTGTCGGCCAAATCGCCCAATCAGATCGTGAGCGTGAGAGTTTTCAAGAGGTCGACTACCGCGCCGTCTTTGGCAGTATGGTGAAATATGTGGTCGAAATCACCGACCCTGCCCGCATTCCCGAACATCTGGCCCGCGCGTGGAAAACCGCTGTGTCGGGCCGTATGGGGCCGGTGGTGGTGTCTTTGCCTGAAGATATGCTAGCGGCGTTGTCTGATACCGCCCCCCTGTCGCAACCCTTGCCCCCCCTATCGCCCGCCCACCCCGACCCTGCTGCAATGCACCAAGCGCAAACCCTGCTGGCCCAAGCGCAGCGCCCGTTGATCATAACCGGCGGCACAGGCTGGACGGCGCAGGGCAAAGCCGCGCTGCAAGCCTTTGCTGTTGCGTCAGACATCCCCGTTCTAACCGCCTTTCGCTGCCAAGATGCCATCGACAATCAAGCACCCGTCTTTGCCGGAGAGGCGGGGGTGGGCATGTGGCCCCACGTGGCCGACCTCATCAAATCCGCCGATGTGATCTTGGCCCTAAACCTGCGGATGGATGAGATGACGACGGGGGCCTACACCCTGCTGTCAGTGCCCCAGCCCACGCAAACCCTGATCCACGTGCATCCCGCTTCTGACGAGTTGGGCAAGATCTACATTCCAACCCTGCCCGTGCAATCTGACCCCAACGCCTTTGCCACAGCGCTTCACCTCGTCACTGGCCCATGGTCCGCATGGCGCGCCCATGCCCGCGCGGGGTATGAAGCGGCCTTTGTGGCACCTGCGCAGCCTTCGCCCGTCGATATGGCGGCGGTGATGGCCTATCTGGGCGCGAACTTGCCCCATGATGCGATCATCACCAACGGCGCTGGCAACTTCGCCGCTTGGCCCAGCCGTCATCTGTGCTTTGGCCCCGCTATGCGGCTGCTAGCCCCGCAATCTGGGGCGATGGGCTACGGCGTGCCTGCGGCGATTGCGGCCAGTTTGGCCGAGCCCGACCGACTGGCGCTGTGCTTCGCGGGTGACGGTGATTTTCAAATGACCTGTCAGGAACTGGCCACTGCCGCCCAACACGGCGCGGCTCCGCTGATCTTGATCTTGAACAACGGTATCTACGGCACGATCCGTGCCCATCAAGAACGCCAATTCCCCGCCCGTGTTTTTGGCACGACGATGGTGAACCCAGACTTCACCGCACTGGCCCGCGCCTACGGCTTTCACGCCGAAAAAGTTGATGCCACCGAAGCCTTCGCCGCCGCCTTTGACCGCGCACTTGCCGCCACCAAGGCCGGAACGGGCGCTGTTCTTACCCTTGCGATAGCCGCTGAGGCGATTGCCCCGCGCCAAAAGATCAGCACCCTGCGCCAAGCGGCCCTTGCTGCGCAGACCAAGACCTAAACAAAAAACCACCGCGCAAGTTTCCCTGCGCGGTGGTGCCATATCTAACCTAGCTTAGGCCGCTTTGCGTTGCGCCAAAACCATCGCCATCGTCTCGCCCATCGAGGATGGGTTGGGCGCCACGGTAATGCCCGCCGCACTTAGGATTTCCACCTTTTCCTGTGCACTTTCGCCAAAGGCCGACACAATCGCCCCCGCATGGCCCATCTTGCGACCCTTGGGCGCCGACAGGCCCGCGATATAGGCCACGACTGGCTTTTTCATGTGGTCGCGGGCATAGGCCGCCGCTTCTGCCTCTTGCGGGCCACCGATTTCGCCAATCATCATCACGGCATCGGTATCCGGATCGGCTTCAAACAGTTCCAGAATGTCGCGGAAGCTTGACCCGTTGATCGGATCGCCGCCGATCCCGACCGAGGTGGAAACGCCAATCCCCAAAGCCTTCATCTGCGCTGCGGCTTCATAGCCCAAAGTGCCAGACCGGCCCACGATGCCAATACGACCGGGCATGTAGATATGCGGCGGCATGATCCCCATGAACCCTTTGCCGGGTGAGATGATGCCCGCACAGTTCGGCCCGATGACGCGCATCTTACGCTCTGCCGGATAGCGGCGCAGAAAGCGTTTTACGCGCATCATGTCTTGGCTTGGAATGCCGTCTGTCACACAGACAGCGGTGCGGATGCCGGCATCTGCGGCCTCCATAATCGCATCTGCGGCAAAGGGTGGGGGCACGAAGATCAGCGAGGCTTCTGCGCCGACCTGCTCCACCGCTTCGCGCACCGTGTTAAACAGTGGGCGGTCCAGAACGCTTTCGCCGCCCTTGCCGGGGGTGACGCCGCCCACAACATTGGTGCCGTATTTGATCATGTCGGCAGCGTGAAAGCTGCCGATGCGGCCTGACATGCCTTGAACAATGACGCGGGTCTTTTCCGTAATCAGAATGGCCATTTGGTTCTCCTTAAGCAGCGATGCGGGGGCGGGCGGCGACAGCGGCAGCGGCGGCTTCGGCCAAGCTATCGGCCGAGATCAGGGGCAGGCCCGATCCGTCGATGATCGCCTTACCCTCTTCCACATTCGTGCCCGCTAGGCGCACAACGACGGGGATCGTCAGGCCCACTTCTTTGTAAGCCTGCACCACGCCTTGGGCGACCCAATCGCAGCGGTTGATGCCGGCAAAGATGTTGACCAAAATCACCGACACATTGCCATCGGCCAGAACGGTGCGAAACGCCCGCACCACGCGTTCAGGGCTGGCCCCGCCGCCGATGTCTAGGAAGTTCGCAGGCTCTCCGCCCGCCAGTTTGATCATGTCCATCGTGGCCATAGCCAAACCAGCACCGTTGATGATGCAGCCGATGTCGCCATCAAGCCCGACATAAGACAGCCCATGATCGCCCGCCGTGCTTTCGCGCGGGTCTTCTTGGCTGCGGTCGCGCAACTCGGCGATTTGCGACTGGCGAAACAGCGCGTTGGTGTCAAACGACATCTTGGCATCCAGCGCCACAAGGTCGCCCGAATGGGTGACAACCAGCGGGTTAATCTCTACCATCACCGCATCCAGATCGCGGTAAGCGCGGTAGCAGGCGCGCAAGGTGGTGACCATCTGTGCCACCTGACCGCCGCGCAACCCCAGTTGAAACGCCAGTTCGCGGGCCTGAAACTCCGACAGACCTGCCGCAGGGTCAATGATCATGCGGCGCAGGCTGTCGGGGTCTTTGTCGGCCAGATCTTCAATCTCCATCCCGCCGTGGGCTGATGCCACAATCATGATGCGTTCGGATTTGCGGTCTAGCACGAAGCCCAGATACAATTCCTGCGCGATGTCCGAAGCGCCCTCGACCCAAACGCGGTACACGCCCTTGCCGTTGGCATCGGTTTGCTTGGTCACAAGCTGCTTGCCAAACAGCGTGCTGGCAAAGGCTTGCACCTCTTCTGGCGTCTTGCACAGCTTCACCCCGCCTGCCGCACCGCGACCGCCGGAATGGATCTGCGCTTTGACAACCCAAGCGTTGCCGCCCAATTCGCGTGCACGGTAGCCCGCCTGTTCGGGGCTATAAGCCAGCCCACCACGCGGCACCGGCACGCCGAAGCGGGCGAGGATTTCCTTGGCTTGGTATTCGTGAATATCCATATCTTCCTCCCTAGCGGTAAACGGTTTCGTTAAACCGCCGCCGCGTGATGTTTTGAATTTTCGCAGAAAATTCGGGGCTTATTTCGCGGCGATGGCGTCGGCCAGAACCAGCACGTTCATCGCCATGCGCTCTGAGGCCGCATCAATCATCCGCCCGTCCAACTGCGCAGCCCCCTTGCCCATGGCTTCTGCCTTGCGCAGTTCTTCGATGATGCGCCGCGCGCGGGTCACTTCGGCTTCTGGCGGAGAGAAGACCTCGTTTGCCAGAGCGATCTGCGACGGGTGGATGGCCCACTTGCCCTCACATCCCAAGGCCGCTGCACGGCGTGCGCCGTCTTTGTAGCCTTCTGGGTCGCTGAAATCGCCAAACGGGCCGTCAATCGCGCGCAGGCCGTAAGCGCGGCAAGCCACAACCATCCGGCTGATAGAGGCGTGCCATTGGTCGCCCGGGTAATGCGGGTTCAGCCCGCCGATGTTGGTGGTGCGCGCGCGCATAGATGCGGCGAAATCCGCCACGCCAAAGTGCAGCGCTTCAAGACGGCCACCGAATTGGGCGATGGCTTCCACATTGGCCATGCCAAGCGCTGTTTCGATCAAGGCTTCCAAACCCACGCGGGTGGTATAGCCCTTGGCCTGTTCGATTTGGTTGACCATGGCTTCCACCATGTACAAATCACCCGTCACCCCAACCTTGGGCACCAGCAACGTGTCAACCTTGTCGCCGGCCTGCTCCATCACATCGACCACGTCGCGGTACATGTAATGCGTATCCAGCCCGTTGATGCGCACCGAAACGGTCTTGCCCTTACCGCGCCAATCAATGTCATTCAGCGCTTGAACGGCATTCTTGCGGGCCTGCACCTTTTCTGACGGGGCAATGGCGTCTTCCAGATCAAGGAAGATGTAATCCGATGGCCCATCGGCTGCCTTGTCGATCATCGTGGGGTTCGAAGCCGGAACTGCCAGTTCCGAACGTTGCAGGCGCGCTTTGCGCATGGGGTGAAGCGTGTGGCTCATCTTATTATCCTGACTTTCCTAGATTTATTCTGCAGCCATTGCGATGGCTGCCCGCGCGTGCTGGGCGTAAACGGCCTGTGCCGCCGCAACACCCGCGCCAAAGGTGATCTTCGCACCCGCTTCCACCAGCGCCAGTTCGGCCAAGGCGATGGCGGTCAGGCACATGCCTTCGTTGCAATCGCCGATATGGCCGATACGAAACACCTTGCCAGCCAGCGGCCCAAGACCCGACCCAAGTGACGCATTGTAGCGATCATAAGCGATGCGGATCACATCGCGGGCATCCACCCCTTCGGGCGTGCGAATGGCGGTAACCGTGTCGGAGTAGAGCGAGGGGCTTTCGGCACACACCTCTAGCCCCCAAGCCTGCACCGCAGCGCGCACACCTGCGGCCAAACGGCGGTGGCGGGCGATCACAACGTCAAAGCCTTCTTCGATCATCAGGTCCAACGCGGCGCGCAGGCCGTGCAGCAGTTGCACCGGCGGGGTATAGGGGAAGTAACCGGTTTCGTTGTTCTTCACTTGATCAGAGAATTCGAAATAAGCGCGGCGCATCTTGGCGGTTTCCGCCGCCTTCATCGCCTTGGGGCTAACGCCCAAAATGCCCAGACCGGGGGGCATCATCAGGCCCTTTTGGCTGCCCGTCACGGCCAGATCGACGCCCCATTCATCCATCTCGAAGGGCAAGCACCCGATCGAGGACACGCCATCCACAAACAACAGCGCATCGTGGAAGGCTTCGTTCATCACGCGGCGCAGGGCTGCGATGTCAGATGTCACGCCGGTTGCGGTTTCGTTGTGGGTGACGAAGACGGCCTTGATCTCGCCCTTACGGTCAGCACCCAGACGGCGGGCGAATTCGCTGATGGGCGCACCGGCCCCCCACGGCAGATCAATCAGTTCCACTTCCAGCCCCAGACGCTGGGCCATTTGCGCCCACAGCACCGAAAACTGGCCGTGGCGTGCCATCAGCACGCGGTCGCCGGGCGACAGGGTGTTGGTGATGGCGGCTTCCCAAGACCCCGTGCCCGAAGCCGGAAACACCAGCACATGGCCATCTTTCGTGCGGAACAGCGTTTTTAGATCGCGGAAGATGCCCATGTTGGGCGCGCCAAAATCATGGGCGCGATGGTCTTGCATCGGCACATTCATAGATTGACGAACACGTTCCGGCACATTGGTCGGGCCAGGAATGAACAGGTGATTAATTCCAGTGCGCATAGCATCCTCCGTTTGTTGCAAACACCTGTGCCACCGCTTTTATTTTGTGCAAAGTGCAAACAGGTTGCGCTGTGAATGCGAGACTTTACAGATTTGCAAATCTGTAATATTGTAAATACGACAAACCTTAGATTGTGTGCGATGGTATGCAAAAGACATTCATAGGCCCCCACCTGCGCCGTTTGCGCGTGGAACGCGGTGAAACCCAAGGCGCTATGGCCAAGGTGCTGGGCATCAGCCCCTCCTACGTCAACCTTCTGGAAAACAACGAAAGATCGGTGTCGGTTCAGGTGCTTTTGCGCCTGTTTGACGCCTACGGTGTTGATTGGCGCGACATCGCCGAAGAAGACGGCACAGCCCAGCTTTCCGACCTGCGCGCTGTCATTCAAGACCCGCTTTTCAGCCAAACCCGCCCCGATCTGCCCCAATTGCGCGCCGCTTTGGTGCACGCGCCCGCCTTGGTTCACAGCTTTATGGCGCTTTATCGCAGCTATGCCGTGGTGTCGGACCAGCTTTTGTCACTCACCGAAAGCGGCGCGCCGCAAGTTTCCTCCTCGCCCGAAGCGGCGGTGCATGACATTTTCCGCCGCAATCGCAACCATTTTCGCGAAGTGGAAGAGGCCGCCGAATCCTTTTGGCCGCATCCGATTGAGCGGGATGAGATCTATGTCACCCTAAAACGTCGCCTGCGCGACACTTTGGGCGTCAACGTGCGCGTTTGCCGTGTCGAAGACCTGCCCGGAGCGCTGCGCGAATATGATGAATCGCGGCGCGAGATTTTGCTGTCAGAAGCGCTTGATCAGCCCAACCGCACCTTTCAACTGGTGCATATGGCGGGCCTGTTAGAACAGCGCGCCCTGCTGGATTCGGTGATCCAGCGCAGCGGCATTCGCGATCCGCGCGGTGTGGCGCGGTTGCGGGTGGAACTGGCCAATTACTTCGCCGCCGCCGTCTTGATGCCCTACACCGCCTTTTTGGCCGAGGCGCGGGCCTCGAAATACGACTTTGATCATATTTCGACCCGCTTTGGCGTAAGCTTTGAACAAGCCTGCCACCGCGCCACCACCTTGCAGCGCGAAGGCGCGCAGGGCGTGCCGTTCTTCTTTCTGCGCATCGACAAGGGCGGCAACGTCACCAAGCGGTTCAACGCGACCGATTTTCACCTTGCCGAATACGGCGGCGCTTGCCCGCGCCTTGATGTGCACACCAGCTTTCGCACGCCGGGCCGCATCGTGCCGCAGTTTGTCGAAATGCCCGACCGCAGCCAGTTCTTCGTCTTTTCGCGCACGGTTGACCGCCCCACATGGGAGCGTCACACCCAAGACAACCGTTTGGCGGTCGCCATGGGCTGCGCCATTCAGTTCGCGCCCGAGATTGGCTATGCTGAAGGGTTTTCCGTCTCTGCCGCGCGGATGACCCAGATTGGCATCAATTGCCGCATCTGCCCCCGCGCCAATTGCGACCAACGTGCCCATCAGGCGGCGATTTTGACCCAGCCGGTCGATGAATTGCGCCGCGGTGTGACAAGGTTTGATGTAAGTTAACCGCCCTTGATCCGCTGGATCAGGTATATTTCGTTGGCTTGCGTCACCGCGCTAAAGCGGCTGGCGGTTAGCACGCCGTCAATCGTCACCGAAACGCCCGCCGCAATCACCGGCGCAAGGCCCGGATGGGCCGCAACCAGCCCATCCAGCATTTGCCCCACCGTGTCAGCCTGCACCTGCACCACTTCCACCCCATCGGTAAAGCGGCGCAGGCCAGACCACAGGTGAACCTTAACCACGGCCCTTTGCCTTGATCGCCGCCAAAACCTTGGGCGGCGACAGCGGCAACGAGCGGATGCGCGCACCCGTCGCCATGGCCACAGCATTGGCAATGGCGGGCAAGGGCGGGGTAATGCCCGTTTCGCCCACACCGCGCACGCCGTAGGGGTGGCCGGGGTTTGGCACTTCGACAATTACCGTGTCGATCATCGGCAGGTCAGATGCCACGGGAATGCGGTAATCTAGGAACACGGCGTTTTGCAAACGACCGTTGGCGCCGTAGACATATTCCTCGTTCAAAGCCCAGCCGATGCCTTGCACAGCGCCGCCCTGATATTGCCCTTCGACATAGGCCGGATGAATGGCGCGGCCCGCATCTTGCACCACCAGATAGCGCAGAATGGTCGTGCGGCCTGTTTCGGGATCAACCTCAACATCCACCACATGCGCGCCAAAGCTGGCCCCCACGCCGTCAGCGTTGGTTTCGTGGTGGCCCGAGATTGGCCCACCATTGCCGCCCATCTTGGCACCGATTTCGGCGATGCTCATGGGGGGGAACTTGCCGGCATTGGGGCCAGCGGGCATGGCAGCCCCGTCTTTCCAAACGACCGCCTCTTCCTCAATGCCCCATTCTTTCGCGGCACGGCGGCACATTTCGGCCATAGCGTGGCGGGCGGCTTCAACCGCTGCCTTGCCGGTGGCAAAGGTGGCGCGGCTGCCGTGGCTGGGTTCGTTCACCCCCAAAGCGCCGGTTTCCACAATGTTCACCCGCACGGCTTCATATTCTATGCCCAGCGTTTCGGCGACCATCAAGGCCAATGAGGCGCGGCTGCCGCCGATGTCGGGCGTGCCGGCTGACACGGTGACAGTGCCATCTTCGCCAATCGCCAGCGAGACAGAGGTTTCGCCGCCATGGTTAAACCAGAACCCGCTGGCAATGCCGCGCCCTTGGTTCGGGCCAAGCGGGGCCAACAGGTTGGGGTGGGCTTTGGTGGCTTCCAACACCTCGACCAAGCCAATTTTGGCATAGGTCGGGCCATAGCTGGCCTTAACGCCTTCGCGCACGGCGTTTTTCAGGCGCACGTCCAGCGGGTCAAGGCCCAGTTCGTGGCACATCTCGTCCAGCAAAGATTCCACGGCAAAGGCCGCCATGGGCGAGCCGGGTGCGCGGTAGGCGGCGGCTTTGGGGCGGTTGGCCAACACCTCGACCCCGTCATGCTGCACGGCGGGAATGTCATAGCAGGCCAAAGCGCAGCTTAGCGCCTCTCCCACGGGCGATGCGCCCAAGAATGCCCCGCCCTGCATACGGAAGTTCACCTTGGCGGCGGTCAGTTTGCCGTCTTTGGTCATGCCCAGCTTTACGTCCATTGACGCGGAAGCCGTCGGCCCCGTGGCGCGCAACACGTCAGAGCGGCTCATCACCAGCTTGACCGGACGGCCCCCTGCCTTGCGGCTAAGCGCCAAGGCCAAGGGTTCCATAAAGATGATCGTCTTGCCACCAAACCCGCCGCCGATTTCCGAAGGCGTCACGCGCAAGCCTGATGCGTCAATGCCCAGCACCGCCGCGCACATCCGGCGGATGTACCATTGGCCTTGGGTGCAAACCCACATCTCGCCCTTCCCATCCGCGCCCAATTGGGCCACGCAAGCATGGGGTTCGATATAGCCTTGGTGGGTGGCTTCGGTTTTATAGGTGTGTTCGCGAACCAGATCGGCGGCGGAAAAGCCGGCTTCGATGTCGCCATGGCCAAAATCAAGGCACTTCACCACGTTCGGCGGCGACCCTGCGGGCACGGTATGGTCAGCAGCACCAACGCGCACCACGGGCGCATCGGGGCGGATGGCGTCATCAACGTCGATCACATGGGGCAGAACTTCATAGTCAATCTTGATCAACTTGGCCGCATCTTCGGCCAAAAGGCGTGATGTTGCGGCAACCGCAGCCACGGCGTGGCCGTCATACAGCGCCACATCCCCCGCCATCGAGTTTTCTTGCAGGTTCCAATCTTCACCCGTCAGACCCGTCGGAAAATCGGCCCGCGTCACCACGGCCTTCACGCCATCCAGCGCCAAAGCGGCAGAGGCGTCGATCTTCAAAATCCGCGCATGGGCGTGCGGAGAGCGGACAACAGCGGCAAACAGCATCCCGGGCAGGGTCATGTCTGCGCCGTAGCGCGCGCGGCCTGTCACCTTGTCCAGCCCGTCAGGACGGTTGGGGCGCGTGCCGATCAGGCGGTATTCGGATTTGATCTCGTCTTTGGCCATCACACTGCCTCCCGCATTTCGGATGCCGCATCCATCACGGCGCGCACGATTTTGTCATAGCCTGTGCAGCGGCACAGGTTGCCTGCCAGCCAATAGCGCACTTCGGTTTCGGTCGGGCTGGCGTTTTGATCTAGCAGGGCCTTGGCGGCCACCAGAATGCCCGGTGTGCAAAAGCCGCATTGCAAAGCGGCGTGTTCGATGAACTTGCGCTGCAACGGATGCAGGGTGCCGCCGTCAGACAGGCCCTCGACCGTGCCGATGGCTTTGCCTTCGGCTTCTACCCCAAGCACCAGACACGAACACACCAGCACCCCGTCGACTGTGACAGAGCAGGCCCCGCAATCGCCCGTGCCGCAACCCTCTTTGCTGCCCGTCAGGCCCAGTTGGTCACGCAAGCAATCAAGCAGCGATTCGCGCGGGTCGGCCAGAAAATCAACCGGATCGCCGTTGACCACGGCAGAGACATGGATCTTGCTCATTTGACGGCTCCTTTGGCGCGGGCATAGGCGATGCGGGCGGTGCGGGCGGCCAGAACGGCCGTTACATCCTTGCGGAATTCAACTGTGCCGCGCCGGTCGGTAATGGGTTGGGCGGCGGCGGTGGCGGCGGCTTGTAAAGCGGCAAGCGCTTTATCATCCAGCGTCGTGCCGATCAGGGCGGCGGCGGCATCTGCCACCAGCAGCACTTTGGGGGCCACAGCGCCCAAGGCCACACGCGCGGTGGCGATCTTGTCGCCGTCCAGCGTTAGGCTGATGGCGCAGCCGACCACGGCAATGTCCATTTCGGTGCGCGGGATAAAGCGCAGATAGGCATCCCCACCCTGCGCGCCGCGCGGTGGCAGGTGGATGGCTGTTACAATCTCTCCAGCTTGCAAATGGGTGCGGCCGGGGCTGGCGGGAATATCCTCAACCGCCAGTTTGCGCGTGCCGTTCGGCCCGATCACACTCACCGTTGCGCCTGCTGCGACCAAGCCCGGCACCGAATCTGCCGCAGGCGAGCCGTTGCACAAATTGCCCGCCAAAGTGGCGCGGCCCTGCACTTGGGTAGAGCCGACAAGGTTCATCCCTTCAACCACGCCGGGCCATTCGGCGACCAGCGCTGCGTGGCGGCCCAATTCTGCGCCCGATACGGCGATGCCAATCGTCCAGCCGCCATCAGCGGTGCGTGCGATGTCATGCACGCCGGGGATCAGTTTCAGGTCGATCAGATCATCCGGCGTGACAATTCCGGCGCGCAGTTGCACCAGAACATCGGTGCCACCGGCCAAAAAGCGGGTAACCCCGCGTGCGTTTGCGGCGATCTTGAGAGCGTCTTCGAATGTGTGCGGCTTATGGTAGTGCATCTTGCCTCCTCTCGGCGAGGTTCGGGGTCTGACCGACACCCTAAGCGAAATTTTGGGCCAGCGCCAATGACCCACAGCGACGTTTTGCACGAAAAGCGCGGCGAATGGGGGTGGGCGTCGGCTTTGGTGTCTGAATGCAGAAATTAGTATGCCGCCTGCCTAGGGCAAGCGGCTTTTGGTCTTAGAGTGCGGCTTAGCTGGCAAAACGCGCCAAGGGGTCGCAGGTGCTTTGGTACTACACCAGCTTGCCGTGGCAGTGTTTGAACTTTTCCCCAGATCCGCAGGGGCAAAGATCGTTGCGCGCCGGATTGCCCCAAGTGGCGGGGTCTGCCGCATCAAAGCCTGCGCGGGGGGCGCTGGCTGTGGCGGTTACGGCGGCGGCTTTGACCGCAGCAGGCGCAGGCGTTGGGGCTGGAGCAGCGGGTGCCTCAACGGCGCGGGCGGCTTGTTGTTGGGCCTGCATCTGCGCCATCATGGCTTGCTGTTCTTCTGCCGACATCGGGCGCACCAGACCCAGCTTTTGCGTCACCTCTTGACGAAGCGAGTTTAGCAAGGATTCAAACAGCGCAAAGGCTTCGGTCTTGTATTCGTTCAGCGGATCGCGCTGGGCATAGCCGCGAAAGCCCACCACGGTGCGCAGGTGTTCCAGTGTGATCAAATGCTCGCGCCATTTGGCGTCGATGGTTTGCAGCAGGAACTGCTTTTCGATGGTGCGCATGGTTTCCGCACCGAAAGCTTCCAGTTTGCCAGCCATCTGCTTGTCGCTTTCGGCCACCAAGCGTTCCAGCACCACAGACTGATCCACGCCTTCTTCGGCAGCCCAAGCGATGATGGGCAGGTCCATGTTCATCTTTTCGATGACAGCGGCGTAAAGGCCGGGGGCGTCCCATTGGTCGGCATAAGATTTCGGCGGCAGGTAGAAATTCACCAAATCTTCGCTGACCTGATGGCGCATATCCTGAACAATCTCGCCCAAGTCAGCCGATTCCATGATTTCCAAGCGCTGGCCAAAGATGGCTTTGCGCTGGTCGTTCATCACGTCGTCGAACTTCAGCAATTGCTTGCGGATGTCAAAGTTGCGGCCTTCGACCTTGGCTTGGGCGCGTTCCAGCGATTTGTTCACCCACGGGTGAACAATGCTTTCGCCTTCCTTTAGGCCCAGCGTCGACAGCACCTTATCCAACCGTTCAGACCCAAAGATCCGCATCAGGTCATCTTCCAGTGACAGGAAGAACGAAGACCGCCCCGGATCACCCTGACGGCCCGAACGGCCGCGCAACTGGTTGTCGATGCGGCGTGATTCGTGGCGCTCGGTCGCCAGCACAAACAGGCCCCCTGCGGCCAGCACACGGGCCTTTTCGTCGGCATGTTCGGCCTCGATCTTGGAACGCACTTCATCGGGGTGCAGGTGCGGGTCGGCGGCAATCGCCTCGATCACCTTCAGTTCGACATTGCCGCCCAACTGAATATCCGTACCGCGACCTGCCATGTTGGTGGCGATGGTCACAGCGCCAAACTTGCCCGCATCGGCGACAATCTGCGCTTCAGCCTCGTGCTGGCGGGCGTTGAGAACGTTATGGGGGATGCCCTCTTTCTTCAAAAGGTCTGACAGCGCTTCAGATTTTTCGATGGAGGTCGTGCCAACCAAAATCGGCTGACCCTTGGCATGGGCGGCGTGGATAGATTTCACCACACCTTCCAGCTTTTCGCGCGCGGTGCGGAACACCTGATCGTTGTCGTCAATCCGGCTGACGGGGCGGTTGGTGGGCACTTCGACCACGCCCAGCTTGTAGATTTCCATGAACTCGTCGGCTTCGGTCGTTGCCGTGCCTGTCATGCCAGACAGCCGGTCATACAGGCGGAAATAGTTCTGGAACGTGACCGAGGCGAGGGTGACATTCTCGGGCTGAATCTTCACACGCTCTTTGGCTTCAATCGCTTGGTGCAAGCCTTCCGACAGGCGGCGGCCCCGCATCATGCGGCCAGTGAATTCGTCAATCAGCATCACTTCGCCGGCTTGCACGATATAGTGTTGGTCTTTTTGATACAGCTTATGCGCCCGCAAGGCTTGGGTCACATGGTGCACGATGGTCGTGCTTTCGGGATCATACAGCGATTGCCCATCCGGCAGCAGGCCAGCCGCCAACAGGCGCTGTTCCAAGAACTCGTTGCCCTCTTCGGTATAGGTGGCAGCGCGAGTCTTTTCGTCTAGCTTGAAATGCGTTTCGTTCAGCTCGGGGATCAGGGCGTCAATCTTTTGATACAGATCGCTGCGGTCTTGGCTGGGGCCGGAAATAATCAAGGGCGTGCGCGCTTCGTCGATCAGGATCGAATCGACCTCGTCAACAATCGCGAAATTGTGGCCGCGCTGGGCCATTTCTGCGATGGTCGATTTCATATTGTCGCGCAGATAGTCAAACCCCAACTCGTTGTTGGTGGCATAGGTGATGTCGGCACGGTAGGCGGCGATCTTTTCGGGTTCGGGCTGGTAGGGGTAAACCACCCCTGTCGAAAGGCCCAAAGCGGCGTAAACCTTGCCCATCCAAGACGCATCGCGCTTGGCCAGATAGTCGTTCACGGTGACAACATGAACACCTTTGCCAGACAGGGCGTTCAGATAGGCTGGAAAGGTCGCGACCAGCGTCTTGCCTTCGCCCGTGCGCATTTCGGCAATGTTGCCCTGATGCAGGAAAATCCCGCCCATCAGTTGCACATCAAAGGCGCGCAGGCCCAAGGCGCGGCGCGCGGCTTCGCGGCAATTGGCAAAGGCCTCGGGCAGCAGGGCATCAAGGCTTTCGCCGCCCTCTTGCACGCGCTGTTTGAAGGCGGCTGTCTTGGCGATGATCCCCTCATCACTTAGCGCGGCAAATTCCGCCTCTAGCGCGTTGATCTTGGCGACCAAGGGGCGCACCGTTTTAACCGCGCGGTCATTGGGTGTGCCAAAGACTTTCCGTGCAAGCGTTCCCAAACCCAGCATCATCACTCCGCCCGACCAAATTTCCGCCAGCGACGTGCTGACACGTTCGTGTGAGGCTTGGCCTTGCCCGCACCCATGCCACCCCATAGAAGGCTTGGGCAGGTTGGCCAACCAGCCCCCAGCCCACCACCATGGGACGAGTGCGATTTAAGGTCTGGCCATGCCATAGTCAACGCTGCGCGCGCCGCAGCCCTATCAGGAGTGTGTCATATGACGAAACTTTCCGGCTTCTGCGCCGCTTTGGCCCTGTGCGCCGCCTTTGGGCTGCCCGCTACAGCCGAAACCGCCGCCCCCACCGCCGAAACGGTGCTGGCCACGGTGAACGGTGTGAACATCACTTTGGGCGATGTGATCGTCACCCGCGAAGGCTTGCCTGCGCAGTATCAGTCGTTGCCCGACGATCAGTTGTTCACTGGCATCGTCGACCAACTGGTACAACAAGAGGCGCTGAAGCAATCGTTGGGCGATGCTTTGTCAAAGAAGTCGAGCCTCGCGATTCAAGGTCTAACCCGCAGCTATCTGTCGAACGAGGCGCTGCTGGCAGGGATCAAAGACGCCGTGTCGGAAGCCGAAATCCAAAAGGCCTATGACGCCAAGTATAAAGACATGGCCCCCAGCCTTGAATACCATGCCTCGCACATCTTGGTAGACAGCGAAGAGAAGGCCAAAGCCATTTTGGCCGAAATCGAAGGCGGCAAGGCTTTCGCAGATGAGGCCAAGGCCAATTCCAAAGACGGTTCTGCTGCCAATGGCGGCGATCTGGGCTGGTTCGGTGTGGGCGCAATGGTCAAGCCGTTTGAAGATGCGGTGGTGGCAGCGCCTGTTGGCAAAGTGGTCGGCCCGATCAAGACCGATTTTGGCTGGCACCTGATTCTTGTCTCCGAAACCCGCACCAAAGCCGCCCCGCCTTTGGCCGATGTGCAGGATCAAATCGCCAAAGAGGTGCAAAAGGCCGCTGTCGAAGCGTTTATCAAGACCACCACCGACAAAGCCACGATCACCCGCTCGCTAGAGGGGATTGACCCCGCGCTGATCAAAGACGTTACTCTTCTCGACAAATAAGGAGGATGCCATGGGCAAGACCGACTGGAAGGCCGAAGCAAAGGCGCTGAAAAAACAGCTTAAGTCCCTGAACGGGGCTGCACCGGCTGCAAAACCTGTGGCCAAGAAAGCCAAAGTCGTCTCGCCCTTGGCGCCCGCCCACTTTCCCAACCTGCCCCAGATTCGCGGCGTAGACTTCGCCGCGGTCGAGGCGGGGGTGCGCTATCAAAACCGCAAGGATGTGATGCTGGTGCGCCTTGCCCCCGGCACGGCTATGGCGGGGGTGTTCACCCGCTCCACCACACGCTCGGCCTGTGTGCGCGACTGTCAGGCCAAGATCACGGCCCGTGTGCCGCGCGGCGCGGGGGCGGCGATTGTGGTGAACTCTGGCAACTCTAACGCCTTCACGGGCGCGCGCGGCGATGCCTCTGTTGCGGCCATCACCGAAGGTGTGGCCCAAGCCTTGGGCATTCCCGCCAGCCGTGTCTTTTCTTCTTCGACCGGTGTGATCGGCGAACCCTTGCCGCACGACCGCATCTTGGCCGCAATCCCCGCCCTGCAAGGCGGATTGCAACAAGATGCCATCGCCATGGCGGCGGAAGCCATGATGACCACCGACACCTTCCCCAAGGGCGCTTGCGCCACCATCGCGGGCGAGGGTGGGGCGATTAATATCGCGGGCATCGCCAAAGGATCGGGCATGATTGCGCCTGATATGGCGACCATGCTGGTTTATATCTTCACCGACGCCAAAATCAGCGCGGCCGCCCTGCAAAAGATCCTGTCGCGCAACACTGACGCCACCTTCAACTCTATCACCGTTGACAGCGACACGTCGACCTCTGACACGCTTCTTCTGGCCGCTACGGGCCAATCTGACGCTGCCCCTATAACGGGTGCCACGTTAAAAGCCTTTGAATCCGCCCTTGCGGGGGTGATGCTTGATCTTGCACACCAAGTTATCCGCGATGGCGAAGGGGCCACCAAGTTTGTCGAGGTGAACGTCACCGGTGCCGCCAGCGACACCGACGCGCACAAAGTTGCCCTCGCCATCGCCAACTCTCCGCTGGTCAAAACCGCCGTGGCTGGCCAAGACCCCAACTGGGGCCGCATCGTGGCCGCCATCGGCAAATCGGGCGCCGCAGCGGAACGTGACCGCCTGACGATCAAATTTGGCGACATCGTCGTGGCCCGTAAAGGCTGGCGCAATCCCAAGTACCGCGAGGAAGACGGTGCAAACTATATGTTGCAACCCGAACTGGTGATTTCGGTCGACATGGGCCTAGGGCGTGGCAAGCGCAAAGTCTGGACCTGCGATTTGACCAACCGCTATGTCGAGATCAACGCCGATTACCGTTCCTAACATGGCCTTTGCCCTTCATCTTGGCACAAATACTCTGAGGGTCGGGGGGCTAGCCCCCGCCTTGGCCAAGGGGGCAGCGCAATGACGGTGCTTCTTGTCTCTGCCGTTGCGTTGATAGATGCTGACGGGCGGGTGCTTTTGGCCCAACGCCCCGAAGGCAAGTCGATGGCGGGGCTGTGGGAGTTTCCCGGCGGCAAGGTTGAAGCGGGCGAAACCCCTGAAGCGGCCCTGATTCGCGAATTGCACGAAGAGCTTGGCATCAACACATGGAAAAGCTGCCTTGCCCCGCTGACCTTCGCCAGCCATGCTTACGAAAAGTTCCACCTGCTGATGCCCCTGTTCGCCTGCCGCCGCTGGGAAGGCGTGCCCACCCCGCGAGAAGGCCAAACGCTGGCATGGGTCAGGCCCGACCGCTTGCGCGATTACCCCATGCCGCCTGCCGATATTCCGTTGATCCCCATTCTGCGTGACTGGCTGTGACCATCTGGGCGAATGTTACACTTTCGTGACATTTTTCTACCCATAAGACAGACCAAGATACCCTTGTCAGCGATTTACGCGCAGGGTTTTGCCCCCTACCATTGTTAAAGCCCGCAGATAACGTGAAATGTGACTCATGCTTAGAACCATAACAATCGGCAGCAGCGTGTTCATTCAGGGCACCTTTCTGAAAGACCTTGGGGATGGCCAGATCGCCATCAAAGTCTATGACGGCACCTTTGTGGGCCGTCCTGTAACGCCCTTTAAGGCACGCGAAACGGCTGACGCTTAACACCCACCGCCAAATCAAAAGGCCGGGCTATTGCCCGGCCTTTTGATTTTCAGGTCTACGCGATCAGGCCAGCGTGCGTTGCACTTCTTCACGCTCGAAGATCTCGATCACATCGCCAGAGCGGATGTCTTCGTAGCGTTCAAACGCCATGCCGCACTCTTGGCCCATTGGTACGTCTTTGACTTCATCCTTGAAGCGCTTAAGCGTCTTGAGCGTGCCTTCGTGGATCACCACGTTGTCACGCAGCAAACGCACGCCAGCCGACCGGCGGGCAACGCCTTCGGTGACCAAGCAGCCCGCCACGTTGCCGATGCCCGTGATCTTGAAGACCTCTTTGATCGTCGCATAGCCGATAAATGTTTCGCGAATCTCGGCTTTCAGCAGGCCAGAGGCGGCTTTCTTGATGTCATCCACCAGATCATAGATGATCGAGTAGTAGCGCACATCGACGCCCTTTTGCGTGGCCGAGGCGCGGGCCGTAGCATTGGCGCGCACGTTAAAGCCGATGATCGGCGCTTTGCTGGCTTCGGCCAGACCCACGTCGGTGTCGGTAATGGCCCCCACGCCCGAATGCAGCACGCGCACGCGCACTTCATCGTTGCCGATCTTTTCCAGCGCCTGCACGATGGCTTCGGCCGAACCTTGCACGTCAGCCTTCACAATGATCGGCAGTTCTGCTACGGTCAGGTCGGCCTTGGCCTTGGCCATCAGCTGTTCCATCGTGGTGGCAGCGCCCACGGCAGCGCGTTTGTCCTTGGCGGCTTTCTCGCGGTAGTCGGCGATTTCGCGCGCTTCGGCTTCGGTGTTCACGACGTTCAGCGTATCGCCGGCGTGCGGTGTGCCCGACAGGCCCAGAACTTCGACCGGAACCGATGGGCCGGCTTCTGTCACAGTTTCGCCCTTGTCGTTGATCAAGGCGCGCACTTTGCCCCACTGCTCGCCCACAACAAAGATATCGCCTTTGCGCAGCGTGCCGTTTTGCACCAGCACGGTGGCCACGGGGCCACGGCCAGAATCAAGCTTGGCTTCAATCACAGCCCCTGCCGCCTGACGGTTGGGGTTAGAGCGCAGTTCCAAAATCTCGGCCTGCAACGCGATGGCTTCCAGCAGGTTATCAATGCCCTTGCCGGTTTTGGCCGAGACTTCAACATCTTGCACGTCGCCCGACATTTCTTCGACAACGACGCTGTGTTGCAGCAGATCGGTGCGCACTTTGGTCGGGTTGGCTTCGTATTTGTCGATCTTGTTGATCGCCACAATCATCGGAACCTTGGCGGCCTTCGCATGGGCGATGGCTTCCACGGTTTGCGGCATCACCGCATCATCAGCGGCAACGACCAGAATGACGATATCGGTCACATGTGCCCCGCGCGACCGCATCGAGGTAAAGGCCGCGTGGCCGGGCGTATCAAGGAAGGTCACCAACTGACCGTTTGGCGTTTTGACCTGATAAGCGCCGATGTGCTGCGTGATCCCGCCCGCTTCGCCAGACACGACGTTGGCTTGGCGAATGGCATCTAGAAGCGAGGTCTTGCCGTGGTCAACGTGGCCCATGATCGTGACAATCGCAGGGCGCGGTATCAGGTCTTCGGACTTGTCCTTGACCGTATCAATCGCCTGTTCCACGTCGGCATCGGTCACACGCACTGCGCGGTGGCCGAATTCTTCGATCACCAGTTCCGCGGTGTCAGCGTCAATCGCTTGGTTCATCGTGACCATCATGCCCATTTTCATGAGCGATTTGACCACGTCAGCCCCGCGTTCCGCCATGCGGTTCGCCAGTTCTGACACAACGATGGTTTCGGGCAACTGCACATCGCGCACTTGCTTTTCGGGCTTCAGGCCCATGCCCAAGGCCTTGAGACGTGCCTTTTCCTGCTTGCGCTTCATCGCAGCCATGCTGCGCTGACGGCCACCTTCGTCGGCGACGGCGTCAGACAGGGTCAGCTTGCCAGCGCGGCGGCCTTCTTCGCCCTTGGCTTTGCTGGCGGCGCGTTCGCGGTCTTCGCGTTCACGGTCAGTGCGGCGGGGCGGCAGGCCGGGTTTGGCCGAGGCGGGGCCGCGTGACACGGCATCGTCAACCGGCGCTGCCGGAGCGGGCCGTGACGACGGGGCGCGCGACGAAGGTGCTGCACTTGATCTTGGCTCTGCGCGGGTTTGTCCAGCGCTGGCTTGGCGCGCCTCTTCCGCTGCTTTGGCGGCGGCTTCGGCTTCGGCCTTGGCGCGCTGTTCTTCTTCAACCTTGGCGCGGGCGGCCGCTTCGGCTGCGCGCAGTTCGCGTTCTTTGGTTTCGTTTTCTTCGCGCTTGCGCTGGCGATCTTCTTCGCGGGCTTTTTCGTCTTCGGCGCGTTTCAGCGCATCGTCAGCCTCGCGCGCTTTTGCGGCGCGCAGGGCAGACATGCGGCGTTCCATTTCGGCATCCGAAATGCCCGCCGGCCGCTTGGACGGGTCGCCCAAACGTGGAGACGTGGCCACCGCGGCCCCTGTGCCCGGTGTGGGTGCGGCACCCTTGTTCGGCACCACCGTCAGCTTGCGCTTGACCTCGACCACGACGCTTTTCGTGCGGCCATGCGAGAAGCTTTGCTTCACCTGACCGGAACGAGGTGCGCCACCCAAGCCGAGGGGTTTTTTGCCGTCTGTATCGCTCATGCGTCCTACATATCCTTCAAGGCGGCATCCGCGCCGCCATCATGCCCGGAAACCTGCTCGCGCAAACCTCCCAGCCTTGCCGCTTCCTCTACAACACGAGTCGTAAGTACACCAGCCGCAAGCGCGGCGTGTATCGCACGTTCGCGGCCAAAGGACAAACCCAATTCCCGTGCCGTGAGGCACCCGATAAATCTTCCCCCGATTTCCGGAGGCCGTAACTTCGTCTTTCCACGTTCCGAACCGTCAGCTGCCTGAACCAGCACCCTTGCGCGCCCGTCCATCAACCATTCCTTCACCTTTTCATAGCCCGTCACAGCGGCATTGGCCTTGCGACACAGCGAAATGGTGTCTTGAACCCGCCGCAGCACCAGCGCCTCGACCAGATCGGCCAAGCCTTCGGGCACTTTGACAGGTTGCTTGGCGGCGCGGGCAAACAGGCCCTTCGCCACCGCTTTCTCAATCGCCTTACGATCGGCCGAGACATAAAACCCACGCCCCGGCAGACGGCCCATAATATCCGGCGTCACCTGACCTTCGGGGTCAAGGCAGAACCGGATCAGCCCGGCCTTGGGCTGAACTTCCCCGGTCACAATGCACTTGCGTTCGGGGTCGTCTTGGTCGTTGGTGCGGCCGCCGCGCGTCAAAGGCGTTCCGAGGCCTAACTTAGGCCTCGGCCTCCGCGTCTTGGGCGGGGTCTAGGGCGGTGGGGTCAACCCAGCCCAGCATAACCCGTGCGGTCATGACCAACGTCTGTGCCTCTTCCAAGCTGAGTTCGAACTTTTCCAGAATGCCTTCGTCTTTGACGCGCTGGCCATTGACGGTGGTCCAGCCACCCGACAATTCCCAGTCAGCACAGGTGGCGAAGTCTTCCAGCGACTTGATGCCCTCTTTGCCCAAGGCTTCCAGCATTTGCGGGGTTAGCCCTTCAAACGCGATCAGTTCGTCTTGCACGCCAAAAGCCTTAGCGTTTTCAAGCGCTTTGTTGTTGGCCGCTTCCAGATAATCGCGTGCACGGGCCTGCAACTCGCCAGCCGTGCCTTCATCGAACCCGTCAATCGACAGCAGTTCGTCGGTTTCGACATAGGCCACTTCTTCCAGATTGGTGAAGCCTTCCGACACCAGCAACTGGGCCATCATCTCGTCAATGTCCAAGGTTTCCATGAACAGCTTGGTGCGTTCAGCGAATTCGGCCTGACGGCGCGCGGATTCGTCGGATTCGGTCATGATGTCGATGTCCAGCGCGGTAAGCTGGCTGGCCAAGCGCACGTTCTGCCCGCGACGGCCAATGGCCAGCGACAGTTGCTCATCCGGCACAACGACGGTGATCTTGCCGGCTTCTTCGTCAATCACAACCTTAGACACTTCGGCAGGTTGCAGCGCGTTCACCAAGAAGGTCGCCTGATCTTGGTTCCACGGAATGATGTCGATCTTTTCGCCCTGCAATTCGTTGACCACGGCTTGCACACGGCTGCCGCGCATACCAACGCAAGCCCCCACCGGATCAATCGAGTTGTCATAAGAGATCACAGCGATCTTGGCGCGCGAACCGGGGTCGCGGGCGACGGCTTTGATTTCGATGATGCCGTCATAGATTTCGGGCACTTCCATCTTGAACAGTTCGGCCATGAACTGCGGGTCGGTGCGCGACAGGAAAATCTGCGGCCCGCGCGCTTCGCGGCGCACGTCTTTGATATAGGCGCGGATGCGGTCGTTCGGCCGATAGGATTCGCGGCCGATCTTTTCGTTGCGGCGCAAAATCGCTTCACCCCGCCCGATGTCGACGATGATGTTGCCGTATTCTTCGCGCTTGACCTGACCGTTGATGATCGTGCCTTTGCGGTCTTTGAATTCTTCAAACTGGCGGTCGCGTTCGGCTTCACGGACCTTTTGCAAGATCACCTGCTTGGCCGACTGTGCTGCGATTCGGCCCAGATCAACGGGCGGAACCTCGTCGATCAGCTCGTCACCGATCTCGGGCTTTGAACCTTGCAGAGCAGGGTCAACGCGATTCGTATCGACAGAGCCGAACGGGCGGATGTGAAACTGCTTTGAGATCGAGCCTTGCAGCACCGACACGGCCTTTTCTTTCAGGCCAACCAAATCAGCCGCCTGTTTGACCGTAATCTGCGCGTGGTGGTTTTCTTGCAGATCGTCTTCCACCACAGTGCGCACGCGGGCAAAGGTGGCGCGGCCGGTTTTGCGGTCGATGCCAACGCGAATGTCCATCTCCGCGCCGTAGCGCGATTTGGCGGCACGCGCCAAGCTGTCTTCCATCGCCTGGATCACCAGATCCGGGTCGATCATCTTTTCGCGCGCCACCGCTTCGGCGGTTTGCAACAGTTCAAGCTGGTTGGCAGAGGTAATCGCCATTGGTCTTCTCCCGGCTTCAGTGTTTGGTCACGTCGGCGGGATCTTCTTCCTCGCCTTCGGACTGTTCAATTTCGTCGAATTCGGTTTCGTCGATGTCCAGCACTTTGCGCTGGCGCAGCATTTCGGCGATCAGTTCATCGGTCAGAATCAGCTTGGCGTCGGCCAGCCATTCAAAGTTCAGGCCGATGGTTACATCTTGCCCGCCTTCTTCAATCTCGATCAGAACCTCGTCGCCCTCGACCCCCATCAGCCCACCCTTAAAGCGGCGGCGGCCATCGACCAGTTCGGTGGTTTCCAGACGGGCTTCCCAGCCCTTCCACATCTCAAAATCCTTCAACCGCGTCAGCGGGCGGTCGATGCCGGGAGAGGAGACTTCCAGCACATAGTTTTCCTCAATCGGGTCTTCGACATCCAGCGTCGCGGAAACCGCCGTCGAAATCGCAGCGCATTCGTCTACGCCGATGCCGCCCTCGGGCCGATCCGCCATGATCTGCAAAATCCGCGTCGCCCCGCCCATCAGGCGCACGCGCACCAGTTCAAAGCCCAAGCCTTCAATCACTGGCGTGATTATATCGGCCAAGCGGCGATCCATGGCGGTTTTGGCGATGAGGTCAGACATATGGGTGTCCTAGAAATGAAAAACGGGCCGACAGGCCCGCAAGGTAGGTCGGTAGCTTCAGGTTTGGACCCTGAAACCTCTGTTGACCCCGATATAGGCCCGAAGAGGGGGGTATGCAAGGCCAATGCGCAGGAAACGGGTCGTGCAGACGGCGCAGATGGGTCAATTTGCCCAAACATTTATCCAAACAGCGGAGTTGCCCTATGCGTTTTTCCCCTATCTCCACCCTTATTGCCCGCGCCTATCAATCCGGCGGATTGGACGCCAACGGCCAAGTGCCCGAACGCCAGATCAGCGATGGTGACGGCAACCCCTGCCGCCATTGCCTGAACCTGATTCCGAAAGGCGCAGAAATGCTGGTTCTGGCCCACCGCCCCTTTCCCGCCCCGCAACCTTATGCCGAGGTGGGTCCGATCTTTTTATGCGCTGACGCCTGCGAAGCGGGGGGCGGCGCAGCTATGCCCCAGATCTTGGAATCGCCAACCTACATCCTGCGCGGTTACGGGCCCGATGATCGCATCGTCTATGGCACTGGCGCTGTGGTGGCGATTGAAACCCTGCCAGAAGAAGCCGCCCGCCGTCTGGCCGACCCGCGCATCGCCTATGTTCATGTGCGTTCGGCGCGCAACAATTGCTTTCAGGTCAGGATTGATGCCTAACGGCGAAAGGGCTTGGGCCGTAGGCCATGTGAAGCACTGTCAGCAACTTCCGTGATGCGGGTGGGGGCAAATCGCGGCAAAGATGCGATGGCTCCCGGCTTTGCTTGGCCTCTATATTCAAGGAACTTGCCGCATTTTTGATAAATGAAATGCTATGTATACATCTATTTCGGTATCAGAGTAAGAGAGCAATTCACCAATACGTCTTTCTATGACAGGATCAAAGCTTGAAGGTTCTGATTTGATAATATCACAGAGTTCCTTAGCTAAGTCAGAGAAGCCATCTCTATAAATTATTGTTGTAAAAAATTCCCGACCATCGAAATCTCTTTTTAGCTTAATCACGTGAAAATTGTTGCGCTGAATTATTTCATCAGCCTCACTCGGAATATAGTCTGTAAACATAGCAACATTTTTCAGTCCGTCCTGCATAAGGTCAAACTCTATACCTTCATGCGGCCCTATTTCTTTTGGTAGTGGCAGATGATCCCCCATCGGTGTTCTGGGCTAGGTTTGTGGCCCAGAGGAAGAAATTTCAGACTATGACATTTTCTTGATGCCAATTATGTTTGGCTTGGTAGCACCGCAATTCTCAATCCGTCCTGTCCCTGTCACCCGCGCATCGCCTATGTTCATGTGCGTTCGGCGCGGAACAATTGCTTTCAGGTCAGGATTGATCGCTAACCCCTAATGCGCCTGCGCCCAGTTCGCACCTTTGCCCGCCTCAACGATCAACGGCACTTTTAGGTGAACGGCGGGGTGGGATGCGCCCTCCATCACCTGTTTGGCCACCGCAATCAGGGTGTCGGCTGCGGCTTCGTCCACCTCGAACAGCAGTTCGTCATGCACTTGCAGCAGCATCTTGGCGGGCAAATCCGCAATCGCCGCAGGCATCCGGATCATGGCGCGGCGGATCACGTCTGCCGCCGTGCCTTGGATCGGCGCGTTGATCGCGGCGCGTTTGGCAAAGCCGGCACCGGGGCCTTTGGCGTTGATTTCGGGCGTGTGGATTTTGCGGCCGAACAGGGTTTGGACATAGCCGTGTTCCTGCGCAAACTTCACCGTGGTCGCCATGTATTCCTTAATGCCGGGGAAGCGTTCGAAATAGCGGTCGATGAACCCCTGCGCTTCGGCGCGTGGAATGCGCAGATTGCGCGCAAGGCCAAAGCCCGAAATGCCGTAGATCACGCCGAAGTTAATGGCCTTGGCCCTGCGCCGGATGTCAGAGGTCATCTGATCCAGCGGCACGTTGAACATCTCTGAAGCCGTCATGGCGTGAATGTCGATCCCGTCACGAAAGCTTTGCTGCAAGGCGGGGATGTCGGCGATATGGGCCAAGATGCGCAGTTCGATCTGCGAATAGTCCAGCGATACCAGAACCTTGCCCTTGGGGGCCACAAACGCCTCACGAATGCGGCGACCTTCTTCGGAGCGCACGGGGATGTTTTGCAGGTTCGGATCGGTTGAAGATAAGCGCCCCGTGACAGCGCCTGTGATGGAATAGCTGGTGTGAACCCGCCCTGTTTCAGGGTTGATATGGTCTTGCAGCGCATCGGTGTAGGTGGATTTCAGCTTTGAAAGCTGCCGCCAATCCAGCACCTTTCCGGGCAGTTCATGTTCGGTGGCCAAATCTTCCAGCACATCCGCGCCCGTGCCATAAGCCCCGTTCTTACCCTTTTCCCCACCGGGCAGCGCCATCTTATCAAACAGAATCTCGCCCAACTGTTTGGGCGACCCCACGTTGAACTTTTCCCCTGCCAGCGTTTGGATTTCGTCTTCCAACTGCGCCATCTTTTGCGCAAAGGCCCCCGACATCCGCGAAAGGGTGTGCCGATCCACCTGTATGCCCGCCATCTCCATCTCGGCCAAAACGGCGACCAAGGGGCGTTCCAGCGTTTCGTAAACCGTGGTCACATGGGCGCTGTGCAGCTTGGGCTTAAAGGCCTGCCATAGGCGCAGGGTGACATCGGCATCTTCGGCGGCATAGGCCACGGCTTTGTCTAACGGCACGCGGTCAAAGGTGATGGCCGATTTGCCCGACCCGATCAAGTCTTTGATTGGAATGGGCGAATGGCCCAGATAACGGTCTGACAGCTCGTCCATGCCGTGGTTATGCTGGCCTGCGTGCATGGCGTAAGACATCAGCATCGTGTCGTCGATCGGGGCAACGGTGATGCCAAGACGGGCGAAAATCTTGGCGTCGTATTTCATGTTCTGGCCGATTTTCAGAACCGCATCATCTTCCAGCAGCGGTTTTAGCATTGCGAGCACAGCATCGCGGGGCATTTGGCCTTCGGTCAGGGTAACAGCGCCCAGCAGATCGTCGGTGCCAGTGCGGTGCAGCAAGGGGATATAGGCCGCTTGCCCCGCGTCAACGCAGAGCGAGATGCCCACAATCTCGGCCTGCATTTCGTTCAGGCTGGTGGTTTCGGTATCAACCGCCAAATACCCCCGCGCCCGAGCGCGCGCGATCCAATCTTCCAGCGTCTGCGCATCGCAGATGCAGGTGTAAGCGGTGGTGTCAAAGGGCAACGCCTGCGCTTGCGGGGCGTCATGCGCGCCTGCCACTTCAAAGCCCTTGCCTGCCGCCAGAACCGGAGCGTCGATTTTCAGCTTTTCCGACACGCGCCGGATCAGGGTTTGAAATTCCATCTGTTGCAAGAAGGCCATGATGGCGTCCGGCTCTGGCGCCCGCAGTTCGAAACTGGCTAAGTCCACCTCAATCGGCGTGTCGTCTTTCAGCGTCACAAGCTGGCGCGACAGGCGGATTTGGTCGGCGTGATCCACCAAAGCCTCGCGGCGCTTGGGTTGTTTGATTTCACCCGCCCGCGCCAAAAGCGTATCAAGGTCGCCGTATTCTTGGATAAGCAGGGCCGCCGTCTTTAGCCCGATCCCCGGCGCGCCGGGCACGTTATCAACCGAATCGCCTGCCAATGATTGCACATCCACCACGCGGTCGGGGGCGACGCCGAACTTTTCCATCACCTCGTCCAGCCCAAGGCGCTTGTTCTTCATCGGGTCGTGCATATCGACCCCGTTTCCGATCAACTGCATCAGGTCTTTGTCTGATGACAGAATCGTCACTGTCCCGCCCGCTTCACTGGCGCGCTTGGCAAGGGTGGCGATGATATCGTCGGCCTCGTAGCCCGCCATTTCAATGCAGGCCACGTTAAAGGCGCGGGTGGCATCGCGCGTTAGCGGGAACTGCGGGCGCAGGTCTTCGGGCAGGGGCGGGCGGTTGGCTTTGTAGGCAGGGAAGATGTCGTTGCGAAAGGTCTTTGACCCCGCATCGAAGATCACCGCGATATGAGTGGGCGCGTTTTGGCTGCGCGTGGTGGTCAACTCGCCCCACAGCAAGTTGCAAAACCCCGCCACAGCCCCCACCGGCAACCCGTCAGACTTGCGCGTAAGTGGCGGTAAGGCGTGGTAGGCCCGAAAGATAAAGGCCGATCCGTCGATCAGATGAAGGTGATGGCCCTTGCCGAATGTCATAAAACGCCCCCGTGTTGTGGCATGACCTTGGCACGATCCGCCACCCAAAACCATCACCCAAAGCGCGGCAGCCCGCCCCCCAGCCTGTCAGCCCGTGTGGTGCTGGGTTGGCCTAGTGATCGTCGTGCGCGTGATCGCGGTCGATCACGAATCGCTTGTCGCAATAGCCGCATTCGACAAAGCCGGTGTCGGCAGGAATGCTCAGCCAAACGCGCGGATGGCCCAAGCCGCCCACGCCGCCGTCACAGGCGACCTTCCAAGAGGTGACAGTTTGGGTTTCTGGCGCTTTGGTTGTCATGGCTGGCATCCCTTGATCAGGTTTGGCGCTTGATAGCCGCTGGCGTGGGCTATGGGAAGGGGGCGGCTTACGACGCGCCGCCGATCATCCGATCACGGGCTTTTAGCGCGTTCAGCCAGCCCAAGCCATGCACCGTGGCGCGGGCAGGGCGGTATTCGGCGGCGACCCAGCCGTCATACCCCTGCGCATCCAGATCGCGGAACATCGCCGTCAGGTCGAACCCGCCGCCGCCCGGCTCTGCCCGAGTGGGAAAGCCCGCGATTTGCACATGGTTGACCAGATCGCGGTGCTTGTCCCACACCGCCTGCGCATCGCCGTGAATGCGCGCTGCGTGCCAGACATCAAACTGCAAACCGATGCGCAACGAGGCATCCAGATCTTGCAAAATCCGCGCCGCCTGATCGAAATCGTTCAAGAAATAACCCGGCCAGTCTTCGGCATTCAACGGCTCGATGGTAAAGCCCAGTTCAGGCGCTGTTTGTGCGGCCCAGATCAGGTTTTCTACAAAAACCTCGGTCGCTTGCGGCCCTTTGGCCACGCCTGCCATGATATGCACCTTGCCTGCGCCAAGGCGCGTGGCGATATCGGCGGCGCGCAGAAAATGGGCGCGGAAGGTTTCTTGCATCCCCGGCACTGCTGCGTGGCCGCGATCACCTGAGGCCCAATCCCCCGGCGGTGTGTTGATCAGCGCCAAGGGCATGCCTGCCAGCGCCGCCTGCCAGTCTTTGACCGGATGGTCATAGGGAAACAGAATCTCGACCCCGTCAAACCCCGCCTGCGCGGCCAAGCCTGGCCGGTCAAGGCTGGGCACCTCGGTAAACAGCATGGTCAGATTGGCGGCGTATCTGGGCATCGGCTCTCAAATCAGGTCGGCAGAGGGGATCACTTTAAAGAACTGGCCCTTGGACCACAGTCCGAACCAGCTTTGTCCGTCTTGTTGCACCTCATGGCAACCCAATTCGATCATGCGGTAAAAGCTCTTGCGGTCGATCAGGGCGTTCAGGCCCGCTCTGACATGGATATAGGGGGCCGGTTCGTCATTTATAAGACGCACGGTGATGGGGTGATCGGCATCCGCCTCTACCTCGTCCTCGGTCTTGGTCACAAAGCGCAGCACCTGCGCGCGGCCTTCGCCTGTGGCGGTCACATCCACCGCCAACAAAGGCGCGTCATCGACCTTGATCCCCACCTTTTCCACCGGTGTGACCAGAAAATACGCCTCCCCCTCACGCTTTAGGATCGAGGAGAACAGCTTGACCATCGGCGCGCGGCCAATCGGCGTGCCCAGATAAAACCACGTTCCATCCCGCGCGATGCGCATATCAATGTCGCCGCAAAAGGGTGGGTTCCACAGGTGCACAGGCGGCGGGCCCTTTTTGGCGGCCTGCGTGACGGCGGATAACAGGCCCCCCGCACTCGGTTTCACGATCATTTGTGCTCTTTGCCCTTTTGCCGTTTGTGCCTGCCGCCAGTATTGGCTTTACTGTGCCCCAACCCCGACCGGAGCCTAGTCATGTCCCAAGCCGAAGACCTTGTCACTGTCATTGAAGACCTTGGCGCAAAATTGGCCGCAGCGCGGGCCGAAATCGGCGGGCGCTTTATCGGGCAAGAGGCGGTGGTGGATCTGGTGATGGCGGCGCTGCTGTCAGGCGGGCACGCTTTGCTGGTGGGCTTGCCCGGTTTGGGTAAGACGCTGTTGGTAGATACCTTGGGCACAGTGATGGGCCTGCGCACCAACCGAATCCAGTTCACCCCCGACCTGATGCCAGCCGATATCTTGGGCAGCGAAGTGCTGGAAGCCGCCGCCGATGGCACCCGCGCCTTTCGCTTTCTGGAAGGACCGGTCTTTTGCGAGCTGTTGATGGCGGACGAGATCAACCGCGCCAGCCCGCGCACCCAATCAGCCCTTTTGCAGGCGATGCAGGAACGCGAAGTTACCATCGCAGGCCAGCACCGCCGCCTTGGCCCGCCGTTTCATGTGCTGGCCACGCAAAACCCGATTGAACAAGAAGGCACCTATCCCCTGCCCGAAGCCCAGTTGGACCGATTCTTGGTGCAGGTTGATGTGGCCTATCCGACCCGCGCGGCAGAGCGTGATATCTTGATGGCCACCACAGGCGCGCATCTTGCGCAGGCCAAAGCCGCGCTGTCTGCCGCTGATCTGATGGCCGCCCAAACGCTTATCCGGCGGATGCCCGTGGGTGATCTGGTGGTCGAGGCGATCTTGGACCTTGTGCGCGCCTGCCGCCCCAGTGCGGATGAGGGCCGCGCTTTGCAAGGCGCCCTTGCCTGGGGCCCCGGGCCGCGTGCGGCGCAATCGCTTATGCTGATGGTGCGCGCCCGCGCCCTGTTGCAGGGCCGCTTGGCCCCCACCTTGGCCGATCTGCGCGCCTTGGCACAGCCCGTTCTGGGCCACCGCATGGCGCTTACCTTTGCCGCCCGCGCCCGTGGCGAGAGCTTGGCCGATGTCATCGCCACCGTTTGCGACAGGATCCTGCCCGCGTGACCCTTGCCCCCGATCTGCGCGCCCATGCCGAGGCTTTGGGGCAAACCTTGCCGCCCCTGCTGGCCGCTGCCGAGCATTTGGCCGCGAGTGTCACCTTGGGCGAGCATGGCCGCAGACGCCCCGGCATGGGGGATGACTTCTGGCAATACCGCCCCGCCCGCGCGGGCGATCCTTTGCGCCTGATCGATTGGCGCAGGTCGGCGCGGTCGGATCAGGCGTTTGTGCAAGAACGCGAATGGCAAGCGGCGCAGTCGGTGGTGTTCTGGGTCGATCCCGCTCAGTCGATGGGCTTTGCAGGCAGCGCCCGCCCGCCCAAATCCGACCGCGCCCGCCTTTTGGCTTTGGCCTTGGCCGTGTTGCTGCTGCGTGCGGGCGAACAGGTGGGCCTAGCGGGCCACCCCCACCCGCCCCGCGCTGGCAAAGGCCAGATCCTGCGCTTGGTCGAGGCGCTGGCGACTGATTTGGCCGCCCCCGCGCAAGACTATGCGGCGGCCTTGCCGATGGATTTTGCCCGACAAGGGCGGGCGGTCTTTGTCTCGGACTTCTTGGGCGATCTGTCAGGGTTAGAGCGGTCTTTGGCCCAAGCCGCTGCCAGCGGTGTGAAGGGCTTGCTTCTGCAAGTGCTTGACCCCGAGGAGGAGTCTTTCCCCTTCGATGGCCGCACCGTCTTTGTGTCCATGGGCGGCAGTCTTGCGCATGAAACCAAAAGTGCCGCTGATCTGCGCGGGCTGTATCTGGCGCGCTTGGCAGAGCGTAAGGCGCGGTTGGGCGACCTCGCCCAAGCGGCTGGCTGGGTTTACGCAGACCACCACACGGGCCAACCCGCGACGACGGCGCTTCTTTGGGCTTACCGTGCGTTGCAGGGTGGGTGGTGATGGTGGGCTTTACCTCTCCAATCCTGCTGATCGGCCTTTTGGCCTTGCCACTGCTGTGGATGCTGCTGCGCGCCGTGCCGCCCGCCGCGATAAGGCGCAGGTTTGCGGGCGTGGCTTTGTTGCTGGGCTTACAGGACAAGACCCAACAGGCCGACAAAACCCCGTGGTGGCTGCTGGTGCTGCGCATGCTGGCGTTGGCGGCGGTGATTGTGGGCTTTGCGGGGCCGGTGGTGAACCCTAAAGCGGGGGTTAAGGTGAGCGACCCTTTGCTGATCATCTTCGATGGCGGCTGGGCCGATGCCTATGATTGGCCCCAACGGCAGGCCAAAGCCGCCAGCCTGCTGGACGGTGCAGCGCAAGACGGGCGCGCGGTGGCGTTGGTGCAACTGGCCGACCCGCCGCAAGCGCTGACGTTTAAGGCCGCGTCTGATTGGCGCGGCAGGCTGGCCGCGATGGCTCCGCTTGGGTGGCAGCCGCAGGACTTGGCGCTTTGGGGGGATGCTTTGCCCCAGGGGCCTTTTGATACGGCGTGGATTTCGGATGGGATGGCCCATTCCGGTCAGGCGGAATTGCTGGCGTTTTTGCAAGAGCGGGGAAGGGTGGATGTGTTCGCATCCAACCGCCCAACCTACGCGCTTGGCCCCGCAAGCCAAGCCGATGGCAAGGTAACGCTCAGCGTGCAGCGCCTTGCGCAAGGGGGGCCTGCCGCGGTCGACGTTGTGGCCCTTGGGCCTGATCCTTCGGGTGTTGAACGCGATCTTGCCCGCGCCAAAGCCACCTTTGGCCCCCAAGACACCGCAGCCCTTGGCGAACTTAACCTGCCCGCCGAACTGCGCAACCGTGTCACCCGCTTTGCCCTTGAGGGCCAGCGCAGCGCAGGGGCGGTGACCTTGGCGGGTGATACGCTCAAACGGCGCAAGGTGGCATTGGTGTCTGACACGGCTGACGGTGAAGGATTGCAGCTTTTGGCGCCGCTGCATTACCTGCGCCAAGCGCTGAACGCCTCGACTGATGTGCTGACGGGCGGTTTGGGGGATGTGTTGCCCACCAACCCCGATGTGATCGTGCTGGCCGATGTGGCGCAGATGCCGCAACCGCAGGCTGACGCTTTGCAAGCTTGGGTGGAAAAGGGCGGATTGCTGCTGCGCTTTGCTGGGCCAAAACTTGCAGCGTCAGACATGGCGGCGCTGGCGGGCGACCCATTGATGCCCGTCACGTTGCGCCAAGGCGGGCTGACCAGCGGCGGCGCGATGAGCTGGGGCGCACCCAAGACGCTGGCCGATTTTGCCCAATCCTCGCCCTTTCACGGGCTAAGTGTTCCGCCCGACCTTAAGGTGCGCACCCAAGTGCTGGCCCAGCCTGACGCTGACCTGCCCGCCCGCACCCTAGCCGCCCTAGACGATGGCACGCCCTTGGTGACGCGCAAGGCGTTGGGGCAGGGGCAGGTGGTGCTGTTTCACGTCACCGCCAACGCCGAATGGTCTGACCTGCCGCTGTCGGGCCTGTTTGTGCAGATGCTGGAACGTCTGGCGGTGTCCGCCACCGCTGGCAGCACGGGGGCCGATGTGCTGGCAGGGCTGGTCTGGACGCCAGAGCATATCCTGAACGGCTGGGGCGATCTGGCCGACCCGACTGCTTTGGCGGGTTTGGCGGGGGCGGATTTGGTAAAGGCGATGCAGGTTGGCCCCTCGTCCAAGGTTCCGGCGGGGGTGTATCGGCACGATGGCTTGGGCGTGGCGCTGAATGCCGTGCCGCAGGATCAGCCCTTGGTCAAGGCCGCTTGGCCTGCGGGCGTTGCGGTGCAGGGCCTGACCCTTCCGGCAGAGATTGCCCTAAAAGGGCCGGTGCTGGCCTTGGCCTTGATCTTGCTGCTGGTGGATGGGGTGGCGACCTTGGCCCTGTCGGGGCGCTTGGGCTTTAAGCGCGCCACGGGTGCGGTGCTGCTGGCGCTGGCGCTGCTGGCGCATCCCCAAGACGCGCAGGCCGATGATGCCGCCGATCAAAGGGCGATTGCTGCGACCCAAGGCGTGGTGCTGGCCTATGTCATGACGGGCGATGCTGCGGTCGATGCGACCTCAGCGGCTGGTTTGCAGGGCCTAAGCGACCAGTTGACCGCCCGCACCGCGATAGAGCCTTTGGCGCCGATGGGCGTGGATGTGGAAAAGGACGAGGTGGTGTTCTTTCCCTTCCTGTACTGGCCAATCACCGCTGATGCCGCCACACCCTCGGCCGCAGCTTATGACAAGCTGAACCACTACCTGCGCAGCGGCGGGATGATTTTGTTTGACACCCGCGATGCCGACATGGCGGGCGCTGGCCCCACGCCTGAAGGCCAAGCCTTGCAGCGCATTGCCCAAGGACTAGACATCCCCCCCCTAGCCCCCCTGCCCGACGACCACGTTCTGACCCGCAGCTTTTACCTGCTGCAAGCCTTCCCCGGTCGCTTTGTCGAAGGGGACCTGTGGGTCGAAGCCCCCCCGCCCGATGCTGCCAAAACCGATGGCATGCCGTTTCGCAATCTGAACGATGGCGTGACGCCCGTGGTGATCGGCGGCAACGATTGGGCCAGCGCTTGGGCGGTGGATGCCAACGGCTGGCCCTTGCTGCCCGTGGGGCGCGGGGCGGCGGGGGATCAGCAAAGGGAATATGCCTACCGCTTTGGCATCAACCTGATCATGTATGTGCTGACGGGCAATTATAAATCCGACCAAGTGCATGTGCCTGCCTTGTTGGAAAGGTTGGGCAAATGACCCAGATCGTGGCGTTGCAACCCTTGTTGGCCCCTTGGGTGCTGGCCGTCTTGGGCGGGATGGCGGCGGCCTTGCTGGGCTTTGCCCTGTGGCGCGGGTTGAAAGGCTGGCCATGGCGCGCGCTGGCCTTGGGGCTGGTTGCGATGGCCTTGGCCAACCCCGCCTTGCAGCATGAAGACCGTAGGCCCCTGTCTGACATCGTGATCTTGCTGGTTGATGACAGCGCCAGCCAGAACCTGTCGGACCGCGCCTTTCAAACCGCCCAAGCGATCGAGGCGATGAAGGCCAAAATCTCGCTTCTGCCCAACACCGAGGTGCGGATCGTGCATCTGGGTGACGGGCCAGACAATGCCGGCACCTTGGCCATGACGGCGATGGCCGATGCCTTGGCGCAAGAACCCCAAGCGCGTATTGCGGGGGTTATTCTGATCACCGACGGGCAGGTGCATGATCTTGCCGCAGCCCCCGCCTTGCCCGCGCCGTTACAAGTGCTGCTGACAGGGCGCAAGGGCGACTGGGACCGCAGGCTTTCGATCACCAATGCCCCCGCCTTTGCGATTATGGGCGAAAAAGCCGCGCTTTCTTTCAAGATCGAAGATCAAGGCCAGGCCCCTGCTGAGAATGGGGCGAAGGTTGATGTCACCATCGGGCTGGATGCTGATGCGCCCCAGACCTTTAGCGTGCCCATCGGCCAAGAGATGACCCTGCCGCTGACCTTGCCCCATGCGGGGATCAACGTGGTGCAACTGTCAATCGCCCCGCAAACGGGCGAGTTGACCGACCGCAACAATGCCGCCGTGGTGCAGATCAACGGCGTGCGGGATCGGTTGCGGGTGCTGCTTGTCTCGGGGGAACCGAACCCCGGTGAACGTGTCTGGCGCAATCTGCTGAAATCGGACCCTTCGGTCGATTTGGTGCATTTCACCATTCTGCGCCCACCGGAAAAGCAAGATGACATCCCTGTTTCCGAACTGTCGCTGATCGCCTTTCCGATCAAGGAATTGTTCGTCGACAAGATCAAGGATTTCGATCTGATCATCTTTGACCGCTACGCGATGCGGGGCATTTTGCCGATGGCTTACCTGCAAAACGTGGTCGATTACGTGCAAGGCGGCGGCACGGTGCTGGTGGCGGCGGGGCCAGAGTTTGGGCAGGTGGATAGCCTGTGGCGCTCTCCGCTGTCGCAGATTTTGCCTGTGGAACCGACCAGCCAGATTCTGGAACAAGGCTTCAAACCCGCCGTGACCGACCTTGGCCGCAAACACCCCGTGACCCAAGGGCTAGAGGCGCTGGCCCCTGAGGGCGGTTGGGGCCGCTGGTTTCGCCTGATCGAGGTGACACAACGCGCAGGCCAAGCGTTGATGAGCGGGCCGGGGGATAAGCCTTTGCTGGTGCTAGACCGTGTGGGGCAAGGGCGTGTGGCGGTGCTGGCCTCAGACCAAAGCTGGCTGTGGGGCAAGGGCTTTGAAGGCGGCGGCCCGCAGTTGGAACTGCTGCGGCGCTTGGCGCATTGGATGCTGAAACAGCCCGAGTTGGAGGAGGAGTCGCTGGGCGCTGTGGCCGTGGGGCAAAGCCTGACCATCACACGGCGCACGATCCTTGATGCTGCGCCGCCAGATGTCACCGTGACCCTGCCCGATGGCACCACAACCACGCGGCCCCTGCACCAAACCGCCCCCGGCGTGTTTGAGGCGACCTATCCCGCACCTCAACTTGGCCTGTACCGCTTGCAGCAGGGCGATTTGGCGCGGGTGGTGGCGGTGGGGCCGACCTCTGCGAAAGAGTTTGAAGACACCATCGCCAGCGGCGACAGGCTCGCCCCGATTGTCGCCCCCACCAAAGGCGGGATCGTGGCGCTGGACAAAGGCATTCCCGACCTGCGCTTGGTCAGCGATGGCCGCCCCGCCGCTGGGCGCGGGTGGATCGGGATCACGCCGCGCGGGGCCTATGTGACGGGCGATATTGCGGTGGAACCCGTGCTGCCCGCATGGGCGTACCTGATCTTGGCGGCCCTTGCATCGGTGCTGGCATGGTGGCGCGAAGGGCGCAAAATTAGCGCTGGGCAGGCCCTGTGACATGAGTATCTAAACCTCGGTGCAGGGCAAGGTCAGTCGAGCTTTTCCAGCATCACGGCGCGCGAATGGCTGGCAAATTCGCGGCGGATCAAGACAGCCGTGGTCAAGATCACCGCATAGATCAGCGCCTTGGGGCCGATCAGCCACGCCAGCCCCGCAAGGGCGAAATAGATCGCATTCAGCCCACGGTTAAAGCTGCGGGCGGCGGTGATGATGATCTCGGCCGTCTGATCGGCGCGGGGGCGGGCCATGGGGTGGGTGTGGTCATTGGGAATGGCGGCCATCATGATGGCGCAGTAGCCAAACAGGCGGTGGCTCCACACAAATTTCAGCAGCGCATTGCCTAAGAAGGCCACGACAACGATCAGTTTGATGCGCAGTTGTGCTGTTTCAGCGCCCAAGGTCAGGTCTTGGGCCAGCCCTTGCAACGTGGTGGTGTTGCCGATCATCGCGACACCGCCGCCAATCGCAATCATCGCGCCAGAGATGAAAAAGGCCGCACTTTGACGCAGGCTGTCGATCAGCGTTATGTCAAAGATGCGCGGATCGCGGGTGAGAAATTCAACCATCCAGCGGCGGCGATAGTCTTTCATCAGATGCGAGACTGAAGGCCGCCATGCCGGCGGATGTTCGGCCACAAAGCCGGTGACAAACCATGCCAAGATCAGCAGCGAAAACGCTGCGCTGTCTAGGGCGGTGAAGGTCGCTTCAAGGGTGGCCAGCAGATTCATGCCGCCAGCATAACCATTTGCCTGCCACCTTGCCAGTGGCAAGCCGCCCCCCTAAGGTCGCCAAAAGTGAGGCGCGCTATGGATATGCCACTGCCCGATCAACGGATTATCACCAGCCGCGATGGGCTGATCGCGCGGTTGCGCGCGGTGCTGCCCGCCGACGGCGTTATCGCCGACCCGACCGAGACGCGCGCCTATGAATGCGATGCGCTTTCCGCCTATCGCTGCGCGCCTTTGGCGGTGGTTTTGCCGCGCTCGACTGCCGAGGTTTCCGCCGTTTTGCGCCTGTGCAGCCAGATGGGGGTCAAGGTTGTGCCGCGCGGCGCAGGCACCTCGCTTGCGGGGGGCAGTTTTCCCACCGCCGATTGCGTGGTGCTGGGTGTGGCGCGGATGAATGGCGTGATCGAGACAGATTACGACAACCGTTTCATCCGCGTGCAAACGGGCCGCACCAATCTGGCCGTGACAGGGGCTGTCGAAGCCGACGGGTGGTTTTACGCGCCTGACCCCTCCAGCCAATTGGCCTGTGCCATTGCGGGCAATATCGCCATGAACTCTGGCGGGGCGCATTGCCTGAAATATGGGGTGACGACCAACAACCTGTTGGGTGTTACCATCGTATTGATGAGCGGCGAGGTGGTCGAGATTGGCGGGCCTTGGGCCGATGCGCCGGGGTTAGACCTGTTGGGCGTTATCTGCGGATCGGAAGGCCAGTTGGGCGTTGTGACCGAAGCCTATCTGCGCATCCTGCCCAAGCCCGAAGGCGCGCGGCCTGTGTTGATGGGCTTTTCCTCGAACGAAGTGGCGGGGGAATGCGTGGCCGATATCATCCGCGCCGGTCTTTTGCCCGTGGCCATCGAATTCATGGACCGCCCCTGCATCCGTGCCTGCGAAGACTTTGCTAAGGCGGGCTACCCTGACTGCGAGGCGCTTTTGATTGTCGAGGTCGAGGGCAGCGCCGCCGAAATTGACGCGCAACTGGCGTTGATCAAGGATATTGCTTTGCGCCACAGCCCCGTGGCTTACCGCGAAAGCGGGTCGGAAGAGGAAAGTCGCAAGATCTGGCTGGGGCGCAAATCGGCCTTTGGGGCCATGGGCAACATTGCCGATTACATGTGCCTTGATGGCACGATCCCCGTCTCAGAACTGCCCTATGTCCTGCGCCGCATTGCTGAAATGAGTGCCGCTGTCGGCCTGTCAGTCGCCAATGTGTTTCACGCGGGCGATGGCAATATGCACCCGTTGATCCTGTATAACGCCAACAAACCCGGCGATCTAGAGCTGTGCGAGGCTTTGGGCGCAGACATCTTGAAGCTGTGTGTTGAGGTGGGCGGCTGTCTTACGGGCGAGCATGGCGTGGGTGTGGAAAAGCGCGATCTGATGACGGTGCAGTTCAACCCCGCCGATCTGGAAGCGCAGTTGCGGGTGAAAGACGTGTTTGACCCCGCTTGGCTGTTGAACCCCGCCAAGGTCTTTCCGCTGGATGTCACCGCCTCGCGGCGTGCGTCATGACGGGGGATTTTGACACCCCACTGCGCCCCCAGACCGAGGCTGAGGTGGCCGAGATGGTCCGCTTGGCGGATGGCCCCCTGTCACTGCGCGGCGGTGGCACGCGGGGGGTGGCTTATGGGGCGGGACAGGTGCTGGAAACGGCGGGGCTGTCGGGCATTACCCTATATGAACCGGGCGCTTTGACGCTGGTGGCGGGCGCGGGCACGCCGCTGGCAGAGGTGCAGGCGGTGCTGTCAGCGCAACGCCAGCGCCTAGCGTTTGAGCCGCCCGATTTGCGCGCGGTTTTGGGGCGGCAAGGTTTGTCGACATTGGGCGGTGTGGTTGCCACCAACGCCAGTGGGTCGCGCCGTGTGCAAGCGGGGGCGGCGCGTGATCATCTGATCGGGGTGCGCTTTGTCGACGGGCTGGGCACGGTTGTGAAATCGGGCGGGCGGGTGATGAAGAATGTCACCGGCTTGGATTTGGTCAAGCTGATGGCGGGCAGTCATGGCACTTTGGGGGTGATCACACAGGTGGCGTTCAAGCTGCAAGCCGTGCCCGAATGTGCGGTGACGTTGCAGACGGATGTGCCCTTGGGCGCGGGGCTGGCCTTGTTGCGGCGTGCGCTTGGCTCTCCGTTTGAAGTGTCGGGCGCGGCCTATGGCCCCTTTGGTGCGGCCCTGCGGGTCGAGGGGATGGAGGCGTCGGTGCGCTACCGCGTGGCAGCACTTAAGGCGCTGCTGGGTGGCGATTGGGTGGAAAGTGCGGGCGATGCGCTGTGGGTTGGCGTGCGCGATGGCCATGGTTTGGGCGAAGGCGCGCTGTGGCGGGTGTCGTGCAAGCCTACGGCGGCGGAAGGGGTTGTCGCGGCCTTGGCAGGTGTGCCGCATCAGGCGGTGTTTGATTGGGGCGGCGGGTTGATCTGGATCGCGGTGCAAGGCTTGGCTGATGCGGGCGCTGGCTTGATCAGGGGCGCAGTGGCGGGGGTAGGCCATGCGACCTTGCTGCGTGGTGCGGGCGCTGCGGCCTTTGCGCCCGAAGCGGCGGGGGTTGCGGCTTTGTCGCGTGCGTTGCGGGAAAAATTTGATCCCAAGGGGATTTTGAACGCAGGGATCATGGGCTGATGCAAACCTTTTTCACCGATGCCCAACTGGCTGACCCAACGCTTGCCGAGGCGAACAAGATCCTGCGCGCCTGTGTGCATTGCGGGTTATGCACCGCAACTTGCCCCAGTTATCAGGTGCTGGGGGATGAGTTAGACAGCCCCCGTGGCCGCATCTATCTGATCAAGGAAATGCTGGAATCGGGCCGTGCTGCTGATGCCAAAACCGCCAAGCATATCGACCGCTGCCTTGGTTGCTTGGCCTGCACCACCACCTGCCCCTCGGGTGTCGACTATGCGCACCTGATCGAAATGGGCCGCGACCATGTGGAAAAAACCTATCGCCGCCCGTGGATGGATAGGCTGTTGCGCGCCGTATTGGTGGCGGTGATGCCCTATCCCACCCGCTTTCGGCTGGCGGTGTTTGGTGCGCGCCTGACCCGCCCCTTGGCGCGGCTTATCCCCGATGCACGGGTGCAAGCGCTGCTTAAGCTTGTGCCCAAAACCTTGCCCCCCGTCAGCCGCAACGACGATGCGCAGGTGTTTGCAGCCCTTGGCCCGCGCAAGATGCGCGTGGCGTTGATGACGGGCTGTGTGCAAAAGGCGCTGGATACCGAAATCAATGATGCCACCATCCGCCTGCTGACACGCTTGGGGGCCGAGGTCGTTGTGCCCCCCAACATGGGCTGCTGTGGGGCCTTGCCGCTGCACATGGGGCAAGAGCCTTCCGCCAAGCCCATGGCGCGCAGCATGGTGCAGGCTGTGATGGCCGCGCACCGTGCGGGGCCTTTGGACGCCTTGGTGATCAACACATCGGGCTGCGGATCGACGGTGAAAGACTACGGCCACCTGTTCACGCAAGATGCCCTGTCGGGCGAGGCGGCGCAGGTGGCGGGGTTGGCAAAAGACGTGACCGAGGTGATTGCCGCGCTTGGCTTGCCTAAGACGCAAGCCAAAGGGCTGGCCGTGGCCTATCACGCAGCCTGCTCGTTGCAGCACGGCCAAAAGATCAAGTCGCTGCCCAAAGAGTTGCTCACACAAGCGGGCTTTCAGGTCAGCGAACCCGTCGACAGCCATTTGTGCTGCGGATCGGCGGGGACGTATAACATATTGCAGCCCGAAATCTCGGCCGACCTGCGCAAACGTAAGGTCACCAGCCTGATGGCGCGCAAGCCCGATGTGATTGCGGCGGGTAATTTGGGGTGCATGATCCAGATCGGGCAAGAGGCTGGCGTGCCCGTGGTGCACACCGTTAGCCTGCTTGATTGGGCCACGGGTGGCCCCATGCCCTTGGCACTGCGCCAAAAGCAAGGGGCCTAAGGCGGGGGCTTAGTAGATCAGGCCATCTAGCAAGCCGTAAGCCCCGCCGCGCGTCTCCAGCATGGCCAGTCGGCCAACATCGCGGGCATAAGCGGTGATCGCCCGATAGGTGCCGGGGCCAAAGCTGCCGTCGACATAGCCAAAGTAATAACCGGCATCGGCAAGGGCGGCCTGTATCCGGCGGCGCTCTGTCGGGGTGTAAGACTGGAAAGCCTGCGCTGCGGGTGTGGCGTAGTAGCTTTGCACCGGTTGATAGACGGGCGGTTGATAGACGGGCGCATGATACACCGGCTGCGGCGCGTAATAGACCGGCGGACGCTGCTCATAAGCGCGATGTTGGCGCGCGTCATTCACGATGGCACCCAGCAACAGCACCGACAGCGCGCCCTTGGTGAAATCTTGCTCGCGTTGGCCCCAAGCCAAGGCGGGGGCAACCGAGGTGCCCAGCATCGCCAAAGCGACAGTGGCAGAGATGACCGAGCGTTTGATTGTAGAGATATGCGAAACCATGTCGTGATCCTTTCGGGTGGCTGATGGGCTGTGCCGCGGAAGCGTTCCTTTGGCATTTGCCTTGAGCCAGACATGGGGCATAGGCGGCGGATAGGCAAAATCAGGGCCTTGCTAGGTGATAACAAGGCCCTGAAATTATGCCTAACCCACTTATTTCAAACGGAAATCAAAGTGCTTGCGCACATCTTCTTCAATCACCCAAGTGCCTTTGAAGGTCGGCTCTACCACAAAGGAATCGCCCGCCGTCACCGTCACCGGCGTGCCGCCATCGGGCGTGATGGTGATCCGGCCCGCGATCAGCACGACATATTCATAGGCGGTATAGGTCGCGTGATAAGACCCCTTGGTGCATTCCCAAATGCCCGACATCATGTCGCCCGCGGCAGAGGTGTGCAGCACCCATGTTTTCATCTTGGGGCTGCCTGCGGTGACAACCCAGCCGTCCAGATCATCGGTGGAGGGGGTTAATCCGGCGGTGGGGGAAAGTTTGACGACGCTTTGCATGTGATGGCCTCCTTGGTTGGATGGGGCCATCTTGCGCAAGAATCGCCCCTTGTCGCTGCAAAGGGCGACAAGGGCATGGTCAAGCCCGACCCCGGCGGCACGAACCGCCGGGGTCGAAAGGGTTAGATCGACAGGCAGATGTACTTCATTTCCAGATAGTCTTCGATCCCATGGTGGCTGCCCTCGCGGCCAAGGCCGGATTGCTTCACTCCGCCAAAGGGGGCAACTTCGGTGGAAATCAGGCCGGTGTTCACGCCGACCATGCCGTATTCCAGCGCCTCTTGCACACGGGTGATCCGCCCGATGTCGCGAGAATAGAAGTACGAGGCGAGGCCGAAGATCGTGTCATTCGCGCGGGCGATGATCTCTTCTTCGGTGTCGAACTTGAACAGCGGGGCCAAGGGGCCAAAGGTTTCTTCGGTCGCCACTTTGGCGGTGGGCAGAACGCCCGTCACCACGGTGGGTTCAAAGAAGGTGCCACCCAAGGCGTGGCGCTTGCCACCGGTCAAGATCTTACCACCCGATGCCAACACATCGGCGATATGCTCTTGCACCTTTTCCACGGCGGATTCGTTGATCAGGGGGCCAGTGGTCGTGCCCGCTTTCAAGCCATCGCCAATCGCCAGCTTTTGCACAGCTGCCGACAGCTTCTGTGCAAAGGCGTCATAAACGCCTGCTTGCACATAGATGCGGTTGGCGCAAACGCAGGTTTGGCCGTTGTTGCGGAACTTGGAAATCATCGCACCTTCGACGGCTTTGTCCAGGTCGGCATCGTCAAACACGATGAAGGGCGCGTTGCCGCCCAGTTCCATCGAGCATTTCAGCACCTGTTCGGCCGCCTGACGCAGCAGAATGCGGCCCACTTCGGTCGAACCGGTGAAGGTCAGTTTGCGCACGGAAGGGTTCTCGCAGAACTCTTTGCCGATGTCGGACGACCGGCTAGAGGTGATGACCGAAAACACACCACCCGGCACGCCAGCGCGTTCCGCCAGCACGGCCAGCGCAATGGCAGACAGCGGCGTTTCGGCAGCAGGGCGGCACACAAAGCCGCAGCCTGCGGCCAAGGCCGGGGCCACTTTGCGCGCAATCATGGCGTTGGGAAAGTTCCACGGCGTGATAGATGCGGCCACGCCAATCGGCTGCTTGATCACCGTGATCCGCTTGTCGCGCTGGTGGCCGGGAATGGTTTCGCCGTAGATGCGCTTGGCCTCTTCGCCGAACCATTCAATAAAGCTTGCGCCGTACACCACTTCGCCCTTCGCCTCGGGCAGGGGTTTGCCCTGCTCGGCGGTCAGGATCGTGCCAAGGTCGTCTTGGTTGGCAATGCACAGGTCGTACCATTTGCGCAAGATCGCGGCGCGTTCCTTGCCGGTGCGCGCGGCCCATTCGTGGCGGGCCTTATCGGCGGCGGCGATGGCGCGGGCGGCATCGGCGCGCGTCAGGTCGGGCACACGGGCGATGATATCACCGCGCGCAGGGTTGGTGACGGCAAAGGTCGCGCCATCTGCCGCGTCCACCCATTCGCCGGCCACATAGGCCTTGTTGGGCAGAAGCGTTGGGTCTTTAAGCAAAGCGCGCAGATCGGTTACGGAATCGAGCATAGTGGGCCTCCTAATCTCGTTTGGGATGCAATGACCTAGGCGGGGGCAAAAGTCCAGTTCCGGCTGCTTGGGTTTGATCAAATGGAACGGTGGGGGGAAGCGGGATGCAGACGATGGACCAAGCCTATCAAAACGGCGCTTATATCGCGGGGGCAGAGGCCTATCCGCCCCGCTGGGCAGCCGCAGCACAAGCCTTTCGCAACAGCCTAGGCGCGCGGGCTGTGGTGGATCAGCCCTATGGCCCCGAACCCCGCCAGTGCTTTGATCTGTTTTACCCCCAAGCCCAACCCAAGGGCCTGCTCGTTTTCATCCACGGTGGCTATTGGCTGGCCTTTGGGCGGGAAACTTGGTCGCATCTTGCGGCAGGTGCTTTGGCCCACGGTTGGGCTTGTGCGATGCCGTCATACACCTTGGCCCCCCAAGCCCGCATCGCGCAGATGACGGATGAGGTGGCGCAATCCATTCGCGCCGCTTGCGCCATGGTCGCTGGCCCCGTGGTCGTGACAGGCCACTCCGCAGGCGGCCATCTTGCCGCCCGCATGGGCTGCGCTGATCAAGCGCTGCCCCAAGTGCGCCGCGTGGTTCCCATCTCGCCCTTGGCCGAGCTTGACCCGCTTTTACAGACCGCGATGAACACTGATCTGCGGCTAGATGCCGACGAGGTCGCCCAAGAAAGCCCCGCCCGCCTGCCCCTGCGTGCGGGCTGCTCCGCCCATATCTGGGTTGGCGGTAATGAACGCCCCGCTTTCCTTTGGCAAGCCCGCACCCTGTCCGAGGCTTGGGGCTGCGATTGGACAGTCGCCCCGAACCTTCACCATTTCAACGTGATCGACGGCCTATCAGACCCGCGCTCCGCCCTGATGACGGCCTGTTTAAGCGGGTTCTAAACTCCCTTCGTCTTGCCCAACGCCTCAGTCTTACGCCAGTGTCGCGCGCTGCCAGCCGTCTTCCATCGCAACGCGGTCACAACCTGCAAAGCTGGCCAAGCGGTGCAATTCGGCTTCAAGCCGCTGCACACGGCCAGCGGTGAGCGTGACGCCTGCTTCGGGCCAAAAGGCGCGCAGGCGTAGGGTGGATTGGTCGCGAAAGGCTTTGGCATCCAAGCGGCCAATCAGGCGGCTGCCTTCCAGCGCGGGGAAGACGTAATAGCCGTATTGGCGCTTGGCTTCGGGCACGAAAACCTCGATCCGGTAGCGAAAGCCAAACAGAAACTCGGCCCTGTCGCGGTCACGCAGGGCGGGGTCAAAGGGGGAAAGGATGCGCACGCGCTGGGGTGGCGGTTCGGGGGCATTCTGTGCCGTTTGCATCACTTCAGGGCGGGCAAGGCTGCGCTTGCGGCTGCCATCTGCGCCTTCGATATCTATCGCGGCAACTTCGCCGCGTTGCAAAGCGCCTTGCGCCCAGGTTTTGGCTTCTTGCGGCGTGATCAGATTCCAAAAGGCGCGCAGTTCGGATGGGTCGGCAAAGCCTTGGCGATCAAGGGCGGATTGGCAGGCCCAGTCGATCATCTGGTCGCGGTCACCCAAGGGCGCGCGGTGGGCTTCGGGGATGACCCGATGCGCCAGATCGTACACCTTGCGAAACCCCTCGCGCCGCGTGATGGCAAGGTGCCCTGTGCGCCACAGCCACTCTAGCGCGGTTTTAGAGGGGTGCCAGTCCCACCAACCGCCAGAACCGCGCGCCTCTCCCTCACCCACATCGGCGGTGGTTAGGGGGCCTTCGGCTGTGATGCGGTGCAGGATTTCGTCAAACAAAGCCTCATATCCCGGGCGGAACCATTTCGCCCAATTGGCGGACAAGCGCACTTCATCGCTGGCAAAGCGGTGGTGCCAATGGCCGTGAAAGGCCACGGGCAGGATGGCGGCGTCATGGGTCCAATGCTCCCACAAGGTGCGGTCTTGTTCGATCAGGCGGTGCAGGTCTGCAGGCTGATAGCTTTGCCGCCGCGACCATAAGATCATGTGATGCGCGCGTTCGACGGTGTTGATGCTATCAACCTGCACAAAGCCCAAACGGTCAACCAAGGCGGCCAAAGCTTGGCCAGAGGCGGGGCCGGTGGGCGGCTCTGCCAAGGCGTGGCGGTGCAAAAACAGGCGGCGGGCTTGGGCGTTGGGCAGGATCATGCGGATAGGCTAGCAGCGGCGATGCGATGCGCCAAGTCTGCCCTGTCGTGATCTTGGATCGGGCGTTGGTTTATGGATATTTGGGCAAGTATGAAACGGGTCAGGTCGGCCCATACAGGCGGGCCATCTGGCGAAAGCTAAGAAGGCGCTGGGTCTTTTCATCCCACAGCTTCAGCTTCACGCAAGACAGGCTTTGCCGGATCGTAAGTTTTTGCGCCTGTGCTAGGGCGGGCTGGTCGGCCAGCACTTCGGGCAGGCGGTAAAACGGGATGCGGCTGTACAGGTGATGCACGTGGTGAATGCCGATGTTGCCCGTCAGCCATTGCAAGGCGCGTGGCAGTTTGTAGTGCGACGACCCTTCCAGCGCTGCATCGTGCAGCTGCCAGTCGGGGTCTGAGGCCCAATGGGTTTGTTCGAACTGGTGCTGCACATAAAACAGCCACACCCCGATGGTTGCCCCGATCACCGAGGTGGGAATATAGATCAACAACAGCGGCATCAGCCCATCCAGCCACAGAATCAGGCTGACGATCATCACGATGAACGCATTGGTGCCCATCGCCGAAATCCAATAGCGCCAGCCCGATGCCATCAGGCCAACGGGCAGGCGGTTTTGCACGATGAACAGATAGCTTGGCCCCAGCACGAACAGCACGACGGGGTGGCGATACAGCCGATACATCAACCGCCCCCAGCGGCTGCGCGCGCGGTATTCATCGACCGTCAGCGTCAGCACATCGCCGATGCCACGGTGGTCTAGATGGCCGTGATGCGCGTGGTGGATGGCATGGGTGCGCCGCCACACGTCATAGGGCGTCAGGGTCAAAACCCCCAAGGCGCGGCCCAGCCAATCAGACGCGGTGCGGTTGGCGAAGTATGACGCATGGCCCAGATCGTGCTGGATGATGAAGATGCGCACCAAGAATCCGCCGTTCACCACCGCAATCGCCAGCGCCAGCCAAGCCGACACATCCAGCGCCGCCCAAGCCAGCGCCCACAGCAACACAAACGGCACCAGCGTCACGGCCAGTTCAAACACACTGCGCCACGTCGAAGGCTCGCGGTAGCGCGCCAGTTTCACAACCCAAGCGCGGGCAGAGTCTTGCCGCGACTGCGCGATGTTAGTGTCAGGGTGCATTCAAAAGCCTATGAGATAGGCCACAGGGACGGCAGATCGCAAGGTGCAGCTTCCGCTGTAAGGAACCGAGGCTTGCCCGGACTTATCCGCTTGTGAACCCTTTGGCTGGCGCGCGAAAGCCTATTCGGCGGCGGGGGCGCCCTTGAGCGCGGATTTGCGCTGTTTGGGGGGTGATGGACGTCAGCGATGACGCTATTCAAGACCAATATGCATTTTCACATCCGCAGACACTTGGTTCGGTGGGGTGCCCTGATTGTTACGATAAACCCAATGATCTTTCACATTTTGAAATGTCGTACCTGCCTGCCGTGCGATCGCCGGTTGGCTGTCCGCGGACAGATAGACAGTGTGTGTGACCTGATGGCCAAATCCAACAGCGTTGATTACTTTTGCGTATTCCGCGATTCTTGGAAGCTTGGTTAACGAAACACAAAGTATCGCGCGGGTGCAAGCGTGGTTGTTTTGATAGCCATCAAGTATCGATTTCAAACATTCGGGCGCAATCTTCACTACTTCATTTATCGAAGAGTGCAGGCATAGAGTTCGCTCACTAGCATACTCTCCAATTTGACCTGTTGCCCAATTCAGATCAGCAATGTTCTTAACTGCCCAAGTCGGATTGGCGTGTCCGTTGTAACCATTATAAAGCTCACTCAGGTGACGCACGAGTGTCGACTTACCAGCGTCGCTCTCTCCAACAATCAAAACAATTTCCAAAAGAATCAACCTCCGTGTCGAATAACATCACTTTAGTGTACCCCTCCTAACCTTTTCCGTAGCCGATTTCAACTGCCCGCAGGCGGCCATGATGTCTTCTCCGCGCGGGGTGCGGATGGGGGAGGCGTAGCCTGCGTTGTGGATAATGTCGGCGAAAGCGTGAATTCGGTTGCCGGACGACCGCTTATAGGGCGCGCCGGGCCATTCGTTGAAGGGGATCAAGTTCACCTTGGCCGGAATGCCTTGCAGCAGGTCAACCAAGCGGTGGGCGTCTTCTTTGGTGTCATTTACCCCGTCCAGCATCACATATTCAAAGGTGATGCGTTCAGAGTTTGACAGGCCGGGATAGGCGCGCAGGGCATCAAGCAGGGTGGCGATGTTCCACTTTTTGTTGATCGGCACCAGTTTGTCGCGCACGTCGTCAGTGGTGGCGTGGAACGACACGGCCAACAGGCAGCCAATCTCGGTCGCGGTGCGGGCAATTTCGGGCACCACGCCGCTGGTTGACAGGGTGATCCGGCGGCGGCCTAAGCCTATGCCTTCGTCATCCATCACGATCTTCATCGCGTCGCGCACGTTGTCAAAGTTATACAGCGGCTCGCCCATGCCCATCAGCACCACGTTCGACACAAGGCGCACGTCGGGCTTGGGTTGGCCCTTAACCGGCCATTCACCCAGATCATCGCGCGCCAGCATGACTTGGCCCACAATCTCGGACGCGGTCAGATTGCGCACCAGTTTTTGCGTGCCGGTGTGGCAAAAGCTACAGGTCAGCGTGCAACCGACTTGCGAGGAAATGCACAAGGTGCCGCGATCGGTTTCGGGAATATAGACCACCTCAACCTCGTGCCCGCCTTGGATGCGCACCAGATATTTGCGCGTTCCGTCGGTTGAGATTTGGCGGGTGACGACCTCGGGCAGCTCAAGGCAGAAATTCTCGGCCAGAAGGATGCGGTAGTCTTTGGCAAGATTGCTCATCGCCATGAAATCGCGCAGGCCCCAGTAATAGACCCATTGCCACACTTGGCCCACGCGCATTTTGGCCTGTGCCTCGGGCGTGCCTGCGGCGATGAGCGCGCTGCGCAGCTCGTCACGGGTTAGGCCGATGATGTTGGTTTTGCCCCCTTCGGCCAGCTTGCGCGGCAGGGTCAAAACGTCTTGGGTGATCGGGGCTGTGGCAGGGGTCATGCAGGCATCTCGCGGGTTGATCGCGCCGTATAGCGGGCTTGACGGCGAAGCGCCACCGCGTGTTTAGCAGGCCAGCGCGGAAATGGCGCGGCCCAACCTTGGCCGCGCGGGGGTTATTGGCACCTGCTTTGGGCGTCGGTGATCGCGGCGGTAAAGCCCGACAGGCTGAAGGTGTCTTGGGTTTGGGTGCCCTTGGCGGAATGGGCGGTCAAGGTCGCCTCGGCCCCTTTTTGCATCGCTGCCAGCAGCTTGGCATCGTCGTCAGCGCTTGCGGCCCAAGCGTATTCGCCTTCGGTTTTCAACGCAAAGCTTTCCCCGTCGATCACCAATTCCACGGTAGAGCCTGCGGCAAAAGGATAACCGCCAGCAAAAGACGTCTCGCCGCCGACTTGTTTGGGGCGGAAGGTCACGAACAGCAAGATGTCGCTGCGCTTGACCGACACTTCTTTGCCATCGCGGGTGTTGACCGTCTTTTTCGGTTTGGACACGCCCCAGCATTCTTTCGGCGTGCCCTCGGCGAACACCGACCACGCGGTTTTTGTGACAGCCTGATTGCCAGAGGTCGTTTGCGCCAAACTGGGCACAGCAAAGGCGGCGCATGCCAAGAAGGCCATTCCAAGACCCAGCACGCCACGCTTCGTCTGATTTGTCATCGTGTCAGCCTCCAAAAGTCGTCAACCGCACCCGTGCCTTTTTCAACGGCTTTTTGTATGGTGTGGGGTAGGATCACCTTGTAACGAACCTTTAACCGATAACAGGACTTTTGCGAAAGCCCCATGGGCAGTTTTTCGCCAAGTCTAGATGGAAGAGCAGGAAGAAGATGAAGCGACAGGCAATCACCATGGTGGAAACGTGGCGCGGCGGGCTTTTGGAAAGCTATCACGCAGGCCATGCCGTGATTTGCGACGAGAAGGGCGCGATTGTCGAGGCTTGGGGCAATCCCGATCAGGTGATCTTCCCGCGATCCTCCTGCAAGATGATCCAAGCCCTGCCCTTGGTGGAAAGTGGCGCCGCCGATGCCGTTGGCCTGACACAGGCGCAGTTGGCCTTTGCCTGCGCCAGCCACCATGGCCAAGCATTGCACGTTAAGATGGCGGGATCGTGGCTGGAAGGGTTGGGGATGGGCGAGGCTGACTTGCGCTGCGGGTCGCATGAGCCTTCTGACCGCGTCGAACGCGACCGTCTGATCCGCGCGGGGGAACGGCCCTGCCAGTATCACACCAACTGCTCGGGCAAGCATTGCGGCTTTCTAACGATGAACCGGCATATCAAAGGCCATGCGGACTATGTCGAACACGACCACCCGTTGCAGGTGATGATCAAAGCCGCGTTTGAAGAAACCACGGGCGAGGATAGCGCGGGCTGGGGGGTAGACGGCTGTTCTGCGCCCAACTTCGCCACGTCAGTTCACGGGCTTGCGCGGGCGATGGGGCGGTTTGCGGGGGCTACAGGTGCGGGGGATCGGCGCGATAAGGCGATGCACCGCTTGACCCGCGCCATGGCGCAGTTTCCCGAACTGGTGGCGGGCGACACGGGCACTGACACCGAACTGATGCGCGCGATGGATGGCAAGGTGACGATCAAGGGCGGGGCAGAGGCCGTGCATATCGCGATTCTCCCCCAGATGAAGCGCGGCATTGCGATCAAGATCGTCGATGGCGGCTATCGTGCTTCGGATGCCGTGATGACCGCTTTGCTGGTGCGCCTTGGCGCTTTGGATGCAAACCACCCCTATGCCAAGAAGCGTCTGAATGCGGTGCAAACGAACTGGCGCGGCAAAGAGACGGGGATCGTGGCCTTGGCCGAGGGGTTTTTGTAACGCCTTACAGCAAAGCGCCGCGCTGCCTTGGCGTTGGAGGATGAGGGTTTGGGCCAATTTGAATGGGCAAGCTGGCGCTTGATTTGTGAAGGTTCTGCGATAGACTTGTAACATGACCCAGTTGGTGCCCACCCCTTTTCAGCCGCCCGAACGCCCGCCAGAACAGGTGTGCTTTGATCGGCGCGAATTTGGGGTGATCTTTTCGCTATATGGCCGGATGGTCGCGGCGGGAGAGTGGCGCGATTACGGGCTTTCCACGTTGCGCGAGATGGCGGTGTTTTCGATCTTCCGGCGCACGGCGGAAATGCCGCTGTACCGCGTGGAAAAGCGCCCTGCGATGCGGGCCAAGCAGGGGATGTTTGCCGTGGTCGCGATGGACGGGCGCATTTTGCGCCGCGGCCATGATTTGGCCCAAGTGCTGCGCGTGCTAGAGCCGAAGGCCGTGCGCTTGGTCGATTAAAGGCGGCGGTGGCTGCGCAGGGGCGCGCCCTCGGCCTGTTCGATGCGGTGGATTGCCTGAGAAATGCCTTCGTAGGCCACTGACATCGTGTGCCCGTTGGCGTGGATCAGGCGCTGGCTGTCGACCGCCAAGGCGATGTGGCCCTTCCAGAACAACAGATCACCGCGCTGGAATTCGCCTTGCACCACGGTGCCTGCCGCCTCTTGCAGGTCAGAATCGGCGGGCAGGGCGATGCCACAGGCGTGATAGGCGATTTGGGCAAGGCCCGAGCAGTCAATGCCAGCCCGCGAATTGCCGCCCCAAAGATAGGGGCTATGCAGGAACAATTCCGCCACGGCGACCGGATCGGTCAGATGGGTGCCCAAGGGCAGCAGGTGGTTGGCGGGGATAAAGCCCTGCGGGGTTTGGGCGTAAGCCCCGACCTGATCCAGCACCGAAACCCGCGCGCCCATGGGCAGCGCGCTTAGGTTTTGCGAACTGGCCTTGGGCTGCGCGTAAAGGTGCGTGCCGGTTGAGGCGACCCAGTGCGTGACGGGGGGGCCTTGTTCCAGAACCGCTTCGGGCAACCAACCGCAGTAACCGTCTTTGGCGGCAAAGCCGAAGGCATGGCCTTGATCGCGGTCGATGACGGTAAAATCCTCGCCCAGCCAAAGCTGGCGTTCACGCGCGCCGTGGGGGCTGCGCAGCAGGTCAACCAAGGGGGCGGCGACTTGCCAGATTTCGCCAGCGGTGAAGGCGGGCGCATCGACTTGGCCTTGCAGCGAGGTATGGGCGATGCGGGCTGTGGCGGGGGTTAGGCGGCGGTCCATCTACTTCAGGCCCAAGATCGCGGGCAGGGCGGCAAAGACCGCGCGCGCCCCTTGGCCAACACCGCCCTTGGGGCGGGCCGGTTGGTCGGACGGGGTGTGGGCGTAGATGTCGAAATGCAAATAGCGCGGGTTGTTCACAAAGCGGCGCAAGAAAAGCGCCGCTGTGCCAGACCCTGCAAAGCCCCACCCCGGCGCGTTATCAAGGTCTGCGATGCCCGGTTCGATGATGGCTTCGTAGGGGTCATGGAAGGGCAAACGCCAGACGGGATCAAAGCTTGCTAAGGCCCCTGATTCGAGCGCTGCGACCACATCGGGGTCGTTGCAATAATAAGGCGCAAGGTCGGGGCCAACAGCCACACGGGCAGCACCCGTTAGGGTGGCCATCGACACGATCATGTCTGATGAGTCTTCTTCAGCCCAAGCCAGCGCGTCGCCCAGAACCAAGCGGCCCTCGGCATCCGTATCGTTCACCTCGACCGTCAGGCCCTTGCGTGAGGTGAGGATGTCTTTGGGCCGCATTGCATTGCCGGATATGGCATTTTCCACCGCAGGCACGATCACGCGCAACTGTACAGGCATGCCAAGCGACATGATCATATGGGCCAGCCCCAAAACGGTGGCAGCGCCGCCCATGTCTTTCTTCATCAGGTTCATGCCGGACGAGGGCTTAATGTTCAGCCCGCCCGTGTCAAAGCAAACGCCCTTGCCCACCAGCGTCAGCTTGGGGCCAGCCTTGCCCCAACGCATCTGCATGATGCGCGGCGCGCGGGGCGAGGCGCGGCCGACGGCGTGAACCATCGGGAAGTTCTGCGTCAGCAGGTCGTCGCCCCTGATCGCCGTGGTTTGCGCGCCAAAGCGCTGGGCAAGGGCTGTAAAGGCCGCTTCAAGTTCAGCAGGCCCCATGTCGGAGGCGGGGGTGTTGACCAGATCGCGGGTAAGAAACTCGCCCTCTGCCATCGCCAAAAGGCGGGGGCCATCGGTGCCTTCGGGCAGGCGCAGCAGGGCTGGGTCGGCTTTTTTAGGGGAACGGTAGCGGTCGAATCGGTAGGATTGCAGCAGCCATGCGAGAACCGTTTCATCGCGCAGCGCAGGCGTCAGCGCGCCGCCTAAATCCCAGTTGCCCGCAGGCAGGCCCGCCACAGCTTTGGCGATGCCAAAGCGCAGCCGCGCGCGGGCTTTCGCCGTGCCCAAGCCTGCGATGGCAGACCCTACGCCCGTCTCGCCCGGAATAAGGCGCAGCTCGCCCAAGCCCGCCTCAAACCCTGTGGCTGTCAGCCAGTCTTTGGCGGGGTGGCTGTCGCGCAGCGCGGGCCAGTCTTCGGCTGTCACCACGGTTAGGGTGCGAAAGGCGGCATCGGGGTCGGCAAAGCGAGGTTGGGTCATGGCATTCTCCTACCCGCCCAAGCCTAGCTGTTCCCCCGCGCCCCGCAAGGGCGTTGCGCAGGTTTGGGCAATAAGACCCTAGCCCAGCGTTGCGCCCAAAAGGCTGTGGTGATCGGCGAAGGCATCGTCAGCCACCCGCACCAGCCTAGCCCAAACGGCCGAAAAGGCTGTGACATCTTGCAAGCTGATGCACAGGGTCAGATCCGCCGCAATCAGGCCAAGGGTGATCAGCCCCAAACTCTCGGCCATAAGTTGCAGGCGGCGCAAAGGGCGGGGCATTTCTGCCAGATCATGCGCCTTCACCTGCGCGGTCAAACCCGCAACGCTTTGCGATATTTCGCCCAAGGCGCGGGCCACCACGTGCTGCGCGGTGGATGCGCCAAGGTTACGACAGATCGTTGCGATCGGTTCTGCGTTCAGGCGCACCCGATCATTGGGGCGCAAAGCCACCACATTGTCTTGCGACATTTTCCACACTCCCACTTCACCCAAGATCACTTTGCGCCCAGATGCTGAACAAAGGGTTGCCGTAAGGCGGGCTGAGGGCCGCTTAATCGCTACGATTCCTCTCGAATTTGCTGCAATTGCAAACTATGGTCGCCCTTCAAAGAAGGAGCCTGCCATGGATCAAGCCCGCCCCCTGCCATCCTATCTGATCGCCCGCTTTCAAGGCTGGCGTGCGACGACCTATCAGGACAACCGCGCGTGGTATCGGCGTTTGGCGGAAAGCGGGCAGCATCCACGGGCCATGGTGATTTCGTGCTGCGACAGCCGTGTGCATGTGACATCCATCTTCGGCGCGGATGAGGGCGAGTTTTTCATTCACCGCAACGTCGCCAATCTGGTGCCGCCCTATAACCCCGACGGAGAATATCACGGCACCTCGGCGGCGGTCGAATATGCGGTGAGTTCGTTGAAGGTGGCCCATATTGTGGTGCTGGGCCATTCCAACTGCGGCGGGGTTAAGGGGTGCCATGACATGTGCTGCGGGCTTGCGCCGCAGCTTGAAGAAAAGTCGTCCTTCGTTGGCCGCTGGATGGATATTCTGCGCCCCGGTTACGAGCGGGTCAAAGACCTGCCGCAGGACGAGCGGATCGTGGCTTTGGAAAAGCAGGCGGTGCGGGTTTCGCTGGAAAACCTGATGACCTTCCCCTTTGTGCGCGCGGCACTGGAAGATGATATGCTGACGCTGCACGGGTTGTGGAACAACACCGGCGAAGGCGCGCTGGAACAGTTTGATCCGGCCAAGGACGGTTTTGTGCCGGTGTAAATCGGCGCTGCTTGGCGCATTCAGGGATTGAAATAGCAAGGGCAGGGTTTATCTCCTCACAAATTGGTGAGGTGCTTGATGGACACCCTTCTGACCTTGGCGGGCCAGAACTTGCTGACCCCCATGATCCTAAGCTTTGCCTTGGGGGGCCTTGCCGCCTTGGCGCGGTCAGACCTTAGCGTGCCAGAGGCGGCGGCCAAGACCATGGCGCTGTATCTGCTGTTCGCGATTGGCTTTAAGGGTGGGGTCGCTGTTAGCAAAAGCGGCGTCGACGGGCAGGTGCTGGCGGCGATGGGCGCAGGGATTGCGCTGTCATTCCTGTTGCCCATCGTGGCGTTCGGCTTGCTGCGCGTGGTGTCGCGCCTGTCGGCGGTGGAAGCGGCGGCGGTGGCGGCGCATTACGGTTCCATCTCTATCGTGACCTTTGCCACCGCCAGCGGCGTCTTGGCCCTGCGCGGGATCGAAGCCGAGGGGTATATGGTCGCCGTATCCGCGGCGATGGAAAGCCCCGCCATTATCACGGCCCTGTGGCTGGCTGCGCGAAGTGGCCAAGGGCGGCGGATGGAACCGGGTCTGTGGCGGGAAATCTTGCTGAACGGGTCGATTGTGCTGCTGATCGGGGCCTTTGCCATTGGCATGATCACTGGGCCTGACGGCATGGCCAAGGTCGAGGCCTTTGTGGTGGCCCCTTGGCAGGGCGTCTTGTGCCTGTTCTTGCTGGATATGGGGCTGGTGGCGGGCCGTGGCTTGCGCGGGGCGCGCGGGCTGATCGGTGTGGGCTTGGTGGCCTTTGGGGTGGTGATGCCTTTGGTCGGGGCCTCAGCGGGGCTTGGGGCGGCGCTGGCCTTGGGCCTGTCGCTGGGCGGTACGGTTTTGATGATGGTGCTGGCGGCTTCGGCCAGCTACATCGCCGTGCCTGCGGCGATGCGCGTGGCCTTGCCAGAGGCGAACCCCTCGGTCGCGTTGACCCTGTCTTTGGGCATCACCTTTCCGTTCAACCTTGTCTTTGGCATTCCAGCCTATCTGGCTGTGGCCGAAGCGGTCCTTGGGGGCTGACCTATGCAAACCTATACAGCCAAACGTGTCGAAATCCTGATTGAAGCGCCGATGGAAAGCCGTCTGACAGCGGCTTTGACAGCGGCGGGGGTGAAGGGTTTTAGCGTGCTGCCCGTCTTGGGCGGGGCGGGCCAGTCGGGCCGGTGGAGTGCGGATGGCCAGCTTGGCCGCGCGGGCATGGTGGCGGTGATCTGTCTGGTAGACCCCGTGCGGTTGGAACCCTTGCTGGATGCCGCCTTTGGCGTGGTCGAACGCCACATCGGTTTGATCAATGTGACCGATGCCCAAGTGATCCGCAAAGCGCGGTTCTAAGGGCCTTGCTGCGGCGCGTTGGCGCTGACAGAGTGCGGCAAAATTGGAGTTTGCCATGGCCGCCAAATCGCCCGAACCGCTGAAATCCACCGCCGAATTGCCGCGCGTTGTGCGGGCCAAGGGCAGCTATTTGTGGGACGCAACTGGCAAGGCCTATATCGACGGGTCGGGTGGGCCAGCGGTCTATTGCCTTGGTCACGCCAATGACGAGGTGAACGCCGCCGTGGCCGCCCAGATGTCAGACATCGCGCATGCCTACCGCTACAATTTCACCACCGACGCGCTGGAAGAGTTGACCGAGATCATCCGTGCGCAATGCGGCGGCACTTTGCGCGAGATGGTCTATGTCACCAGCGGATCGGAAGCGGTGGAAAGCTGCTTGAAGATCGCGCTGCAATATCACACCGCCAATGGCCAAAAATCGCGGCGCAAGTTCATCTCGCGCCAACGGTCGTGGCATGGCAACACCTTGGGCGCGCTGGGCCTTTCGGGCTTTGCTGAACGCACGGCAGCTTATGAGGGGGCGTTCATTCCGTCGATCAAGCTGTCGCCTGCCAATGCTTATCGGCCTGTGGCGGGGGCGGATGCGGCCAGTGTTGGGGCTATCTGCGCGGCAGAGCTAGAGGCGGCGATCCTGCGCGAAGGGCCTGAAACCATCGCGGCCTTTGTGTTTGAACCTGTGGTGGGTGCCGCGGGCGGCTGCGTGCCTGCGCCCGATGGCTATGCCAAACTTGTGCGCGAGATTTGTACGAAATACGGCGTGCTGATGATCTCGGATGAGGTGATGTGCGGCGCGGGGCGCACGGGCACTTGGCGCGCTTTGGCCTATGACGGGGTAGAACCTGATATCATGTCGGTCGCCAAGGGGTTGGCGGCGGGCTACGTGCCCTTGGGGGCCGCCATCTGCACCACCGCCGTGTGGGAGGTGATCCGCGCCAAGGACGGCGCTTTTGGCACGGGCCACACCTTCACTGGCCACACCGCCGCCTGTGCCGCTGGCGTGGCCGTGCAAAAGATCATCGCGCGCGAGGGGTTGTTGGCCAAGGTCGCGGCCAACGGCGACCGCCTGAAGGGCTGGATGGCTGACGCGCTGGCGGGGGTTGAGGCGATCGGTGACATTCGCGGCCGTGGCCATTTCATCTGCGCCGAACTGGTGGCCGACCGCGCCACCAAAGCGCCGTTTGACGCTTCGCGCCAGTTGCACCTGAAGGTGCGCGCGCAGGCGATGGAAAACGGGCTGATCTGCTATCCGGTCGGCGGCAATGTCGACGGGGTGAACGGTGACATCGTGATCTTGTCGCCGCCCTACAATTGCACCGACGCGGAACTGGCTGAAATTGTTGACAAATGCGCCACGTCAATCCGGCAAGTGCTGCGGGCAGAGGGGCTGGCCTAAAGTTTTCACGCAAGAGTGACGACGGAAAGTTTGGGTCTGGGCGTATCATCAGCACATTCCCCAACCGGAGCGCGTTCATGGCCCATATCTTCAGCAGCTTTCTGGCCGGACTAGTGGCCGTCTTTTCCCTGTTAGCGATGCCTGCGATGGCGGCTGGCACCTCTGACGGGTCAAGCGAGACGGCCTCTGTCTCGGCCTATGACGAGGCTAAGGCGATGGTCGACGAGGGCAACTTTGCCGCCGCCCTGCTCAAGCTGCTTACCCTGACCAAGGCCGAGGCGAAGAACGCCGACGCGTGGAACCTGCTTGGCTTCACCTATCGCAAGCTGGGCCAACTGAACGACAGCGATGCCGCCTATCTGACGGTGCTGTCAATCAACCCCGACCATCTGGGCGCGCTGGAATATCAAGGCGAGTTGTTCATCACAACAGGCAAACTGGATGAAGCGAAAGCGAACTTGGCCAAGCTGCAGGCGCTTTGTGGCACCTGCGAGCAGGCGGAGGATTTGGAAAAGGCGCTGAAGGCGGCGGGGGCGTAACCCCCGCGCGCTGGCTTAGCTTGCCTGTTCTGTTCCGTTATGGGTTAGGCTTTGATAGGCCACGACCAAAATGATCGTGCCCAAGAACAAGGCCGAGGTGATGATCGTGCCCAGCCCCATCCCACCATATTCCCCCGGTTGTGACATAAAGTCACCAATCGACGCGCCCAAGGGGCGGGTGAAGATATAGGCCAGCCAAAAGCCCAAGATCGGGTCCAGCCCCAAAACGGCATAGCCCAAGGCCAGCGAGGCGATGATCATGCCAAACAGCACGCCTGTTGAAAGGTAGCCCAGCCCGAATTGTTCCGACACCAGATCACCCGCCGCCGTGCCTAAGGCGAAGGTGAACAAGATGGCCAGCCAGTAAAACGCCTCGCGCCGTGTGGTGAAGATGGCGTGAATCGACAAGCTGCGTTCTGACGCAAACCAGACGGCAAAGGTTGCGGCCAAGGCCAGCGCAAAGACCCAAGTGGTCGTGATCAGACGAACGCCAAAGGTGTCAACCAGATTGTCGGTCACTAAGGTGCCCACGATGGAGATCAGCACCACCGCCAGCCAATAGGCCCAAGGCACATAACGCTTTTGCGCAAATTGCACCGTCAAGGCTACAGCCAAGACGCCTGCCATCAAAAGCGAGGTGGCCGTAAGGCCCAGCCCCATGTTCACCGCCAGATAATCGGCCGCGGTTTCGCCCATGGTGACGGCCAGAAGCTTGATGATCCAGAAGTCAGCGGTGACTTTGGGGACGCGGTTAAAGTGTGTCGTCATGGTCATTCCCCTATCGCAGCAAGGCCAAGGCCTGCGCCGAAAAGGCGTCGGCGTGGGCGTCATCATCGGCATTGCACCGCTCGGTTGCTTTGGCTTGCAGGCTTGCGGCCTCGGTGTTGGGTTTCAGCGCCAGTTGGCTGGCAAGTTCGGTCAACATCACCTCGCACGAGATGGGATGCCCGCCTGCGTCTGTCACGGCAATGCCGGACACCATCTGCACCCCGCCCGTGCCCACAGCGGCCCCCGGATCGTCAAGCGCTGTTTGCAGCGCGGCCAAGGTTTCGGTCACGGTGGCAGCCTGCGGCGGTGTCGCGCGCAACGCTTTCAGGGCGGCGTCAATCTTGCCATCCAGACCGCCCCATTGCGCCTCGTCTAAGGGGCGCAGTTTGTCTTCGCCGTCATCCCAAGCCGTTTCCAGATCGGTGATACGGGTGGCGGCGGCGGCAAGGTCGCCCTTGGCGGCACTGGCCTGCACATCGGTGACAATGGTTTTAAACGGCGTCATGTCACCCAAAGCATTGGGCGCGCTGGCCAGTTGGGGCGGCGGGGCCACCCAGACCTCCCACGCCGAAAACACGGCGACGGGGGCGGCGATCAGAGCGACCGCGAGAAGGATTTGACGGAGCACGGGACGGGTTCCTTGTGATGTTCGCGGCCTTTTCCTACCCGAAGATCTTTCCAGATGATCTACACTTTATAGTGTACAAACGCCTTCGCTGAGGCGTTGTTCACATCGGCCCAGTTGATTTCGGATCCTCTCAAACGCATTTACGAAATGTCGATTTGCACACCAAACCACCGCAGAACGACTGCGAAGATGTTTTGGATGTTGCGCTGTAGGGGACGCATTGACACAGGCTTTGCCCGCCGTCACCGCCACAGGTGTGCTAAGCTAAGCGCAGGCCAACCCCCCGCGCCGCCCTGAGTATTTAACCCAAGATGAAGGGGCAGGCAGAAAAGAAAAAGCCCCACGGGTTGCGCGGGGCTTTTGATGCGGTGAGCGGTTGGATCAGCCCTTTTTAAGCACTTTGTTGCCCAGAACTTCCGCGATTTGCACCGCATTCAGCGCTGCGCCTTTGCGCAGGTTGTCAGATACGCACCACAGCGAAATGCCGTTTTCGACGGTGGAATCTTGGCGCACGCGGCTGATGTAGGTGGCATATTCGCCCACGCATTCGATCGGCGTGATGTAGCCGCCCTCTTCGCGCTTGTCGATCAACAGCACGCCGGGGGCCTCGCGCAGAATGTCTTGCGCTTCTTGCCAGTCAAGCGGTTCATCAAATTCGATGTTGATCGCCTCGGAATGGCCGACAAACACCGGCACACGCACGCAGGTGGCGGTGACCTTGATCTTGGTGTCGAGGATCTTTTTCGTCTCGGCCACCATTTTCCATTCTTCCTTGGTCGAACCATCGTCAAGGAAGACATCAATCTGCGGAATCACGTTGAAGGCGATTTGCTTGGGGAATTTCGACGGGGCCACTTCTTGACCGGGCACATAGATGCCTTTGGTCTGGCTCCACAGTTCATCAATGCCCTCTTTGCCGGCACCCGACACCGATTGATAGGTGCTGACGACAACGCGCTTGATGCGCGCACGGTCATGCAAGGGCTTCAGCGCCACAACCATCTGCGCGGTAGAGCAGTTGGGGTTGGCGATGATATTCTTGTTTTTATACATGAAAATCTGATCGGCGTTCACTTCAGGCACGATCAGCGGGATCTGAGGATCGTAGCGGTACAGCGAGGAATTGTCGATCACGATGCAACCCGCCGCCGCCGCTTTGGGCGCGTAGATCTTGGTTGCTTCCGACCCCACGGCGAACAAAGCAATGTCCCAGCCGGTGAAATCGAAGGTGTCGAGATCCTTGGTCTTGACGGTTTTCTCGCCAAAGCTGATTTCAGTACCCAGCGATTTTCGCGATGCCAGTGCGGCAATCTCGTCCACCGGGAACTCGCGCTCGGCGAGGATGTTCAGCATTTCGCGGCCCACGTTGCCCGTGGCACCCGCGACGACGACCTTATAGCCCATCGGGGTTCTCCTTTACGTCAAGACAGCCCGTCAGGCGGGCTTCGCGGGCCTTAGCGCAGGATGCGGGGGGGCGAAAGGGCCTATTGCGGCGGGGGCGGCAATCTCCGCTTATGCGGGGGTTATTCCGCTAAAGCGGAGGGATTGGCTAGGCAAAACCGCTGATCGCGGGCGAAAAGGGCGCTGACAAAGGCGCGTTCGGCTTGGAAGTTGTGGGGCACTTGTGCGGCGGTGCGGCGGCCTGACAACGAGAGCGAGGCGAAGAAGTCAAAGCCGTAGAGCGTGATTTTGGTGGCGGGCGAGCCGGCGAGCAGGTCTATCATCATCAGCCCTGTGGTCGGCGGGGCGTTGAGATGTGCCTTCAGGCGCTGATAGGTGTCGAGCGGGGGCAAGGCGAAGCCCTTTTGGGTTGCCATGGCCCAAGACAGGCGCTTGCGTTTGGGTGACATCCACAAAAGCAGTTTGGGGTTTAACTGGTGCAGGTGGGCGGCATTTAACGAGGTGGCGCAGGCCAACACATCGGTGCGCGTGCCGTGGCTTAGGGCATCGGGCATGGGCGCGCGGTTGAGGCGGATCACCAGATCAGCGGCGTCAATTGCGCCACCTTGGGCGGTGGCGCTTAGGCTTTGGGCATTGCCGACCAGCGCAATGTTGCCGTGCAATTGGTTCAAAACGGCGGCCAGTGGCAGGCCCAAGGTTGCAAGGGCGGCTTCGTTGCGCAAGGTGCGCGCCACGTAAAAGCCAAGCCGGTTCACGGTGCTGCCAACATGTCACGGTAGATGGAAACGAGGGCGCGGGCCTCGCCCTCGATCTGGTGATTGGCCAGAATATGTGCGCGCGCGGCAAGGCCACCGGCGGCAAGGCGGGCGGGGTCATCGACCCAAGCTTCCAGCGCTTGAGTCAGGGCTGCGGCGTCATCGGGCGGCACAAGGGTGCCTGTTTCAGCCGTTAGCAGCGTTTCAAACGCGCCGACCCGTGATGCCACCACAGGCACGCCGCAGGCCATCGCCTCTAGCGGGGTTAGGCCAAAGCCCTCCCAGCGGGCGGGGGCCACGAACAGGTTAAGCGCTTGGTAGTGGCGCACGACATCCTGCCACGGCAGTTCGCCTAAGAACAGCACGCGGTCTGCCACGCCAGCCGCCGTCAGACGTGCGATTTGGGCGGCGTGAAAGGCGCGGTTGTCATCGGTCACGCGGCCAGTGAAGATCACGCGCAGGTGGGGGCGGGCGGGCAAAAGGGCGCAGGCGGCTTCCACCAGCAGGTCAACGCCCTTTTGGGCGCGAATGCGGCCAAAGCAGCCTAGGATCACGGCGTCTTGTGGCAGGCCGAGGTCAGCGCGCAGTTTGGCGCGGTTTGGGGTAGGGTGGAAGACTTGGGTGTCAACGCCGTGCATCACCACGGTTGAGGGCACTTGCAGATAAGACTTTGCTTTGGCCGAAGTGGCCACAACCCGATCCATCGCGCTGATCAACCAACGCGTCAGCGGCTTGTGGTGGCGCTGTGCTGCCGAGGTGAACAACAGCCGCAGCTTGCGCCGCAAAACATGGCGCAAGATCAGCCCCAGCACCATTTCCGTATTGCGCCGCGCGTGCCACACGCGCCAGCGGTCGCGCCGCAAGAACGGCAACCGCCCGAGCGGCATATGCGGCAGATCGGGCGGCAAACCCGGCCCTGTGGTGACAATGCCGATCATCTTGGCCTGCACCGGAATAAGCCGCACCACTGTGGCGGTGACGCCCGACAAGCGGCGTTTCAGGTTGGGGGCGATCACCTCGACCGGTCGCATTGTCATCAAAACCATCGCTTCTTTTGGGCCAATGGCGTCAAACCCTTAGGCCGGTTGCAACGCCACGGGTCTTTCGCGGATGGGCAGATGGATCAGCGCTGAAAACGCGCCAACGCCGATGCCAATCCACCAAACCATCGTATAGCCGCCCGTCAAATCATACATCGCCCCGCCCAGCCAAACCCCCATAAACGAGCCCAACTGATGGCTTAGAAACACAAACCCATAAAGCGTGCCCATATAGCGCAGCCCGTACATATGCGCGACTAGGCCCGAGGTCAGTGGCACGGTCGCCAGCCACATCGACCCCATCACAGCCGAAAAGATCAAAACCGTGGTAGGGGTCATGGGGGTTGCGATGAACGCAATCGAGGCGATGGTGCGCCCCGTGTAAATCGCCGCCAGCAGGTACTTTTTAGAATAGCGCTTGCCCAAGTAGCCCGCCAAGATCGACCCGCCGATGTTGAACAACCCGATCACAGAAATGCTGATGGCCCCAAGGATCGAGGGCGTGGTGATCCCAAATCCTGCCAGCATCCCCGAAGGATCAATCGCGCCGCAGCGCTCGGTGATAAAGGCGGGGAAGTGGGCGGTTAGGAAGGCCAGTTGATAGCCGCAGGAAAAGAATCCCATAAAGATCATGGCATAAGACGGGTCTTTGAAAGCGCGCAGCAGCACTGTGCCAAGGCTTTCTTGTAACTCTGCCTTCGATGCCATGGGCCGATCTTTCAAGAAGGGTAGGGCAAACAGGCTGAACAAGATTGCCACCGAAAAGATGCCAAACACCGTTTGCCAATGGTAATGGTGCAGCAAGACCTGCGCTGTTGGCGCGCCGATCACCTGCCCCATTGACCCAGCCGCCGTGGCAATGCCCAACGCCATGCTGCGGTTTTCGGGGCTAGAGGCGCGGCCCACGATGGCCAAGATCACGCCAAAGCCCGTGCCCGCTATGCCAAAGCCCACTAGAATTTCCAAGAGCTGCATGGTGCCCGGCGTGCTGGCATACCCGCTGAGCAGCAGGCCAAGCGCATACATCAAAGCCCCTGCGATGATCGCGCGCCTGTCGCCAAACCGTTCGGCCATTGCGCCAAAGATCGGCTGGCCTAGGCCCCAAGCCAAGTTTTGAATGGCAATCGCCATCGAAAAATCTGACCTTGGCCAGCCAAACTCACTCGCGATGGGAATTTGAAACACGCCAAAACTGCCGCGCAGGGCAAAGCTTAGCATCAGCACCGCGCTGCCCGCGATAAGAACCGGAGTAAAGACCGAAGATTTCGTCATCGCGCACCTGCGTTAAGTTGCGCGCACCTTCGCGCCAAGCCCCTGTCGCGTCAACGCGAATTCAGCGGGTGGTCACAGACCTTGGCCCGCATTCGGGGCATTCCACCCCTGCCGCCATGGGATGCCCACAGGTCCAGCACATTTGCGCGCTGCCTTGTTTCAGCCCATGGCCCACGGCCACGCGGTGATCGAAGACAAAGCATTCGCCCTGCCACAGGCTTTCGGGTTCGGGGATTTCTTCCAGATATTTCAACACGCCACCTTGCAGGTGAAACACCTCTGACACGCCTTGGCCCAGCAGATAGTTGGTCGATTTTTCGCAGCGGATGCCACCCGTGCAAAACATCGCAATCCGCTTGCCCGCGAATTTATGTTGGTTTTCCTGCCACCACGCCGGAAACTCACGGAAGGTCGAGGTGCCAGGATCAATCGCGCCTTCAAAGGTGCCGATAGAGATTTCGTAGGCATTGCGCGTGTCAATCACCGCCACATCGGGCGCTTGGATCAAGGCGTTCCAATCTTGCGGCGCCACATGGCGGCCCACGCGGGCCAAAGGGTCAACTCCCGCCACGCCCAGCGTGACGATTTCGGGTTTTATGCGCACCTTCATGCGCACGAAGGGCATTTTGTCGGCGTGGCTTTCTTTCCACACCAACCCGTCGCAACCCGGAAGGGCGCGGATATGGGCTAGGATGGCGTCAATCCCTTCACGACTGCCCGCAATCGTGCCGTTGATGCCCTCTGTCGCCAAAAGCAGCGTGCCCATGATGCCTTGGGCCTTGGCCAAATCAAACAACGGCCCGCGCAACGCTTGCGGGTCGGCGAAGGGGGTGAAGTGGTACAGGGCGGCGACGGTGATCATGGCAGCGCATTAGGCCCAAAAGGCGGGTAAACTCAACCCCCGCTTGACGCTTTGGGGGGGGATGCCTAGCTAGACCCAGACGGAGGTTCCCATGCGCCCAGCCAACCAAGCCCTGATCGTGATCGACGTGCAGAATGATTTCTGCCCCGGTGGTGCTTTGGCCGTGGCCCAAGGCGATGCGATCATTCCGCAGATCAACGCACTGATGGGGCAGTTTCAAACCGTGGTGCTGACGCAAGATTGGCATCCTGCCGATCACAGCTCTTTCGCCGCAAACCACGCCGGTGCTGCACCCTTTTCCACTGTGCAAATGCCCTACGGTGCGCAAACCCTGTGGCCCAGCCATTGCGTGCAGGGCACCAAGGGGGCCGAGTTTCACCCCGCGTTGCGCAGCGATCTGGCGCAACTGGTGCTCCGCAAAGGCTTTCGCGCTGGGATCGACAGCTATTCCGCCCTGTTTGAGAATGACAAGACCACCCCCACCGGCCTTGACGGCTACCTGCGCGCGCGGGGAGTTACGGGGCTAACGCTGGTGGGGCTTGCGACTGATTACTGCGTGGCGTTTTCAGCCCTTGATGCGGTGGCAAAGGGCTTTGACGTGACAGTGCTGCAAGACGCCTGCCGCGCGATTGATCTGGACGGCTCGCTTGCCCGCCAGAAGCAGGCGATGGCGGCGGCTGGCGTTGTGCTGGCCTAAATTGCGCCGGATTATAACGCTTTAGGCTGCGATGGACCTTTGACCTTTCCGCGCGCTTGCTGGCATAGTCCGCGCGATAAGGAGCGCTGCAATGGTTGATCTTGCGACACGGGTGTGGAATCACCGCTGGAAAATTGACCCGATTGTGCGGTCTTTGATCGACACCGACTTTTACAAGCTGTTGATGTGCCAATCCATCTTTCGCAACCGCCGCGACACCACGGTGGAATTCAGCCTGATCAACCGCAGCCCGAAAATCCGTCTTGCAGAACTGGTGGACGAGGGCGAGTTGCGCGAGCAGTTGGATCATGTGCGATCTTTGTCGCTGTCGCGCGGCGAAAGCACGTGGCTGCGTGGCAATATGTTTTACGGCAAACGCCAGATGTTCCGCCCCGATTTCATGGAATGGTTCGAAGGCTTTCGCCTGCCGCCCTATCATCTGGAAAAGCGCGATGGCCAATATGAGCTGACCTTTGAAGGCGCTTGGCACGAGGTGATGTTGTGGGAAATTCCCGCCCTTGCCGTGCTGATGGAACTGCGCGGTCGTGCCGTCTTGCAAAAGCTGGGGCGGTTTGAGCTGGAAGTGCTGTATGCCCGCGCCATGACCAAGCTGTGGGAAAAGATCACCCGCTTGCGCGCGATTGACGGGCTGCGCATCGCCGATTTCGGCACCCGTCGCAGGCACTCGTTCCTGTGGCAGGATTGGTCGGTGCAAGCGATGATGGAGGGGCTTGAGAACCGCTTCACCGGAACCTCAAACTGCCTAATCGCGCAGCGCCGCGATATTGAAGCCATCGGCACAAACGCCCACGAACTGCCGATGGTCTATGCCGCCTTGGCCGAAAATGATGAGGATTTGGCCCGCACGCCTTACCAAGTGATGGCCGATTGGCAAGACGAACACGATGGCAACCTGCGCATCATTCTGCCCGATACTTTTGGCACCGAAGGCTTCCTGAAACGCGCGCCCGACTGGTTGGCATCTTGGACGGGTATTCGCGTTGATAGCGGCGATCCGGCCCGTGCGGCGGAAGTGGCGATCAAATGGTGGGCGGAAAAAGGCGAAGACCCGCGCCAAAAGCTGGTCATATTCTCGGACGGGTTGGATGTGGGCAAGATCGAAGACCTGCACCGCCAATTTGTCGGCCGCATCAAAGTGTCGTTTGGCTGGGGCACGATGCTGACCAATGATTTCAGCGGCTTGGCCGATTCTGATGCGCTGGCGCCGTTTTCCTTGGTGTGCAAAGCCGTGGCGGCTAATGGGCGGCCTACAGTGAAATTGTCTGACAACCCCAACAAGGCCATGGGCCCCGCTGACCAGATCGAACGCTATAAACGGGTGTTCGGGGTTGGAGCGCAGCAGGGGCAAGACGTGATCGTGTGATCACTCTTCGTCTTCGGGCGTTTGGCGGCCATCTTTCACCGCGCTGCGCACCTTTTTGGCGACCAACCGGCGTTGAATGCTGCCATATGTCGGCTTGGTCGCCAGCCGCCGTTTGGGGGCAATCAGCGCTTGGCGAATCATCTCGACCAGCCGTTCGCGCGCCAATTCGCGGTTTTGCGCCTGACTGCGGGTTTCTTCCGCCTGAATGACAATCGCGCCTTCATTCGTCCACCGCCGCCCTGCCAGCCGTTTCAGGCGGGCTTTCACGGCGGGGGTCAGGTTTGGCGAGCGTTCCGCTTCAAACCGCAGCTCTACCGCAGTTGAGACTTTGTTAACGTTCTGCCCACCAGGGCCAGAGGCGCGGACGAATTGTTCGCTCAACTCCCAGTCGGCGATCTGGATCGTGTCGGTGATGTGCAGCATGTCGCTTCGCCATAAGAGAAAGGGTCGCCTAAGCGGCGACCCTTCCCGAGTTCCAAGGAGATGGGCCAGTTAGGGCATCCATCCAACCTGTGGCCGTTTACCAAGGGGCTGCCCTTAGAAAACGAAACCTCCGGCTGTCCCGACACCTCTCTCCAATATCACTCTAGACACTGGGTCACCTCCTTTCGAATTGGTTATCGATACAGGTAGGTTGGCACATATTTTGTGTTTGTCAAAACCTTTTACGCAAGCCTTATGGCAAATCTTGCAACAATCAGGCGAAACGGCAGCAGGCCGAACAAAGCGATCCCAAATTTTACGCACCAGTCGGCCACAGCCAGCGAAACCCATAGGGGAACCACTGGCCCGCTGCCCAACAAGGGGCCTTGCACGGCGGCCCAAGAGACATCGCTGGAAGGTTCCAGAAAGGTCAGGCTGGCGGCGAAAGCGATGGTGAAGAAGATCACGCTGTCGATGGTTGACCCCATCAGGGTGGAAACCAACGGCGCGCGCCACCATTCGGCACGGCGCAGGCGGTCAAAAATCGTCACATCCAGCAATTGGCCGACAAGGAATGCCGTGCCCGACCCAAGGGCCACGCGCAAGGTGACAAGCGGGCCGTATTCGTTGTGCAGTTGCGTGCCGATGAACGAACACACCAACCCCACCACAAACCCCGCCAAAACCACCCGCCGCGCCGCTTTCACGCCCGCCAATCGGTTGATGATGTCATTGACCAGAAACGACAGCGGGTAGGTAAAGGCGCCATAGGTCAGATAGGTGCCAAAGGTATGTTGAACGAGGATATTCGAGGCCACAACGATGGCGGCCATGGCAAGTATGCCAGCAATCAGAGTTTTCATGATCCATTTCCGTTTTTTACAAGGTCGCGGAGACTTGGTCCTCCCCATGAGGACGGCGGCTTTTGACGCGCAGGCGCGGGTTTGTCAACTGGGGCGCTGGGCGGTCACTTGCCCTTTAGAACGGCGGCGCATTGGGCGGGCAGGTCGGCCATGGTGAACTCTTTGGGGCCTTTTTTGTGGGGCTTTGGTGTGGGGTTCGGATTGGGTTTGGGATGCAGATAGGCGTTTGAAACCCAATACTTCAACGTATCGTCACAGCCGCTGCCGCCTTTTGACAGCTCTGTCACGTTGGGCTTTTGCGTCTGGCACAGGTCTGATCCGGCGGGGCATTTCAGGCGGACGTGGAAATGGTCTTGATGCGCCGCCTCGGGACGGATGTGTTGCAGCCATGCGGTATCTGCCGCCGTGGCCCCTTTGCACAGTTGTAGCTTGATCGCGGCGGCCACAAAGATGCGGTCCACCCGTGGGTCAGACGCCGCCGCTTTCAGCACATCGCGGTAGCTGTCGTTCCAGTTTTCATTGACCGTTTTTTGATCTTCGCTGCGAATGGAAATCGCACCAATCTTTTCACGCTCTTGCGCTGTCAGATCCAACCGCGCAGGCGGCAAAAACCACACATCGGCGTCTAGGCCCATCTGGTGGCTGGCATGGCCCGAAACCATCGGGCCCCCGCGTGGGTTGCCCAGATCGCCGATATAAAGCCCCTTCCAGCCAAAGGCCGTCACCGCTTGGCTAAGATCTTCCAGATAATCCACCAGCACCGGATTGCCCCAGTTGCGGTTGCGCTTTAGGCGCATGGCTTGCCATGTCGGCCCCGTTTCGGGCAGTTCGACATTGCCGCCCGCACAGCCACGCGCATAGGTGCCGATGGGCAAGGCAGGGCCAGTTGTGGGATGTGTTTTGGCCGCAAACAGCTTGGCCGCGAGTGTTTCACTTAGCGCGGGTTGGGCCAGCGCCAGAAGGGCCAAAAGGATCAGACGTTTCAAGACCGCTCTCCCATCGGTTTTACCCATGCCAGAAAGACCATGCCTAGAACAAACAGTATAATCAAGGGGATGGCGATGCCAAGGCGCTGCGATCCGCTGATCAGGGTGAAAAGGGCAATGCCCATCGTGCCCAGATAGGTCGTGGCTTTGCCGGATAGGGCGTAAAGGCCAAACGCCTCGGTCGCGCGGTCGGGCGTGGTGTGAAAGACCATCATCGTGCGGCTTGCCGCCTGCAACGTGCCGCCCGCAGCCCCAATGGCGCAACCGCACAGGTAAAACACGATGTCGGGCAGGACCGATCCTGCGGGTAGGGGCTGGCCAAAGAAGGCGTCGCGCGACATCCCCGCCACCACAAGGCAAACACCGATCAGCACCCACATCGACACGATGATGACCGGCTTTGGCCCCCGCGCCGAATCTGCGATGCCGCCAAGCCATGTGAAAAACGCCGCCGAAATCGCCGCGATGATGCCAAAGATGCCGATCTGCGTGATCGACCACCCCAACACGGCCGAGGCATAGATACCCCCTATCCCGTACAGCGCATTCAGCGCGTCACGATACAGCATAGAGGACAGCAAATGCGCCCCCAGACTTTGCCTTTCGCGCAGCGAGACAATCAGCGCCCAAAGGTCGCGCAGCGATTGGCCCAACCGCACAGGGCTGCGCCGCCCGCCTTCGCGCACCCACAAAAAGAAGGGCACCATAAAAATCACATACCAAAGCGCAGTAAACGGCCCCACGCTGCGCGTGCCCTCTCGCAGCGCGGCGTCTAGCCCAAAGATCGGTGGAATGCCGATCAGGGTTTTGCCCGTCACCCCGTTTTCGTTGAACAAGGTCAGCATCAAGACCAGTGCCACGATCCCGCCCAGATAGCCCCAAGCCGACCCCGCGCCCGATACCTTGCCCATGTCGGCATCGCCTGTCAGATCAGGCATCAGCGAATTGGTGAAGATCGTCGCAAACTCCATCCCGATCAGGCCAAGGCCGAACCAGACCATCGCCATGAACAGGTCAGGCTGCACGGGCGATAAAAACCACAGCGCCCATGATCCCACGACATACAGTGCCGAAAAGCCCCAGATCCACGGCATCCGCCGTCCCGAGCCATCAGCCACTGCCCCCAAAATCGGCGCAAGGCAGGCGATCAACAGGCCAGTGATGGTTTGCCCTGTTGTCCAATAGGTTTGGGCGGCGGCATTGGCGGCGGCCTGATCCATCCCGCTGGACAGAAACTTGGCGCTCGCCAATTCGGAAAAATACGGCCCAAAGGTGAAGGTCAGCAGCAAAGTGCTGTAGGGCTGGCTGGCCCAGTCGAAAAAATACCAACCCCAGATGCGTTTGCTGGCCATGCGCGCCCCCTATTTTGCACGATCAAGCCTGAAGCGGCGGATTTGCGCAAGGGTGGCGGAAGCGATTGCGCTTACGGCCCATGCGCGCTACCTAAAGCGCATCTTTGAATGGGTGCCACATGACCTCGCTTTTGCAAATTGTGCTTTTCTCGGTGCAAATCCTGCGCTGGATCGTTCTGGTTCATGTGATCATGAGCTGGTTGATCAATTTTCAGGTGCTGAACCTGCGCCAACAGCTTGTCGCGCAGATTTGGTATGGGCTGAACAGCACGCTCAATCCGCTCTATTCGCGCATCCGCCGCATGATCCCCATCTCGGGCGGGATCGACTTTGCGCCTTTGGTCGTGCTGTTCGGCGTTTATGCGATCGAAATTCTGATCCGCAACAATATGTATTGATGCGCTTCACTATTGCTTCACCGGATCGGGGCAAGATGCCCCGATGTTTATGGATGCTATGACCTCTCCTGACCAATTGCTGCACCAAGTTTGGGGCTTTGCCGGGTTTCGCCCCGGTCAGGAAGAGATTGTTCAGGCGGTCATCGCAGGCCAGAACACCTTGGCCATCATGCCCACGGGCGGCGGCAAATCGCTGTGTTTTCAACTGCCTGCGCTGTGCCGTGATGGGGTGACGGTGGTGATCTCTCCCCTGATTGCCTTGATGCGTGATCAGGTGCGCGCCCTTAAGGCGGCGGGGGTTGAAGCGGGCGCGCTGACATCGGGCAATACCGAGGAGGAGACGGAAGAGGTCTTCACCGCCCTTGATGAAGGCCGCTTGAAGCTTTTGTACCTAGCCCCCGAACGCCTAGCCGCCCCCGCCACTGTGCCCATGCTGCGGCGCATCGGGGTGAGCCTGATTGCCGTGGATGAAGCGCACTGCGTCAGCCAATGGGGCCACGACTTTCGCCCCGATTATCTGCGCATTGGGGCTTTGCGGCAGTCTTTGGGCGTGCCTTTGGCCGCCTTTACCGCCACGGCGGATGCCGAAACCCGCGCTGAAATCACCACACGCCTGTTTGACGGCACGCCCCCTGTTACCTTTCTGCGCGGCTTTGACCGGCCCAATATCAGGCTGGCCTTTGCCGTCAAAGACAGCCCGCGCGATCAGATCTTGCATTATGCGGCGGCGCGCAAAGGGCAGTCGGGGATCATCTACTGTTCCAGCCGCGCTAAGACCGAGGTTTTGGCCCAAGCCCTGCGCGCTGCGGGGCATCTGGTCTTGCACTATCACGCCGGGATGGAGGCGGAAGAACGCCGTCAGGCCGAGCTGCGCTTTCAGCAGGAAGACGGGCTGATTGTGGTGGCGACCGTGGCCTTTGGCATGGGGATTGATAAGCCCGACATCCGCTGGGTGGCCCATGCCGACCTGCCCAAGTCGATCGAAGGCTATTACCAAGAAATCGGTCGCGCTGGCCGTGACGGTGCGCCTGCCGATACTTTAACGCTGTATGGCCCCGATGACATCCGCCTGCGCCGCCAGCAAATTGACGAAGGCGCTGCCCCCGCCGAACGCAAAGCCGCCGATCATGGGCGGCTGAACGCGCTGCTCGGCTTGGCCGAAGCGTTGCATTGCCGCCGTCAGGTGCTGCTGTCGTATTTCGGCGAAACGTCTGAACCCTGCGGCAATTGCGACCTGTGCCAACGCCCCGCCAAGCTGTTTGACGCCACCGATGCGGTGCGCAAGGCCCTGTCTGCCGTGCTGCGGACGGGCGAAAGTTTTGGCGCGGGGCATTTGATTGATATTCTAACCGGAACCGCCACGCCCAAAGTGGTGGAACGCCGCCACGACCAGTTGCCCACCTTTGCTGTGGGGCGTGATCTGTCAAAGCTCGCTTGGGCGGCGGTGTTTCGCCAGATGATGGGCCGCGATCTGGTGCGCCCTGATGCCGAACGCTTCGGCGCTTTGCGCATGACCGATCTGGCGCTGCCCATCTTGAAAGGGCTGCAATCTATCACGCTGCGCGCCGATACGGTGGAAAAGGCCCAAAAGGGCGAGCGTAACATTGCGCGGGGCCAAGTTGACGAAGAAGACGTGGCCCTGCTGACCGCCCTAAAAGCCAAGCGCCGCAACTTGGCTGAAGCGCAGGGTGTGCCCGCCTATGTCGTCTTCCCCGACAAAACCCTGATCGAGATGGCCGAAAAGCGCCCCGTTACGCTTGATGAGATGATCGGCATCAACGGCATCGGCGCGCGTAAGTTGGAAAGCTACGGGCAGGCGTTTCTTGCGGTGATCTTGGGGGCCCCCGCTGAACCCGCCCATCCCGCCCGCCGCAAACTGACAGGCAGCGCCGCCGCCCCCTTGTTTGACCGCTTGGCCGAGGCGCAGTTGACCCTTGCGCGCGGTGAGGATGGGACGGGCAAATATCTATCCTGCACCCATTCAACCTTACGCCAAATCGCCGAACGACGCCCTGCCAGCCTTGATGAATTGGCGGATGTGCAGGGCATGGGCGCGCTAAAGGTCGAACGCTTTGGTGCGGCGTTTCTGGATATTTTGCAGGCGGGTTAACCGCCTGCGCTTGCCAATTCCACCGCAGGGGTCAGCACATAGGCGGATTTCGGGCAAAACGCTGTCATCACCTCGCACAGTGCTGCTTTTTGCAGCGGTTTGGTCATGTGCCGGTCGATCCCTGCGGCAAGACTTGGGGCCGTCTCATCCTCGGCCACTTGGGCGGTTAGGGCTATGATGGGCAGGTGCGACTGGCCCGCTTCGATCTGACGGATGGCAAGGGCGGCTTGGTGCCCGTTCATCTGGGGCATGGCGATGTCCATGAAGATCAAGTCAGGCTTGAAGCTTTGAAACAGATCGACGGCTTCGGCCCCATTGTTGGCAAAAACCACCTCAACCGCCAAGTCGCGCACCATCTTTTGAAAGACCAGTTGATTGGTGCGGTTGTCTTCCGCCGCCAAGATTCGCATCGGGCGAGGGGTTGCGGCCACCTCGGCCAAGGCGGGCGGGTCAGCCCGCACAACAGGCGCAGTCGCCACGGGCAGCGGCAAGCGAAGCCCAAAGCTAGACCCTTGGCCCAGTTCAGCATCCACCCAAATCACGCCCCCCATCCCTTCGACCAGCCGTTTTGCAAGGGTTAAGCCCAAACCAAGCCCGCTGTTCGGGGTGGCTTGGTGGTATTCGTCAAAGATCGCGTCAAGATCGTCAGGCGCAATGCCGATGCCGGTGTCTTCGACGGTGATATGCACATAATGCGCGCTTTCGCCGGCATCCAGACCCACAACCTTGATCGCGACGTGACCTTTGGCCGTGAACTTGACCGCATTGCCCAAAAGGTTGGTCAAAATTTGCCGCACCCTGCCCGCATCGCCGATGAAATGGGGGGGCAGGTTGGGGTCAAAATCGACCAGCAGGCGCAGGCCCTTGGCGTGGGCCGCTGGCTGCATCTGGGTGATTAGATCATGGATAAGACGTTCCAGATCAAAGGGTTCTGCCAAGTATTCAATATCCTGCGCCGTGATCTTGCCATAGTCCAGAATGTCTTGCGCGATGACCAATGCCGCCGTGGCGGAAGATTTGATCGTGTCCGCGAACAGGCGCTGCTCTGGGGTCAAAACGGTGTCATCCAGCAAAGCGGCCAACCCGACAATGCCGGTTAACGGCGTGCGCATTTCATGGGCGATGCGGGCAAGAAAGGTGGATATGGCCGGATGATCGCCCTGCGGTTCACAGCTTTCCAGATCGGTTTGCATTTCGGATTCGGCGCTTTTATCCGCCAAAGGTCTGCCGATCTGACACAGGCTTTGCGCCCAAGTCAGGGCTTGCGCCACATTGGGGTTTTGCCGCGCCATCTGGTTTGCCAAAGACTGCGCCCGCAGCGCAAGCCTTTCTTGCTCTGACACAATCGCCCGCTGCCTGTTGGCGCGCAAGGTTTCGGCCAGCTTTCGGGTGTGGCGTTCCGTTTTCAACTGTTCCAACAAATCCATCTGACACCGTGCCTGTTTGTGCGCCCAAGCCGCAGGTCGCGCCGTTCTGGCCCCTGCTTCGCTGGTATAGTGCCCCATCAAAATGAACACCGTCTTAACGCCGCCAAGGGCCAAGACTCCTTGCTAGAAAAGGGTGTTCATGCAAGGATTAACCCGTCGACTTCCGGGAGAATTCTGATGATTGGCTTGGCGTCGCGCGGCATGGCTGTCTTGGCTTTCGGGTTGATCTTGGCAAGCACCGTCTTGGCGCAGGCCGAAGATCTGATCCCCGCCCGCCGCTTGGCGCTGTCGCAGAACACCGATCTGCCGGGGGGGGATTTATCCTCGATCCTTGATACCACGCTGAACGGCTGCGAAACCGCCTGCCTTGCCAATACCATGTGTCAGGCGATGACGTTCAACACCAAGAACGGATCGTGTTTTCTGAAGCAGGGCGCGGGCGATCTGGCTTATTTTGACGGGGCCTATTCCGGCTTTATCCTGCAAGCCGATGCGGGCGCGCAGGATTTGGCGCGCAAACGCCGTGCCGAACTGGCCTTTCTGCCCGACTGGGATATTTCGCCCGCCACCTACATCGCCTCTGACATGGACAACCGCCATGTGACCGATGACTACACCGCCGACCAGCACATCGCCTCGTCGGTCGAGGCAGAGGGCAACGGCGATTTTGTCGCGGCTTTTCGATATATGGGCGCGGCGCTTAATTTGGCCGACACGCCTCAGAATTGGTCAGACTATGCAAGGTTGCTGATGCTGGCCGCCGATGGTGACCAAGGCAGCGCCAGCGGTTGGCGCGATGATGCCTTGCGCGCCACGATCAACGCCTATCTGCGCGCCGATGATCCGGCATTGCAGCACACGATCCTTGTGCAGATGGCGCAGGTGCTCGAAACCATCGACCGAGGGCGCGATATGGTGCAGGCGCTGCGCCTAGCGCAAAGCCTGCAAGAGCGGGATGACACCGCCGCTCTGCTGGCCGATGCCGCCGGCAAATACGGCTTTCGCGTGCTTGACAACGAGGTGCAGACCGAAACCACCCGCCCGCGTGTGTGTGTGAGCTTTTCCGAAGATCTGCCGGCAACCGGCGTGGATTACGCCAGTTTCGTGAAGCTGCCCGATGCGGGGCTGTCAGTCTCGCTTGATGGCGCGCGGCAGTTGTGTGTCGAAGGGATCGCTTACGGCACGCGCTACAGCCTGACCTTCCGCAAGGGCCTGCCCGCCGCGACTGGCGAGGTCTTGGGCAAGAACGTCACCATTTCCGCCTATATCCGCGACCGCGCGCCCGGCGTGCATTTCGCCGGACGGGGCTATGTGCTGCCCCGCACGGGGTCGGCGTTTATTCCCGTTGTCAGCGTGAACACCCCCACGCTGAACCTAGAGGTGTGGAAGATCACCGACCGCAACCTGTTGCGCGCGTTGCAAGATGAATACTTCAACCAGCCGATGTATTCTTATCAAGAGCAAGATTTCGAAAGCAAAGTGGCGACCAAGCTTTGGTCGGGCACGGCCAGCGTTGGTTCTGAAATGAACCAAGACATTACCACCCGCTTGCCGTTGGATGAGGCTATCGCGGGCCAGCCTGCGGGCATCTATGCCCTGCGCGCGACTGTCCCTAACGCTGACCCCTACAGTGCTGCAAGTTGGCAGTGGTTTGTCGTGTCAGACCTTGGGTTGACCACGATGGACGGGGTTGATGGCTTGAATGTCTTCGTGCACGCTTTGGGCGATGCCAAACCCAAAGCCGGTGTTTCGGTGCAGCTTTTGTCCGCAGCGAATGAAGTGCTAGGCGCTGCCACCACCGATGCCCAAGGCCATGCGCTGTTTGATGCGGGGCTGATCCACGGCACGGGCAGCGCAGCGCCTGCGATGATTTTGGCGCGCGACGGCGATACCGATCAAGCCTTTCTATCGCTGACCGATCCGGAATTTGACCTGTCTGATCGCGGGGTTGAGGGGGCAGAGGCCCCGCCGCCGGTCGATGTCTTCCTAACCACCGATCGCGGCGCGTATCGGGTGGGCGAAACGGTGCATGTCACGGCACTAGCGCGCGATGCCAAGCAGGTTGCCATCGCAGGCTTGCCGCTAACCGGCATTCTAACACGGCCTGACGGGGTAGAGTTTACCCGCGCCTTGGCCGAGGATGCTGGCGCAGGCGGCCATGTGTTCGACTTTCCCATCGCAGACAGTGCACCGCGCGGGCGGTGGAGCCTGTCGGTCTATTCCGACCTTGATGCGCCTGCCTTGAGCAGCAAGTCTTTCTTGGTCGAGGATTTTCTGCCCGAACGCATTGATGTGAAACTGGCGCTAGATGATGCGCCTTTGTCGTTGGGCGCTATAGCACAGGTGTCGGTCGACGCAGCCTATCTGTTTGGCGCACCCGCGGCTGATCTGGCGGTTGAAGGCGAAGTGATCCTACGCGCCGCCGAAGGCTTGCAGGCTTGGCCGGGCTACAGCTTTGGCAAGTTCGACACCACCTTTGACGCGCAGGTCAACGCCTTTGGCGGCCAGCGCACCGATGCTGCGGGCCATGCCCTTGTCCACGCCGCATTGCCGCAAGTGACAGACCCGCTGCGCCCGCTAGAGGCGGTGATTGTGACCCGCGTGTCAGAAGGCTCAGGTCGTCCGGTGGAGCGCAAGGCCACCAAAGCCTTGACCCCAAGTGCCGCCATGATCGGCGTGAAGCCGATGTTTGACGGTGTGGTGGCCGAAAACAGCGAAGCGCGGTTTAGCTTGGTGGGCGTTGGTACGGATGAAAACGCAACCGCAATGCAAGTGCATTGGACGCTGACGCGGATCGAGACGAATTACCAATGGTACCAGATCAATGGCAGTTGGGATTGGCAACCTGTGACCTCGCGCACTCGCATGGGCGAGGGCGATGCAGCCCTGACGGCCAGCGGTCCGGTGGAAATTGCGACCCCTGTGACATGGGGCGAATACGAATTGACCGTGGCGCGCAGCGACGGGGTCGAGGCGGTCAGTTCCGTCAAGTTCTATGCCGGTTGGTATGCGCCTGCCGATGTCACGGCGACGCCTGACACGCTGCAACTGTCGCTGGATAAGCCCAGCTACGCCGTGGGCGACACCGCCCTGCTGCGCATCGTGCCGCGCGCTGCGGGAACGGCGTTGGTCACGGTCTTGTCGAATGCGGTTGTGTCGCATTTTGAACTGCCCGTGGTGGCGGGGGAAAACCTGATCCCCGTGCCTGTCACCGATGACTGGGGCACAGGCGCTTATGTCACCGCCGCCGTGCTGCGCCCGATGGATGTGGCCGCTGGCCGCAACCCTGCCCGCGCCCTTGGGCTGGCCTATGCCAAGATTGCCCCCGGCTCACGCGCCCTGACCACCACGATCAAAACCGCGCCCGAAGCGGCACCGCGCGGCCCGCTGGACATTGCGGTGAAGGTTGACGGTGTGGCCGCTGGCGATACCGCCTATGTCACGGTCGCAGCGGTGGATGTGGGTATCTTGAACCTGACAGGCTATACCCCGCCCGACCCGCAGGGCCACTACTTCGGCCAGCGCAAACTGGGCGTGGGCATTCGCGATCTGTACGGGCGGTTGATTGACGGGTTGAACGGCGCACAGGGCACGGTCCGCTCTGGCGGCGATGCGGGGGCCAATGCGCGGCTGCAAGCCCCCCCGCCGACAGAAAAGCTGGTGGCCAATTTTGCAGGCCCTGTGCAAGTGGGGGCCGATGGGTATGCCCGCGTCAGCTTCGATCTGCCCGCCTTTAACGGCACCGTCAAAGTCATGGCTGTGGCGTGGAGCAGTCGCGGCGTGGGCCAAGCCACCACCGACGTGCTGGTGCGCGACCCTGTCGTGGTGACAGCCAGCCTACCGCGCTTTATGCAACCGGGCGACCAAAGCCGCCTGCGGCTAGAGATTGTTCACGCGACAGGGCCTTCGGGGCGGATGGCGCTTAGCGTCACCTCTGCCGGTTTGACGCTGGGCGATGTGCCCGACAGCGTCACGCTGACCGACAAGGGCACGGCCGTGGTCGAGGTGCCGGTGACCGCCGATGCCTTGGGTCTGCAAACGGTGGAAGTGACCCTGACCACGCCCGATGGCAAGATCTTGACCAAGGATTTAACCTTGCCGGTGCAGGTCAGTGATCCAATGATCGCGCGTGTTAGCCGGATTGATCTGGCAACGGGGCAAAGCTTTACCTTTGATGCCAATGTCTTTGCGGGGCTGATGCCCGCCTCGGCCAAGGCGGTGATGGCGATTGGGCCGATTGCGCGGTTGAACGCGCCGGGGGTTATGGCAGCTTTGGATGCTTATCCTTACGGCTGCACCGAACAGATCACCTCAAAGGCGATGCCTTTGGTCTATTTCGACCAAGTGGCCCAAGCGCTGAATTTGCCCGGTGCCAAGGATATCAAGGGCCGCATCGCCCAAGCGATTGTGGCGGTGCTGGCCAATCAAGACGCCTCGGGCGCATTCGGGCTGTGGCAAACGGGGTCGGGGGATATGTGGCTGGATGCCTATGTCACCGACTTTTTGTCGCGCGCAAAATCGCGCGGCTATGACGTGCCCGACCAAGCCTTTCGGCGCGCATTGGATAATCTGCGCAACCAAGTGAACTACTATGCCGATTTTGATACGGGCGGCGAACCCTTGGCCTATGCGCTGATGGTTCTGGCCCGTGAAGGCGCGGCGGCGATGGGCGATCTGCGCTATTACGCTGATGTAAAGGCCGACGCCTTTGCCACCCCCACCGCTATGGCCCAACTGGGCGCGGCCTTGGCCAGCTACGGCGACCAACCGCGTGCCGACCGCATGTTCACCAAGGCTGTGGCCTTGCTGGATGGCCTGCCAACCCACGAAGACCAGATCCTGCGGGCCGACTACGGCACACCCTTGCGCGATGCCGCTGCGGTTCTGGCCTTGGGGGTAGAGGCTGGATCTGCTGCCATCGACCAAGATGCGCTGGTTGGCCGCATTGCCACCGACGGCGTGCTGTCAACGCAAGAGGCGACATGGGTGCTGTTAGCCACCCATGCGATGCTTGAAAGCGATGGGAACGTGGGCATTACCTTTGATGGCGCACCCGCGATGGAACCCTTGGTCAAGGTGCTGGACGCCAATATGGCCGATCCGGTTGTGGTGAAGAACGATGGGCCAGATACAACCCTCACGCTGACCACGCTCGGCGTGCCGACCGATCCTGTGACCGCGGGCGGCAATGGCTATACCATCACCCGCACCGCCTATACGCTTGACGGCCAACCCGCCGCTTGGGACGGTGCCAAAGTCGGCCAACGCCTGCTGGTTGTGCTAGAAGTCACACCCTTTGGCCGTGGCGAAGCACGCCTGATGGTCACCGACCCGCTGCCCGCAGGATATGAGATTGATAATCCCAACCTGATGCTGGCGGGGGCCGTTCCCGCGCTTGATTTCCTGAACCTGACAACCGAAGCCACCCATGCCGAATTCCGCCAAGACCGTTTTGTCGCTGCGGTTGATCGTAGGGACAGCGGCAGCTTCCGCTTGGCCTATATCGTGCGGGCGGTTTCGCCGGGGGTTTATCACCAGCCCGCCGCCTCGGTCGAAGATATGTACCGCCCTGACCTGACCGCGCACACCGACGCTGCCACAGTCACCATCACCCCGTGATGTGGGGGCGGTGGCTTTTGACGGCGGCGGCGGGCCTGTGGCTGGCGGCCTTTGCCCGCGACGGAGTGGATCGCTGGATTGATGCCACGGTGCTGCCGCTATTGACCCCCGCCACCAGTCAAGAGGTGGTGGACCGCAACGGCGCTTTGCTGCGCGCCTATACGGTCGACGATGGGCGTTGGCGTTTGGGGGTGGACGGGGGGCAGGTTGACCCGTTCTTCATAAGCCTGCTGCTGGATTACGAGGATAAGCGCTTTTACCAGCACCACGGCGTTGATCCGCAAGCCCTGCTGCGCGCTGTGGGGCAGGCGATTTGGAACGGGCAGGTTGTCTCGGGTGGGTCGACCCTGACGATGCAAGTGGCGCGTTTGCTGGAAGGGACGGGCACGGGGCGGGTCGCGGGCAAACTGCGGCAGATCAGGCTGGCCTTGGCCTTGGAACGGCATCTCACCAAGGACCAGATCTTGCAGCTTTACCTGCTGCTGGCCCCTTACGGCGGCAATGTCGAAGGCATACGCGCAGCCAGCCTTGCCTATTTCGCCAAAGAACCCCGCCGCCTGACGGTGGCAGAGGCGGCCTTGCTGGTGGCCCTTCCCCAAAGCCCCGAAACCCGCCGCCCCGACCGCAGCGCGCTGGCCCAAGCGGCGCGCGACCGTGTGCTGAACCGTGCGCTGCGCGATGGCTTGATCGCCGCCGATCAGGCAAGTGCGGCTGTGGCCGAGCCTGTTCCCGCCACCCGCGCCACCTTTCCCGCCCTTGCGCCCCACCTGTCAGACCGCGTGGTGGCCGAAGACGGCCAAGCCACCCGCCATGTCTCCACGCTGGACAAGGGCCTGCAAACCGCCCTTGAAAAGCTGGCGGCTTTGGCCGTGCAGGGCTTGGGCGACCGGATGCAGGTGGCGATTGTGGTGGCCGATCATGGCACGGGGGAGGTCTTAGCCTCGGTCGGGTCGGCGCAGTATACGGGCGGGGAACGGTTGGGCTTTGTCGATATGACGCGCGCGCTGCGCTCTCCCGGATCAACGCTGAAACCGCTGATCTATGGGCTGGCGTTTGATGAAGGGTTGGCCCACCCCGAAACGCTGATCGACGACAGGCCGACCGATTTTCACGGCTATCGCCCGCAGAACTTTGACCGAATGTTTCGCGGACAGGTCCGTGTGCGCGATGCGCTGCAAATGTCGCTCAACATTCCGGCGGTGGCGCTGACCGATGCGCTGGGGCCTGCCAAGCTGTTGCAGGCGATGGACCGCGCCCAGATGAAAACCGCATTGCCGGTGGGCCAACCCGGATTGGCGGTGGCGCTGGGCGGCATTGGGGTGACGCTGGAAGATATGGTGCAGCTTTACGCCGCCATCGCGCGCGGCGGCGTGGTGCGCCCGCTGACGCATCGCTTGGGCGCGCCAGTGGCGGAAGGGCAAAGGGTGATAACGCGGGTCGCGGCTTGGGAGGTGGCGGATATTCTGGCGGGCCTTGCCCCGCCCCCCGGCGCGCCCTCGAACCGCTTGGCCTATAAGACGGGCACTTCTTATGGGCACCGCGACGCTTGGGCGCTTGGGTTTGACGGCAAGCACGTCATCGGCGTTTGGATGGGCCGTGCTGATGGCACGCCCGTGCCGGGGGCCTTTGGGGCAGACTTGGCAGCGCCGGTTTTGTTTGAAGCCTTCGCCCGCCTGAAGCCCGCCCTTGACCCGCAACCCCCGCCACCGGCTGACACGCTGATGCTGACCAACGCGCAGCTGCCCCAACCCTTGCGGCACTTTCGCAGCCGCGATGCCGCCTTTGCCGCCGACGCTTTAGCGCCAGAAGTGGCCTTTCCCCCGGATGGGGCGGAAGTGGAGTTGCTGCCCGAAGGGCTAATGGTGCAAGTGTCGGGTGGGATGGCCCCCTTTACTTGGCTGGCCAATGGCGCGCCGATCCTTAGCGCGCAGCAAGACACCACCGCCATGCTGCCCGCTTTAGGGCATGGGTTTATCACGCTGTCGGTGATTGATGCCCAAGGGCGTTCGGCCCGCACCCGCGTGCGGCTGCGCTAAGGCGTGGTTGACCTTGCGCCTTGGGGCAGATAGCCCATGAGGGCCATATTGCAGGACTTTACCCATGCCCGCTGCACCCAAGACCATGCTCTTCCTGTCGGGCCTGTCCACGCTGTTTATCGTGGGCGCAGGATCGGCCATTTTAGGCCCTGCCGTGCCGGTGTACGAACAGGCGTTTAACCTATCCACCGCCACATCGGGCTTGCTGGTATCCACCCTGTGGATCGGCTGTTTGACCGGTGTTTTGAGCATGTATTTCAAAGGCGCGCAGATTGAACCGCGCCCGCCTTTGGCCTTGGTCGCGGTGGGGGCGGTGCTGATGGCGGTGGCCCCCGCCTTTTGGGTGGCGTTGCTGGGGGCTTTGATCTTTGGCATAGGTTACGGTGCTATCGCAGCGTTGTTTAACGCGCGGGTGCTGCACGCTTTTGGGACGCAGGGGGCATCACGCATCGGGATGCTGAACGCGCTGTATTCGCTTGGGGCGATTATCGCGCCCTATGGCTTCACGCTGATGGGCGCTAGCCTACAGCCAGTGTTTTGGACCATAGCGGGATTGTCGGCGCTGACCTGGGTCTTTTCCGGCTCGGTCGGGCTGACGGGCCTGCCCAAACACGCGCAAGGGCGTGGGTTTAAGCTGCATTGGCCGATTTTGGCCTTGGCGCTGCTCTCAATCGGGATCGAGGCGAGTTTGGGCGGCCTTGGCCCCACAGCCTTGATCCGCGCAGGCCTAACGGCGGCGCAGGCGGCACAACTGCTGTCGCTGTTTTTTGTCGCGGCCTTGGGCGCGCGTATTGTCTTGGTGCTGGTGGCGCACCGCTTTGCCGATTTCGGCATTTTGGTCTTTGCCCTTGGCTGGGCCACGTTGTGCGCGCTGGGGGCGGCGCTGATCAGCCCCGTGGTGTTCTTTGCGCCTTTGGGGATTTCAGCGGGGCTGTTCTTTCAAGGCGAATATGTCACGGCCACCCGCAAAATGGGCGAGGATCCAAGGGTTTCGCCGGTGATTTTGGCTGTCGGGCTGGTCGGGGCGATTTTGGCACCGGTGTTTTTCGCCCACTTCATGGACGTTTTGGGCGAACGTGGTTTCTTTTGGCTGGTGGCAGGCGTGGCGGGGGCGGCCACTTTGTATAGCGCTGTGTCTTACCGCGCGATGATGCGCTGATCAGGCGGGCAGCAAGGGCACACGGCCCGCATCGGTCAGCAAAAACGCCCGCCGCCCTTCGATCACGGCAGCAGACAGCGGGCCACCGTAGGCGGCAGAGCTGTCAAGGTTCAGGCGGTTGCCGTAATGGGTGGCGTGATCAAGGGCTGTGTGGCCATGCACCACCAAAGCGCCGTGATCGCGGGGGTCTTCGAGAAAGTCTTTGCGTATCCAGACCAGATCATCCTCGGCCTGATCTTTTAGCGCGATACCGGGGCGGATGCCCGCATGGACAAAAAGCGCCTGCTCAGCCGCAAAACTGGTGGGGCGGCTTTCCAAGAAACGCAGATGATCGGGTGGCACAGCGGCAATCGCATCGGCGTGAACTGGCGCCACAGGCCGATCTCCGGCGCTGCGCACACCGTAAGAGGCCAAGGTGACAGCGCCGCCCAGTTTGGGGTGCAGCCACGAATGTTCCGCCTTCAACCCCGGATCACGCCAAGCGGGGTCGGCCATAAAGCCCGCAAACAGCCGGTCGTGATTGCCCTTTAGAACCACCCAATCGCGCCCTGCGGCCACGCCCTGCATCAGATATTCGACCACGCCGCGACTATCTGGCCCCCGATCCACCAGATCGCCCAAATGCACGATTGTGCCGTGACCATGCAGCGCCATATCCACGCCGATGCGGTGGTGGGCGGATTTGAGCAGGTCAAGATGGCCGTGGATGTCGCCTATGGCGTAGATATGCATGGGTCACTTTGTGGTTCGGCCGAAAGAGCGGGGGCGCTGCCCCCGCGCCCCCGGGATATTTGGGCAAGTATGAAAGGGGGAAGGTTTAGGCCCCCGCGAATTCCAACGCTTTGACTTGGCTGAACATACCCGTCGATTCCAGCGTGTTGACCACCTTTGGGTCGATGGGTTGGTCAAGATACAAGATGGCGATGGCGTCTTCGCCCACGCCGGAACGCCCAAGGGTAAAGTTCGCGATGTTGACGTTGTTCTTGCCCATGGTCATGCCCAAAAGACCAATGATGCCCGGCACATCCTCGTTCGTGGTGTAGAGCATATGCTGGCCGATTTCGGCATCAATATTGATGCCTTTGATCTGGATGAAGCGCGGTTTGCCATCGCTAAAACAGGTGCCCGCGACCGAGCGTTCGCGTTTGTCGGTGACCATGGTGACTTTGATATAGGCGTCAAAGGTGCCCGTCTTGTCTTGCCGCGTGGTCGAGATTTGGATGCCGCGTTCCTTGGCCACGATGGGGGCAGACACAAGGTTCACATCGGGATTGGCGGTTTTCATCACGCCAGCGATCACCGCTTGGTTCAGGGCGGCAAGGTTCATGGTGGACACTTTGCCATCATATAGAATGTTGATGGCGCGGATGGGTTCATCGGTCATCTGGCCGATGAAGGCGCCCAAGTGGCTGGCAAGCTTGATCCACGGGCCCATCACCGCCGCCTCTTCCGCCGAGACGTTGGGCATATTCAGCGCGTTTTGCACAGCGCCTGACAGCAGATAATCGGCCATCTGTTCAGCCACTTGCAGCGCCACGTTTTCTTGCGCTTCGGTGGTGGCGGCGCCCAAATGCGGGGTGCAGACCACGTTGGCCATGCCAAACAGGGGGTTTTGCGTGGCGGGTTCAACCTCGAACACATCCAAGGCTGCGCCTGCCACATGGCCTGAGGTCAGCGCATCGACCAAGGCCAGTTCGTCAATCAACCCGCCACGGGCGCAGTTGATAATGCGCACGCCTTTCTTGGTTTTGGCCAAAGCGTCGCGCGACAGGATGTTCTTGGTTTTGTCAGTCAAGGGGACGTGCAGCGTGATGAAATCAGCGCGGGCGAGAAGGTCATCGAGTTCAACCTTGGTGACGCCTAGGCTTTTGGCGCGTTCATCTGACAGGAAGGGGTCATAGGCCAGAACCTTCATCTTCAGCCCCACCGCGCGGTCGCATAGGATTCCGCCGATGTTGCCCGCACCAATCACGCCCAAGGTTTTGTTGAACAGCTCAACCCCCATGAAGCGCGACTTTTCCCATTTGCCCGCTTGGGTCGAGGCGTTGGCTTCAGGGATTTGACGGGCGACGGCGAACATCATGGCGATGGCGTGCTCGGCGGTGGTGATCGAGTTGCCAAAGGGTGTGTTCATCACGATCACCCCCTTTTTGGAAGCGGCGGGGATGTCGACATTATCCACCCCAATGCCAGCGCGGCCCACGACCTTTAGGTTGGTGGCCGAAGCCAGCAGCTTTTCGGTGACTTTGGTGGCAGAGCGGATGGCCAAGCCATCGTATTGGCCGATCACCTCGGCCAGTTTTTCTTTGTCTTTGCCCAAGGTGGGCAGATAATCCACCTCGACCCCGCGGTCGCGGAAGATTTGAACGGCGGTTTCGGAAAGTTCGTCGGATACAAGAACGCGGGGGGCCATGGTTGGTCCTTTTGAATTGGGGTTTGGAGGGTGCGTGTGAACACGCACCCTACGGAATTATTGCGCTGCGATTTCGGCGTGGAAGGCGTAGGCGATCCACGGCAGCAGGGCCGCGACATCGGCGGATTCCACTGTTGATCCGCACCAGATGCGCAGCCCGGGGGGGGCATCGCGGTAAGCGCCCATATCAAAGCCCGCACCCGCTTTTTCGATGCGCTTGGCCACAGCCTTGGCAAAAGCAGCGCCGTCTTTGATGCGCGGGTCGGTGAATTTCAAACAGACCGAGGTGGTGGAAGCTGTGGCAGGCACCTCGGCCAGATTGGTGATCCACGGGGTGGCGGCGCAGAAATCCCACACGGTTTTGGCATTGGCGCTAGCCCGCGCGATCAGGCCCTGCAAACCGCCCACAGATTGCGCCCATTTCAGCGCCACAAGGTAATCTTCCACCGCCAGCATGGACGGGGTATTGATCGTCTCGCCTGAAAAGATCCCCTCGATCAGCTTGCCCTTGGATGTTAGGCGGAAGATTTTGGGCAGGGGCCAAGCGGGGGTGTAGCTTTCCAACCGCGCCACAGCACGGGGCGATAAGATCAGCATGCCATGCGCGCCTTCACCCCCCAGCACTTTTTGCCAAGAAAAGGTGGTGACATCCAGCTTGTCCCACGGCAAATCCATCGCAAAAGCGGCAGAGGTGGCATCGCAAATCGTCAGCCCAGCGCGGGTGGCGGGGATGGCGTCGCCGTTGGGCAGGCGGCAGCCCGAAGTGGTGCCGTTCCATGTAAAGACAACGTCGCTGTCAAAATCCACGGTCGCGAAATCGACGATCTGGCCATAGGGCGCGATCTGGACCTTGGCATCCAGCTTAAGCTGCTTGACCACATCGGTCACCCAGCCTTCGCCAAAGCTTTCCCATGCCAGCATCTCTACCGGACGCGCGCCCAGCAACGACCACAGGGCCATTTCGACAGCGCCGGTGTCAGATGCGGGCACGATGCCAATGCGGTAATCGGCTGGCACGCCCAGAATTTCACGGGTGAGGTCAATCGCCTCGGCCAGCTTGGCTTTGCCAATGGCCGCGCGGTGCGAGCGGCCTAAGGGCGCATCGCCCAGCATTGACAGGGAAAAGCCGGGGATCTTGGCGCAAGGGCCAGAGGAAAAACGCGGGTTTGCCGGCAGCACTGCCGGTACTTGCAGATCAGACATGGTATCCTTCCAGATAAATGCCCCCCGGTGGGGAGGGGTGTCCCACCGCTGGAATTACGGGCCTGCGGTGGCTGGCGCAAGCCGCAAGATCGGCGTAAAGCGCCCCATCTGCACGAAAATGCGACCCCGTCCTTCACTATCGGAAACTTGCCCATGTATGTTGCCACCCTGCTGACCCATCCCGATCATCCCGTGCTTGAGCGTGTCACCGTGGAATCGTTGCGCAACGCTTGGGGCGGCGGCGATGCGGTGTGGCTCGATCCGGGGGTGGCGGCGGAATTCCCGCTTCAGGCGGTGCCAGCCAACCAGTGGGACGTTTGGCAAGCGTTGCAGGCGCTGCGGGTTGACCTGATTGTGCAGCCTGCCGAGGGGCGCAAAAAGCGGTTGCTGCTGGCCGACATGGATTCAACCATGATCGAGCAGGAATGCATTGATGAGCTGGCCGACGAAGCGGGGGTCGGCGCGCGCGTGGCGGATATTACGGCGCGGGCGATGAATGGCGAGTTGGATTTTGAAGCGGCTTTGACCGAACGGGTTGGGTTGCTGAAAGGCTTGCCTGCCCAAGTGATCGACCATGTGATCCGCGACCGCATCACGCTGATGTCAGGCGGCAAGGCGTTGCTGGCGACGATGAAGGCGCAGGGGGCTTACTGCGCCTTGGTGTCGGGCGGGTTCACGGCCTTCACCGCCAAGATTGCTGCGGTCTTGGGGTTTGACGAGAACCGCGCCAACACGCTTTTGGTGGAAGACGGCAAGCTGACCGGACAGGTCCGGCAGCCAATCTTGGGCAAACAGGCCAAGGTGGATGCTTTGCACGACATTTGCGCTCGATTGGGAATTACGCCTGCGCAGGCTTTGGCCGTTGGGGATGGGGCGAACGATCTGGGGATGCTGGGGTTGGCAGGCACGGGGGTGGCGCTGCATGCCAAGCCATCGGTCGCGGCGCAATGTCAGGTGCGGGTGAACCATGGGGATTTGACGGCCTTGTTATATCTGCAAGGCTGTGCGCGCGAAGAGTTTGTGTCGTGATCCGCCCCGCCTTACCATGCGATGCGCCTGCGCTGACCGCTCTTTTGAACGCGATCATCGCGATCGGTGGCACAACGGCCCATCAGAATGCATTCTCGGACGAAGTTTTTTGTGAGGAATACATCGCTGGCCCGAATGTTGTCTGCTGCCATCTGGCGATAGACGCCGGGCAGGTTTTGGGATTTCAGGCTTTTGGCGCACATGCGCTCTTGCCAAAGGGGTGGCTGGATATCGGCACCTTTGTCAGCGCCACGGCGCGGGGCGCGGGGGTGGGCGCAGCCCTGTTTGCTGCGACAAAACCTATGGCCAAGGGCAAGTGTAAGGTGATCAATGCCACAATACGGGCTGATAATGCCGTAGGTTTGGCCTTTTACAGCCGGATCGGTTTTGTGGATTATGCAGTTGATCCAGAGTTTGCCTTGAACGACGGGCGTAAGGTTGGCCGCGTGTCCAAAAGATATGCCCTTGTTTGAAATCGCCCCCCACCTTGCGCTGATCCTGATCGCCGTTGCCTTTCTGGCGGGGTTTGTGGATGCCATTGCGGGCGGTGGCGGGTTTTTGACCGTGCCAGCCTTGCTGTTATGCGGCGCGTCACCTTTGCAGGCTTTGGCCACCAACAAGTTGCAAAGCATGGTCGGGTCGGGCACGGCTTTGGTCACCTATGCAATGGCGGGGCAGATCAAGCCTCGGGGGCATGTGGGCATGGCCTTGGTGAGCGTTCTTTTTGGCGCGGGTGGGTCGCTGATCGCGGGCGCTATGCCCGCAGATTGGTTGCGCTTGATGATTCCGCCAGTGTTGATCGCCATCGCGCTGTTTTTTGCGCTTAAACCGGGGCTGGATGACCAAACCCGCGTGGCACGCATGTCGAACATGGGCTTTGGCATGCTGATTGTGCCGTTGATCGCGGGCTATGACGGGTTCTTTGGGCCGGGAACAGGGTCGTTCTTTATGACGGCCTTGGTGATGCTGACGGGCCTTGGCGTGTTGCAGGCAACAGCGCAGACCAAGATGCTCAACTTTGCCTCTAACATCGGGTCGGTGTTGGTCTTTGCGTTTTCGGGGGCGACGTGGTGGTGGGTGGGCGGCGCTATGGCTTTGGCGCAGGTGGCGGGGGCCACTTTGGGCGCGCGCGTGGCGGTGAGGGTGGGGGCGCGGTTGATCAAGCCTTTGCTGGTTCTGACCTCGTCAGGAATGGCTTTGCGCCTGCTTTGGCAAGCTTGGGGATAGCAAAGGGCTTTTCGCACCGCCCGGGCTTTGCTACACGAAACAATGCGCGAAACCCTGACCGAAATCTTAGACAAACGCGTCGCGAGTGGCGCGCTAAAGGCTGATCCGCAGCAACGCGAGGTTGCGGCTTTGCTGGAACCCCTGCGCCTTTGGCTGGAAACCCAAGCCGATCGCCGCACGGGGTTGTTCAAGGGCTTGCTGACCAAAGCCCCCGCGCCGCCCAAAGGACTGTACCTATGGGGCGGGGTTGGGCGTGGCAAATCCATGCTGATGGACCTGTTTGTTGAGGCGACCGAGACAAAGCGCAAACGCCGCGTGCATTTTCACGCCTTCATGCAAGAGGCGCATCACGCCATGCACGCCGCCCGTCAAAAGGGCATTGCCGATGCGCTGGCCCCCTTTGCCGCCCAGATCATCGCCGATGTGCGGCTGTTGGCCTTTGATGAAATGCAGATCAACGACATCACCGATGCCATGGTGGTGGGGCGTTTGTTCGAGATGCTTTTGGCGGGGGGTGTGGTGATTGTGACCACATCCAACCGCCCGCCGGAAGATTTGTATAAGAACGGCCTGAACCGTGTGTTGTTCTTACCCTTTATCGCGCTGATCCGCGACAAGTTTGTCGTGCACGCCCTGCAAAGCCCGTCAGATTACCGCCAACACAGGCTTGAAGGCGCGCAGGTCTATTTTCACCCCGCAGGCAAGGCTGGCCCTGCGATTGATGCGCTTTGGCTGGGCTTGGTGGCGGGGGCTGCCGTTGGGCCTTTGCATCTGGCGGTCAACGGGCGGATGATCGAGCTGCCGCTATACGCCAACGGCGTGGCGCGGGTGACGTTTTGGGATCTGTGCGCCAAGCCCATGGGGCCTGCCGATTACCTTGCCATCGCGGGCGCTGTGCGGCTGTTGATCTTGGAAGGTATCCCGCAGCTTTCGTCATCAAACTACAACGAAGCCAAGCGTTTTGTGACCCTGATTGACACGTTGTACGAGGCGAAGGTGAAGCTGATCTGCTCTGCCGCCGATACGCCGGAACGGTTGTATATCGAAGGCGAAGGGTCGTTCGAATTCGCCCGCACCGCCAGCCGTTTGCGCGAAATGCAGGCGGCGGATTGGGGGTCTTAGGGCTGGTTTGTGAAGGGGCCGAACTGGGCTGCAAAGCGGGCAACTTCGGCTAGGTTGTCAGGGGTTGGGCGCAGGGCGGGGCTGCGGTCAAAGGTGGGCAGGCCCGCGCGGGCGGTGAAGATGCGTTTGCCGTAGCAGATCAGATGTTCGATGGATTGCATCATAAAGGTGATGGCGGGCAAAGTCTTTTGGTGCAGGGCCAAGGCTGCGGCGCGGTTGCCTGCGTCATAAAGCTGCATCACTTGCACGGCGTGGTCGATCAGTTCGGGGGCCAGCAAAAAGCCTTCGCAGCCCGCATCGAGACACTCGATCATCTCTAGCCCGCCGCGCCCGTTGAAGACTTTCAGGCTGGGTCCGGCCATAGCGATCAACTTGGCCGCACCTTGGGCATCGGATTCGGATTTGATCAGGGTGAAGTTCGCATGATCGGCGCGCAATCGGGTGATGTCATCATCTGAAAGGCCCCGCCCCAGATATTGCGGCGCGTTTTGGATGGCCACGGGCAGGGGGGTAGAGCGCATGACGCGGGCGAAGAAGTGCAGATATTCTTCAGCCCCGTAACTGCCCACAGCGGGCGGTTGCAAGATCAGCCAGTTTGCCCCCACGCCTTCGGCATGGCGCACCATGGCGATTTGTTCGGCCACCGAAGCGCCTGTGATGGTAAAGCCCAAGGGCACGCGGCCCGCCACATCTTGGGCGACCCAATCCATCACCGTCTGGCGTTCGGTGAAGGACAGCTTGGCCACCTCGGTTGCAAGGCCAAGGGCGGCCACGCCTGCAACTTTGGCGTTCAGGCAGATTTGCACTTGGGCGCGCATGGCGGCGCGGTCTAGCCGCTCATCGGCGTCAAACAGCGCGTAAAGAATGCCGTGAACGCCGCGCATCAATGGCTTTCGCGCGGCACATCTGCGCCACGGCGACCGACCAGAAAATCAAGATCCGCGCCGACATCTGCGCCCTGCACATGGGTGACATACAGCGTTTCATACCCGCCGCGATAGGTGCGCGGTTTGGCCGACCACGCCGCCGCACGTGCGGCCAGTTCGGCGGGCGAGATCAGCAGTTCCAGCCTGCGGCCCGCCACATCCAGCAAAATCTCGTCCCCGCTTTTGACCAAGGCCAAAGGCCCGCCATCAGTTGCTTCGGGGGCGACGTGCAGTACCACGGTGCCGTAAGCCGTGCCAGACATACGGGCATCAGATATGCGCACCATATCGCGCACGCCTTGGGCCAGCAGTTTCTTGGGCAGGGCCATATTGCCCACTTCGGCCATGCCCGGATACCCTTTGGGCCCACAGTTGCGCAAAACCAGAACCGAGTTGGCGTCCACATCCAGCGCTGGATCATCAATCCGCGCCTTGAAATCGTCGATGTCGTCAAACACCACAGCCCGCCCGCGATGCTGCATCAGGGCGGGCGTTGCCGCCGAAGGTTTCAAGATTGCCCCGTTAGGTGCCAAATTGCCGCGCAGCACGGCAAGGCCACCATCTGCGACCAAAGGGTTGGACAGGGGGCGGATCACCTCGTCATCGAACACTTCCGCTTCGGCCAGACGGTCGCGCATTGTGGTGCCTGTGGCGGTCATCACATCAAGGTGCAACAGGTGTTCAATGCGCTTCATCACGGCGGGAATGCCGCCCGCGTAAGCCAACTCCTCCATCAAGAAGCGGCCCGAGGGCATCAGGTCAACAATCGTGGGCACATCGCGGCCAGCGCGGTCCCAATCGTCTAAGGTCAGGTCCACGCCAATGCGGCCAGCGATGGCCAAAAGGTGCACGACAGCGTTGGTTGACCCGCCAATCGCGCCGATCACTTTGATGGCATTCTCAAACGCCTGTTTGGTCAATATCTGCGACAGGGTTTGATCTTGGCGCACCATCTCGACAATCCGCCGCCCCGACATGCGCGCCAAACGCGCGCGGCGGGCATCGACTGCGGGCCAAGCGGCGTTTCCGGCCAAGGTAATGCCCAAAGCCTCGACCATCGAGGCCATGGTGGAGGCCGTGCCCATCGTCATGCAATGGCCAGGAGAGCGCGACATAGCGCTTTCGGCATTGGCAAAGGCTTGCGGCGTCATTTCGCCTGACCGCACGGCTTCGGAAAACTTCCACACATCGGTGCCCGACCCGATGGCCTTGCCCTGATACCGACCGTTCAGCATGGGCCCGCCAGATACGGCAATCGTGGGCAGATCGCAGGTCGCAGCGCCCATCACCAGCGAGGGCGTGGTTTTATCGCAGCCTACCATCAAGACCACCCCGTCCATCGGGTTGGCGCGGATCGCCTCTTCGACATCCATCGAGGCGAGGTTGCGAAACAGCATGGCCGTTGGGCGCAGATTGCTTTCGCCGCAAGAAAACACCGGAAATTCCAGCGGCAGACCGCCTGCTTCCAGCACGCCCGCTTTGATATGGGTGATCAATTCACGGAAATGGGCGTTGCAGGGGGTGAAATCGCTGAAGGTGTTGCAAATGCCAATGATCGGGCGGCCGTCAAAGGCGTCATCGGGCAGGCCGTTGTTTTTCATCCAACTGCGGTGAATGAAGCCGTCTTTGTCTTGGCCGCCAAACCATGCTTGGGATCGCAGCTTTTTCATCCGGCAAACCGTGCTGTTAGGCCACCATCAACGCGCCAGTTGGCCCCTGTGACAAATGACGCCTCATCCGACAAAAGAAAGGCGATGCAGTTGGCGATTTCGGCGGGCTGGGCCATGCGGCCCATCGCGTGGGCTTTGAGAACTTGGTCGCGCAGGGCGGGATCGTTTTTTTCAAAGAACTCTTGCACCAAAAACGTCTCTGTATAGCCGGGGCTAAGGGCGTTGACTCTGATCTGGTGCGGCCCCACTTCCAACGCCAAGGACCGTGTCAGGCCCACCAGCCCAGATTTGGCGGCGGCATAGGGGAACATTCCGGGATAGGTCATATCGGCGTGGACCGAGGCGATGTTCACAATGCTGCCGCGCTTGGCCGTGATCATGTCGGGCAGAACGGCGCGGGCCACCAGCCATGCGGCTTTCAGGTCGACGGAAAACACATCCTCCCACTCCACCTCGGTCATCTTGACCGGATCGGCGTAGGAATTCTTGCCCGCGTTGTTCACAAGGCCCGTCACAGGGCCAAACTGGGCAACGGCCTGCGCAACGGCGCGCGCTATATCAGCGGCACTGGTCACGTCTGCCGCCAAAGACAGCCCGTTTGCGCCAAGATCAGGGCCCGCGATGATGTCAAGAGAGGTGACCTTTGCGCCTTCGGTTAGCGCCTTTTGCACGGTCGCAGCCCCAATCCCGCGACTGCCGCCTGTGACCAGCACATGGTGCCCTGACAGCCGCCCCATCACCAATCCGCCACAGCGCCGTCGTGGTGATACCACTGCACGGGGTTTACATCTTGGTACGGGTGCTTGGCGGCTTCGTCAAAGTTGATCTCGATTCCGATACCCGGCGCTTGGCTGGGTTCGACATAGCCGCCGATGATGGGTGTCACCCCCGACACAATCGCATCGCGCCACGGCACGTCGGATCGCATCACCTCTTGGATCAGGAAGTTGGGGGTCGCAAAGCCAAGGTGGATGTTGACCATCGTGGCAATCGGCCCCAGCGGGTTGTGCGGGGCCATCGACACGCCGAAAGTGTCGCACAAGGCGGCGATGCGCCGCACTTCGGTCAACCCACCAGCATGGCACACATCGGGCTGGGCGATGGCGATGGCGCCTGATTGCAGCAGCGGCAAGAACTCGCGCCGATGGCACAGGCGTTCACCGGCGGCGATGGGAATATGGGTGGCGCGGGCGACGCGGGCGGTGCCTTCGTGGTCTTCGGGCTGGCACGGCTCTTCGATGAACCACGGGCGATAGGGGGCCAGAACATCGCAATATTGAATCGCCATGGCGGCGGTGGTGCGGCCGTGCAGATCGACCATAATGTCCATCTCTGGCCCTGCGCCTTCGCGCGCGGCGGCCATCAGCGCATCGGCTTGCTTTAGGGCGGCCATCCCATCCAAGGGCGCGGTTTTGCCCACGGCAAGGATTTTCACGGCAGAAAAGCCATCAGCCTTAGAGCGTGCCGCCTTTTCGGCAAAGGAGTCTACCTGCGCAGAATCGTAGACCGAGTTGCTATCGCCCCCGCCCAAATGGTCATACATCCGCAAGCGGGTGCGGCATTGCCCGCCCAAAAGCTGCCATAGCGGAATGCCAAGGTCTTTGGCCTTTAGATCATGCAATGCCTGATCAATGCCCGACAGGGCTGACATCGTCACGATGCCACCCTTGAAGAAGGGATGGCGGAACATGATTTGCCATAGATGTTCGATGTTGCGCGGGTCTTGACCAAGGATCAGCAACGACAAATCCTGAACCGCGCCCACCACGCCACGGGTTTGAAATTCAAGCGTGGCTTCGCCCAAGCCGAACAGGCCCGGCACATCGGTATCCACCCGCACAAACACCCAGTTGCGCATCCTAGCGTTGACAACTGTGGTGCTGATGCGGGTGATCTTCATCTTAGCGCCCCGTGATCGATTGGCGGCGGATTTTGCGGTCGATGATCGTCTGCAACACCACCGAAATCACGATCACCAAGCCAAAGCACAGCTGGGTGTAAAACGCGTTGATCCCAGCTGACACGATGCCTGCGTTGATCGCCCCGATGATGTAAGACGCCACAAACGACCCGATCACCGACCCCGTGCCGCCGAAGACCGAAGTGCCGCCCAAGAAGACCGAGGCAATGGTGTTCAGCAAGAACCCGTCGCCCGTGGTGGGCCAGAAATAGTAGCCGTAAACCGATGTCATCAGCCCCGCAAAGACACCGATCACGCCGGTCAGCATAAAGGCGCGGGTTTTCACGCTGACCGCATCAATCCCCATCAATCGGGCCGAGGTGGGGTTATCGCCGACCAAAAACACATGCGCGCCAAATCGGGTGCGGTTGAGCAAAAGCCACGTCACGCCCAACAGCGCCAGCATCCACAGCGTTTGCACCGGCACGCCGAAATAGCTTTCGCGCAGCAGGGCGTGCAGGCCGGGATACATCTCGGCTGTCAGGGGCACGCCCGTGCCGTTCATGATCACCAGTTCCAACCCGCGAAACAGGAACGAGGTGCCGATGGTGATAACAAGCGACGGGATGTTCAGCCATGACACCAAGATGCCGTTGACCCATCCACAGGCCGCCCCCGTCAAAAGCCCCAGAACCAAGGCGAAGGGCCACGCCAAGCCATGCGTGACGGCCAAACAGAAAATCGCTGTGCCCAAAGCCATGATAGACGGGAAAGACAGGTCAATCTCGCCGGTGATGACAACAAAGGTCAGCGCCAGCGCGATGATGCCGAATTGTGGCGTGGTTTGGGCGAAGGCCACATAAATGAAGGTGTTCATAAACACCGTAGGTGCTGCGATCACAAAGCCCAGCCACATCACCAGCCCCACGCCGATGATGCCCAGTTGCGATCCGTAGCGGCGCAGGAAAGATGGCGGGGCCACGCGGTTGTTTTTGGGTTTTGCGTCCGACATGGGCTTACTCCAACGTGCCGGTCCGGGCGACCCGGTACAGGCGGTCAATCAACTCTTCCATGGAAATCTCGCTTTTATCATAGACGCCAGCGACCTTGCCGCGATCCAGCACATAAAGACGATCCACCACGGGATAGACGTGGAAGATGTTGTGGTCGATGAAAATGGCCGACTTGCCGGCCTTTTTGATATTGCTGACGAAATCCAGCGTCTTCTTGGTTTCGGTCAGCGACAGGCCCATGGTGGGTTCATCCAAGATCACCAGTTGCGCATCGAAGTACAAAGCCCGCGTGATGGCGACGCCCTGCTTTTCGCCACCCGACATGGTGGTCACCACATTGTCAGGATGCACTGCGGCCGAGGTGAAGCCCATGTGTTCCGACATAAGGCGCGCCGATTCCTCGCGCATCTTCTTGACGTCTAGCAATCCCCAAGCGGTGCGCGGTTCGCGGCCCATAAACATATTGCGCCAGATGGGCTGCTTTTCGCACAAGGCGCGTTCTTGATAGACCGTTTCAATCCCCAAGCCGCGCGCGCGGGCGACTGACCAATCGTCGATCTTTTCGCCCTTAAAGAACACATCGCCCCCCGCATCGGGCTTGTGAAAGCCCATCACGGTCTTGACCAGCGTTGATTTGCCCGCGCCATTGTCACCCAAAAGGCCAACAATTTCGCCCGGATAAACCGCAAAGTTGATGTCAGACAGCGAGCGGACCTCGCCAAAGGTCTTGGAGACGTTGCGCAGTTCAATAACCGGCGTCTCCCCGGGACGGGGTGAAGCTTCAGCCATCAGGACACCTGTATGAAAGAGAAAGGGGCCCGTGGTGACGGGCCCCTTGAAGGTTAGCGGATTTCGACAGCGGCCAAGGGGGCCACAGCATCCACGTTGGTCGCATCAACAAAGGCACCCGCCGTGTTGACATCAAGCCCCGAGAAGCCGAACTTCTTGGTCAGGCAGATGTTCAAGATCGGCAGGTAGCCTTGCAGGAAGGGCTGCTGGTCGATCACAAGGTTCTGGTAGCCGTCTTTCACCGCTTGGGCGGTGTTGGGCGACATATCAAAGCCCGCGAAATAGACTTGGCCCGGCTTCAAACCCGCCGCTTGCGCGTAAACGCCAACGTTGGATGTCAGACCGCCGTGATCGGTCACGACAATCTTGATGCCCGGATTTGCGCCCATCACACCCACAAATGTGGCCGTGCCAGCGTTCGGATCGGCGTTGGTGGCAGCGTCAATCTCTTGATAGATCACCTTCGCACCGGCTTTGGTGAAGGCATCCACCACACCCACGGTGCGCTGGCCACGATCCCCGCCTTGGCCCTGCAGACCCCAAACAAAGACTTCATCGCCCGCTTGCAGATTGGCGCGCTTGGCGGCTTCAGCCCCAAGGGCATAGCCAGCCGCATAGTTCGGCGCGCCGACATAGCCAAACCCGTGCGAGGCATACTTCGCTTGGCTGTCGGGCAACGATGTGTTCAGGCTGGTAAAGATCGTGCCCTGCGCAAAGGCTTGGTCAACGATCGGGCCAGTGGCAGGCTCACCGGCAAAGCCATAGGTGGCGATGCCGTCAACCTTGGTTGCAACAGCCTGTTGGATCTGTTGCAGCATCTTGTTCGGATCCCAATCCGAGAAGTAGTAGGTCACGGTTGCGCCAAGATCCATCTCGGCCTGACGAAAGCCGTTATAGACGTTGTTGGCGAACACACCGCCCTGCGGACCACCCGGAAACGCGGCGATGGTCACGCCAGAGCACCACTTTTCGGTCGGGTCAGCCGCCATGGCCGTGGTGGCCATTAAGGACAGGGCAAGGGCAGAACCCGCGATCACGCGGTTCAGCGTCACGTTCAGTTTCATAGCATCCTCCCAATTGGATCGTGCCCGCATATGCCGTTCTTCGCATTTGGCGCGCAGGGTGAAGGCTAAAGAAGGCATACAAGCTTGTAAAGCCAGATTGTCTTTTGGCCACGGTTTCGCGATGAAATTCGATGGAAAGTCGTCAAAATGCGGCGATGCAGCTAAGAATGCGCCGAATTGCTGCGCTTGCATTGGTTTTGTGGCGTTTACCTGCGTGAACTTATCATATACCTTTGAGCAATGTCGAGAATCTCCCCACCTGCACAGCGCCCCGCACCAACCGCCTCTGCCGCCACCAGTGTCGCCGACACGCTGGGCGCGCGCATTGTGCAAGACTTGCGCCCCGGCGCGCAGTTGCCGTCTGAGGCCGAGATGGCCACCGATTTCGGCATAAGCCGCATCACGATCCGCGAGGCGTTGAAGATCTTGTCGGGTCGCGGTCTTGTCAGCCTTGCCCGTGGCAAACGCGCTGTGGTGACGCAGCCGGATGGGGCGATGTTTGGGGCCTTTCTGACCTCATTGATGAAATCTGACCCCAAAAGCCTGTTCGACCTGATGCAAGTGCGCCGCGCGCTTGAAGTGCAGTCGGTGATCTTGGCCGTCCGCCACGCCAGCCGTGCTGGTCTTGCGGCGGTTGAAGCGGCCCTGACGGCGATGCAGGCTGTGGCGGCCGAGATAGACCAAGGCGGCGCACATAGGGCCGAGGCTGAACGCGCCTTTCACCTTGCCGATGTGCGCTTTCACGAGGCTTTGGCCCTAAGCGGTGGCAACCGCGTGCTGACCTATCTGTTCGAAGCGATGGAAGCCGCCTTGTACGAAGCCTTCTCGACCAGCCACCGAGGCCAGCTTTTGGCCGGAATGACGATGGAAAACCTGTGCCACGCCCACAGGCTGGTGTTCGTGCACGTCAGTGCCCGCGAAGAAAAGGCGGCGGTCGAAGCGATGAGTGCCATCTTGGAAAACGCCGAAGTCAACCTGCGCGCCGCATTGGGGGCTGTGTAGGCGGCAACACAGTGTCTGACTTGCCATTTGCGGGCCTGCCCGATGAACACCAAGCTTGGCACCGTATACGATAGTTAAAAATACCGACACTTTAGTGATATTTTTTGTTGATCTTCTCAAAATACACTCTTAACTAATTATCCAAAGCCTATTTTCGTCTTTCTTTGTTCAGGTAATTTGAAAATTGATCCGCAAAGTGGCCTTCATCATTCCTACCCTCGCGTCAGGCGGTGCCGAGCGGGTTGTTACAATTTTGGCGACATCGCTAAGTGCTGATTTTGAAACCTATATCTTTGTGCAACCCGGTGCCATCCGCCCCGCCCATCTGCCGGGAGTGACCCTGCACGAGGTGCCCTTTACCACCGATGATCTGCGCGCGGCGATCAATCGGTTGCGGATAGATCTGGTGTTTGACCATTACCATTGGGACAAAGATCATGTGCGCCTGATGGCCGATCTTGCCGATGAGGGCACAAAGATCGTTCTAACAGAACACAACGCCTTTCACTATCCGCTGTTCCAATGGGCGCGCGACCGCAAAGCGGGCTATCAAGACTGGTTCGGTGACCGCTACAGCACCTATCGCCGTTTTGCCGGTGTGACCGTGCTGACCGACGATGCCTTTGAGGCCTTTGGCGCGCATCTGGACAACGTGCGTAAGGTTGCCAACCCCTTGCCCGATGGCGCTTGGCCAATAGCCAACCTGACAGAGCCGATGGTTCTTAACATCTCGCATTTTCGCAAGCGAGCCAAAAGGTTAGATCTGCTTTACGATGCGATGGGCAAAGTGCAAAAGCAGGTTACGGCGGCGCGTTTGACGATCTTGGGCGACTACGATTGGCAGGAAGACCAATGGCTGCGGCAGGCTTACGGCCTGCGTGACGGGCACATCGCCTGCCTTGGGCGCAGCCAAAGGGTCGGCGATTATTACCAAAAAGCCACGGCCTTTGCCTTGACCTCTGACATCGAAGGCCAGCCGATGGTCTTGCTGGAAGCGGCGATGTACGGCGTGCCGCAAGTGGTCTTTGACCTGCCCGGATTGCGTGACCAGATCGTTGATGGCGAGACGGGGTTTTTGGTGCCCTTTGGCGATACGGGGGCCTTTGCTGACCGTTTGGTGCAGCTTTTGACCAACCCGATGCAAGCCGCCAAGATGGGCAAAGCCGCGCGGGCCTTTGTGGCCGAACGGTTTTGCTTGCACCGCATCCGGCAGGCTTGGCTGGATATCATTGCCGAAATTGATCGCACGGGGCGGTTGACCAATGTTCGCCAACCGGTGTCCCCCCCTGTTGCGCAAAGCCATGCCACTTGGACGGCGTATTGGCAAAGCGCGGCTGTTTTTGCGCAGGGTCAGCGGCCTAAGGTCAGCTTTATTGTGCCGGTGTTTGGCACTGAAGACTTGCTTGGCAGGTGCTTGCGCAGCATCAAAAACCAAAGCCTGCAAGAATTTGACTGCATTGTGGTGGATGATGCCTCAACCGGGGATGTGGCGGCGGCGGTTGCGGCGGCGGTGGGGGACGATGGGCGGTTTAGCTTGGTGCGGCACGCGCAAAACCGCGGCCTGTATCAGGCGCGAACGACCGGCGCACAGCAAGCGTGCGGGTTGTATTTGGCACATGTCGACAGCGACGATTACATTCACCCAGATTTTGCCACCATCATGTTCGCCGAAGCCATGACAACGGGTGCCGAAATTGTGGAATGTCAGGCGGTTGAATTACACCCCGACGGTCGCCCCATTCGCTTTAACACCGCCAACCGCGATGGCCCTTTAGACGGCGATGCAGCCAACCGCGCCTTTGTGAACGACAGTTTACGCAATGTTGTCTGGAATAAAATTTACGCCCGCAGTTTATGGGACCGCGTTCCAGATCACACGGATATTGATGTTGGCCTGTCGATTACCGAAGATCTGTTGCGCAATAGCCTGATCTTCCCTCATTGCCGCAGATATTCTTTTGTGCGCGATTGCCTTTATTTTTACTGCCGCAGGCCAACTTCATTGGCAAAGGGTGGGGATATGGCCCGCTTGTTTGATAAATTGCGGGATCTTGATTTTTCCTATTCCATAGCTGCGAAAAGCCAAGACGGCCCCGATGCCGCTGCTTTGATTGATCGGTTGGATCAACGCCGTGCCAAGGATTTGAATTGGTACATCGGCGAATTTGTGTCGCGCCAAACCCCCGATACCCTGCGCGCGGAACTACGCCGACATAAAGACAAGATTGACCCCTACTTCCGTGATCTGATTTCGATCTCTGCCCAACTTAACTCCCTGAAGCGTGACTATAAAAAACGCACAGAGGAGTGGTTGTGGGAAAGGCGGCGCGCCGAACGGCTGCAAAGCACAATGCATGATATTAAATCTTCAGTCCATGATGTTTGAAAATGCAAAATAAAACTGAAGTCTTGACCCTCTTGACCGAATTGCGCGGGCGTCTTGATGAACTAGAGCGTCTAGTTCGATTTGGCCCCGATTATACCGTGGTCACCCCGCAGTCGTTCGAAGAGGCGGGGGTTGAAGATATCACGCCGTCCGGTTATCGCCAGTTTCGCCAGACGGGTGTGCAAGGAACCCAGCGTTTGGATAGGTTCACTCTGGCCGACGGGTTTGTGCAATTTGCCGCCCCGATCGCGGAAACATACTGCGATTTGACAAGTTTTCCGCTGTCAGAGTTGCACCGCAATGACGCCACGCCCGGCTTTGGGCTGAGTATGAGCGCAGTCGGCGAGCAACAGGAGTGGTTTGCGTTTGAATTTTTGAACCCTGGTCTTGATCCAAAAGCTTGGCTGTGGACAGAATGGGTTCTTAAAATCTCTACCCAAGCGCCGGGCACGTTATATTCGCAATTCATTCTGCACGGTGAAGGCGACCCCACCTTTGTGGTTATCGGGCCACATGAAGTGAATGAATACGCCACTTTCTTCCATTTAAGACTGGATAGCACGATGATCCCCAGTGAAAGGTTGGCTGCTATGAATCAGGTCCGATTGGTTCTATCGACGGGTGGGAAAATGATGGGCTTGAACATTTACGCTTACGGCGTTTACGGGCGTCGGTAAGAGGTACAAGCGATGAGTTTCGATCACCCAGCCATTATTTTTTGTGCCACCCAACGCAGTGGGTCGACAATGATTGTCGATGATTTTCAAAACGCCACGGGCCGCGCGGCCAGCCAGACTGAGGCTTTTTATCACCTTGTCATCAACAAAGGTATTCAAGATTGGGCGCAAGCCTTAGATATTCTGCAACGCCACCGTGCGGGTGAGGCCCTCTTTTTTGATAAAGTGATGTTTCCCTTCGTGCTGCGGCTGTCTGAAATGATCGCCCCGAACGGCGCGCCCAACCGCACCGCCCCCTTTGCTCAATTCTTTTCGAAGGCCATTTGGGTTTATATTCGCCGTGCGAACATATTTGAGCAGACAGTTTCAAAATATACAGCGGAAGCGCTGGATGTTTGGGATGCCGCCCACGCAAGCGAAGGTTTTAATGCAACGATGCATTTTGATATGAACGTGGCGCGTACACATATGCGCGGCTTTATCAAGGAAGATGCGCAATGGTTGGCGTTCTTTAAGCGGCATGGAATAACGCCGATCCAGATATATTATGAAGACGCTGTGCCCAATTTCCCGCACTATCTGGACCCCGTGCTGGCCGCAGCAGGGCTAGAGTTAGACCTTGCCAATCTGCGCCCAAGGCGCAAGCGCAAAATGGCAAACGACCGCAGTGCGGTTTTGGCCGGCGTGTTGGAAAGCATGGTTCAACGTGATCTGATCGCGCATATGCTGGAATCGCGCGCTGTACCCGTCAGCACCGCGCCAAAGCAAGACGAACGCCGCTACCCCTTGGCACCCTGACCACGGGCGTAGACGTCATCGTAGCGGATAATGTCATCCTCGCCCAAATAGGTGCCGGTTTGCACCTCGATCAGAACCATGTTGACCTTGCCGGGGTTTTCCAGCCGGTGCACCGCGCCTAAGGGGATGTAGACCGATTGGTTTTCGGAAATCAGGCGCACATCGGCGTCGACGGTCACTTTTGCCGTTCCTTGCACCACGATCCAATGTTCTGCGCGGTGATGGTGGCTTTGCAGGCTAAGGGCAGCACCAGGCAGCACCACAATGCGCTTCACTTGAAAGCGGTCGCCAAGCGCAAGGCTTTCGTACCAGCCCCAAGGCCGGTGATCACGCGGAAAGGTTTCGGCCTGCGGGGCCTTTTGCGCCTTTAGCTGGGTGACGGCCAGCTTTACATCCTGCGCACGGTCTTTGGTGGTGATCAGCACCGCGTCGGGCATGGCCACGGCCACGATGTTTTCCAGCCCGATGCCCACCAGTTGCAGGCTGCCAGCCTCGGAACGCAGCAGGCTGTCTGTACACTCAATCGCCAGCGCGTTGCCGTGGGTGACAACCCCCGCCGCATCAGGTGAGGAGTCGCGCCAAACCGCCTCCCACCCGCCAAGGTCGGACCACGCGCCGTTGTAGGGCATCACCGACAGGTTCGGTGCCTTTTCCATCACGGCATAGTCAATCGACAGGTCGGGCAGGGCGGCCCAATCGGTTGCTCCAAGCTTTGAAAAGCCAAGGTCATGCTGAATGGCCGCAACCGAGGCGCGCACACCTTGCAGGATCTGCGGCGCGAAGGTGGCAAAGGCTGCGATCAGATCGGTGGTGGTGACCAGAAAGATCCCGGCGTTCCACGCATGACGCCCGTCTGCCAGCATGGCTTGCGCGCGTGCCATGTCTGGCTTTTCGACAAAGCGGCGCAGGGGTTGCGCCACGGGCGCGAAATCGGCGGTGGGGTGCGACAGTTCCAACCAGCCATATCCCGTCTCTGCCCGATCCGGCTTGATGCCAAAGGTGACAATCTGCCCCGATCGCGCCGTGGGCACAGCCGCTAGAACCGCCGCGCGAAACTGCGCGTCCTGCGGGATCACGTGATCCGAGGCGGCTACGATCATCAGGGCCCCCGGTTCAGTTTGGTCCAACAGCAAGGCTGCGGCCAGAATGGCGGGGGCGGTGTTGCGCCCTTGGGGTTCGATCAAGGTCGCTTGCGCCGTGGCACCTATCGCGGCCAGTTGGTCTTTCACGATGAAGCGAAAATCTGATCCGGAAATCACCCAAGGCGCGGCGAATTCAGGCGCGGTGAACCGCCGCACGCAGGCTTGAAACAGCGTTTCATCGCCCGAAATGGCGGAAAACTGCTTGGGAAAGCTTTTGCGTGACAAGGGCCAAAGCCGCGTGCCAGAGCCGCCACACAGGATCACAGGATGCAATTTTGCCGGAATGGTCGCGGTCCTTTTCAACGATGCTGTCGGTTGGCCCAAGGCGAAAAGACGGCAGCCTTCACCCCGTTTTGTCTAACCAACCCTGTTCTTGCGTCAAGGTCTATCGAAGGGCGGCTATCAACCCATTTGGTCTAAAATATCGCGTGTTCACCCAAATCGGTTGTAACCTCGCCGCGCAGCAGGCTGGCATAGTGGTCAACCAGCCTGTCCTTACCGGTCGAGGGGGTTGCATTGGCGTCATACCGCCCCGTTGCAGGGTTCAGCACCAGCATAGACTCGGTCGCATAATAGCGCCCGATGCGGGCCAGTTCGGCCTTGTCGCGCAGCTTTGGCGACAGTTTGCCCAGCCAAGACAACACCGCGATGATGCCATCAAGGAACCCCACGGGAACGCTGCGATATTTGGGCGTTTGGTTCAACAGGGTAAACAAAGCCGCCCCTTGCTCTTTGGGCGTAATCGCAGGCCCCGGCCCGCCGATGGGCAGAATGCGGTTGTGGCGGGTGGGGTCATCCAAACATTCGGCCAGAAAGGTGCCAAGGTTGGCATCGCTGATCGGTTTGCAGGCGGTTAGATTGCCATCGCCAAAGAGCAGGAAGGGTTTGCCCGCCTGCACTCGGGCCACTTGACCCGACAGCGATTTGAAAAACGCCGTGGCCCGCACGATGGAATAGGTCAGGCCAGAGGCGGTCAGCTCTGCCTCAAACGCCAATTTGGCCTGTTGAAAGGCCAAAAGCGGGCGCTGCACGCAGATGGCTGACAGCAGAACCACGTGGCAAACCCCCGCCGCTTTGGCGATGCGCAAGGCTTCAGAATGGGCGCGGTGGTCTATCGCCCAAGCGTCTTTGGGCGCACCGCTGCGCGAGGCAAGGCAAGAGACAAGCGCATCAAACCGCTCATCAGCAAAGCCGTCGCGTTCCAGCGATGCCGGATCGGTCACATCGCCAAAGCGCAGCGTGACACCTTGGGGCAAGCCACGGCGCGGATCGTTAGGCTTGGCGCGCACAAGGCAGACCACCTCGTGCCCCTTTGCCAGCAGCACTGTGGCTGTTGCGCGGCCAATTGTGCCCGTGGCCCCCAACAGAAAGACCCGCTGACGTTTAGGCATGGGCTTGGTCGCTGCCTTGCAGGGTTTGGGCCACCTTGCCCCAGCCCTCGGCCAGATAAATCCGCAGCCAAGGGGTAAAGCGGGCAGGGTCGGCTTTGATCTGATCCGACAGGTCAGACAGGGAAACCCAAGCCACCTGCATCACCTCTTCAGGGTTGGGGCGCAGGGTCACATCAAGTGGCGCTTCGGCGACGAACAGGTCAACCACCTCATGCTCGGTCAAACCCGCCCCCACATCGGCGCGGTATTCGATGCCGCCGACACGGCGCAGGGATAGGCCCGTCAGCCCCAGTTCTTCGCGCACCCGCCGCGTGGCACAATCTAGCGGCGCTTCGCCCCAGCGCGGATGGGTGCAGCAGGCGTTGGCCCACAGGCCCGGCGTGTGGTATTTGCCTAAGGCGCGGCGTTGCAACAGCGTGCGCGGGCCATTCATCACAAAGACCGACACAGCCAAGTGGCGCAGGCCGCGCTGATGCACGTCCAGCTTTTCAACAGGGGTCAACACACCGTCGACCCACGCGGGGACCATTTCGTTCATACGTGTTCCGGGGCCACCCAGCCCATAAGATGTCTGATGTTTTTAAAGCCGATTTTCAGATGCGCCAAGGGCCGTGCGTTGACCAGCTTTTTGTTCATATAGGCGTCAAACGTCAGCTTTTGCACATCAACATCGTGGCACAGGCTGACAAATCTTTCGCGGCGCTCATCGGATTTATAGTAAGCGTCCTGCATGGATCGCAGCACTTTGAACACCGTGCCGTGTTCCTTCATGAACATCTTGCGCGCCAACCGCAGTTTGGATGCCCGCCCCGTGGCCAAGCAAGCTTGCGCAGCCGTTGCCGCCACGCGCCCGCCAACCATGGCGTAATAGATGCCTTCGCCCGACGATGGTGCCACCACCCCCGCCGCATCGCCGGCCAGCACCACGTCGCGGCCATTGTCCCACCGATCCATCGGATGCAGCGGAATAGGCGCGCCCTCGCGGCGGATGGTTTCGCAACCCGTCAGGCCAGAGGCTTCGCGCAGGTCAGCCGTGGCTTGTTTCAGGTCAATCCCGTCAATTCCCGTGCCCATGCCCACGCTGGCGTGCTGGCCGTGGGGAAAGACCCAGCCGTAGAAATCTGGGCTGATTTTGCCGTCATAGATCACATCGCAGCGGCCGGGATCGTATAGGTTCGATCCGACAGGGGCTTTGATAATCTCATGATAGGCAATGACATAGGGGATTTTGTCGCCGCCGGGAACCTCGGTTTTGGCGACGTTTGACCGCGCGCCATCGGCCCCGATCACCAACTTGGTTGAAAGGCGCATTTCGGCACCTGACGCCTTGTCGCGGTAAACCACATGGGTGCCTTTGGCGTCACGTTCCAACCGCAGATAGGTGCCGGTAAAACGCTCTGCACCGCTGTCAACCGCCCGCTTGCGCAGGAATTCGTCGAAATGCTCGCGGTCAACCATGCCGACAAAGCCACCCTCAATCGGGATATCAACCTGCCGCTGTGTGGGCGAGATCATGCGCGCCGTTTGAATATGCGCCACCAATTGCTCTTCAGGGATCGAGAAATCTTCGATCAGGCGCGGTGGAATGGCCCCGCCGCAGGGCTTGATCCGCCCCGCCCTATCTAAGAACGCCACATCCACCCCCGCGCGGGCCAGATCATTGGCCGCCGTTGCCCCCGAAGGTCCGCCGCCGATGACTACAACGTCAAACATATCATTCTCCCGGTACATAGCTGCCGATTGCGGGCGCAGCACGCCCCTCGATAATCTGTTGGGCCATCAGCGTGGCCACGGCGAAAAGGGCAGCTTCTGCGATAAAGACCACGCCAAAGGCCGTGGGCGTGGCGATAAAATGCCGTGCCAGATCGACCGCACCTGCGCCCAAAACACCACCAACACCTGCCGCTACGGCTTGCGCCGCCCCCCACAGGCCCATGCGCGTGCCTTCCCGCGCCTCGCGCCCTTCTCCGGCCAGCGCCATCATCGAGCCTATGGCCGAGACGGCAAACATCCCGTTGAAAAAGCCCAAGGCCATCGTGGCGGGCTGGATAAGGGCTGCGCCTGTCGCCATTTGCCCCGCCATGGCAATCACCAGCAAGGCGAGGGCTGACCCTGTACACCCTGCCATCACCCAAGCGCGCAGCGATCCGATGCGAAAGCCGGTGGCGGCGATGCCGACAGTGAGCATCCCCACAAAAACCCCGCCGTTTTGCGCGCCTGAAAGCTGGGTTGACTGCCCCGGCGTAAAGCCAAAGGCCAGCCCGGCATAGGGTTCAAGGATCAGTTCCTGCATGAAATAGGCGACCATCGACAGGAAGATGAAGATGGTAAAGTTGCGCGCGCGGGGCTCGGCCCAAATCTCGGCCAAGCCTGCGCGGAAGGGCAGGGCTTTGTCGGGGGCAGGCGCAGAAGGATGTCGCGCCTCAATTCCCCAAACTGCCAGCACGGTTAGCGCCACGGCCCCTGCGCCGACCAAGGCGACTAATTTCAGCAGCAATCCTTGCGAGTAAGGGTCAAGCGCCTTGCCCACGATGGTAGCCGTCACAGCAATGCCAAAGATCATCATCAGCCAAGTGATCGTCGCCGCTGCCGCTCTGCGGCGCGGGTGGGTGCTGGTGGCCAACAGCGCCAAAAGCGAGGTGCCCGATGCCCCCACCCCCGCGCCGATCAGGGCGTAAGCCAGCACTGACAGCGCCAAGCCTGCCCAAAACATCGTACCCATCAGCACAAAGCCCAAGGCCGCGCCCAAAGCGCCCAGCGCCAGAACCGCCATCCCGCCGATGATAAACCGCGTGCGCGCCCCGCCGGTGTCAGACTTGTAGCCCCATGTTGGCCGCGTGATCTGCACCGCGTAATGCAGGCCCACCAACACCCCCGGCAGCACTGCGGGCAGGCCCGCTTCCACCACCATCAGCCGGTTAAAAGTTGAGGTGCATAGCACCACAATCGCCCCAAGGCACATCTGCACCGCGCCAAGGCGAAAGATCGACGCCCAAGATAGATACTTCATCCCGCCACCCCTAACCCGCGCAGCGCAAAGGCGGTGATCATCATGCCGCTGACATACATCGCAACCCCCGTGGCATTGTACCAAGGCGCTTTGGCCTTGGGGTCTTGCAGCAACCGTCCCATCGCCCAGACCTGCCCCGCCAAAAGCAGCCCAACGCACAGCGCGTGAACCGGCTTGCCCCAAACAAGCAGCAGCGCAATCACCAAAGCCTGCGCCAGCCCCATCACCGTGCAGGCCACGCGGGCGGCAACCTCTGGCCCTAGGGTGACGGGAAGGGATCGCACGCCGTGCAGCTTATCGCCCTCTAGCGCTTTGAAATCATTCAGTGTCATGATGCCATGAGCACCAAGCGCATACAGCAACGCCATGGTGCAAATCTGAAAGCTGGGCATGCCCTGCGACAAAACCGCAGCGCCGGTGAACCACGGCAAGCCTTCGTAACACAGGCCCACCAGCCCCGGCCCCCACCAGCCCGACCGCTTCAGCCGCACCGGTTCGACCGAATAGGCCCAAGCGGCCAGCACGCCCACCACGGTGGCGGCAAAGCCCCAAGTGCCCAACTGCCAGCCCAACAGCAAAGACAGAACCGACATAGTCAGCGCAATCCACAGCCCCCAGCGCCCCGGAATGCGCCCCGACGGGATCGGCCGATGTGGTTCGTTCACCGCATCAACGTGCCGATCGCACCAATCATTCGCTGCCTGCGACATGCCGCAGACCACAGGCCCCGCCAGCAGCACGCCCAAAACCACCATCGGCCAAACGCCCCAAGGCGATACCCCGACAGATGCGATGCCGCACAAATAGGCCCACATGGGCGGGAACCATGTGATGGGTTTAATCAGCTCAAGCATGGCTTTGGGCTGCGGGCGGGTTGGGGTGTGTAAGGCGTGTGATACAGTCATGTGTCAACTTTGACTTACATTTTTGAGTCGATCAAGCCCTGAGTTTTCATCACCGCAAAACAAAAAGCGCCCACAGTGGGGCACTTTGTTGCCAGCGTTGGATCACAGCCTATTCGTCGTCTTTGCTCAGCAACCCGAACTTGCGCAGTTTGACATAAAGTGATTGCCGCGACAGGCCCAGCATTTCGGCAGCGGCCACCCGATTGTTGCGCGTCAGGTCAACCGCTGTCTGAATGCACATCTTTTCAACGACATCGGTGGTTTCGGCCACAATGTCCTTCAGGGTCGACGACCCCACCAAATCCATCACCCCGCGCATACCCTCATCGGTGCCCGAGGTGGTGGGCCGGCGCATAAACTCTACCCGGCTGACATCGCGGATCATCAGGCCAAAGCCGGGATTGGGGCGGTCGTTCAGATAAGTGGCCGAGATTTCGACCGCGACTTGGCCATTGAACTCGTTCACGATCTTGGTGGAGAATATCCGCAAGTGGCGACTGCGCTTGGCATTGTCCAGCAAGACCCTCAGGTCTACCGTGCCGCGTGCCAGAAAATCTGCCAAAGACCTGCCGCGCACGTTCGAAAGGTGGGTGCTGTCGGTCAGCTTCAGGAAGGAATCGTTGCCAAAGGTAATGACCCCATCGCCATCCAAGAACACCACGGCATCGACGCCTTCGTGGAACAGGCGTTCAAAGTTTTCGTTCGACTCGCTGTGCTGTGTGGAACTCTGCTCAGTCGCTTCAAGCCGGCACAGCATCAGGCGTTCGCCCGCCGCGCGGAATAGCTTGGGGATAACCCGCAACTTACGCTGCGAGCGGCGTGCAATCAGCTCTACCGGGCTCACCGAGTCGGCCGAGGCGATGTTGGACAGGCTTTCCAAAAACTCACCCCGACGGCGGCCTTCGAATTCCTGCGCGATGGCAGCGCCGACAAGATCGGCGCGTGAGCCGCCCAGCATCAGCGCAGCGGCGGCGTTCAGGTCGGCGATGCGCCCGTTGTTCATGGCCAGCAACACCACGGCATCGCGGGTCGCTTCCATCAAGACGCGGTAGCGGGTGTCCATCTCGCGCTGCGATTCATAATCGCGCTCAAGGGCTATTTGCGCCATGACCAGTTGCTGCTGCATTTCGGCAATCGGGCGCATATCGCGGCCCAGCATCAGAATGGATTTGTCGCTGCGGATTAGGTGCATCGTGTAGCGCACTGGAAATTCCAGCAAGGCGGCATCGTAGTGGTTCACTTCCGCCGTGACAGAGCCCGCGCCGGGCTTGTTCAGCGCGGCTATGCGGTGGTTCAATTTGTCATGATTGTCCTCTGACACCAGATCGACGATTTTGGTGCCAACCCAAGTGTCCAACCGACCGAAGGCCGAGTGATGCGGGTTCACCATAACGGCGGTGACGATCTTATCGGCACTGACCATCAGGGTGATGTCAGACGCCGTCGACAAAACCTCGGACAAAAAGCCCGGATCGATCAGCGGCATCGACATGCCTGCAAGGAAATGCGTGGTATCAGTGTTCACTGGGCTTGCCCATTCTTGCCACCCACCCGGTTTGCCGGGACAGCGGTAGGTTACGCGCGCCGCAGCACGCAGGATGCGTCAAACTTAAGACCAAGGGATTCAAGGGCTTCGCAGATATCATTTGAGGCAAGATCTGCCCCCGTCGCTGCAGCAAGATCTTCCACTTTTGGCGTCACCGCCCCGCCCACCACGATCGGCATCGGCGTTCCAGCCACCGCCTTGATGAATTGAACGGTTTTCAACACCGATTCCAATTTGTCTTTGGTCGCGATTGAGATCAGCACCCCATCGAACTGCCGCGCCGCCATAAGACTGCGCAATTCGTTGTGCGATGGGGCAATTCTTAAGCAAACCGAAACCCCATAGCGGCGCATTTGCCCCATGGCCACCATGGGCCCAAGCGTGTGCTGTTCGCGGTCGGGCACAATCAGCAAGACCGTGCCATGCCCCGTGTCGCCCGCCTGATCGGCCACCCAGGCCATGCCAATCTCGCGCAGCAGGCTTTGCAACCGCCCCACGCCAATCGACACATCCAGCCACGACATCTGATCGTCGGTCCAAGCGTCGCCCATGCGGCGCGCCGCTTCGGGAATGTAGATATCCGCCAGCGCCGCTGCACTGACCCGCGCCCGCTTCAATTCGCGCAGCAGGTCGGCAAATGCGTCTTTCTTGCCCGATAAGGCCGCCGTGATCAGCCCTGACACCACAGGTTCGCGCACTTCGGAGAAGGTTCTCCAATTGCGTTCTGCCAGCAACGACACGACCTGTGCGGCAAAATAGATCACCCCCGCACTGTCTTTTGACCCCGCACGACCTTGATCTTGCGCCTGAATTTCTTGCATCGGCACGGCTCCTCCCAAGGTGGCCCGCTGATTTTGCGCCTGAGTCTGTCAGCACAATTGGGGCCATCCTTGATAACAACCTTCGTTTAGGTCTGCTGCATTGTCAAAGAAAATTGACACTCTTTTCGGTAGCAAAGCCTTGTTCGTTTTTCAAGTATTTGTTTTATAACAGGAATAATGCAGTTTTTCTGCGGCAGAAATCCGCCGCCCTCGTCTGTCCACTTCATGCAGTGTCAACTGAAATTGTGTAAGTTTTGGTTGACACATTCGGAATCGCAGGGCTAGGATCGTGTCACAGACCCGAGTGTTGAAAGCCTGTTGATGACCCAGAATCGTCCTGACCATGTTCGCCGCCCTGCGCTTTATACGCCGCAAGAGCGGGTGCGCCGCGACCAGACAAAGTGGACGCTGGTGCAAGGCATTCTGGCCCCGTTGCAATTCTTGGCCTTCGCCACGTCGCTGGTTCTGGTGCTGCGCTACATCGTCACCGGCACTGGATACGAAGCGGCCACGATCTCTATCATCGTCAAGACCGGCTTTTTGTACGTGATCATGATCACCGGCGCCATTTGGGAAAAAGTCGTGTTCGGCCAATACCTTTTGGCCCCCGCCTTCTATTGGGAAGATGTGTTCAGCTTTGGTGTGATCGCCCTGCACACCGCCTATCTCTTTAGCCTTTACACCGGCGCTTTGGACCATGTGGGCCAAATGACCTTGGCTTTGGCGGCCTATGCGGCCTACGCCGTGAACGCCACGCAGTTCATCTTAAAGCTGCGCGCTGCCCGTTTGGGCGCGGCGGTGCCCGCATGAGCGCCCCCGCCCTTGGTTGCACCAACACCCCCGTCCTGAAAGAGCGCGGCCAGCGCGAGGTGTTCTGCGGCCTGACGGGAATCATCTGGCTGCACCGCAAGATGCAGGACGCTTTCTTTCTGGTGGTCGGCAGCCGCACCTGTGCGCATCTGCTGCAATCCGCCGCAGGCGTGATGATTTTCGCCGAACCCCGCTTTGGCACCGCCATTCTGGAAGAGAAAGACTTGGCCGGCCTTGCCGATGCCCAGACCGAACTTGACCGCGAGGTGGATCGCCTTCTGTCACGCCGCCCTGACATCCGTCAGCTTTTCTTGGTAGGGTCTTGCCCCTCTGAAGTCATCAAGCTTGACCTGCACCGCGCCGCCGAACGCATGAGCGTCAAGCACGCCCCCCATGTGCGCGTGCTGAACTATTCCGGCTCGGGGATTGAGACAACCTTTACCCAAGGCGAAGATGCCTGCCTTGCCTCGATGGTGCCCACCTTGGGGACAACGGCTGAGAAGGAATTGCTGCTCGTCGGGGCCTTGCCCGATGTGGTCGAAGATCAGGCCGTAGCCCTGCTGGCTGCCCTTGGCATCACCAAGGTGCGCTGCCTGCCCGCGCGGCGCAGTGCCGATGCGCTGGCGATTGGGCCGAACACGGTCTTTGCGCTGCTGCAACCCTTCTTGGGCGATACCCACGCCGCCCTCACCCGTCGCGGCGCGCGCCACATTCCGGCACCCTTCCCCTTTGGTGCTGAAGGCACGACCCTGTGGCTGCAAGCCATCGCCACCGAATTCGGCGTTGACCCCGCCCTGTTCGCCAAAGTCACCGCCGCCCCCCGCGCGCGCGCTCAAAAAGCCGTCGCAGCGGCAACCCAAACGCTATCGGGCAAATCCATCTTCTTCTTCCCCGATAGCCAGCTTGAAATCCCCCTCGCCCGCTTCCTTACCCGCGAATGCGGCATGACCGCGATAGAGGTGGGCACCCCCTTCCTGCACCGCGATCTGCTTGGCCCCGATCTGGCCCTGCTGGCCCATGGCCCCACAATCTCGGAAGGCCAAGATGTCGACAAACAACTCACCCGTGCCCGCGCCGCCCGTGCCGATCTTACCGTCTGCGGCCTAGGCCTCGCCAACCCGCTCGAGGCCGAGGGGATGGCCACCAAATGGGCCATCGAACTGGTCTTCACGCCCGTGCATTTTTACGAACAAGCCGGCGACCTCGCCGCCCTCTTCGCCCGCCCCCTGCGCCGCCGCGCCCTGCTAGCCCCCCTTGCCCCCAAGATGGAGGCGGCAGAATGACCCGCGTTTTCATACGTGCACAAATATCCTCTGGGGGTCCGGGGGGCGAAGCGCCCCCGGCTTTGGGGGGTGTGGCATGAAGCTTACCCTGTGGACATACGAAGGTCCGCCCCATGTCGGGGCCATGCGCGTCGCCACCGCGATGAAGGGGCTGCACTATGTGCTGCACGCCCCGCAGGGCGACACCTATGCCGACCTTTTGTTCACCATGATCGAACGCCGCGATCACCGCCCGCCTGTCACCTACACCACCTTTCAGGCCCGCGATTTGGGGGGCGACACGGCGACCTTGTTCAAAACCGCCTGCCAAGACGCCGTTGACCGCTTTGCACCCGAAGCGATCATTGTTGGCGCGTCTTGCACCGCTGAGCTGATCCAAGACAATCCCGCCGGTCTGGCAGGTTCGATGAACCTTGGCGTGCCGGTGATTGCGCTCGATCTGCCGTCTTATCAGCGCAAAGAGGGTTTCGGCACCGATGAAACCTTCTTGCAGATCGTGCGCCATCTGGCCCAACCCTGCGCGCGCACCGAACAGATCACTGCCAACCTGATCGGCCCCACCGCCCTAGGTTTTCGCCACCGCGACGACATAACCGAACTGACCCGCCTTTTGGCCGAAATGGGCATTGGCGTGAATGTCGTGGCCCCCATGGGTGCGCGCCCCTCTGACATCGCGCGCCTAGGGGCGGCCCATTTCAACGTGCTGATGTACCCCGAGCACGCCGAATCCGCCGCCCGCTGGCTAGAGACGAATTTCAAACAACCCTACACCAAGACCGTCCCAATCGGCGTTGGGGCGACGCGCGATTTTCTGGCTGAAGTGTCCAAGATCACCGGCCTTGCCCCGAAAACTGACACCACGCGCCTGCGCCTGCCGTGGTGGACACGCAGCGTTGACAGCACCTATCTCACCGGCAAGCGCGTCTTTATCTTCGGCGACGGCACCCATGTCGCCGCCGCCGCCCGCATAGCGCGCGAGGAAATGGGGTTTGAGGTTGCAGGCCTTGGCTGCTTTAACCGCGAAATGGCCCGCCCGATCCGCGCCTTGGCAAAAGACTACGGGGTCGAGGCGCTGATTTCCGACGACTACCTCGAAGTCGAAGCTGCCATTGCAGCACTGCAACCCGAAATGATCCTTGGCACCCAGATGGAGCGCCACATCGGCAAACGCCTTGGCATTCCGTGCGCGGTAATCTCGGCCCCCGTCCATGTCCAAGATTTCCCCGCCCGCTACTCGCCGCAAATGGGCTGGGAAGGCGCGAATGTGATCTTTGACACATGGGTTCACCCGCTGGTCATGGGGCTTGAAGAACACCTGTTGCATATGTTCCGCGACGATTTCGAGTTTCACGATGACGCCGGGGCATCACACCATGGCGGCGCGCACAAACCGCGTGAGGTGCGCGCTGAAGCCGCCCCTGCGGCCGCGGCTGCGGCGGGCTCGATGCCCGACGCAGGCGCTTTGTTGGATCAGGCCGTGCCCGTGGTACAACCCTCGGGCGAAATCGTCTGGCTGTCCGATGCGGAAGCCGAGTTAAAAAAGATCCCCTTCTTCGTGCGCGGCAAAGCGCGCCGCAACACTGAAACCTACGCCCAAACCAAGGGTGTCACCGCGATTTCCGTCGAAACCTTGTACGAGGCAAAGGCATATTATGCGCGCTGATCCCCCCCTGAACGGCACGCGCGTTGGCTACAACATCGTTGTGGTCACCCTTGATCAACACGCCGCAGGCCCCGCCGCGCGCGTCGCCCCGCGCCTGACCAAAGATTTCCCCGGCCTGACAATCTCTATTCACGCCGCTGCCGAATGGGCCGAAAACCCCGCAGCCCTGACCCGCTGCAAAGAGTCGCTCAAAACCGCCGACATCGTTGTGGCCAACCTGCTTTTCATCGAAGAGCATATCAATGCCATCCTGCCCGACCTGAAAGAAGCCCGCGCCCGTGCGGATGCCTTTGTGGGCGTTGTGGCCGACAGCGCCATCGTCAAACTGACCAAGATGGGCGACTTGGATATGTCCAAGCCTGCCTCGATGACGATGGAGCTTTTGAAAAAGCTCAAACCCACCGCCAAAACCTCGTCCAATTCCGGCGAAAAGCAAATGTCGATGCTGCGCCGTTTGCCCAAGATCCTGCGCTGGATTCCGGGCAAGGCGCAGGATTTGCGCGCTTGGTTTTTGTCGATGCAATATTGGCTTGGCGGGTCGGATGACAACATCGAACAGATGGTGCGCTTCCTGATCGGCCGCTACGCCACGCGCAAAGATTGGCGCGGCGCTGTGGCTAAGGCTCCGGTCGATTACCCCGATGTCGGGCTGTATCACCCCAAACTTCCCGCTCGCATCACCACAAATCTGGCCGACTTGCCCCGCCCTGCGGGGGCCAAGCTGACCGTGGGCCTGTTGATGCTGCGCTCTTATGTGCTCGCGTCTGACACCGCCCATTACGACGCCGTCATCGCCGCGTTTGAGGCCAAGGGCATCGCCTGCATTCCCGCCTTTGCCGGCGGGTTGGATGGTCGCCCCGCGATCAACGCCTATTTCAAGACGGGCAAGGGTGTGGATGCCATGGTCTCGCTGACCGGCTTTTCGCTGGTCGGTGGCCCCGCCTATAATGACAGCCCTGCAGCGGTTGCAGCCTTGGCCGAACTGGATGTGCCCTATATCGCGGCGCATCCGCTGGAGTTCCAAACCCTTGGCCAATGGGCCAACGCGGGCACGGGCCTCGGCCCGATTGAAACCACGATGCTCATCGCCTTGCCCGAAATTGACGGGGCGACCAACCCCACCGTCTTTGCGGGCCGTCACGGGCTTGACGGTTGCACAGGGTGCAGCTTGATGTGCAAAGGCTCGCCCGACAGCCGCGCCATGTCGCCTTGCCCCGAACGCATCGACTCGCTGGCCGAAAAAACCCAACGCTTGGCCAAACTGCGCCAGTTGGGCAATGCCGATAAGAAGGTGGGTATCGTTTTGTTCGGCTTCCCGCCCAATGCAGGCGCTGCGGGGACTGCGGCTTATCTGTCGGTGTTTGAAAGCCTGCACAACACGCTTAAGGCCATGAAGGCCGAGGGCTATACGCTGGATGTGCCGGAAACTGTGCAAGACCTGCGGGATGCGGTCTTGGGCGGCAATTCGAAAACCTACGGCCAGCCCGCCAACGTGGCAGCTTTTGTTGATGCCGACACGATTGTGCGCAACACGCCGCCCTTGAAAATCATCGAATCTGTCTGGGGCCCCGCCCCCGGCAAGGTGCAAAGCGACGGCCGCAATGTTTTTGTGCTGGGCCGCCAGTTGGGCAATATCTTCATCGGCTTGCAGCCCACCTTCGGCTATGAAGGCGACCCGATGCGCCTGCTGTTTGAACGCGGCTTTGCCCCCACCCATGCCTTCGTGCAGTTTTATCTATGGCTGCGCAACACCTACCAAGCCGACGTATTCTTGCATTTCGGGATGCACGGCGCGTTGGAATTCATGCCGGGCAAGCAAGCGGGCCTTGGAGCGCGCGATTGGCCCGATCGGCTGATTGGCGAAGTGCCCAACATCTACCTATACGCCGCCAACAACCCGTCCGAGGCGAGCCTTGCCAAGCGCCGCGCCAATGCCATCACGATCACCCACCTAACGCCGCCTTTGGCGCAAGCGGGCCTGTACAAGGGCCTGATCGACCTGAAAGACAGCCTGACCCGCTGGCGTTCCATGCCCGCCGACGCGCCCGACCGTGCCGATCTGGAAGCCTTGATCGCCGAACAAGCCGCGGTCGTGGATATGGCAGGCCACAAACCCGCCGCCCTATGGCTGAAACTGCTAGAGGCGGAAGATGCCCTGATCCCCGACGGCTTACACATCGTGGGCAAGGTGATGAGCGATCAGGCACGGGCCGACTATATGGCCCTGCTGCCCCCGATGGAGGATGCGCAGCGCGAAAAGATCGACGCGCTCTTGCAGCAAGACAGCGAAATTCCAGCCATTTTGCGCGCCATGTCGGCCCGTTTTATCAAACCCGTGCCCGGTGGCGACCTGATCCGTTCGCCCCAAATCCTGCCCACGGGCCGCAATATCCACGCCTTTGATCCCTTCCGTATGCCCACCGAATTCGCCCTGCGCGATGGGGCGGCGCAGGCCAACAAGTTGCTGGCCGCCCACCCGACCTTGCCGCGCTCTATCGCCTTGGTGCTGTGGGGGTCGGACAATATCAAGTCTGACGGCGGGCCAATTGCGCAAGCCTTGGCGCTGATGGGGGCAAAGCCGCGCTTTGACGCCTATGGCCGCCTGTGCGGCGCTGATTTGATTGCGCTGGCTGACCTTGGTCGCCCAAGGATTGATGTGTTGATGACCTTGTCAGGCATCTTCCGCGACCTGCTGCCGTTGCAAACCAAGATGCTGGCCGAAGCCGCTTACAAATGCGCCATGGCCGACGAACCCTTGGCGCAAAACTTCATCCGCGCCCATGCGCTGGCCTATGCCGAACAGATGGGCTGCGATATGCAAACCGCCGCGTTGCGGGTGTTTTCAAATGCCGAAGGGGCTTACGGATCGAACGTCAACCAACTGGTCGACAGCTCTGCCTTTGGCGATGAAAACGAACTGGCCGACGCCTATGAAGCGCGCAAGTCTTTCGCCTATGGGCTGAACGGCAAGCCGGTCAAACAGACGGCTTTGATGCAAAAGGCTTTGAAGAATGTCGAAATGGCCTATCAGAACCTGGAATCTGTCGAACTGGGCGTCACCTCGGTCGATCATTATTTTGACACGCTGGGCGGCATTGCGCGCGCGGTGAAGCGGCAACGTGGCACGGAAACGCCTGTCTATATCTCGGACCAAACGCGGGGCACGGGCAAGATCCGTACGCTGCGCGACCAGATTGCGCTGGAAAGCCGCTCACGCGCGTTGAACCCCAAGTTCTACGAGGGCCTGCTGAAACACGGGGCCGAAGGCGTGCGCCAGATCGAGGCGCATGTGACCAACACCATGGGCTGGTCAGCCACGGCCGAGGCGGTGGACCCGTGGGTTTATCAGCGCCTGTCAGAAACCTTTGTGTTGGACGAGGCGATGCGCAAACGCTTGGCGGCGCTAAACCCGCAAGCCAGCGCCCGCATGGCCAACCGCCTGATCGAAGCGTCGGAACGGTCGTACTGGACGCCCGATGCCGCCACGCTTGCCGCCCTGCAAGGGGCTGCGGATGAACTGGAAGACCGTTTGGAAGGGATTGCTGCGGAATGAGCAAAGTCTTGCAAACGGGCGCTAACTCCACCGTCGGAGCCTCCGGCGGGGATATTTTTACACGTATGAAAGGGGCAAAAGCATGAGCCTTGATGCGGTTCCAATTTTGCGCGGCCTAGACGGAGAAGGGTCCGTTCAGGTTCATCAGGATGCAGACACCAAGATCGAAGGGGCCAAGGTCTTTTCGGTTTATGGCAAGGGCGGGATTGGCAAATCGACCACCTCGTCCAACCTGTCGGCGGCCTTTTCGATGATGGGCAAGCGGGTGTTGCAGATCGGGTGCGACCCCAAGCATGACAGCACGTTTACCCTGACGGGGCGCTTACAGGCGACGGTGATCGACATTCTAAAAGATGTCGATTTCCACGCTGAAGAGCTGCGGCCTGAGGACTACGTGGCCGAAGGTTTCAACGGTGTGAAATGCGTCGAGGCGGGGGGCCCGCCGGCAGGCACGGGTTGTGGTGGCTATGTGGTGGGGCAGACGGTGAAGCTGCTCAAACAGCATCACCTGCTGGATGACACCGATGTGGTGATCTTTGACGTGCTGGGCGATGTGGTCTGCGGTGGCTTTGCAGCCCCCTTGCAGCACGCCGACCGCGCCGTGATCGTCACCGCCAACGATTTTGACTCGATCTATGCCATGAACCGCATCATCGCCGCCGTTCAGGCCAAGTCGGGCAATTACAAGGTGCGGCTGGCGGGCTGTGTTGCCAACCGCTCGCGTGAGACCAACGAGGTGGATCGGTATTGCGAGCGCGTTGGGTTCAACCGCTTGGCCCATATGCCCGACATCGACGCCATCCGCCGGTCACGCCTGAAGAAAAAGACCCTGTTCGAGATGGACGATGAACAAGACATCGTCATGGCGCGGGCTGAATATATGCGGTTGGCCGATACGTTGTGGCGGTCTGTGGGCGGGGAGGGGTCTTCGCCCGCGCCCTTGCCCGACCGTGAAATCTTTGAACTGCTGGGGTTCGATTGATGGCGGATTATTCGTCAACCCTGTCGCGGGTCGAAGACTACTTCGACCGGTCCGCCACCAAAGTGTGGGAGCGGTTGACCTCTGACGCGCCGGTCAGTGGCATTCGCCAGACCGTGCGCGAGGGCCGCGACCGGATGCGCGCTGTGATGCTGGGCCGCTTGCCCGCCGACCTGCGCGGCGTGCGGGTGTTGGATGCAGGCTGTGGCGCAGGGCAGATGACGGCGGAACTGGCGGCGCGCGGGGCCGATGTGATGGCGGTGGATATTTCACCCGCCTTGGTAGACATCGCGCGCAACCGCCTGCCCGCCGAACACGCCCACAAAGTGACCTTTGCCAGCGGCGATATGACAGCCGATTACGGGCGCTTTGACTTTGTCTTGGCGATGGACAGCCTGATCTACTACGGCACGCAAGACATCACATCCGCCCTGCACCGCTTGGGCCGCAACACGGCGCAGGCGGTGGTCTTTACCGTCGCGCCGCGCACCCCGTTCTTGATGACCTTCTGGACATTGGGAAAAGCCTTTCCCCGTTCAGACCGCAGCCCCATCATGGTGCCACACGCCTTTGACACGCTCAACCGCGCCACTGATGCGCGCCTGACCAAGGTCGAGCGCGTGTCGCGCGGCTTTTATATCTCGGAATGTTTGGAGTATCGTGCGTGATCATCTTTAAGTCGAAGCATATCCAGCAACTTGGCACCAAATGGATGCCCTTTGCCGATGCGGCCTCGACCGGCTTGACCATGGCGCAATTGCTGCGCTTGGGGCTGTTTCAGGTGGCGGTGGGCATGGCCTCGGTGCTGCTGTTGGGCACGTTGAACCGCGTGATGATTGTGGAACTGGCTGTGCCTGCCAGCGTGGTGGCGGTGATGATCGCTTTGCCCGTCATCTCGGCCCCGTTTCGCGCGATGCTGGGCCATAAGTCTGACACTCACAAAAGCTGGATCGGCTGGAAGCGCATTCCTTACCTGTGGTTTGGCAGCCTGTGGCAGATGGGCGGGCTTGCGATTATGCCTTTTGCGCTGATCGTGCTGTCGGGCGATCAGGTGCATGGGCCGGAATGGGCGGGTAAGGCGCTGGCCGGCTTGGCCTTTTTGATGACGGGCATTGGTATGCATATGACCCAAACGGCGGGTTTGGCGCTGGCATCCGACCGCGCCACCGAAGAAACACGGCCCCGCGTTGTGGCGCTTTTGTATGTGATGAACCTGCTGGGCATGGCGGTGTCTGCCGTGATCCTTGGCCTGTTGTTGCGCGACTTTGACCAGATCAAACTGGTGCGCGTGGTGCAGGGGTGCGGCGTGGCCACGATTGTCTTGAACCTGATCGCCCTGTGGAAGCAGGAAAAGGTTCGCCCCATGTCGAAAGAAGAGATGGAAGAGGTTCGCCCCGTCTTCCACGAAGGCTGGCGTGATCTGATGGCAGGCGGCACGGCAGGGCGCTTGTTGCTGGTCGTGATGCTTGGGACCATGGGCTTTCAGATGCAAGACGTGCTGCTAGAACCCTACGGTGCCGAGATCTTGGGGCTGTCGGTGGGGTCAACCACTTGGTTGACCGCCTGCAACGCTATGGGTGCGCTGGTGGGCTTTGTTCTGGCAGGGCGCTGGATGGCGCAGGGCCAAGACATGCACCGCATGGCCGCGCGCGGCTTGCTGGTGGGGGTTGTGGCGTTCTTGATGGTGATCTTTGCCGCCCCAATCAATTCAAGCGTGCTGTTTTATGCTGGCGCTTGGTGCATTGGCCTTGGGGCAGGGCTGTTCGCCGTGTCTACGCTGACCGCCGCTATGGCCATGCCCGAACAGGGCAAGGCAGGGCGCGGGTTGGTGCTGGGCGCTTGGGGTGCTGCACAGGCCACAGCGGCGGGCGTATCCATTGCGCTGGGCGGTGGCTTGCGCGACTGGGTCAGTGCCTATGCGATGCAGGGCAAGTTCGGCGCGCTGTTTGCCACCAAAACCTTCGGCTATGCCGCTGTCTATCAAATCGAAATCGTGGTGCTGTTTGCCACACTTATCGCCTTGGCCCCCTTGGTGCGGGTCACGTTGTTCAACGCACAAACCAAAGCCAACGCGGCCCGTATGGGCCTTGTTGACTTTCCAAACTAAAAGGAAATCCCGATGCTTGGCACTCATTTCTTCGGCACATTCGACCTAGCTTCGCTGGCGATCTGGCTGTTCTGGGGCTTTTTCGCGCTGCTGGTCTATTATCTGCAAACCGAGAATATGCGCGAAGGCTATCCGCTGGAAACCGAAGATGGGGCGACTGCGCCCAATCAGGGGCCTTTTCCGGTGCCGCGCCCCAAGACCTTTCTGCTGCCGCATGGCCGTGGCGAAGTAACCGTGCCCAACGGCGCGCGGGAAGCGCGTGAAGTGGCGCTGGGCCGCACTGCCGCTTCTGAAGGCTTCCCCCACGCGCCCTTGGGCGACCCGATGGCCGATGGGGTTGGCCCCGCCGCTTGGGCCCCGCGCCGCGATGTGCCGGAACTGGATGGCCACGGCCATGTCAAAATTCAGCCCATGGCAGTGGCGACGGCTTTTGGCGTTTCTGCCGGTCGTGATCCGCGCGGGTTGCTGGTGCAGGCCAATGACAACGAAGTGGTCGGCACGATCTCTGACATGTGGGTCGATGCGCCTGAACAACTGGTGCGCTATCTGGAAATCAGCCTGAATGACGGCGGCAAGCGCTTGGTGCCCATGCCCATGGTGAAGATCTGGAAAGATCGGGTGCGGATCAACTCGTTGTCATCCGACCTGTTCGCGGGCGTGCCCAGCACCAAATCCGCGTCAGAAGTGACGCTGTTGGAAGAAGACAAAATCAGCGCCTATTACGCTGGCGGCACGCTGTATGCGCAGGCCAAGCGCAAGGGCGGTTCGGAAAGCTGGAAGCCATGATCGCGCACGACGACTTCGCATCCGAACCGGTGCCGGGCTTGCCGGCCCGCCCGCCCTTGGGTGAAGAGATCTTGTGGCAAGGCCGCCCCGCCAGTTTTGCACTGGCGCGGGATGCCTATAAGATCACATGGTTTGCGGGCTACTTTGTGGTGCTGGCGATCTGGCGCGCTTCGATCATCGGCAATACTTTTGGCGAGGGGGTACTGGTGACGCTGCCCTATCTGGGCCTTGGCCTTGCCTTTTGCGCGATCCTGTATCTGGTGGCGATCATCCAATCACGCTCAACCCTGTACACCGTCACCACGGCACGGGTGGCGCTGCGGATCGGGGCGGCTTTGTCGGTGACGCTGAACATTCCGTTCAAACAGGTGGCCAATGCCAATCTAGCGCTGCGCCAGAACGGCACGGGGTCGATTGCTTTGGAAACGATGGGCGACACCACGATTTCCTATCTGGTCTGCTGGCCCCATGTGCGCCCTTGGCACTTGGCCAAAACGCAACCGATGCTGCGCTGCGTTCCCGATGCCGAACGCGTCGCCAAACTGTTGGCCGATGCGGCGCAAACGCGCCTGAACCAACCCGTTGTCACCTTGGCCCAACCCGGCCTCGCCATGACCCCGGCGGAGTAACCCTATGACCATGACCTACACCCGCCCCTCTGACGACCCAGACAAAATTCCCGCCCCCCTGCTGCGCGCCATTTTGGCGCTGGTGGTGGCCAGCGTGGTCTTGGTCGCCTACTCGGTCTATTCTGGCCGCGCCCATGTGGGCGTGCCCAAATCGGCCGAGGTTGTGCAAGAGCGGTCGATCATCCTGCAAGGGGGCGGTGCGCAGGCGGTGACGGTTTTGGCCACCGATGGAACCGTGCTGATGGACCTTCCGCATGGCGGCTTTATCACCGTTATTCAAAACGCAATGGAACGCGCCCGCCTGACGGCTGGTGTTGATAAACTGCGCCCATTGCGTATTGTAAGATACGCCAACGGCCGTATGGCGGCCGTCGACGACTACTCTGGATGGAGTGCCGAATTGGGCGCCTTCGGATCAGACAATAGGGCTGCGTTCGAACGGCTCATGTCGCAAAACTGACAACCAATAATGGGAACCAAACGATGGGAATTTTCAGTCGATACGCCGAGGAAGTGCCCTGCACCGTCGAAGTCAGTCACCGCTTCGAAAGCCTGCACGCCCATGTTCGCTTTAACAACGGTGCCGTGATCTATCCGGGCGACGAAGTGCTGGTGCACGGCAAGCCGATCTTGGCCGCTTACGGCGAGCTGATCGTTGAAGACCGCCAAGCGACAATCACCCGCGCCTCTGCCCTAGAACGGCTGTGGACGCGGTTAACGGGCGACTTTGGCTTTATGGAATTGTGCGAATTTTCGTTTTCGGATGAGGTGACACTATGAACGCGACCCCCAAGGCGCTGGAGGCCGAATATGCCGAACTGGCCATTCAAACCCAGCAAGAAACCCAAGCGCTGGCCACCGAAACCACGCTTTTGAACCCGCGCTTTTACACCACCGACTTTGACGAGATGGACCGCATCGACGTCACCCCCGTGCGCGCCGAATGGGATAAACTGCTAGACCAAATGCGCTCTGACCCCAACAAGGGCCATTTCAAGAAAAACGCCGAATGGGACGCCGATTGGGACGGGATGGAACCCAAGCTCAAGCGTGAATTTATCGACTTTTTGGTGTCATCGTGCACCGCCGAGTTTTCGGGCTGCGTGCTGTACAAAGAAATGAAGCGGCGCGGCAACAACCCCGACATCTGCGAGCTGTTCAACTTTATGGCCCGCGATGAAGCCCGCCATGCAGGGTTTATCAATGATGCCCTGCGTGAAGCGGGTGTGGCGGTGAACCTTGGCTTCCTGACCAAGGCCAAGAAATACACCTATTTCCGCCCCAAGTTCATCTACTACGCCACCTATCTGTCGGAAAAGATTGGCTATGCGCGCTACATCACCATCTTCCGCCATCTGGAAGCCAACCCCGACCAGCGGTTTCACCCGATTTTCAAATGGTTCCGCGAGTGGTGCAATGACGAGTTCAGCCATGGTGAGGCTTTCGCGCTGCTGATGCGCACCGACCCTAAGCTGACACAATCGTTCGCCAACAAGCTGTGGATCCGCTTCTTTTTGACGGCGGTTTATTCCACCATGTATGTGCGCGACCATGCTCGCCCCGAATTCCATAAGGCCCTTGGGGTGGATATCGAATGGTATGACCAAGAGGTGTTCCGCAAAACCTCCACCATTGCGCGGCAGGTTTTCCCGGTTGAGCTTGATATCGACCACAAGCGCTGGCTGCCCAACCTGCGCCGGATGCGCGATGCCTTTGGTCTGATGGACGAAGGCAAAAAGCAGGGCGGTTTGGCAGGCTGGATCAAGGCCAAGCGTGGGGCGGTGATTGCCGCCGCAACCTTTGTGGCGCTATACACCATTCCCGTGATTCACCGCGAGCCGCCCAAGAACGTGCGGCTGGAACCAGCCTATTGAACGCCAACGACCATAAGCCTTCCAGACGGGGCGCTTGCGCCCTGCCTGCGGCTGGCCTAGGGGGGCGTAATGACTGACAATCCTTGGGTCGCCGCCCTTATCACCTTGTTCCTGTGGTGGTTTTCCACCGGCCTTATTCTGTGGCGCGTGCGCGTTGCCGATAATGGCACGGCGCGCGATCATCAAACCTCGGTGCTTCTTGCCGCGCCGTTGTTGGTCATTGGCTTACTTGCCGCGCGCGCGTCGTTGATGGATTTGTCGGCTGAGGGGATTTACATGGCTTTTCTGGCCGCCCTTGCCCTGTGGGGATGGATCGAACTGGCGTTTCTGTCAGGCGTCATCACCGGCCCCAACACCGCCCCTTGCCCCCCCTTCGCCCCGCCCCGCGACCGCTTTTGGCGCGCCGTGGGCACAATTGCGTGGCACGAGGCGCTTTTGGTGGCCACCTTGGTCGCCTTGGGCCTTGCCACACTTCACGCCACCAACCCCTTTGCCTTTGGCACCTTTGCGCTGCTGTTCATTGCGCGCATTTCGGCCAAGCTGAACCTGTTCCTTGGCGTGCCGCGCATCAACGTGCACTTTCTGCCGAAGCCCTTGGCCCATTTGGCAAGCCATTTCCGCATTGGGCGCATCACCGCTTTATTTCCTGTTTCTGTTTCCTGCCTGACCGTATTTTCCGCCCTTCTCTTGGAACGGGCGATCAATGTAGAACACCCGGGTATGTCTGTGGGCTATGCGCTGCTGACCTGCCTATGCCTGCTGGCCCTGTTGGAGCACTGGTTTATGGTGCTGCCGCTGCCGGATGAAAAGCTGTGGCGCTGGATGATGCCCGCCGCAAAACCCCCAAAAGAACTTGAGGACGCCAATGGACTTTGATCAGATTTTTCGCAGTCAACTGGATACGTTGAAAGCCGAAGGCAACTACCGCACCTTTGCCGAACTTGACCGCAAGCGCGGGTCGTTCCCGCGGGCGGATAATCACAAAGACGGCAAAGTGGCCGAGGTGACGGTGTGGTGCTCGAATGATTACCTTGGCATGGGGCAGCATCCTGATGTCATCAACGCCATGGTCGAATCGGTGCAAAACGGCGGCATCAGCGCGGGCGGCACGCGCAACATTTCGGGCAACAACCATAAGCACCTGCTGCTAGAGGCCGAGCTGGCCGATCTGCACGGCAAAGAATCAGCGCTGCTGTTCACCTCGGGCTATGTGTCGAACTGGGCGGCTTTGTCGACTTTGGGCAGCCGAATCAAGGATGCGGTGATCCTGTCAGATGCGGGCAACCATGCCAGCATGATCGAAGGTGTGCGCCATTCGCGGGCCGATAAGGTGATCTGGGCCCATAACGATTGGCGCGATCTTGATCGGAAACTAGCCGCCGTGGGCGACCGCCCCAAGATCGTGGCCTTTGAAAGCGTATATTCGATGGACGGTGACATCGCCCCCATCAAGGAAATCGTGCAGGTCGCCAAGACCCATGGCGCGCTGACCTATATTGACGAAGTGCACGCCGTGGGCATGTACGGCCCGCGCGGCGGCGGTGTTAGCGAACGTGAAGGCTTGGCTGATCAGATTGACCTGATCGAGGGGACCTTGGGCAAGGCTTACGGCGTCGTGGGTGGCTATATCACCGGTTCAGCCAATCTGTGCGACTTTATCCGCAGTTTTGCGTCGGGTTTTATCTTTACCACGGCTTTGCCCCCCGCCATTGCGGCAGCGGCGACGGCGTCGATCAAACACCTGAAAACCTCGCAAGCGGAACGCGAAGGCCAGCGCGCCCAAGTGGCCAAGCTGCGGGCAAAGTTGGACAAATTGGGCATTCCCCACATGGCCAACGACAGCCACATCGTGCCCGTGGTGATCGGCGATCCGGTCAAGTGCCGCATGATCTCTGACATCTTGATGCGCGACTGGGGCATTTATGTGCAGCCGATCAACTACCCCACCGTTCCCAAAGGAACCGAGCGTTTGCGCATCACCCCGTCACCCTTCCACACCGATGCTGACATTGATCATCTAGGTCAGGCCTTGCATTCCATGTGGCAACATTGTGCACTGGCGCGCGCCGTGGCGTAGGGCTAGGATAGTGTGATCCAAGCCCACGGCTTGCGCGTATACTGTACTATAGAACACTAGGGAGACCCCGATGAAATTGACTCTGGCCATTCTTGCGGTCTTGGCCACCGCCGCAGCCCCCGCCTTTGCAGCTGGCGACGCCGCCAAGGGCGAGGCTGTTTTCAAAACTTGCCAAACCTGCCACGCGGTTGTTGACCCTGATGGCAAAGTATTGGCCGGCAAGGGCAAGATCGGCCCGAACCTGTACGGCGTGTTCGGCCGTCAGGCTGGCAGCCTTGAGGGTTTCAAATATGGGGAATCCATGGTCGCGGCTGGCGCGGCTGGCTTGGTTTGGGATGAAGCGCATTTCGTTGAATATGTGCAGGGTCCGGCTGATTTCTTGAAAAAGCAACTGGGTGGCCCCGCTGTCGCCAAGATGCAATTCAAGGTCAAAGATGCGGCAAGTGCTGCCGACGTTTACGCCTATCTGGCGCAATTCAGCCCCGCCAAGTGAGCTGACCCTATCGACAAAAAAGCCCCCGAATTTTCGGGGGCTTTTTTTATGTCTGGTCGCTGGGTTCAAGCGCGCAGCGCTTGCACCCTTTGCGGCAAAACGCGTTCCACAGCGCGGGTAATGTCGGCCACGCTTAGGCCCGCATCGGCATACATGGCGGCGGGGCTGGCTTGTTCGATAAAACGGTCCGGTAAGGTCAGGGTGCGCAACCGCACGCCGTGATCTAACCCGCCAGAGTTGGCCATGTATTCCAGCACCTGCGCCCCAAACCCGCCCCTTGCGCCCTGTTCCACCGTGATCACCGCCTGATGATGGCGGGCAAGTTGGGTGATCAGGTCGGTGTCCAAGGGCTTGGCAAAGCGGGCGTCGGCCACGGTGACAGAAGTACCTTGTGCGGCAAGCCCTTCAGCCGCCAGCAAACATTCGGGCAAATGCGCGCCAAAGCACAAAAGCGCCACATCCGACCCTTGCCGCAACACGCGCCCCTTGCCGATTGGCAGCACTTGGCCCTGATCGGGCATTTGCACACCGCTGCCCTCGCCGCGCGGATAGCGGAAGGAAATCGGGCCTTCATCATAGGCGGCGGCGGTGGCAACCATATGGGCCATCTCTGCCTCGTCCCCTGCGGCCATCACAACAAAGCCGGGCAGGTTGGCAAGGAAGCCCACATCGAAAGCCCCCGCATGGGTGGCGCCATCGGCCCCGACCAACCCCGCGCGGTCGATGGCAAAGCGCACCGGCAGGCCCTGCAGGGCCACATCATGCACGATTTGGTCATAGCCGCGCTGCAAGAAGGTGGAATAGATCGCGACAAACGGCTTTAGCCCCGACGCCGCCATGCCTGCGGCAAAGGTCACGGCGTGCTGTTCGGCAATGCCCACGTCAAACACCCGTGCGGGGAAGCGTTCGGCCATAATGTCCAGCCCCGTGCCACTGGGCATGGCGGCCGTGATGGCGACAATCTTGCCATCGCGGCCAGCGGCTTCGGTCAGGCAGCGGCCAAAGACCGAGGTATAAGCGGGCGCGTTCGACTTGGCCTTGGCCTGGGTGCCAGACACCACATCAAACTTCGCAACGCCGTGGTATTTGTCGGCAGCGCTTTCGGCTGGCGCATAGCCCTTGCCCTTGACCGTGATCGCATGGATCAACACCGGCCCCGTGGCGCGCGATTTGGCGGCACGCAGGGTGGCCAGAAGGTCTGGCATCGAATGGCCATCGACGGGGCCGATATAGGTAAAGCCCAATTGTTCAAACAACGTCGCCCCCGAAGGCACGCCCGTCACGATTTGCCGCGCACGCCGTGCGCCTTCGCGCAAGGGGCCGGGAAGGGCCGCTTCAAAGCCTTCGGCCATATCGCGCAGCAGATCAAACGGCTTGTGGCGCGACAGGCCGTTCAAGTAGCGGTTCAGCGCGCCGACAGGGGGCGCAATGCTCATGTCGTTGTCGTTCAGGATGACAAACATCCGTTTGCCAAGGTGGCCTGCGGCGTTCATCGCCTCGTAAGCCATGCCTGCTGTGATGGCCCCGTCACCAATTACAGCGATGGCATCGCCCGTGGGCTGGCCCATGTCACGGCCAAGGGTAAAGCCCAAAGCCGCCGAAATGCTGGTGGAAGAATGCGCCGCGCCAAAGGGGTCGTAGACGCTTTCGGACCGTTTGGTAAAACCCGAAACCCCGCCCTCTTGCCGCAAGCTGTGCATCCGGTCGCGCCGACCTGTCAGGATTTTGTGCGGATAGCACTGGTGGCCCACATCCCAGATCAGCTTATCGACCGGCGCATCGAACACGGCATGGATCGCCACTGTCAGTTCCACCACCCCCAGCGACGACCCCAGATGCCCGCCAGTTTTCGAGACGACCGAGATCACCTCACCGCGCACTTCATCGGCCAAACGCCCCAGTTCGGCATCGCTCATCGCTTTAAGGTCAGCGGGAGAGGAAACTTTATCGAGCAGCGACATAGGGTTGGCCTTTCAATAAAAAAGGTGCCGGGTGGCTGACACACGGCACCAGGTCCCTGTTGCCAGCAGGAAGGGAACCGGGCTGTGGTAGGTGCCCAGGTTTGGGCCGGCATAAGGCCCGAACGTCGTGGCGGACCGAGGGCAAAAGCTCTCGGTCCGCGAAGTCATCAGACGATGTCCTGCGTTTGAACTATTTGCAGCGCGCCATAGGGCGAAGGAGCTGTTTTGCTTCTTTCGTCCAACACTTGCCCCACGCCCCAAATCACCAGCAAAACAAGAGCCAAGGCGATAAGGCCGACACTGGCCATAAATCCGCCCCAGATCATCTGTCCCAAGGCCCACACGCGCAAACGCACGACAGGGCTTTGGTTTTCAAGATAGTTATGATCAGACATGACAGCTCCTATTACAGTGGCGCGTAGCCGTGGTCTTGCGCCCAGACGTACCAGTTATCGACAACGGTGCCGGTCAGCAGAATGCCAATACCGCCGGTGATCGGCACCAGAATGGCAAACCACCACGCCCAGCGGTGAATGCCTTCCATCGTGGCGTTAAAGCCCATGGTCCAGCGCCAGAACAAAGCTGCGCGTTCTGATGCTGTGCCACGGTCAACGATCTGTTCCAACTCGCGGTCGCCGCCCAAGCGGGTGACTGACAAGATCGTGGCACCGTGCATGGCGAACAGCAGGGCCGACCCGTACAGGAAGGCAATGCTCAGCGCGTGGAAGGGGTTATAGAACAGGTTGCCATAAGTCAGGCTGAACAGGTTTGTCCAATCCAGGTGCGAGAAGATGCCGTAAGGCACAGCCTCAGACCAGCTTCCCATCAGCACTGGGCGGATCAAGCCAAGCACCATCACCAGCCACAAGGCCGCGGCGAAAGCCCAAGCGATGTGCTTGCCCATGCCCAAAGCCTCGGCCCGAAGATAGGTGCGCAGCCACCAGGACCAGAGCGAGATCATAAAGAAGAACCCGGCCAGCAAGAACATGCCGCCCTGATCCAAAGGTGGGATCCGCAGACCCCATTCCGGGGCTGGCGGTTCCAGCGACATCCAGAACAAATCGCGCAGGAACACGGTCGGATTGTAACCCGCCTGACGCCAGAACCAAAAGCCGATGATTTCAAACCAGATCAGACCGGCCGCGATGCTGACAACGCCAGCGGTGCCCAGATAGATCGGCCCCAACTGGGCGTTGCCGATCCATCCCATCAGGGTCGAGAAGGTTGCACCTTTGGTGCGTGCACCAACATCGACCCCCTCGTGCATACCCATTTCAGGTGCGGCGCTGACCTGAACTTGGGTAAAAAAGTTCTGATACTCAGCCATTTACGCCCCCATGAACATTCGCAAAGATCGGCAGGTTCAGCCACCAATTCCACCAATCCACCCACTGGTCGAACCAGATCGTACCCGATGCCATGATGCACAGCGCGCTAAAGAAGGCGGCGTTCATGGCAAGCAGCATCCCCACGCGGTGGATGCCCAAGGTGCCGACCGAATAGCCGATCAGGTCACGAAAGAACGTGTCTTCGTGATCAGGCGTTTTCATCAACTGCCCTTTGGGCGGATTGGCTGCAGACAGGATCAAGCCGCCATGCAGCGCCAAGGCCAAAGCGTTGGTGAAAAACAGGCTGACCGCGATCATATGCAGCGGATTGTAGTGGAAGTTGCCGTAAGTGTAGCCGGTGTTTGACACCCAATCGAGGTGGCTAAAGATTCCATAAGGGAAGGCATAACCCCAAGCTCCCATCAGAATCGGGCGGATCACCGTTAGCGTGACATAGGCAAAAATCGCGACCGCAAAGGCCATGGGCACATGCAGCCCGATGCCCAGCTTGCGGCAAATTTCCACCTCGCGCAGCGCCCAGCTGACAAAGGCCCCGACCGCACAAAAGGTGATGATCTGCCACAGCCCGCCGTGCAGCATGGGGGCAAGCCCCAAGCCCAAGGCCACATCAGGCGGATTGATCGAAATCAGCCAAGGGTTCCAAGTGGGGCCCATGGCCGCACCGTAAAAGATCAAGATGGTGCCCAACACGGCAAAGAAGAATGTTGTGACGCCAAAGAAGCCGACATAGAACGGCCCGACCCAAAAGTCGAACAGGTTCCCGCCGACAAGCGTGCCACCCGGCACGCGGTATTTTCGCTCGAAGCTGAGCAGTGCCATGCTTCCCTCTCCGCATTGGACCGAGGGTTCCTTGGGCGCAAATGTACGCCACGAACCGTCAGATGTAGGTCTTAAATCCTAGGTTGGTGCGGGCGGCTGACGTCGCCCGCACCAAATGCAAGCCCGTTACGGGGCGGGTGCAGCAGCGGGGTCAACCGGCGCGTAGCCGTGCTTTGCCGATGCAATGTCAAACCAGTTGTAAGACGGGTTCGACAGCAGAACGAGGTGGATCATCGCGGCGAGAAGGAACAGGAAAACGCCCTGTGCCACAAACACGCGACGGGGATCGAAGATCAGCCAGACTTTATAGAACTTGCTCATGTCTTTTTCCCCCTCAGAACCACGGACGCCACATGTACACGGCCAAATGGGCGACAACGGCGATGGTCACGAACAACCAAAGCCCGCTCATATAGACCGAGTGCAGCTCTTGCGCCTGCTGGTCGGTGAGACCTGTGAAAGACAGGTCAGATTTATCAGCCATAGTATCCTCCGGACATTCGGACTGACGCCGCACTCCCTGCGGCTGGGTCACGGTGGGCGGAATGCCCCTCCGATGTTTCGCCATACCCTTGCGGGTAAAGCGAATTGCGTTGCGCGGTTACCCGCGGAAAATCATAGGCGTCACGGCTTGCGCGTCTTTCCAAGCCCGCATCACGGGGTTGAGGCGCGGCAGGCTGGCGTGACGGATCAGTTGGTAGGTCCAACCGATGGTATGCGGCAGGATCGCCAAGCAAACGATCAGGGCAAAGTAGACGACGAACTCGGCCTTGTTCACGCGCTTGGCGTGATGCAGGTCGCCGTTGGCGGTATAATCGCTCATGATCTTCCTCCCTCGTTAAGGGAAAGGGCAGCGCCTTGCAGCCCCTCCACAGTTTCGCGCACCACCCGTTCGGCCCCAGAATCGAGCGCTGCTTTTTCGGCAGCATCGCGCAGCGACCTTGCGGCGCTGATCCGGGTGAGAATGGGGTGCGTGTTGACAATTCGGTCCAAAGCGGCCTGCGCGTCGGCATCCCAAGGGAAGTCGCGCCGCAGCGTTGTGGGGGTGGCTTGGGCCGAGTCCATCTCGGTGCCCAAGGGCAGAATGTGAAACAGCGCGTCAAACAGGCTGTTGCACACCTCTTGCAAAATCCAGACCGCGCCGGAATACCCCATCATCGGCGTGCCGATGGCGCGGCGAATGGCCGCACCGGGGAAAGAGGCGGGGATGAAACTGGGGGCAGGGCCGAAGCCGCCCTTCATTTCTGCCAGATACATCTTTTCGTTGATCGAGCCCATCACCACCAACGGGCGGTGCTGCTTTAACAGCGCGCGCACCGCATCGTTGTTGGTCTTTTTGCCCGGAATGCGTGCCACCGCAAAGGCGCAGGGCAGGCCAAGGTCGCCTTCCAGATAGGCACGAATGCCGCGCGCATAGGTTTCGCTGGCCACAATGCCAAAGCTGGCGGTCGCGAAAAAGTCTTGCGTCACGGAACGCCACAAGTCCCAAACGGGCTTCAGCGTCGAGTGCTTTTCTTTTTCGATGAACGGTTCGGGGTCAAGCCCCAGCAACTCGCCCAAGGTGCGCAGGAATTTCGTTGTGGAATCAATGCCGAAGGGCGCTTGCAGATAGGGTTTACCCAAAACTTCGGCCAAGCCACGGCCAAATTCGCGGTACATCACGATGTTGACGTCGGCGTTGACCAGATTGCGCATTTCGGCCACGTGCGCGCCAAGCGGCAGCACCATGTTCACCTCGGCCCCGATGCCTTCGACCATGCGGCGAATTTCATGCAGGTCGGACGCCATGTTGAACACGCCGTACATCGGCCCAAGGATGTTGACGCGCGGCTTTGACCCTTCGGGGCGTGCCGTTTCGGGCGGCATACGGCCTTTGGTTTGGCCAAATTCGGTGAAGATCCACGTCATGGCGCGGTCAGCGGTTTGCCACTGATCTTCGTCAATCGTGCGCGGCAGGAAGCGTTGAATATTTGTGCCCATCGGCGTGACACCGCCGCCGATCATCTCGGCGATGGACCCCGTCACAACCACCGCAGGCAAAGCCGGATCAAGCGTTTTCCAAGCGCGCCGCATAGCGCCTTCGGTGCCATCGCGGCCCAGTTCTTCCTCGCCAAGGCCCGTGACAACAATCGGCAATTCATGCGGCGGCAGCGCGTCGGTATAGTGCAACACCGATGTCACCGGCAGGTTTTCGCAGCCCACCGGACCGTCGATCACCACTTGCAGGCCCTTAACGGCGCAGAACGCATAAACCGCGCCCCAATAGCCGCCCGCTCGATCATGATCTTGGATCAGCATCAGATCATCTCCTCGGCCTTAGCGGCTTTGGCGGCCTTGTCGAGTTTCTTTTGGTGCAGGGCGCGGAAATCGGGGCGCAGGTTGGGCGCGCCCTCCCAGATGCCAGCGGTGTCGCCTGTGCCCACGCCTTCGAAAAAGGCTTTCATGCCTTCCATGCGGTCGCGGCCCGCAATGGCGGCGTTGACCACTTGGCCCAAAGACCCAGCGCCCGCAGGCCCCATTAAGGGGCGGGCCGAGATGAGGTTGGTGAAATACAGCGCGGGAATGGCAAGTTCTTTGGCCTTTTGCACCAAGGGCGTTGTGCCCACGGCCAGATCAGGGCGGATCGCTTCCATGGCGGATGCGTCGTCTTCCAAACTGGCGCGGAACTTGACCTTGACGCCCTTCGCCTCAAGCCATTCCAGATCGGGCGCGCTCCACGGGGTTTTGGGGCAAGCGGTGCCGACATAGGGCACATGTGCGCCCGATTCGATCAGCAGGCGCGCCACCAGCAGTTCAGACCCTTCATAGCCCGACAGGGTGATGGTGCCCTTGATAGCACTTCCCGCCAAAGCGCCTTTTATGGCGGGCAGGAAGGCGTTTTGCGCGGCGGCAATCCTTGCTGGGTCTACGTTATAGGCATCCCCAATCGCGGCCAGCCAAGCGGCTGTGCCGTCAACACCGACGGGGGCAGACCCCACAACCTTGCGGCCTGCCGATTGGAATTCACGCACAGCGGCGGTGTAGAAGGGGTGGATCGCTGCCACAACATCGCAGTCAAGCGCTGCATAAAGCTCGCGCCATTCGCGGCAGGGCACCACGGGGCCAGCGGCCAGCCCAAGCGGGGCCAACAGCGCGCCGATCATCATCGGATCAGCAGGGAACATTTCGCCCAACAGGGCGACTTGCGGGCGATCAGAGCGGCCAGAGGCGGGGGCGGCAACGGGGCCAGCCTCAATCTCGGCGCGGGCATATTTCAGCATTGCGCCAGCCAGAACGTCTTTGGCCTCGGCATGGGTGGGAATGCCAAAGCCCGGCACGTCGATGCCCACGATCCGCACGCCGTTAATCTCGGACGGCAGCAGTTTCAGCGGCACGCCGGATGCGGTGGGAACACATAGGTTGGTCACCACGATGGCATCGTTATGATCAGGGTCAGCCAGTTCATGCACCGCATCGCGGATGTCTTCGAACAGCTTGCCCGTCACCAAGGATTCCGAATTGAACGGCACATAGCCGACCGAGCGGCGCGCGCCGTAAAAGTGGCTGACAAAGGTCAGCCCATAAACGCAGCACGCCGAGCCCGACAGCACCGTTGCCACCCGCCGCATCCGCAGGCCCACGCGCAGCGACCCAAAGGCGGGGCACATGCTTTGCGGCTTGTCATGCGGGCCTTGGGGATAATCGCGGGCGTATTGATCCAGCAGTTCAGAATTGCCAGCGGCCCGCGCCGCCGCCTGCATCGTTTCAGCGCCAGCATGACAGCCCATGCCATCCACGGGGGCCGCGCCCTGTGGTTCTGGCAAATCGACCGAAGCGATCTCGGTCAACGGTGCCTGATGGGCTTTGTCATAGCTGACTTCGCTCATTTGCGCGAAGCCCCTGTGATGCGCTGCAAAGCGGCTTCAAACTGGGCGAGGGTTTCCAGATCAAACATTGTCATACACCACTTCTAGGGATTTTTTCAGAACGGCGTTCTTGCCGCGCATGTCGGTGTCGGTCGCGGGGGTCAGCACAAAGTCGGCCCCCGTCACTTCGGACGAGAACAGGCTTAGCAAGCCATCTTGCGTCACGGGCGCAGGGCGTACCGGCGGGGCTAGGGCCACAGCTTCGGCGAGTTGGGCGAACATCGGGCCCCATTGGCTTTCATAGCTGCCAACAATCTGATAATTCGCGCTTTTCTTGCGCAGATCATCATCTTGCGGAATGGCGGCCAGCACCGGAATGCCCACGGTTTTGGCGAAAGCTGCGGCTTCCCCCGTGCCATCGTCTTTGTTGATCACAAGGCCAGCGATGCCGACATTGCCACCCAGTTTGCGGAAGTATTCGACCGCCGAGCAGACGTTGTTGGCCACATACAGGCTTTGCAGATCGTTTGAGGCGACCAAGATCACTTTTTGGGCCATGTCGCGGGCAATGGGCAGACCAAAGCCGCCGCAGACCACGTCCCCTAGGAAGTCGAGCAGAACATAGTCAAAGTCCCAATCGTGGAACCCCAGCTTTTCCAGCAGTTCAAAGCCGTGAATGATGCCGCGACCACCGCAGCCACGGCCCACTTCCGGCCCGCCCAGTTCCATCGCAAAGACGCCGCCGCGCTTAAAGCACACATCGCCAATCTTGACCTCTTCCCCCGCCAGCTTTTTCTTGGTCGAGGTTTCGATGATCGTCGGGCAAGCTTTGCCGCCAAACAGCAGGCTCGTGGTGTCAGACTTCGGGTCGCAGCCGATCAGCAGCACCCGTTTGCCCATTTCAGCCATCATGTGCGACAGGTTGGCCAGCGTGAAGCTTTTGCCGATGCCACCCTTGCCATAGATCGCGATGATCTGGGTTTTCTTGGTCGGCTCGCCCTGCGGGATTTCCAGCGTGGGTTCTTCCGCCGCTTCAAGCCGCAGGCGAGAGTCGAAATCCTTAAGGTTCGGAATATCCATCGTCATGCTTGGCCGCTCCAATCGAGGATCATTTTAAGGCAGTCGGGGTTGGTAAAGGCCGTCTCGTAGGCCATTGGCGCGGCCGAGGCGGGGTTGGTGTGTGTCACCAAACCTGCCAGCGACAGCGCGCCGCTTTCGACAAGCTGGCGGGTGACGATCAAGTCATCCGCCGCCCATTCCGCGGCAATCCGCAGGCGGGCTTCTTTCATAAAGGCGGGCGGGAAGGCGAAAGACAGGGGGGCCGTGTAAAAGCCCGCCAAGACCACTTCGCCACCCTTGGCGATACGGCCGATCAGCGTGTTCAGCAGATCAGGCGCGCCAGAAGCGTCATAAATGGCGCGGTAGTTACGCCGAGTGTCAGAATCGGGGTGAATCACCTCGTAGCCCACAGCGCCCGTGTGCCGCGCCGGATTGGTTTCCCAAACGGTCGGCGCAGGGCCACCAGCGGCCAGAGTCAAACGTGCCAACAAGCGGCCCAGCACGCCGTGCCCCACGATCAGATCGGGCAAGGCGTTTGGCGGGGCCAAAGCGTGGCGGGCGGTTGCGGCAAGGGCCAGCAAAGCGCCCATCGCGCCAAAGCCACGGTCAATCTTGGTGACACGGCTGGCTTGCGATACCAGCACCCGCGAAGCGGCGCCAAACAGCCCGCGCACGGGGCCTTGTTCGTTGTTTTCAAAGCAATTCGCGCCGGGAACAAAGACATAATCGCCAACGCTCAGCCCTGATGAAGCGCCTGCTTCAACCACCTCGCCCGCAGCTTCATAGCCGGGAACCAGCGGATACCCCATGCCGGGGAAGGGCGGCATCGTGCCTGTCCAGAACAGCTTTTCGGTGCCCGTCGAGATTCCAGAATGGTTGACGCGCACCACCACATCGGCAGCGCTTGGCGCGGTCAGAACGACTTGGCCTAACGCCAAGTCCTTCGGGCCGGACAAGATAACTGCGGTGGTTTTCACGGTCGCTTCCTTGATCTAGCGCAAAATCACCTTCGGATTCTGCAACGCTTCACCTTCATGTGTCATTCTAAGCTTACAGATTAGACTGTCAAATAAAATAGACACATGTTCAGAGAACTCTTTTAGACACCCGCCCGCTCGCCCGTGACGACCGAGGTGACAAAGGGGCGAAAACCCTTTTGAATTCTGATGTTTACAAAGCCAGCCGCCTGCATAAGGGCGGCTATTTCGGCCGCTGAGCGGGCGCGGCCCGTTTGCATGGCCAAGGTGTAAACTGCGAAATACACATCGGTTGTGCGATCAGGAACTGCGCCGCCTGACATCGGCTCTGATATGATCAGCCGGCCTTTAGGGGGAAGCGCTGCATGAACCGCCGCCAAAAGATTCGCCACGGTAGCATCGGCGTGGTCATACAGCACCCGCACCAGCGAGATGGCATCCGCCCCCAAAGGCAGCGGATCGTCGCGAAAGCTGCCCGGATGCAAGCTGACACGGTTGGCCAAGCCTGCGGCCCCCAGCCGTGCGCCTGCGCCGTGCAAGACCACGGGCAGATCGAACAAATCCAGCCGCAACGCCGGATAAGCCGCCCCCACCGCCGCCAAAAACGCGCCCGTGCCGCCGCCCACATCCATCAGGCGCTTGACGCCCGACAGATCAATCATGCGCAGCGTGTCTTCGGCCACCAGCACTTGGCTTTCGGCCATCAGGTTGGAATAGGTCGCCGTCACCTGCGGGTCGACCGCGCCCGACGCGCCAAAGACATAGGGCCAAAACCGTGCAAGCGCTGTGGGATCATCGTTGCGCAAAAAGGCCACAGGGTCGGCCAAGTCGGCGTAAAGGGCGCTGTGGTGTTGGATCATCTCGGCCAATCCGGGCACGCCCAACAGCGAAGCGCCGCGCAGGGCCAAGGCAAAGCGGCCGTCACGCTGGCGCATCAGCAGGCCAAGCCCCGCGCCCGCTTGCAGCAAAACCTGCATCCGGTCAGGCGCTATGTCACACAAGGCCCCCATCTGTGCCGCTGTTGCAGGCCCTTGCTGCAAATGCTGCAACACGCGCAGGTCAACCACGGCGCGCAGCACCTGCGCGTTCACAAAGCCCGCGACAATATCAAACAGCGCGGCCCCTTCAGCCCGCGCGATGCGGCGGAAAATCGGGGTGCGCGCGGCCCAAGCCTGAAACCTGCGTGAGGCAGCCATGCGCAGCACCCAAGCCCGCAGCGACAGCGGGTTAGACCTGATCTTCACCGCGTCAGTCATCCTATCGGGCGGCTTTGGCACGGTTCAGCGCGGGGGCCACAGGCGTCATGCGTTCGGCATAGCGGCGCACCATATCGGCCAACATCGCTTCGCCGGGGCAGGAAGGGATCGAGGCAATCGCCCCGCCCAGAATGTCTTTCAGATGGCGAATGGCGCCCTGCACGCCGTAGGTGCTGACAGCATTGGGCCTCCCATGCGCTGCGTCTTGGCCAGCGGGTTTGCCCAAGGCTTCGGCGTCATACAGCGCGTCACGCAGGTCGTCGGCGACCTGAAACGCCTCGCCGATGCGCGCGCCAAGTTCTTCCCACGGTTCGCAATCTTGCCCTGCCGCCAAGGCGCCCATTTGGGTGGCGGCAATGAACAGCGCCCCAGTTTTGGCGCGGTGATAGGCGGACAGGTTGACCTCTGCCTCGCTCTCCCAACCCTGACCGGCGCAAATGCCATCGGGCATTCCGGTGCGGCGCGACAGAACGCGGATCATTTGCAAGGCGCGTTTGGCGTCGTCTTCTGCGGCTTCGGCTAAAATGTCAAAGGCCAGCACAATCAGGCTATCGCCCGTCAGCACCGCCAAGGGTTCAGAGAACGCCTTATGCACCGTGGCCTTGCCGCGACGTGTGTCGGCATCGTCAAAGCAGGGCAGGTCATCATGCACAAGGCTGGCGCAGTGGATCAGTTCCAGCGCCACAGCCCCCGCATCTGACAAGGCAGGCCGATCATCGCCGCAGGCCAGCGCGACGCTAAGCATGATCGTCGGCCTGATCCTTGCGCCACCGGGGGTGACGGCATAGTGCAAGGCCTGCGCCAATTGCGTGGGCGCTTCACCGCCCATGGCGCGGGCCAGAACCCGTGCCGTGGCAGCATCAAGTCGATCTGTAATGGACATGCCAAGCCCTTCCCTGTGGTAGTGTCACTTAATCTAGACACCTTATGTGTAAATCATACTGGACACTTTCCCTGCGCGAGTCAACAATCAGCTATGGCAAAGACGGCGACAAAAAAGGTGGTTGTGGTGGGCGCGGGGATGGGCGGGCTTTGCGCTGCCATTCGGCTGGCTGCTGCGGGCCTATCTGTGACGCTGGTAGAAGCGCAGCCCACCCCCGGCGGCAAGATGCGCGCTGTGGCGTCAGATGCGGGGCCGGTGGATGCGGGGCCAACGGTGTTGACCCTGCGCGCGGTCTTTGAGGCGGTCTTTGCCGCTGCGGGTGAGCGGTTGGAAGATCACCTGACCCTGATCCCCCAACCCATTCTGGCGCGGCATTGGTGGCCCGATGGCAGCCAGCTAGACCTGTTCACCGACCCCGCGCAAAGTGCCGCCGCGATTGAAGGCTGGGCAGGGCCAAAGGCTGCCCAACAATTCCTGCGGTTCAACGCCTTATCGGCCCAACTTTACCAAGCCTTTGAAGCGCCAGTGATGCTGTCTGATAGGCCCCGCTTGGGCGGTATTCTGGCCAACACCCTGAGCAGCCCTGCATTGTGGTCAACCCTGCGTCCCCAGCAAACCTTGGCGCGGCAATTGGCGCAAAGCTTCACCGACCCGCGCCTGCGCCAGTTGTTTGGCCGCTACGCCACCTATGTCGGCGGCGCGCCAAACCGTTCCCCCGCCGTGCTGGCCCTGATCTGGCAGGCCGAGGCGCAGGGAGTTTGGGCGGTTCAAGGCGGGATGCACGCCTTGGCCCGCGCACTGGCTGGCGTGGCCGATCGGCTGGGCGTGGCGCAACTTTACGACACATCAGTTGAAAAGATCGCGCAAAAGGCGGGGCGGGTGGCGCGGGTGATCCTGTCAGACGGGCGGGCGTTGGGCTGTGATGCGGTGGTGTTCAACGGCGACCCTGCGGCTTTAGAGCAGGGTTTGCTAGGCGCTGATGTCCAGCGCGCCATTCCCCGCGCGGCGGTTCACCCGCGCAGCCTGTCGGCTTGGGTGTGGTCGTTTGCCGCCGAACCCAAGGGCGCAGACCTGATCCATCACAACGTGTTCTTCAACGCCAACCCCGCAGACGAATTCGGGCCCATCGCTCAAGGCAAAATGCCGCAAGACGCCACGCTGTATGTCTGCGCCCAAGACCGCGCCCTTGGCCCCGCCACGGGGCTGCAACGTTTTGAGATCATCCTAAACGCCCCCGCCAAAACCACACTTTGCCCGCATGAGGTGCTTGAATGCCGCGCCAAAACCTTTTCCCCCTTGGCCAAGTTCGGCCTAACCTTCTCGCCGCAACCGCCCGACACGGCGCTGATGACGCCGCAGGGCTTTGCGACCCGCTTTCCGGCCTCACAGGGGGCGCTGTACGGTCGCAGCCCGCACGGAGCCTTGGCGAGTTTTCAGCGCCCCACGGCGCGCACGCGCCTGCGGGGCCTGTATTTGGCGGGGGGCGGGGCGCATCCGGGGGCGGGGGTGCCGATGGCAGCCTTGTCCGGCAAGCACGCGGCCGAGGCGATCTTGAACGACCTGACTTTGGCGTAACCGTCGACCCCGATGGCTATGCGTGGTGGTATGTGGATGGCGTGTCAGACGACGGCAAACGCGCCGTTTCGGTGATTGGTTTCATCGGATCGGTCTTTTCGCCGTGGTATGCGTGGGCGGGGCGGCGCAATCCACAAAACCATTGCTGCATCAATGTCGTGACCTACGGCCCCGGCGGGCGCTTTACCATGACAGACCGTGGCAGCGCCGCCCTGCGCCAAAGCCGCGATGCTTTGCAGGTTGGCCCCAGCCGGATGGCTTGGGTCAACGGCACGCTGGTGATTGACGTGAAAGAGGTGTCAGCCCTGCCGATCATCAGCCGTGTGCAGGGGCAAATTCGCCTAACGCCCACGGCTGTGACAGAGGTTGAGGCGATCTTGACGCCTTCGGCCAGCCACGTCTGGCGGCCCTTTGCGCCCTCGGCCAAGATCGAGGTGGATTTGACCCAAGGCCATCGCTGGAGCGGCCACGGCTATTTCGATTCCAATTTCGGCAGTGCGGCGCTAGAGGCGGATTTTCACCGCTGGACATGGGGCCGCTATCCGCGCGCGCATGGCGGGACGACCTGCTTTTATGATGGGATTCGCACGGATGGGTCGTCCCTACAGGTCAGCATAGATGTTGCCGCCAACGGCCAAGTCACCGAACTGCCGCCGCCACCCATCACGTCCCTAAAGCGCACCGCTTGGGGCATCAGCCGTGCCACGCGCTGCGATGTGGGGGCCACGCCACGCCAGACCATGACGATGCTCGAAGCGCCGTTTTACAGCCGCTGTCTGGTGCAAACTCAACTCAATGGGGAAACCGTGCAAGGCGTGCACGAAGCGCTTGACCTGACCCGCTTTCGCAGCCCCGTGGTCAAAGCCATGGTGGCGCTGCGGGTACCACGACGGGCCAAGTGGCCCTAAGCAAAAGGCGCCCCCGAGAGGGCGCCTTTGTAATTTACAGGGTCAGACCTGCGTATTTGTTCTTGAACTTCGACACACGGCCGCCCGTGTCCATCAGACGGGCCGATTGGCCTGTCCAAGCGGGGTGCGCCAGCGGGTCGATGTCGAGCGCCATTTGGTCGCCCTCTTTGCCCCAAGTGGTCTTGGTGGTGAACAAGGAACCGTCGGTCATTTTGACGGTGATCAGGTGGTACTCGGGGTGAATGCCCTCTTTCATGGTCCTGTTCCTTATTCCGACAAGGGTTTGTAGTTGGTGTCTTCGACGATCCGCGCCGATTTACCGCGACGGTCGCGCAGGTAGTACAGCTTGGCGCGACGCACGCGGCCACGGCGGATCACTTCGATATTGTCGATGTTGGTGGAATACAGCGGGAACACACGTTCCACACCTTCCCCAAACGAAATCTTGCGCACAGTGAACGAGGCCGAGATCGTAGCGCCGCCCTTGCGGCCGATCACAACGCCTTCGTAGTTCTGAACGCGCGAGCGCGTGCCTTCGGTCACTTTGTAGCCGACTTTGACGGTGTCACCCGCCTTAAAGTCGGGGATCTTTTTGCCAAGCGCAGCGATCTGCTCGGCTTCCAGAATGGCGATCATATTCATCGCATGTCTCCAGTTTCCTGCGGTGTTCCGCAGAGGTGATGCCGCACCAGAGCTTCTGGTCTTCAACCGGGTCGCTGCCTTGTCAGGCAACCCCGCCAGAGATGGGGCCTGCTTTTTTCGTCGGCTCCGCAAGGCCACGCTGATCGAAGAAGGCCAGCGATAGGGCCAAAAGGAATCGCGTCCGATGGGCAGATTGCCCCAGACAGGGGGCGTATAGGGCAGGGGGAGGGGGCGGTCAAGATGAACAGCCAAACCCTTCTCCTTCTTCTCAGCCCGGAACCAAGGCGCTTGCGCCGCCGGGCCGCGCCCCGCTTCGGGGGCTTACGCGGCCCCATCAGGGGCCACGGTCCCCCTCGCATCCCCCCGGGAGGGCGCGTTTGCTACCGTTGCGCGTAGAAATTCTGTGGAAGTAGTTGACCCATAAATCGCCTAGAACCAATCTTGGCGCGCCCACCCGAGGTCGGGCGCGGCCCTGTGTGGGTTTCAACCAGCGGTTTTCACAAAGCCTTGGCAGGTGTTGTGTCATTGCAAGCATCTGCAACGCTACGCTTCCCCTTCGCCCGGAATCAAGGCGCGTGCGCCGCCGGGCCGCGCCCCGCTTCGGGGGCTTACGCGGCCCCATCAGGGGCCACGGTCCCCCTCCCTCCCCCCGGGAGGGCGCGTTTGCTACCGTTGCGCGTAGAAATTCTGTGGAAGTAGTTGACCCATAAATCGCCTAGAACCAACCTTGGCGCGCCATCCCAAGGTCGGGCGCGGCCCTGTGTGGTGCTACTTCACTGGCCCCTTCTTACGCACATAAGCCTGCCACAAGTCCGGCCTGCGCCGCTTGGTCAACTCTTCGGCTTGCGCCTTGCGCCATTTGGCAATCTCGCCGTGGTGACCCGATTGCAGCACGTCGGGGATGGGCAGGCCCTGCCATTCGGCGGGTTTGGTGTATTGCGGGTGTTCCAGCAACCCATCCGAAAAGCTTTCCTCTTCGGTCGAGGCTTGGTTGCCCAAGACCCGTGGCAGCAGGCGCACGGTGGCGTCTAGCATCGCTTGGGCGGCGATTTCGCCGCCGGTCAGGACGAAATCGCCCAAGGACACCTCTTCAATCTGATGGTGGTCAATCACGCGCTGGTCGATGCCTTCGAAGCGCCCGCAGATCATGGTCAGGCCATCGCAGGCGGCAAAGCGGTGGGACATGGCTTGGTCAAAGGGGCGGCCGCGCGGTGACAGGTAGATCAGGGGCCATTTCAGCCGGTCAGGATTGGCCCCCACAGCGGCCGCATCCAAAGCGCGGTCCAGCACATCGGCACGCAGCACCATGCCCGCGCCGCCACCTGCGGGCGTGTCGTCAACGTTGCGGTGCTTGCCCTCGCCAAAGGGGCGCAGGGCGATGGGGATCAGCCGCCACAGGCCAAGATCAAGCGCCTTGCCAGTCAGCGACAGGCCAAGGGTGCCGGGAAACGCCTCGGGGAAGAGGGTGACGATCTTGACGGTGAAAGCGCCTTTGACCTGCACATCCTCCATCAAGTCGCGCGGTTTGGCGTTCAATTGCACGTTCAAGCGCCCATGCGAGCGTAGGGGAAAGCTGGGGGGAAGTGTGTCGTCGTCTTGCATCTGGCCCTCGTTTGCGCGCCAGACTTACGCGCAAAGCGCTATGACAGGAAGCCGCCATCGCTGTCGTCGCCGGTTTCCTCGGCCAAGCGGTCAAAGTTTGGCACCACGATGCGGCGCTTTTCGCCCAGTTCAACCACACCGTCGCGCTTCAAAGCGTTCATCTGGCGGCTGACGGTTTCAAGCGTCAGGCCCAGATAATCGGCCATCTCTTCGCGCGTTAGCGGCAGATCAAAGCTGATCGGCCCCTTGGCGGCCTTGGCCTTAAGACCTGTGTCACGCCGCGCCAGAATGGCCAGCAGCGAGGCGATCTTTTCGCGCGCGGTCTTGCGGCCCAACAGCAGCATCCATTCGCGCGCGGCGTCTAACTCGTCCAAGGTCATTTCCAGCAGGCGCTGGGCGACATGGGGGGTGGAGGACATCATTTCTTCAAAGGGTTTGCGCCGAAAGCAGCACATGACCAGATCGGTGGTGGCGGTGACATCATAGGGCGCCACACCCCGCCCCGGTCGGCCAACAAAATCAGACGGCAACAACAGGCCCACCATCTGGCGACGACCGTCTTCCATCGTCTGGGTCAGGCTGGCGATGCCCGATACGACAGAGGCGACAAAATCCATACGGTCGCCCGACCACACCACATTCTGCCCCGCTTGAAAGCTGCGGTAGTACTTCATCTCTTCCAGCCGTGCCAATTCCGGCCCGTCACAGCGCGAACACACGGCGCGGTGGCGTATGGGGCAGTCGCCACAATCTTGAGGCGCAAGCTTTAAAGAATGAACTGACATAGCGGGCCTTTCATTTGATCCTGATCAAAGTAATCGCATGAGCCATAGCTATGCCTAACCCTATGAACACTCTTTCGCAACTCGCAGCCTTCGGGCTATTTGATGCGCGCGTGCCGCGCTATACATCTTACCCGACAGCGCCGCAATTTGCGGGCAGTGTCGGCCCCCAAACTTTTGCCAAGTGGATAGAGGCCATTCCGGCCCATTCTTCCATATCTTTATACGTTCATGTCCCATTTTGCCGCCGTTTATGCTGGTTTTGCGCCTGCCGCACGCAGGGCACGACCAGTGATGATCCTGTGATCGCCTATGCGCAGATGCTGCAAAACGAAATTGCGCTTTTGGCGCGGCATTTGCCCAAAGGGGTAACATTGTCGCGCCTGCATTGGGGCGGGGGCACGCCAACCATGCTGGCTCCCGGACTGATTCGCGATGTGGCGGGGGCGATTTTAGATGTGGCCCCCTTGGCCCAAGGCGCGGAATTCTCGGTCGAGATTGATCCAAATGAGGTGGATGAGGCCCGATTGGATGCCCTGACAGCGGCGGGTATGAACCGCGCCTCGATCGGGGTGCAAGATTTTGACCCCGAAATCCAAAAGACCATCGGGCGCGAGCAGGGGTTCGAGTTGACCCGTGACGTGGTGGGCATGATCCGCGCGCGCGGTGTGACCAGCCTGAACGCTGACATTCTGTTTGGCTTGCCGCATCAGACCAAAGCCAAAATCAGCGACTCGGTGGCCAAACTGTTGTCGTTCTCGCCCGATCGGGTCGCCTTGTACGGCTATGCCCATGTGCCGTGGATGAGCAAGCGGCAGCAAATGATCCCGTCCGATGCCATGCCCACACCGCAAGAACGCCTTGGCCTGTACGAAGCGGCGCAGGCGCTGTTCTTGACCCATGGCTACCAAGAAATCGGCATCGACCATTTCGCCAAGCCCACCGATGCCATGGCCGTGGCCGCGCGCACCGGCCATTTGCGGCGCAATTTCCAAGGCTATACCGACGATGTGGCGCAGACTTTGGTGGGGCTTGGGGCGTCATCTATCTCTAAATTCCCGCAGGGTTATGCGCAGAACGCCTCTGGCACCTCTGCCCATACCCAAGCGATCCGCGAGGGGCACTTTTCAACCCATCGCGGCCATGCCTTTGGCGGTCAAGACCTGCTGCGCGCCCGCATTATCGAAGCGCTGATGTGCGATTTTCGGGTAGAGCGGGCGGAACTGGCGAGCTTTGGCATTGCGCCCGATACAGTTGCGGCTTTGCTGGCCAAGGTGGCGGCTGACTTTGACGGGGTGGTGGTGCTAGACGAGGTGGCGTTGACGATCTTACCGCAGGGGCGGCCCTTGGCGCGGATGATTGCGCGGGGGTTTGATGAATACGACCAATCCAAGGCGCAGCATTCGGCGGCTATTTAACCGGCTTTGGCGAAGGTATTGGGGCTAAGGGCTTTAGCCCTTTGGCCCGTGCCGTTCGACGAAGTTGACCATCTTGGGCAGCAATTCGCGCTGGTCATAGCGATCAAGCGCTGTTTGCCGCGCGGCTTGGCGCAGGGATTGAAACTGGTCGGGATGGGCCAGCGCCTTGGTCAGCGTGGCGGACCAAGCGGGGATGTCAAAGAAATCGACCAAGGTGCCGTTCACACCGTCTTGGATCACTTCCTGCACGGGGGCGGTGGCCGATCCGATCACATGGGCCCCCGCACTCATCGCTTCGATCATCGACCATGACAGCACGAAGGGATAGCTAAGATAGGCATGGGCGCGGCTGACCTGCATCAGGGCGGTGAACTGGTCATAGGGGATCTTGCCCATGAAATGCACGCGCGACATATCCAGCCGGTTGCGCACCTCGTTCAGGATCGTGTCTTTCCAGCCCTTTTCACCCTTGGGCGCGCTGCCATAGCTGACTTCGTCGCCGCCGACGATCACCGCCTGCGCATTCGGGCGCGCCTTTAGCACTTCGGGCAGGGCGCGCAGGAAGGTGTGATAGCCACGGTAAGGTTCAAGGTTGCGGTTCACAAAGGTCAGCACCTCGTCCCCTGCCATCACGCTTTGGCCATTGGGCAGAGCAAAGCTGGCTTGCGGGTTGGGGGCCATCAGGTCGGTGTTCACCCCGTCATGGATCACATCCAGCATCCGCCGCAGCGCTGGCGGAAAGGTAGAGGCTTGCCATTCCGTTGGCGCCACCCCCGCATCGGCGTGCAGCAAGGATTGGCCCAAATGGCACGTGCGGCCTTGGGCGACGATCACCTGATCAAAATTCGCTGTGTTGAATTCGGGGTCAAACCCCACATCCGCGCCGCGCCCGCGATAGTAGAATTCGGCATAGATCAACAGCTTGGCTTCGGGCCACACCTCTTTGAGGAACAGCGTTTCGCCCCAGCCGGAATGCCCAAAGATCACATCGGGCACATAGTTGCGCTGTTTGCGCAGTTGCATACAGGCGCGGGCAACTGACACGCCACGATCGCTCATCAAGGTGTAGTTGCGGCCCAGACGTGTGGCGGCGGGGTCAACCGGTTGCGCTTGGTGTTTGTATTTCAGCGTTTCAGTCGTGCTTGTGCGCAGGTTGCCCCCATCGGTCAGCGCAAGGCATTCATGGCCAAGACGGGCCAATTCCGGTGCAAGGTGCAAGAACTGGCCGGGGAAGTTTTGGTGAATAAACAGAATTTTCATGCAACAGGTCCAAAGGCAGCCAAAAGCAATGCCTTGGTGTAATCCTGTTGCGGGTTGGCAAACAAGGCCTGTGCGGGGCCATGTTCGATGACATCGCCATTTTGCATCACCATCACCTGATGCGACAGGGCGCGCACCACGCGCAGGTCGTGGCTGATGAACACATAGGCCAGCCCGTGGCGGCGTTGCAGATCGCGCAACAGATCAACGATTTGCACCTGCACCGTCATATCTAGGGCCGAGGTCGGTTCATCCAGCACCACCAACCTTGGCCGCAGGATCATGGCGCGCGCAATGGCGATGCGCTGCTTTTGCCCGCCGGAAAACTCGTGCGGATAGCGGTGCATCGTGGCGGGGTCTAGGCCCACCTCCTCCATAATAGCCCCCACCATGTCGCGGCGGTTGCGGCCATGTTCGACCCCGTGCACGCCCAAGCCTTCGGCGATAATCGCCTCGGCGGTCATGCGGGGGGATAGGCTGCCGAAGGGGTCTTGAAACACCACCTGCATATCGCGGCGCAGCGGGCGCAGGGCGGATTTGGGCAGAGTGGACAGATCTTGGCCATCGAGCAGCACTTTGCCTTCTGACGCGATCAGCCGCAAAATCGCCAAGGCCAGCGTGGTCTTGCCCGACCCGCTTTCACCCACCACGCCCAAGGTTTCGCCCGCGCGCACGGTCAGGCTGGCGTCGTTCACGGCCTTAACGTGCCCCGTGGTGCGGCGCATGAAGCCCGATGTGATGGGGAACCACACACGCAGATGTTCGGTACGCAACACTTCGGCCGCGTCAGGCGCTACGGGGTCGGGCAGGCCCGTGGCATGGGCGGCGAGCAGCTTTTGCGTATAGGGATGCTGCGGCTTGGCGAAGATGTCAGCCGTCGGCCCCTGTTCAACAATCTCGCCGCCCTGCATCACGCAAACGCGGTCGGCGATGCGCTGAACGATGGTAAGATCGTGGGTGATGAACAACAGGCTTAAGCCTTCAGAGCGTTTCAGCTCGGCCAAAAGGTCCAAAATCTGCGCTTGAATCGTGACATCTAACGCCGTTGTCGGTTCATCGGCGATCAGCAACTCTGGCCCGTTGGCCAGCGCCATCGCGATCATGATGCGCTGGCGCTGCCCGCCGGAAAGCTGATGCGGATAGGCGGCCAAACGGCTTTCGGCGTCGCGTATGCCGACCTTATCCAGCAGGTCCAGCACGCGCGCACGTGCGGCTTGGCCCGACAGGCCCTGATGCAGGGTCAGGCTTTCGGTGATCTGCGCTTCGATGGTGTGCAGCGGGTTCAGCGAGGTCATCGGCTCTTGAAAGATAAAGCTGATGTCGTTGCCCCTGATCTTTTGCAACCGCGCTTCGGGCGCGCCGATCATCTCTTGGCCCGCATAGCGCACCGAACCTGTCACCTGTGCTGTATCGGCCAGCAGCGACACGGTTGACAGCGCCGTCACCGACTTGCCCGACCCGCTTTCGCCCACCAGCGCCAAGGTTTCGCCCTTTGCCAGCGTAAAGCTGACCCCCCTGACGGCGTGCACCAGTTGCCCGTCTTGCCGAAAGCGCACGTTCAGGTTTTCAACCGACAACAGGCTCATGAAAAGGTCTTTCGCGGGTCAAAAGCGGCGCGCACGCCTTCGGAGATGAACACGAGCAGGCTAAGCATGATGGAAAAGGTCGCAAAGGCGGTAAAGGCCAACCACGGCGCTTGCAGGTTTTGTTTGGCTTGCTGGGTTAGCTCGCCAAGACTGGGGGCTGATGCGGGCAGGCCGAAGCCTAGAAAATCAAGCGCTGTCAGGCTGCCGATCGTGCCTGACAGGATAAAGGGCATCATCGTCATGGTGGCGACCGTGGCATTGGGCAGCACATGGCGCAGGATGATGGCAAAATCGCTGACACCTAGGGCTTTGGCGGCGCGCACATATTCAAAGTTGCGCGCCCGCAGAAATTCAGCCCGCACCAGCCCGACAAGGCCCATCCACCCAAACAGCACCATCAGGAACGTCAAAAGCCAGAAGTTCATCGTCCAAACGGCGGAAATGATGATGATGACGTAAAGCGTGGGGGTGGATGACCAAATCTCGATCACGCGCTGAAAGATCAGGTCGGTCAGCCCGCCGAAATAGCCCTGAATGGCCCCCGCCAGAATGCCGATGACAGAGGTCAGGAGGGTAACGATCAACCCAAAGCTGACCGACAGCCGAAAGCCATACAGCACTCGCGCCAGCACATCGCGCGCGGTGTCATCGGTGCCCAGCCAATGGTCGCGGTCGGGGGCCGAAGGGGCGGCGCCCTTCACATCGTTGATCGTGTTGTACGAATAGGGGATCGGCGGCCATAAGATCCAACCCTGTTGGAATCCTTCGGCCTGATACTTGCCCGCTTGCACCTTGGTCAGAATGTCTTCGGGCGTATCAAAGCAATCCACCACGCCGCCCGTGCGGATCAGGCATTGCACCACGGGGTCGCGGTAGTTCGCCTCGGTCTTGAAATCGCCGCCATAGTCGGCTTCGGAATAAAAGCTGATAAACGGTGCGCGCAGCTGGCCTTGGTAGCTGACCAAAAGCGGGTGGTCGTTTGAGAGCACTTCTGAAAACAACGAAATCAGATACAGCGCCGAAAACAAGATCAGCGCGTAGTATGACCGTTTGTTGGCGCGAAAAATCCGCCAGCGGCGTTGGTTCAAGGGCGATAGCGCCATCATCCGCGCCTTTCAAAGTCGATGCGCGGGTCTGTCCAGACATACATCAGGTCAGACAAAATCCCCACGATCAGGCCCAAAAGGCCAAAGGCGAATAGCGTGCCGAAGACGACGGGATAGTCGCGTTCGACAGCCGATTTATAGCCAAGCTGGCCCAAGCCATCCAAGGAAAAGATCGTCTCGATGATCAGCGAGCCGCCAAAGAACACGCTGATAAACAGGCCCGGAAAGCCTGAAATTGGGATCAGCATGGCGTTGCGGAAAACGTGGCCATACAGCACCCGCGGCTCTGACAGGCCCTTGGCGCGGGCGGTCATCACATATTGCTTGCGGATTTCATCCAAGAAAGAGTTCTTGGTCAGCAACGTCAGCGTGGCAAAGCTGGAAATGGTCGAGGCGACAATGGGCAGTGTGATGTGCCAGAAGTAATCCTTGATCTGGTCTAACACCCCAAGCTCGGCCCAGTTTTCCGATGTCAGGCCCCGCAGCGGGAAGATGCGATAATAGCTGCCGCCTGCGAACAGCACCAACAGCAAAATGGCAAACAAAAACCCCGGAATGGCATAGGCCCCGATGATGATGCCCGATGTCCACACATCAAACCGCGACCCATCGCGCACGGCTTTGCGAATGCCCAGCGGGATAGAAATCAGATAGGCGATCAAGGTGCTCCACAACCCCAGCGTGATCGACACGGGCATCTTTTCCAAGATCAGCCCCACGACCGAGGTGGAGCGGAAATAGCTTTGCCCAAAATCCAGCCGCACATAATTGCCCAGCATGATGAAGAACCGCTTCCATGCAGGGATCGGCTCTTTATGGCAGGCGGGGTCTTTCAGGCTGGGCGTTCCGGTGAACCCCTCGTCGCAGACGATGCGCGAAAAGCCGAACTCTACCTCTAGCTGGGCGACAAACTCGGGCGGCAGACCGCGCGCGCCGATATAGCCGTTGCCCTGATCGGCCCCCGCCACATCCTGCCCCGCATCAGACCCCGTGCCTGATATTTTCTCGATCGCGTTGCCGTCACCTTCAACCCGCGCGGCCACCTGTTGAATGGGGCCGCCAGGCACGAATTGGGTCAGCGTGAAGTTGATCACCATGATCCCCAACAGCGTGGGAATGACCAACAGCAGTCGTCTTAAAATATAGGCTCCCATTGGGGCCACTTGCCTTTCAGTGCAAAACGCCCGCGGCCTTTAGCTTGGCCGCCTTGTCCGCGTCATACCACCAAAAGGCCAACTCGCCCAAAGCATAGGGCGGCAGGGGGTCGGGGTGCGCGTAGATGTCATAATAGGCCAGCGTGTAGACGTTCTTGTACCACTGTGGCACCCAGAACTTTTCTGCCAGCAAAACGCGGTCCAGCGCTTTGGTCGCCACGATCAGTTCGTCCTTGGTTTTGGCGGCTTTGACCACCTGCGCCAAAGCATCCACTGCAGGCGATTTCAGGCCCATGACGTTGTAAGTAGAATTGTCGGCAGTGGCAGAGCCATAGAACTGCTCAATCTCATCCCCCGGTTCCATCCCTGCGCGGGCATTGCCTGTGATGATGTCGAAGTCGAACGAGGGGGGTGAGGTACGGGTATCAAACTGGGCGGAATCCACATCTGACAGCGTGGCGTCGATGCCCAAGGCTTTGAGGTTTTCGACATAGGGCGTGATCACGCGGTCAAAGGCTGGGTTGTCGTTGAGGAAATCAACCTTCAACACCTCGCCCTTATCATTCACCCGCATCCCATCCGCGCCCGCTTTCCAACCCGCTTCATCCAGCAAAGCAGAAGCTTTGCGCAGATTTTTGCGGTCAAGTTGGGTTTCGCCTGATGTGGGGGCCATGATCGGCGGGTCGGTCAAAATGCTGGCAGGTTCCAAACCCTTCTCAACCAAGGGCTGCAAAACCGCCACTTCTTCGGGGGTCGGCGCGCCAGTGGCGGCGAGGTATGAGTTCTCCCAGACCGAATTGATCCGCGCATACAGGTCAAAAAACAGCGTTTTGTTCGACCACTCAAAGTTGAACATCAACCCAATCGCTTCGCGCACCTTGGGGTCTTTGAACTTGTCACGGCGCAGGTTGAACAAAAAGGCTTGGCCATTGGCCTTGTTGCCATTGGCCAGTTCCACCTTTTGCACTTGGCCTGAGGCCACCAGCGGGAAATCATATTGCGTGGCCCAAGATTTTGACGAGTTTTCCTGCCGGAACGTATAAGTGCCGCCCTTGAACCCTTCAAATGCGGCGTTGGGGTCGGCGAAATATTCGTAGCGCACCGTGTCAAAGTTGTTGGTGCCCTTGTTGATCGGCAACGCCTCGCCCCAATAATCGGGGTTGCGTTTGTAAACCACGGTTTGGCCCGCGCTGAGCTTATCTAACAGATAAGCCCCTGTGCCCAAGAACGGCTCTAGGCTGGATTCTTCCAGATCGCGCTTGTTGGCTTCGTAATCGGCCTTCGAGATAACGGGCAAACCCCCGACGGATGCGGGCAGATCGCGGTAGGGGATGCCCGCTTTGAAGGTGTATTTCACGGTGTAGGGATCAAGCGCTTCGACCTTTTCGACCTGTTTGTTGAACACGGTGCGAAAATCGGACAGGCCCTTGGTGGTGAAGATGTCATAAGAAAACACCACATCTTCCGCTGTCATGGGCGAGCCATCAGAAAATTTCACATCTTGGCGCAGATGAAAGATCACCCATGATCGGTCTTCGGGATACTCCATCGTCGTGCACATCAAGCAGTAAGACGCGCCAATTTCATCGGCTGTGCCGGTCAGGATTGATTCGTAAGGAAAGCCTGCCCCAGCCGCGGCGCTGCCTTTGACGGAATAGGGGTTCATCGAATCAAAGCTGCCAAAGGCCCATTCCGAAATCTCGCCGCCTTTGGGGGCGTTGACGTTGACGTAATCGGGGGTGAAATCGGGGCCGTATTTCAAATCGCCAAAGGTTGAAATGCCGTGGCTGGTGATGATCTTGGCATCGTCAGCCCGCGCGCCCTGCACAAAGGCCGCAAGCGCCACAATGGCCAACCCCGCCGCCCCCCAAAGCCGCAATGCACGCAAATCTTGCGATTTGGCTGTAACGGTTGCTTTGCCCATGCGTGACCCCCTTAAGTGCGACTGCGCTTGTTGCGCCCTAGCTAAATCGGAACGCGCCCGTTTCACAAGTTGCAACTGCGTGAGCAGAGTGTGCGCAAAACAAAAAAAGCCGCCCCGTTGGGGCGGCTTTAAAGCGCGGTGGGGCGCTTTTTATTGCAGCGTGCTTAGGTAAGCGATCACGTTGGCGCGGTCTTGCGGGTCAGCAAGGCCAGCGAAGCCCATCTTCGTGCCGGGCACATATTCTTTGGGCGCCTTGAGGAAGGCAAAGATTTCTTCCGGTGTCCACGGATCGTTCTTTGACGCCATGGCGTCAGAATACACAAACCCTTCAACCGAGGCGCGTGCACGGCCAACAACGCCGTTCAAATGCGGGCCGGTCATGTTCTTGCCTTCGACAGAGTGGCAAGATTTGCACTTGCCAAAGGTCTTTTCGCCCGCCGCTGCATCTGCGGTGGCGGAAACATCGGTATAGACCGGTTCAGCGGTCTCGGTCGTATCGGCCGCCGCGGTTTCTGCGCCCTCTACGGCAATCGCATAGGCGAAGGTGCGCTCTTCGGCCTTGGGCGCTTCGCCAAAGCCGTACAGGCTTTCGGCGGCCCAGTTGCCGAACAGGAAGAACAGCAGCGTTCCGCAAACGCCGCCAACAATCTTGGTCATGGTCATCGTGTCGAACATGCAGCACCTTCCGCTGGACTTGACTTTGCGCGCTATCTACCCGCTTCCCACGGCGGGGTGCAAGGTGTAGTAGCGCCAACAATTGCCCATAAGGGCGCGTTTTTTGCGGAGAAGCCCAGATGACAGGCCGAATTGCCTTTCAAGGAGAGCCCGGCGCCTACATGCATCAGGCCTGCCGCCAATCGCGCCCCGCGATGGAGGCGCTGCCCTGCGCCAGTTTTGAAGATGTGATCGAGACGGTGCGCCAAGGCGGGGCAGACTTGGGGATGCTGGCTGTCGAAAACTCTACCTACGGGCGGATCGCCGATGTGCACACGCTTTTGCCGCAAAGTGGGCTGTTTATTGTCGATGAAAGCTTTGTGCGGGTGCATGTGAACCTCTTGGCTGTCAAAGGCGCGCAGATTGGCGATGTGAAGCGGGTGCGCGCCATGTCGATTCTGCACGGCCAAGCGCGCGGCTTTATCAAAAAGCACGGTCTGGCCACACTGAACTGGCACGACAACGCCGCCGCCGCCCGCGAAGTGGCGGCTTTGGGCGATAAGGCCGAAGGGGCGCTGGCCTCGGAACTGGCGGCAGAGATCTACGGGCTAGACGTTTTGGCGCGCCATGTCGAAGACCAAGCCAACAACACCACGCGCTTTTTGGTGATGTCGCGCGAACCTGATCTGACGCGCCGCGCCGATCACATGATCACCACCTTCATCTTCCGTGTGCGCAACATTCCCGCCGCGCTTTACAAGGCCATGGGCGGGTTTGCCACCAACGGCGTGAACATGACCAAGCTGGAAAGCTACATGATCGGCGGCAGCTTCACCGCGACCGAGTTTTATGCCGACATCGAAGGCCATCCCGAAGATGCGAATGTGAAGTTAGCCTTGGAAGAACTGGCCTATTTCACCAGCCATTTGCAAATCTTGGGCGTTTACCCCGCTGACCGCCGCCGAGGCTAACACCAGCCTGTCAATCCAGCGTATCGGCCAGCCAATGCTGCATGATGAACTGTGCGATGGCCCCCTTGCGGGATGGCTTGATCAAGGGATGCGTGCCTGCAAAAGCTGACACCAACTCTTCGCGCGTCACCCAGCGGGCATCTTGCAACTCGTTTGGGTCAAGCGTGATCTCTTGGCTGATCGCTTCCCCCCTGCACCCCAGCATCAAGGATGCGGGAAAGGGCCAAGGTTGGCTGGACACATAGCTGACATCGCCCACGCGAATGCCTGATTCCTCAAACACCTCACGCCGTACAGCGGCCTCGATCGTCTCACCTGGTTCGATGAAACCTGCCAGCAGCGAATACATCCCTTCGGGCCAAGTCGGCCCGCGCCCTAACAGCAGGCTGTTGCCATGGGTGATCAGCATGATCACCACAGGGTCGGTGCGCGGGAAGTGCGATGTGCCGCAGGCGGGGCAAAGCCGTTGCCAGCCCGCATGGGTCATGTCTGACTTGGCGCCACAGGTGGCACAAAAGCCGTGGCTGCGGTGCCATTCCATCACGGCGCGCGCTGTCGCGCACAGTTCGGCATCGCGTGGCGACAAATGCGCCATAACAGCGCGCAATTCGTAAAAGCCGTGGTCGGCGGGCAAGTCGGGGTGGGTTTGCACTTGGGTGTCAAAAAAGCCGGTTGACGGGGTGATAGACTCTTCGGGCACCCAAGCCGATAGGTTTTGGGCAAAGACGGGCCTGTCGTCGGACAGGCCCAGAAAAATCGCCGTCTCATGCAATCCAGCCAAAGGCGCGGTGCTGGGCAGCCATGCAATGGCCTGCCCGTCTTGCAACAACGGCCGCCCCTTCCACAGCGCCAGCACCTGCCCGCGCTGCCACAAATCGGCCTGTGCCTGCGGGTCGTCACGCAGCGCGCCCGCCCGATCTAACCCCGATCCGCCGAATGTCACCGTCTCTGCCAGCCGCATGATGCCCCCCGTTTTGGGTCTTGATGCCATGCGAGAGGGGCGGTGGCAAATTGTCCTTGAAATCTGTGACTGGCGCTGCATATACCCGAAAGATAATGCAGGTAAATCAAAAGTTTTGACCCTTGGAAATCACCCCCATCTCAACCTCGCGCTTGCGCCTTCTGGCCACCTCGGACTTGCACGCGCATTTGCGGTCGTGGGACTATCTGAAAAACCGCCCCAGCCCCGCCGTGGGCCTAGCCCGCACCGCCAGCCTGATCGCCGCAGCACGGGCCGAGGTTGAGTGTTGCATTCTGGTCGACAATGGCGATTTTCTGCAAGGCAGCCCCTTGGGCGAGGTCGAGGCGTTGCAATCCCCCGACACTGCCGCCTTGCATCCGATGATCGCGGCGATGAACCTGTTGCGCTATGATGTGGCCAATCTGGGCAACCATGAATTCTCGCATGGGCTGGCGTTCCTGATGGGTCATCTGGCCCGCGCCCAGTTTCCCGCCATCTCGGCCAATCTGGTGCGCCGACTTGGGGTTGGCGCGTTGCAAGATGACAGGCTGGTTCCCCCCAGCGTGATCGTCACCCGCCAGTTGGCCGACCAAAACGGGCAGATTCGCCCGCTTCGGGTGGGCTTTGTCGGTTTCGCCCCGCCCCAAACCACCCTGTGGGAGGGGGCAAAGCTTGGCGCGCACCTGCAAGGCCGCGATATACTCGATGCAGCGATGGCCCATGTGCCAAGGCTGCGCGCCCAAGGGGCGGATGTGGTGGTGGCGCTGTCGCATTCAGGGATAGGGGCTGTCAGTGCCGCCCCGTGGATGGAGAATGCCAGCGCCGCCCTTGCGCAGCTAGACGGCATTGATGCGCTGGTCGCAGGCCACACACACCAAACCTTTCCCCCGTCATGCAAGGCTGTATGCGCGCACTTGTCGGGCAAGCCTGCGGTGATGCCGGGCTTTTACGGATCGCATCTTGGGGTGATTGACCTTGACCTGATCTGGCTTTCGGGGCGCTGGCAGGTGCAGCGCGGGCACAGCGCTTTGCGCCCTATCGCGCGCCGCTCGGCGGCAGGCGCGCTGCGGTCGGTGGCGGTGAATGCGCCCGCGATTGTGCAAGCCTCGGCCCAAGCGCACCGCGCGACGCGGGCTTGGGCCAACCGACCTGTCGGGCACAGTGCCCATGCGCTGCACAGTTACTTCGCGATGATCGAACCCAGTGCCGCCCTGCGTTTGGTGGCCTGCGCGCAGGCGGCCCATGTCGCCCAAGCCTTGGCCGGTGGCCCCTATGCTCACCTGCCCATCCTCTCCGCCGCCGCCCCCTTTCATGCCGGCGGGCGCGGCGGGCCGGATAACTTTGTCGACATCCCCGCAGGCCCACTGACCCTGCGCCATGTCTATGATCTGTACCCCCACCCCAACGCAGTGGCGGCTTTGCTTGTTACTGGCGCAGAGCTGCGCTTGTGGCTGGAACGGTCGTTCAGCCAGTTCCGGTAAATCGCCCCGCGCGCCCAAGACGCGCCCCTGCTAGACCCAGACTTCCCCAGCTTCACCTTCGACACGATTGATGGGGTGACTTGGGCCGTCGACCTTGCCGCCCCGCCTTGGGTCGATGCCAAGGGGGCCGCGACCAACCCGCCGCGCCGCATCGTGAACCTGTGCTTTAAGGGCAAGCCCCTGGCCCCCGATCAGCCCTTTGTTCTGGCCACCAACAGCTACCGCGCCAGCGGGTCGGGCGGGTTTGTGGCTCCACAGACCAAGGCGCTGCCGCTTGGGCCACCCCTTAGCAGCCGCGATGCCTTGGCGGCCTATATCGCCCGCGCCGCGCCGCTAACCGCAAAAGCCCCGCCGCACTGGCACTTTGTGCCGATGCCAAACACCACGGTGGTGTTTGACACCTCGCCCCGCGCCCAAGCGCACCTTGCCCCCTCCAACATTTGCCCGCTTTGCACGACCCCGCAAGGCTTCCGCCGCTTTCGCCTGCATCTGTGATGGGCTAAGGCTTGGCCCAAGCGCAAAGGAGCCTGCCATGTATGACGCCGTATTGTTCGACCTTGATGGCACGCTGATCGACACCGAAACCCTGTCGATGGCGGCAGGTTTGCAGGCGTTCGCCACCTTGGGCGTCGCGGTCGAGACGGCGTTTTTGCACAGCCTGATCGGCATTGATCAGCCCAGTTCTGCCAGCATCATCCGCGCCCACGTGCCCGACATTGATCTGGCGGCGCTGAATATGCACTGGAGCAAAGGCTTTCGCGCCGGTGTTGACCGTGGCCTAAATCTGAAAGCGGGCGTGCACGAGCTTTTGGCCGCAGCCCCCGGTCACATCCACCGCGCCGTGGTCACGTCGTCGGGCCGTACAGAGGCGCATCACAAGATCGGCGTGGCGGGCCTGCGGGCGGCTTTTCCCACCGTGGTCACGGTGGATGATGTTGCCCGCGCCAAGCCCGACCCAGAACCCTACCTGCTGGCCGCGCGCCTGTTGGGGGTGTCGCCGTCGCGCTGCCTTGTGTTTGAAGACAGCGAAGCAGGTGCCGAAGCCGCCCACCGCGCGGGCTGCGTGGTGGTGCAGGTGCCTGATGTGGTGCAAGCCAGCGGCCGCTGGGCGCATCACATAGCCCCCGACCTGATGTCAGGCGCACGCCGCGCGGGCCTGCTGTAACCTCCCCCCCGCCCCCCCGCCCCCCCTTTCATACGTGCCCAAATATCCCCGCCGGAGGCTGCACCGCCCGCCCCAAATCTGACGGCGGCGTTCTTGCACACCGCCAAGTTCTGCCCTATATGAAACGGCGAGAGGTTGGCGCGGGCAGGTGCCTCGCCAACCCGGTCAGGTCCGGAAGGAAGCAGCCGTAACGAGCCCCACTTGGGTCGTGGTCGACCTCTCACCTTATCCCTCAGATGGCGGAGGATGGTTCATGTTTGATGAAATCTCCGACCGTAGGGCAAGCCGCTGACCGATTTATTGGCCGCTTTGGGCTGGTCGGCGCAGTTTAGCGCCCAAGTCAGTGAACCTGATGTGATCCCCGCCCGTGTCACCGCCGTGCACCGCGCGCGGATTGAAGCTTTGGGCGAAATGGGCGCGGTGGATCTGATCCCGGCCTCGACGCTGTCGACCTCGACCGTTGCGGTGGGCGATTGGGTTGTGGCGCAGGGTGGGGTGGCGCTGCGGGTGCTGGACCGCCACAGTTTGGTTGCGCGCAAAGCCGCAGGCAGCAGCGTGGCGCGGCAGGTGATCGCGGCCAATCTGGATGCGCTGTTCATCGTGTCGTCTTGCAATGCCGACTTCAACGCAGGCCGGATGGAACGCTTCTTGGTGCTTGCCGCCAGTGCCGGCGTGGAACCCGTGGTGGTGCTGACCAAGGCCGACACCGCCGAAAACCCTGAATCCTTTGTGGCGCAAGCGAAGGCGCTGAAGTCGGGCCTTGCGGTGGTGCTGATGGATGCCAAGCGCGGCGATGTGCGCGGCCAATTGGCCCCGTGGTGTGGCGCGGGCCAGACCGTGGCGTTGCTGGGGTCGTCGGGCGTGGGCAAGACCACAATCGCCAATGCCCTGACAGGCGGGGCCGCCGCCGTGCAAGAGGTGCGCGATGATGATGCCAAGGGGCGGCACACCACGACGGGCCGCTATCTGGTGGCCATGACCGACGGCGGCTGGCTGATCGACACGCCGGGAATGCGTGAAGTGCAGCTGAGCGACGCCTATGACGGGATCGGTCTGTTCTTTGATGATCTGACCGCCCTGTCGCTGACCTGCAAGTTTCGCAATTGCCGCCACGCGGGCGAGCCGGGCTGTGCGGTGCAAGGGGCGATTGCCGCAGGTGATCTAGACCCCGCCCGCCTTGTGCGCTGGCAAAAGCTGTTGGCCGAAGACGGCACCAACACCGCCACGATGGAAACCTCGGCCCTGCGCGCTGCCGGTCGGCGGTTTTACCCCAAGAAGAAATAAGAAAACAGAGCGCTTTTAGCGCGTTGGTTTTATCTCGCCTCTGGCGTGCCGCCAACCGGCTCGGGCGGGCGGCTTTGTCTTTCATACTTGCCCAAATATCCAAAGCCAAAGGGCGCAGGGTTTGGGCAACGACTCACTGGCGGGGCAGGGCGGGGTGGGGTAAGATGTTCGCTAATTGTTCTGGTTTCGCCCATGCCCTTCATCGAACTTAGCGCCACGTCGAACTTCACCTTTCTCACCGGGGCCTCGCACCCCGAAGACTATGTGCTGCGCGCGGCCGAGTTGGGGTTTGACGCGATTGCCATTGCCGATGTGAATTCGGTTGCAGGCATTGTGCGCGCCCATACCAAGGCGCGGGAATTGGCGCGGGATGGGGGGCCTAAGCTGCGCTTGATCCCTGCCGCGCGGATTGTGGTTGAGGGCGGCTTTAGCGTCACCGCCTTGCCGCAGGATCGTGCGGGTTGGGGCAGGCTGTGCCGGTTGCTGACCGAAGGGCGCAGGCGTGCGCCGAAGGGGCAGTGCCATTTGACCTTGCAGGATTTGCTCGATTGGGGCGAAGGACTGGCGCTGCTGATCCACCCGCAAACGGTGATGCAGGCCTCCACAGTGCAGGGCGGCGCGGGCGCTTGGGTGACGTTGGCGCACAGGCTGACGCGCCGCTTTGGGAGCGATTGTTACCTGCTGATGGCACCCGGCTATGACGGGCAGGACAGGGCGCGTTTTGCTGCATTGACCCAGTTGGCCGCGCAGTTGCGCATCCCCACACTCGCCTCGGCCTTGCCCTTGATGCACCACGGGGCGCGGCGCAAATTGGCCGATGTGCTGACCGCCATTCGCCTTGGCAAGCGGATTGACGCCTTGGGCCTTGATGCCGCCCCGCACGGCGAAAACCGCCTGCGCTCCACGGCCGAAATGCTGCGGCTTTTTCGCGGCTATGAGGGGGCCGTGCACCGCGCAGGCACCCTCGCCGCCACATTGACCTTTTCGCTGGATGAATTGCGCTATGAATACCCCTCTGAAATCGCCCAAGGCGAAACCCCCGCCACCCGTCTGGCCCGCTTGGCCGAGGCGGGCTTGCACTGGCGCTATCCCGCAGGCCCGCCTGACAAGGCCCGCGCCCAAATGGCGCATGAACTGGCCCTGATCGGCAAGCTGAAATACGAGCCCTATTTCCTGACCGTCCATGACATCGTTCAATTCGCCCGCGATCGTGGCATCTTATGCCAAGGGCGCGGGTCGGCGGCCAATTCGGTGGTGTGCTATGCTTTGGGCGTCACCTCGGTCAGCCCCGAAATCGGCACTATGGTTTTTGAACGCTTCGTGTCCGAAGCGCGCAATGAACCGCCCGACATTGATGTTGACTTTGAACACGAGCGCCGCGAAGAGGTGATCCAGCACATCTACGCCCGCTATGGCCGCCACCGCGCGGGCCTGTGCGCCACCGTCATCCACTACCGTGGCAAGCGCGCCGTGCGCGAGGTGGGGCGTGCCATGGGCCTTAGCGAAGATACGCTGTCGGCCATGTCGTCGCAAATCTGGGGGTTTGGCGCGTCAAAGGCCATGAACACCCAACGGCTGATCGAAATCGGGCTAGACCCGACCGACCGCCGCTTGCAACTGACCTTGCAATTGATCGAAGAGATTCAAGGCTTTCCCCGCCACCTTTCACAGCACGTTGGCGGCTTTATCATCACCGAAGGCCGCCTTGACGAACTGGTTCCCATCGAAAACGCCACGATGGAGGATCGCACCGTCATCTGCTGGGACAAAGACGATATTGATACGTTGGGCATCTTAAAGGTTGATATTCTGGCTTTGGGAATGCTGTCGTGCATCCGCAAAGCCTTTGGCCTGTTGGAAAAGCACCACCACGCCGCCTATACCCTTGCCACCCTGCCGCCCGAAGACCCGCAGGTTTACGAGATGCTCAGCCAATCGGACAGCTTGGGTGTCTTTCAGGTGGAAAGCCGCGCGCAGATGAACTTTCTGCCCCGGATGCGGCCGCGCACCTTTTACGACCTGGTCATTCAGGTGGCCATCATCCGCCCTGGCCCGATTCAGGGTGACATGGTGCATCCCTATCTGCGCCGGCGCAACGGGCAGGAAGTGGTCAGCTTCCCCTCTGACGCTTTGGGCCGCGTGTTGGGCAAAACCTTGGGCGTGCCCTTGTTTCAAGAGCAAGCCATGCAAATCGCCATCATCGGCGCGGGCTTCACCCCGACCGAGGCGGATCGCTTGCGCCGCTCACTCGCCACGTTCAAAAAGCATGGCTCGGTCAGCGAATTTCACGACCGCTTTTTGCAAGGCATGGCCGCCAATGGCTATGACCCCGACTTTGCCGCGCGCTGTTTTGCCCAGATCGAGGGCTTTGGCAGCTACGGCTTTCCCGAAAGCCATGCGGCCAGCTTTGCGCTGCTGGTCTATGCCTCGGCTTGGATCAAGCGCCACCATCCGGGGATTTTTGCCTGTGCGCTGCTGAACTCTCAACCCATGGGCTTTTATGCCCCCGCCCAGATCGTGCGGGATGCGCGTGAACATGGGGTTGTCGTTCTGCCCCCCTCGATCAACGCCAGCCATTGGGACAATGTGATGGAAAAGACCGAGGGTGCTTTGGCCCTGCGTCTGGGCTTTCGCCAGATCAAGGGCCTGTCCGAGGAAGAGGCGATGTGGATCATTGCCGCGCGGGGCAATGGCTATTTGGCGGTGCAAGATGTCTGGCGCAGGGCGGGCGCATCACCCACCACCATCACCCGCTTGGCCGAGGCGGATGCCTTCGCCCCCCTTGGCCTGTCGCGCCGCGATGCGCTTTGGGCCGCGCGTGCGTTAACGGGCGATGCCCCCCTGCCGCTGTTTGCCGCCGATATGGACGGCGAGGGGATCGTGGAACCCGCCGTCCAGTTTCGCGCGATGAGTGAGGGCGAACAGGTGGTCGAAGACTATGTTTCCATGCGCCTAACCTTGCGCAGCCATCCCATGGCCCTGCTGCGGTCGTTCTTCACCCCGCAGGCGGCTTAGCGCCCCTTGCCGTTGCTAGACCCTTTGCCGCCCATCGCGGCAGAGTGCCGCCCCGCGTCGCTGGGTTTGGTCAGGCCCGCAAAGGGCGCAGCGCTTTTGGCGGCGGGCTTTTGGGTTGCGGGTTTGGCTGGTTTGGGTGTCGAAGGTTTGGTCATGAAATTCTCCAATCAGAAGGGGGAAGCAAACGGGCAGGCGTCGCAAGAGGCGCGCCTTTGGAACCCTAGGGTTTTGGCCTTTGCCCTATTTCTGGGCCAGAAACGTGCGCCAGACGGCGATGAACATCGCGGCCACCACGGGGCCGGTGATAAAGCCCTGCACCCCAAAGCTGGCAATGCCGCCGATGGTTGACAACAGCACAACAAAGTCGGGAATTCGCGTGGCCTTGCCCACCAAATAGGGGCGCACAAGGTTGTCCACAAGGCTGATCACCAAAGTGCCATAGGCCAGCAGGCCCAACCCTGCGACGACATGGCCTGTCGCCATGAAGTAAACCGCCACCGGCGCCCAAACCAAAGCTGCCCCGAACACCGGCAACAGCGACAGGACTGACATCAGCACCGTCCACAACAAGGCGGCGTGGATGCCCAGCACCCAAAACCCCAACCCGCCCAAAGTGCCCTGTAACAAGGCCACCAGAATATCGCCCTGCACCGTGGCGCGCACAACGGTGGTGAAGGTGGCCAGCAGATTGCTGCGCACCTCGTGCGGCATGGGGATGGCGGCGGTAAAGGTGGCTGTCAACTCTTTGCCATCGCGAAACAAAAAGAAGACCAGATACAGCATCACCCCCAGCCCCACGACCAACCCCACCGTGCTTTGACCGATCGAAAACACCAAGGGCACATTGGCCCCAAGCCATGTGCTCAGCGAACTGGTCAGATTGTCTTGCAGCGCAGGAAAATCCTTGGGGCCAAAGCCCTGCATCAGATCGCGCGCCCAAAGCGGCAGCGCGTTCAGCGCCTGCACAGCTATGCCGTGCAGATCAACCTCGCCCGACGTGATCGCCCCCACCAAGGCCGACGCCTCTTGCACCACGGCCGCGACGATCAAAAGCATGGGCAGGATCACCCCGACCAGCAGCCCCAAAATCATCACCACCGCCGCCAAATTGTGCCGCCCGCCAAGGCGCGCCAGCACGGCGTCATGCAGCGGGGCAAAGACGATGGCCAAAGTCAGCGCCCAAAACACCGCGCCGAACAAGGGCCACAGCACCCACCCAAAGGCCAAGGTCACTAGGGCGACCAGCGCCAGAAAGGTTTTGTTCGTGCTCATCTTTCAATCCTTCCGGCGTGCATCACCGTGCCGCCAAACGAAAGCCAAGGCGCTAACCTTCGTTCTTCAGCAACAGACCCAAGGCGGCCAAAATCAGCGTCACGCCAGCCAAAACCTTAACGGGCGGGGCAGGATGGCCCAGCGCCATTTCCCACAAAATCACCCAGCAGGGCACCAGATAGGTATAGGCCATAACCTTGGCCGCAGGCAGGCGCATCGTGGCATATTGGATCAACACAAAAGTCATGGCTGACGCTGCCACCGACACGTAAGCCAAGCAGACCCACACAATCGCAGGCAAGCTGGCCCAATCGGTCGCCAAAGTGGCAGACCCGCCCCATAGGCACAAAAGCCCAAAGCCTGCCAGCAATGTGCCAAAGGTAAAGACCAGCGCAGGCTCTCCGCGGTTCAGGCGGCGGACCATGGGGGCGTAAAAGGCGTGCGCGATGCAGCCAAAGAAGAAAATCACCTCGCCCTTGCCGATTTGCAGGGCGGCTATCGCCTGCACATCGCCGCGAAAGATCACCCAGACCGCGCCTGCCGCCCCCAAAGCCAAGGCCAGCGCCATGCGGGCCGAGGTGACTTGGCGCAGCAAGACCCAGCCAAACCCCGCCGCCATCACTGGGGTCAGGGTAAAGACCGCCGCCGTAGGAACCGCTGCCGCCGTGCGCAGGCCTTCAAACATCAGCACAAAGTAGCAGGCCAGCAATCCGCCCAGCACCAGATAGCGCCACGGTGCAGCCCAAGCGGTGCGCGGAACGCCGCCCTTGCTGGCAAAGGCCGCAGCCCCCACCAAAGCCCCCGCCAACCCAAACCGCGCCACCGTCACCGCTGCGGGCGAGATCAGCGGGGCCGCCAGCGCACCAAGCGAGAACGAGCCTGCCACCAAGGCCGAAAAGGTCAGCATCGCCAGATGGCCGTTTTGTGCGGGTGTGCGTGTCATGCGCAAGACCAACCGGTTGCGGCGCTTTTCAACACCGTCAGGAAGCTTTGCACCTTTAAGGTGCGGTGCAGGTCAACATGGGTGACGATCCACAAGGGCGATTCCCACTCGGGCCTTGGGGCCAAGACTTGCACCAGATCGGGGTGCTTTTCGGCCTCCCAAACCGGCATGAAGCCTAGCCCAAGTCCCGCTTGCACGGCGGCGCTTGTCGAGGCGGGTTCGCTGATGCGGTAACTGACCGCTTCGGTCGGAACCGCATCGCGCAGCCAGCGGTAAAACGGCGCACGGTTGTCGGTATCGACGGGGCCGATGAACTGGTGGCGCAGGTAATCTTGCGGCCCATCGGGCATGCCGTGGGCCAGCACATAGGCTTTGGACGCATAAAGGGCTGATTGAATCCGCGCCAAGGGCTGCACCACATAATCGCCATCCTGCGGGGCCGCACCGGCACGAATGGCCACATGCGCTTCGCCGTAATCCAGCCGAAACAGGCGCATGTCGGAATAAAAGCGAATGGCGACATCGGGGTGAAGGGCCTGAAACTGCGCAAAGACGGGCGACAGCACGGGGGCTATGCCGGAAATAGAGGTGACAACCAGTTCCCCCGTGACCGTTTCGCCTTGGCCTTTGATGCGGCTGACCAGTTGGCCAAACTGCTCTTCGGTGCGCTGGGCGGTTGACAACAGATCGCGCCCCGCCTCGGTCGGCGTATAGCCGCGCGCGTGGCGTTGAAACAGCTTGGTGCCCAGCCGCTTTTCCAAAGCGTCGATGTGGCGGATGACGGTGGCGTGGTGCACTCCCAACACCTCGGCCGCGCCAGACACAGTGCCCAAGCGCGCCACTTGATAGGCCGTTCGAATTTCGCCCCAAGTATCAACCAACATGTCTGTGCATTCCTGAACAACACTTGGCGCATTTGCCAGAATTGCGCGCAAATCTGCAAGCGGCATTATGGGCGCTGCGACAGGAACCACCACACAAACCACAAGGAACGCCATGAAAAAAACGCTCTTGCTGATTATCCGCGCAATTTTGACCGCCGCCTTCGCCGCCGCAGGCCTAGCCAAACTGGCAGGGGCCGAGATGATGGTGCACACGTTTGATGCCGTGGGCTTGGGCCAATGGTTCCGCTACGTGACCGGCGTGATTGAGGTGGGGTCGGCCATCGCCCTGTGGCTACCCGGCCTGCAAGCCTATGCAGCGGGGCTGTTGGTTTGCACCATGATCGGCGCGCTGATCGCCCATGCTCTGGTGCTGGGCTTAGCTGCGGGCTTGCCTGCCTTGGTGCTGGGTGCGATTGCCGCCGTGACACTTTGGGCCAACCGCGCGCAACTGTCGCGCTGATCCTTGCGAAAGGGCCTTCTTCCCCGCTAGAAACGCCGCAGGAGGCCCCATGCCCAAACTAACACCGCAGTTCATGTTTCAAGCCGCCCTTGCGCTGGTGGTGCTGGCCGCTGGCTTGGCCTCGGTGTTCGGCTATGACCGGATGGGGGCAAGGTTTGCGGCTTTGGGGGTGGGCGTTGTGGTGCGCGTGGCGGTTGGCGTGGTTCAGGTGCTGGCCGCCGTGGCGCTGATGGCACCGGGCCGCGCGGCCTATGGCGCGGCACTGGCTTTGGCCGTCAGTTTGGGCGCTATTGCGGCCCATGCCAGCGTGCTGGGGTTGGACGGTGCGCCGCCCGCCATGGCCTTGGCCGCCGCCTCTGCCGTGGTTTTGGCGCGCAACGGGGCGGATTTTCTTCGCTAGACCCTTGCGCGCTTGACTCTGGCGCCCTTCGCCCGTAATTGCCGCATCATTCCCCGGAGGCTGCACGCTTCCGGTCCCTAGGCTTATGCCGGGATCGCCATCCGTCAGCGCGTTGCGCCCACGGGTGCGTTTGCCGTATGCGTCTGGGCCCCGCACGCCGCCCGCTTGGGCATTGATTGAGGAGAGCGCCATGTTCGAAAGCCTGTCAGACCGCCTTGGTGGCGTCTTTGATCGTCTGACCAAGGCCGGCGCTTTGTCGGAAGCCGATGTCGACGCCGCCCTGCGCGAAGTGCGCACGGCTTTGCTAGAGGCTGACGTGTCGCTGGCCGTAGCGCGCGATTTCATTAAGGCGGTCAAAACACGGGCGACGGGCCAAGCGGTGACCAAATCGGTGACGCCGGGCCAACAGGTCGTCAAGATCGTGCATGACGAGCTGATTGCGGTGCTGGGCGGCGATGGCCCTGCCGATGCGCTAAAGATCGACAATCCGCCGTCAACCATTTTGATGGTGGGCTTGCAAGGTTCGGGCAAAACCACGACCACGGCCAAGCTGGCCAAGCGTTTGAAAGAGCGCAATAACAAGCGCGTCCTGATGGCCTCGCTTGACACCAACCGCCCTGCGGCGATGGAGCAGTTGGCGATTTTGGCGGGCCAGATTGGCGTCGACAGCCTGCCCATCGTCAAGGGCGAAACGGCAGTGCAAATCGCCAAGCGCGCCAAGACGCAAGCGGCCTTTGGCGGCTATGATGTGCTGTTCTTGGACACCGCAGGCCGGATGCACATTGACGAAGTGCTGATGGATGAAATCCAGTCGGTTCGCGACATTGCCGACCCGCGCGAAACGCTGCTGGTCGTCGATGGCCTGACCGGCCAAGACGCCGTGAACGTTGCGACGGAATTTGACGGCAAGGTTGGCATCACCGGCGTGGTGCTGACGCGGATGGACGGTGACGGTCGCGGCGGTGCGGCTTTGTCGATGCGCGCTGTCACCGGCAAACCCATCCGCTTTGTCGGCATGGGCGAAAAGATGGACGCGCTGGAAACCTTTGAAGCCGACCGCGTTGCGGGCCGGATCTTGGGCATGGGCGACATCGTGGCGCTGGTCGAAAAAGCCCGCGAGACGTTTGAAGCCGAGCAATCCGAACGCATGGCACGGCGCTTCCAAAAGGGTCTGTTCAACATGAACGACCTGCGGATGCAGTTGGAACAGATGCTGAAGATGGGCGGCATGCAGTCGATCATGGGGATGTTGCCCGGCATGGGCGGCATGGCCAAGGCGGCGGAAAAGGCGGGCTTTGATGACCGCATGCTGAAACGCCAGATCGCACTGATCCAGTCGATGACCAAGAAAGAACGCGCCAACCCCGATTTGCTCGCCGCCAGCCGCAAAAAGCGCATCGCCAAAGGGGCGGGGCTGGAAGTGTCAGAGCTGAACAAGCTGCTAAAGCAGCATCAGCAGATGGCCGATATGATGAAGAAAATGGGAAAAGGCGGCATGATGAAGCAGGCCATCGCCCAGATGATGGGCAAAGGTGGTGGCGCAGCCGCCGGTGGCATGCCCGACCTGAAAAACATGGACCCCGCCCAGCTGGAAGAAGCCGCCCGCGCGATGAAATCGGGCATGGGTGGCTTGGGCGGCGGTTTGCCGCGTGGCTTGGGTGGCATGGGCGGCTTGCCGCAAGGCCTGTCGGGGATGTTCAAAAAGAAATGATAACTCGCCCGCAGCATATCGTCTATTCTTCTGCGCCGGTCCTTCGGACCGCTCGTTTGACGTTGCGTATGCCGCGATATGACGATTTCGCCCAAAGGCTGGCCTTTTATGCCTCGCCCCGTTCTGTGTGGGAGGGTGGCCCGTTTGATGCCGTGACGGCTTGGCGCATCTTTGCTTCGGAAGTCGGGCAATGGCCACTGATGGGCTTTGGTCCGTTTTCGGTAGATGAAACCGCGACTGGCACTTATCTGGGCGAGGTGGGCATCTATCAGCCGCAGGGCTATCCCGAACCCGAGCTTGGCTGGTTTGTCACCGATGCGGCCGAAGGGCGCGGCATCGCTGCCGAAGGCGCGCGCGCCGTGATGCTTTGGGCGCGTCAAACCTTCGGCTGGGATCATATCGACAATTACATCGACCCCGGCAACAGCCGGTCTATCGCGCTGGGCCAACGTTTGGGGGGGGTGATAACAGAGGCCCTAGGTTCTGACCCGACCGACGTGGTGATCCGCCACGACCTACGGGGGTTAGCATGACTTTTACCTTCGCCAATTCCCTCGAGTTTTCTGCTCAAATTCCAACCGTCACTCCTGTGCTGTCCTTGATCGAGAGCCGCTATGACCACTGATCCCGTCGCCCGCGCCGCAGAGGTGCTCAAAGACCACCGCGCTTCAATCGACCGGTTGGATGCGATCTTGGTCTATACTTTGGCCGAACGGTTTAAACACACGCAAGCCGTGGGCAAGCTGAAAGCCACCCACGCGCTGCCCCCGTCTGACCCCGCACGCGAAGCCCGCCAGATCGAACGGTTGGAAAAGCTGGCCGCTGACGCCGACCTTGACCCCGAATTTGCCAAGAAATTCCTGACCTTCATTATCTCTGAAGTCATCAGGCATCACGAACACCTGCAAAAATAGCCAACCCGCAGCTTGGGCATTCTGCCCATCTGCCCCCAAGACATGTTAAGGAGAAACACCATGTCCATGAAAATCCGTCTCGCCCGTGGCGGTTCCAAAAAGCGCCCGCACTATTCCATCGTAGCCTCTGACAGCCGTATGCCGCGCGATGGCCGCTTCTTGGAAAAGCTGGGCACTTATGACCCGATGCTGGCCAAAGACAACGAAAACCGCATCAAGATGGATCTAGACCGGATCAAGGATTGGCTGTCGAAAGGCGCGCAACCCACCGACCGCGTTGCACGTTTCCTGGAAGCCGCTGGCGTGCTGCCCAAGACCGTCCGCTCGAACCCCAAGTCGGCTGTTCCCGGCAAAGCTATGGCGGAACGCGCCAAGAAGAAAGCCGCTGCGGCTGAAGCGCCTGCAGCTGAATAATCTTGAACGGGCGTCCCAATCGGGGCGCCCTTTTTCTTCGCCCACAGGATGGAACCATGGCAGATGACGGCAAAGCCCAAGGCCCTGATCGCATCTGTGTCGGGGCGATTTCCGGCGCGTTTGGCGTGCAAGGCGAAGTGCGGCTGAAAAGCTTCTGCGCTGACCCCGAAGACATTGCATCCTACGGCCCCCTGTTTTCTGAGGATGGCCAGCGCCAGTTCAAAATCAAACTCACCCGCCCCGTGGCCGGTGGCCTAGGTGCGCGCATCGCGGGCGTTGAAAACAAAGACCAAGCCGATGCGCTGAAAGGCATCTCGCTTTACGCCGACCGCAAGCGCCTGCCGCGCTTGCCGGATGATGAATTCTACCACACCGACCTGATCGGCCTAGATGTTCGCGATCCCGGCGGCACATTCTTGGGCAAAGTGCGCGCTGTGCACAACCACGGCGCAGGCGACCTGCTGGAAATCTCTGGCGCAGGCACTGACCTTTTGTTGCCCTTCACCCGCGCCGTGATCCCCACGGTTGACCTGACCGCTGGCCGCATCGTGGCCGACCCGCCCGAAGGCGTCGACTAACCCCCCGCACCCCCCTTTCATACGTGCCCAAATATCCCGGGGCGCGGGGCAGCGCCCCGGGGCACCCCGCTTGCCAAGCCGCGCACAATCAGCCAATCAGGGCCCAACCATCCAAGGGGTCCCCATGCGCAAAATCCTGATCACTGGCACGGCTGGCTTTATCGGCTTTCACCTCGCACGCCTGCTTTTGGCCGAAGGTTTTCGTGTGCACGGCTATGATGGCATGTCAGACTATTACGACGTTCGTCTCAAACAGCGTCGCCACCAGATCTTGCTGCAAAACCCCCAGTTCACCGCGACCGAGGCGCTGTTGGAAGACCACGCCACCCTCGACCGCATCGCCGACGACTTCCAACCAGAGGTGATCGTGCACCTCGCAGCCCAAGCCGGCGTGCGCTACAGCCTTGAAAACCCGCGTGCCTATCTGGATGCCAATGTCATTGGCAGCTTTAACGTGATGGAAGTCGCGCGGCGGTTAAAGGTTCAGCATCTGCTGATGGCCTCGACCTCCTCGGTCTATGGGGCGAATGAAGAGATGCCCTTTGCCGAAACGCAAAAGGCCGACACCCAGCTTACGATCTATGCCGCGACCAAGAAGGCCAGCGAAAGCATGGGCCATGCCTACGCGCATTTATGGTCGATCCCCACCACGATGTTTCGCTTCTTTACAGTCTACGGCCCATGGGGCCGCCCCGACATGGCACTGTTCAAGTTTGTGGAAGCGATCCTGCAAGACCGCCCGATCGAGGTTTATAACCACGGCGAGATGTTCCGCGACTTCACCTATGTCGCCGATCTCGTCCAAGCCATCCGCCTGCTGATCGACACCCCCCCGCCCTTGCCGCATACGGCAGAACCCATCGCAGGCGATAACCTGTCGCCCGTGGCCCCGTGGCGCGTGGTGAATATTGGCAATTCTGACAAGGTCAAACTGCTTGATTTTGTGGATGCCATCGAACAGGCCCTTGGCCGCAAAGCCCAACGCACCTACCTGCCCATGCAAGCGGGCGACGTCCCCGCCACTTGGGCCGACGCCAGCCTTCTGCGCGCCCTGACGGGCTATGCGCCCAAGACCGACGTGAAAGACGGAATTGCGGCGTTTGTGGCGTGGTATCGGGAATATTATAACGTTTGAGCCGACGCAGCGCCGCGCCCAACCTCCCGCGGCGATGCAGCGGGCCCGTGGCCCCTGATGGGGCCGCGTAAGCCCCGAAGCAGGGCGCGGCCCTGCGGCGCAAGCGCCGTGATTATCGGCAAAACCCGTAGGGTGCGCATTCATTGCGCACCATTCGCAAGCGCCCCCCTCACCCCTTGAGAAACCGCCCGCCATACCCCAATCCCGCCACGCCTGACGGAACGCCCCCTCGTCCAGATAGCGCTGGTGGCCGCGCGCCAGCTGCTCTGCGGCGCAAGCGCCGTGATTTCTGGCAAAACCCGTAGGGTGCGCATTCATTGCGCACCATTCGCAAGCGCCCTGCCTCACCCCTTGCGAAACCGCCCGCCATATCCCAATCCGGCCACGCCTGACGGGAAAGCCCCCTCGTCCAGATAGCGCTGGTGGCCGCGCGCCAGCTGCCCTGCGGCGCAAGCGCCGTGATTTCTGGCAATACCCGTAGGGTGCGCATTCATTGCGCACCATTCCCAAGCGCCCCCCTCACCCCTTGCGAAACCGCCCACCATACCCCAATCCCGCCACGCCTGACGGGAACGCCCCTTCGTCCAGATACCGCTGATGGCAGCGCGCCAGTGCCTTGCGGTCCAAGGTCACGCCCAATCCTGCCCCTTCGGGCAGTGCCAGTTTGCCCGCTTTGGGCACCATCGGCCCGCCCTCAATCACATCATCGCCGTACCAGCGCAGCAAGGTTTGGCTGGCACCCCGCACCGCCTCGACCGCTGCTGACACTTGCAGATAGGCCGCCGATCCGATGCCGGTTTCGCCTGAATGAAAGCGAAACCCGACGTTGAATGCCTCTGCCGCTTTGATAAAGGCCACCGTGGCCGCGATGCCGCCCAGTTCGTTCAGGTTGGTCACAATCGCATCGGGGCAGCGCAGGGCGACGGCTTTGCGCAGGTCGATCCGGTGGCTGGAAAAGCTGATGTCGGTATGGGCCCGCAGGGCGGCCATATCTTCGTAATCTTCGCAAGGCTCTTCGAACCAGCTGATCTCAAAGGCAGAAAAGGCGCGCAGGGCAAGGCGGGCGGTGGGCAAGGTGTAGCCGCCATTGGCGTCGATCCGCAACTCGCGCGCACCTATCGCCGCGCGGATTTCGCGCAGCATTGTGACTTCCTCGGCCATCGAAACGGTTGCGACTTTGCCCTCGAACACCGTCGAACCGTGCGCGTCGATCATCGCGGCGCAATAGCGCGCGATGTCCAGCGGGGTGGCTTCGCCGGGGTCGATGGCGGGTAGGCGGTAGCTGAAATACTCGGTTAAGGCGACCTCATCGCGCACAGCCCCGCCCAACAGCAACGCCACGGGCACGCCTTCGGTTTTGCCCCGCGCGTCCCACATCGCCATTTCGATGCCGCCAAACACCCGCCGCGCCGCCGCAACATTGCCCCAAGGCGTATAAGCCATGCCCGGCACCACAAGCCCTTCGGCCTGCGAAATCGCCCGCAGGTCAATCCCGATCAGCTTAGCGCCAGCGGCCATCACCTCGCCCACGCGGTCGCCGTCGGCGCATTCGCCAAGGCCCACCACGCCGTCATCGGTCAGCACTTCGATCACGGTCTTGGTCAAGGATGCCGTTGATCCATACGAAAACCGGTAAGGCGCGCGCAGCGGGATGTTGACGGGTGTCGCCGTGACAGAGCGGATTTTCATGCGGCCCTCACATAGCCTTGCAACCGCGCCCGCATCGCGTCTGGCCAAGGTTGCGGGCCAATTGCGCCGTCGACCTCTTTCGCCCAAACCAAGGTGATCGCGACCACCAAGCGCACCTGCCCGCCGCAAGCGCCCACAATCTCAAACGTCACCGAAGATGTGCCAAGGCGCAGCACGTCCAACGTCACCTCTAGCACATCGCCCAAGCGCGACGGCGCGCGAAAGTCGGTTTCCAGCCGCACCGTGGGCACACCGGCGTGCTGTTTCATCATGTCGGCGTAAGACACCCCCACCGCCTCGCGGAAGAAATTCTCGCAGACATGGTTGGTCATTTCAAAATAGCGCGGGTAAAAGACGATTCCGGCAGGGTCGCAATGGTTGAATTCGATCGGGTAGAGGCGGCGGTAGAGCATCACGATATCCTTTCAAACTCAAAACAAAGCGGGTAAGACCCAGATACCATGTCCCAAGGGCTAGGCAAACAGGGGGAAGTCATGTCGGGCGAAAGCTATTTTCTCTATCATTCCATCGGCCAATACCCCGGCAAGGCCCGCGATTTGGCGGGTGCTATGGCCGAGTTTGCCCTGTCATGGGGCACGGCGGATGATGGGCAGTGGGCTTACGCTTTGGGCAAACGGCAGGCGTTTATTGACCGTTGGCGGGCGATTATCAAAGCGCCGGAAGGGTCGACCACGACCTTTGAAAGCGTCACGCAGGCCTTTCACGCGCTTCTTACCGCGTTGCCTGCGGGGCATCTCAAGGGGCGCAAGGTGCTGGTGGGGGCGGATTGTTTCCCCTCGAACCACTTTTTGCTGCAAGGCTTGGCTGAAAGCTGTGGCTTTACCTTAAAAACCGTGGCGCTGCGCCAAGGGGCGGCCCATGTCGAGGATGAGGATTTTCTGAACGATTGGACACCCGATGTCGGCCTTGCGCTGCTGACATGGGTGTCGTCGACCACCTCGCACCGCATCAATCTGCCCCAGATGGTCGCACATGGCCGCCGGATGGGCAGCCTGATCGGGGTGGATATCACCCAAGCCGCTGGACTGTTGCCCTTTGATGCCAGCGCGCCCGAGATTGATTTTGCCGTCTCCACCTCGCTTAAATGGATGTGTGGCACGCCGGGGGCAGGGGTTTTGTATCTGTCGCCCCGTTTGATTGCGCATTGCCAGCCGGAATTGCGCGGATGGTTCAGCCAAGATAACCCGTTCAACTGGGACATCACCCGCTTTGCCCTTGCCCCCGACATCCGCCGCTTTGACAATGGCACGCCGGGGGTGATGGCGGCGCTGGCCTCTTTGCCCGCGCTTGATTGGCACGCAGCACAAGATCAAGCGCACATCTTGGCGCATAACCGCAAGCTGACCGCCCGCCTGATTGACGCCGCTGACGACCTTGGCCTACCCCTGCTAACGCCCCGCCCCGAAGCCAAGCGCGGCGGGTCGATCATGGTGCGCCTGCCCGATACGCTGCCCGCGCCGCAGGTTGTCGCCACCTTGCGCGCTCAAGGCATCACCACCGATGCGCGCAGCCAAACCCTGCGCCTGTCGCCGGGGATCATGACCAGCGATGCCGGAACCGACCGTTTGATCGCGGCGTTGAAAGCCCTGCTCTAACCTTGCCCAAATACTCCCGCCGAAGGCTCTTGGTCAGCCCAAGGCGCTACTTGCGGCGTTTGTGCTCGTCCAGTCGGGGCATGATTTCGACGAAGTTGCAGGGGCGGTGGCGGTAGTCTAGCTGCGCTTTCAGGATCTCATCCCAAGCATCGCGGCAGGCACCCGGGGATCCGGGCAGGGCGAACAGGTATTTGCCGCCCGCCACCCCCCCTGTGGCGCGCGATTGCACCGCCGATGTGCCGATCTTTTGCATCGAAACGATGGTGAAGATCGTCCCGAACGCCTCGATCTCTTTCTCATACACATCGCGGTGCGCTTCGACGGTTACGTCGCGGCCCGTCAGGCCGGTGCCTCCGGTGGACAGGATGACATCAATCGCAGGGTCGGCGATCCATTGGCGCAGACGCGCGGCGATGGTGGTTCGGTCGTCTTGCACAATGGCGCGCGCGGCCAGCAGGTGGCCAGCCTCGGTTAGCCGTTCGACCAGAGTGTCGCCCGATTTATCCTCGGCCAAGGTGCGGGTGTCAGACACGGTCAGCACGGCGATGCGCACGGGGATGAAGTCTTTCGTCTCGTCAAGGCGCGACATGGGTTAGCTCCTAACCGCTTGCAGGCGGGCTTTAAGGGATAGCAGATCGGCCCAAGCCTCGCGCTTGGCGGCGGGGGTGCGCAGCAGGTTTGCTGGGTGGGTCATCGGCAGAACTGGGCGTTTCAACGCCTGCGCCCAAGTGCCGCGCAGGCGTAAGATGCCCTTTTCGCCCAGCAGCGTCATGCAGGGCGCGTTGCCCATGGCGACGATGATGTCGGGGTTCACAAGTTCGATATGGCGTTCGACAAAGGGGCGCATCATCGCGATTTCCTCGGCCGAGGGGTCGCGGTTTTGCGGCGGGCGCCATGGCAGAACGTTGGTGATGTACAAAGCGCTGGCGGGGTCGGCGGATTGGCGCGACAGGCCGATGGCTTCGAACATCCGGTCCAAAAGCTGGCCCGCTCGGCCGACAAAGGGCAGCCCCTCTTGATCCTCTTCGCGGCCCGGGGCTTCGCCCAAGATCACCACGCGCGCAGCGGGGTTGCCGTCGGCAAAAACGGTTGAACGCGCGCCTTTCTTCAGGTCGCAGTGGTCAAAGGCCGCAATGGCAGCGCGCAGCGCATCCAAGCTGTCGGCAGCGTTGGCGGCCTGTTGGGCGATTGCCACCGCGTCAGCCTTTGGCGCTTGGGCTTGGCTGGCCGGGGCTGGCCGTGCCTGCGCTGGTCGTGCCTGCGCGGGTGTTTCTACAGCAGGGCGTTCTAGGCGTTCGGGCAGATCATAACGGTTGACGGGCGCATCTTGCAGCCAGTCAGACACGCCCATCTCTGCCTGCCAGTCTAGGGCTGCAAGGGCGGCTTGCCAGTTTTCCGGCGCAAGGATCGGCGATGTGATTCCCATCGCTCTAGGGTAAGCTCTTGGGGGGCGTGAAACAACCTGCCTTTGCCCCCCAGAGTAGTCTTACCAAGATGAAAGGGAAAAGCGGTTCTTACCCTTTCATACGTGCCCAAATATCCCCGCCGGAGGCAGCGACGGTTCACCCAGTGCCGCATTTAGGCGAAAAGACCCTGACAGAACCATCCGCCCGAAATATCTGCCCCGTGCGCATAATACAGCCACAGGCTTTCGCCCCCCGCCACCTCGACCCGCCAATAGTCGCGCGGGCCAGAGCGCCAGTCTGGATCGTCCAGCCACCATTCTGGGCTGATGCGTTCGGGGCCTATGGCCACGCGCGTGGTCAGATCGCGGCGGCGCCAGCGGAATTGGGCGGGGGGCGTTGGGTCTTGCGGGGCTGTGACAGGTTCGGGGCTAAACAGCGTAAGGGGGCGGGGGGCGCGCGGTTGGGGCCAAGGGGCGGGGTGGGGATCAGACCAAGCCGCTGTCAGGATTTGGGCTGACTTTTCAGGAATATGGCTTTCGCCCGGATGCAGGCGGGTGACGTTTTCGACCCCAAGCTTGGTGCCCAGTTTGCTGATCAGATCGGCCAGCGCATGGTCAACACTTTGCCGCGCTGTGGTTGCCGCCGAAGCCGCACCGTGGCCGCGGTGTTGGACAGGGTGCAGCGGTTCGGTTTCAAGCGCCTCTAGCCGCAGGCAGTCGATGCCAAAGCCTGCGTCGATGCTGTCAAGCTTGAGCAAGATCAGCGGGCGGATCGTATCAAAACGGTCGGCGGGACGGGCAAGGCCGATTTCCACCCGCGCGACTGTGCTGTCGCTGCGGTAAGCTTCCAGCCGCAGCCGCCGCACGCCGCGCGCGGTGGCGCGCAGCTTGTCACACAGGGGCGGCAGGATGCGGTCAAGGCCAGCGGTGATGTCGGCGGCCAAGCCGATCGGGTCGGGAAAGGTTAGGCGGGTCGCAAAGTGCAAGGGCGCGCGGGCGGGGGCCACGGGTTCCGGTTCCAGCCCCAGTGCCTGATCCACGCGGCGCAGCGTGTCGGTGCCAAAGCGGCGCGCAAGGGCGGCGCGGGGCAGATCGAGAATGTCGCCCACACGGCGCAGGCCCAGACGGTTCAACCCCTCAACCGCCTCGGCCGATAGGCGCAGCGCGGGCAGGGGCAGGTCGGCCAGCACATGGCGCAGATGGCCCGGCGGGGCGATCATGCCCTGTGGTGCAGCAGGGGCACCGGCAGCGGCGGGCGCATCGCCACCCCGCTCCCACCCGCGGCGTTTGACGGCGCGCGAACGGGTGGCCCGCGCCTCTTGGTCAATCGCATCGCCGTTGCGCAAGGGGGCCGCGACCCGCCCCGCATAGCGCGCCAAGGCCCAAGCCGCCCCCCGCGTATCGGCAATGCCCGCCCGCACTGTTAGGCCCAGCCCCGCGCAGTCTTGTTCCACCTGCGCCAACAAGGGCCCCTCGCCGCCAAACAAATGCGCGCAGCCTGTCAGGTCAACCACCAGCGCTGCGGGCGGTTCTTCGGCCACCCAAGGGCTGAACTTGCCCGCCCAGCGGCGCAGCACTGTTAGAAACGCCGCCTCGGCCAAGGGATCGGCGGCCTGTGTCAGCAGCCCCGGACACATGGCCGAGGCATCGCGCAACGGCTGGCCCAACCGCAAGCCAGCCGCCAACCCTTCCCCGTTCAGCGAGGTGATCACCTGCGCCCCGCCCTGATCACCCACCACCGCAAAAGGCAGGGGCAACACATCATGGCGCAGGCGCAAAGCACGCTCTGCCGCAAGACGAGGAAACCAAAGAGACAGGATTCGGCGGTTTGACATGGGCATATGTTCGCACATTGTTCACGTCTCGCCAAGATAATGTGGCAGAATTTGGGCGTGATCCTGCGTCAGCTCGCTGCGACATAACAATTGCGTGAGGCATGGGCTTTGGCCGAAAACTTTACCCAAGCCACACAAAATGCCGCTAAGATGGGTATGAACATTCAACAAAGGACACTTGCCCATGAAACTTTCCAGCCAAATCCTATTTCTTGCCCTGATCCTTGCCGGTGGCGTGGCGCTTGCCGAAGGGGCCACCGACCCTGACGTTAAGGCGCGCCAAGAGCTGATGGCCGCCAATGGTGCGGCGCTGAAAACCCTAGGCGACATGGCCAGCGCCAAGATCGCCTTTGATGCCACCCAAGCCCAAGCTGCCAAGCAAGCGCTGGTTGCCAATGCGGCGGGGATATTGGACGTCTTCAAGAACCAAGCCAGCGACCCCGCTGGCCATGCCAGCAACGCCATCTGGACCGCATGGGATGACTTTGTGGGCAAAGCGGGCGACATGGGCAAGGCGGCAGAGGCGCTCGACACCGCCAGTGCCCAAAGCGTGGCGGCCGGTTTGCAAGCGATTGGCGGCACCTGCAAGGCTTGCCACACCGCCTATAAAGCCTCGTGAAACCGAACAGGCCCCGCAACGGGGCCTGTCGTTGTCAGCCGCAGGTCAAAGACACGATCCTGCCCATCGGATCCACCCGCGCGTTCAGGCGGTTGGCCACATAATCCATCGTCACCACCGTGCCCGGCTTGATCACGCGCAGATAAGACCATGTGCCGGAATCGGGCAGGCTGGTGGCCGGATGGCCCACAAGCACATAAAGTCCGTTGCCGCCGCATTGGGTTAGATCGGCAGCAGGGGCCACCACAGGCCCCGGGATGGGCGTTGGCACGACAGCAACGCAAGCTGACAGGGTTAGGGTGAGGGGGATAAGATGGGTCAAAATGCGCATGGGCTGCTCCAATCCGGATAAGGCATGGGCCAAGTTTCGCCCAACGCGCGGCGGGCGGCGATAAACTCCATCAGTCCCTACCCAAAAACCGCCACAATTTGCCGCGAACGGCGTTGCTATTTGGCGCGCTCTGCCCCAGCCTGCGGGCCAGCAAAAATTCAGGAGACCCCAAATGCGTACCCGTGCCGCTGTGGCCATTGCCGCAGGACAGCCCTTGCAGGTGATGGAAGTGAACTTGGCCGACCCGAAAGAGGGCGAAGTTCTGGTTGAAATCAAAGCCACGGGCATTTGCCACACCGACGAATTCACCCTGTCAGGCGCCGATCCCGAAGGGCTGTTTCCCGCCATTCTGGGCCATGAAGGGGCGGGCGTGGTGATTGCCGTGGGGCCGGGGGTGAAATCGCTGAAAGTGGGCGATCATGTGATCCCGCTGTACACGCCCGAATGCCGCGAATGCCCGTCTTGCCTGTCGCGCAAAACCAACCTGTGCACCGCCATTCGCGCCACCCAAGGACAGGGCCTGATGCCCGACGGCACCAGCCGCTTTTCCATGCTCGATGGCACGCCGATCTACCATTACATGGGCTGTTCGACCTTTGCCAACCACACGGTTGTGCCGGAAATCGCATTGGCCAAAGTGCGCGACGACGCGCCGTTTGACAAAATCTGCTACATCGGCTGCGGGGTGACCACGGGCATCGGCGCTGTGCTGAACACCGCCAATGTCGAGGCCGGGGCAAAGGCTGTGGTCTTTGGCTTGGGCGGGATTGGGCTGAACGTCATTCAGGGCCTGAAGATGGCCGGGGCCGATATGATCATCGGCGTTGATCTGAACGACGACAAAGAAGACTGGGGCCGCCGCTTTGGGATGACGCATTTCATCAACCCCAAAAAGATCGAAGGCTCCGTCGTGCAGGCGATTGTCGACCTGACCAAGACGCCGTTTGATAAGATCGGCGGGGCGGATTACTCGTTCGATTGCACCGGCAATGTCAAAGTGATGCGCGACGCGCTGGAATGCACCCATCGCGGGTGGGGCCAGTCGATCATCATCGGCGTGGCACCTGCGGGGGCGGTGATTGAAACACGGCCCTTCCAACTGGTGACAGGCCGCGTGTGGAAAGGCACAGCCTTTGGCGGCGCGCGCGGTCGCACCGATGTGCCCAAGATTGTGGATTGGTATATGGAAGGCAAGATCGAGATCGACCCGATGATCACCCATGTGCTGCCGCTGGAACGGATCAACGAAGGGTTTGACCTGATGCACGCGGGCAAGTCGATCAGGGCTGTGGTGGTGTATTGAGGGAGTGAGGCGGTGGGGTGCGGCACATGGTGCGTCATGAAGGCGCACACTACACCAGCGCAAACCTGTAGGGTGCGTCTTCATGACGCACCTTTGCAGCCGATGGGGCGGATCAACGACGGGTTTGACCGGACGTGCGCAGGCAAGGCGATCGTGGCTGGGGTGATGTATTGAGGGGATGAGGCGAATGGTGCGTCGTGAAGACGCACCCTACCAGCGCAAACCTGTAGGGTGCGTCTTCATGACGCACCTTTGCAGCCGATGGGCGGCGCAACGACGGGTTTGACCGGACGCGCGCAGGCAAGGCGATCGTGGCTGGGGTGATGTATTGAGGGGATGAGGCGAATGGTGCG
>CAIQOV010000027.1 GCA_903873585.1 uncultured Rhodobacterales bacterium
CGCATCTTCTGCTCGTCCAGAATGCCAAAGCCACCGATCGACCATTTCAGCGGTTCGCGCCCGATAAAGACGTTGCGCGAAATGGTCATCAGGGGAACCATCGAGTTGTATTGATAGATCGTCTCAATCCCAAGGCGCATGCACGATGGTCTTCTCATATCCTTGATGCAGTTGAGTGCGGTGCGGGCCAATCGCGCCCAAGGTCGGCTCAGTTCAAATGCTTGTCTCGCCATGGCTTACGGCCCGTGTGCCATGGGGTGAGCCAATCGAGCGAGGACCCGAAATGACGCCCATGCCAAGACCACCCGCCCCCCCCGATTGGGGGACTGACATTGTGCAACACCTTCCAGCCTTGCACCGCTATGCCCTTGGCCTCGCGCGCAGCTTTCATGCGGCTGAAGACCTTGTGCACGACACGGTTGTGAAGGCCTATGCCTGCGTCGACAAATTTCTGCCGGGCAGCAACCTGCGCGCGTGGTTGTTCACTATCCTGCGCAACACGTTTTATTCTGGGATACGCAAGCAAAAGCGCGAAGTGGCTGACCCGGATGGCCATTATGCGGCAACGCTTGTAACCCATCCCGCGCATGACGCGAAGCTTGCCATGGGCGAGTTCCTGAACGCGTTTAAGCAACTCTCATCAGAACACCGCGAAATTGTGACGCTGGTTGGGGTGGCGGGGCATTCATACGCTACCGCCTCAACCATGGTTGGCATTCCAGTCGGAACGGCCAAAAGCCGTCTCAGCCGGGCACGGGCGCAATTGACCGAAACGCTAGATGGGACGGCGTAGCCGGGTTTGCCTACAGATTGCCCTAAGCCTGCCATGCACAAAGCATCTCAGGACGGCAAATGGCCGTTGCATTGACACCGCCTCCGCCAATTCACATTGAAATCATTGGATAATTTGTTAATTGTGGACCCTGTTACCATAATGGCTCCCCAATGGGAGAAAGACTGCAGGACTGCTTTGATCCGCTACAGTGGGATCCTGTGATATTCGTTTGCGTTCATGGCATGCCTCAACATCTTCTTGAAGGAAGGGTCGTTGATACCTCCCCCCTTTGAAAATATGGACCGAGGCAGAGCCCCACCCGGGTGGCACCCCCCATTTGCAGCTTACCTCCCCCAGTTTGGCTATACGGTGTGTTTGGCTCATCCATTCACCAAATAGCCCCTGATCAGGGCAGGGGATGATGGAAGGGCCAGAAGTTCATTAGCACTATTTCAGCAGTGCCGTTCAGGAAGTGGTTTTTCCGGCATCCTCTGTTGCCCAACACCACCGCAGGGAACCGCCTAATTGATGCCCATCTGAGCGGAGATGCATGATCCATCGATGTGAACCCTTTTTTATTCGCATCATGACTGACACCTCACCGGCGGCTTACGCAGGGGCATTCGGTCTGGTATTCTGCGGCCTTTTCACGCGCGTACCAGTATAGAAAAAGTCCTCTTTCTCCTTCCTCTGGCAGATAATCGAGGCTCCAGTCCGCATGCACTGGCGTGTCACCACCCGTCACCTGTGCTGAGGGCCTTGACGGAGTAGGTGACTTGACGCCTTCTTGTGCCGCGCTGAGTTGCATGTTCAACTTGCCTTTCAATTTGTCCAGTTCCTCAACGGTTGTCCAAGGCAACTCATCAATTTTGGCATTCAGTGGAGAACGATTGGGCCAGAAATACAACGTGCCGGTATTGGGATGTGTGCCAAAGATCACCACCTGCTTGCCCGGGCCGAGCAACTCAACTTTTCCTGTTTGAGTCGAACCGACAGACCACCCTTTCAACAGATTCTCCGCATACAGGCGACTGACCCTGTACAATATGACTCGCCGCGGCTGGCGACCGAATCGCACAAATGGCGACTCCCCTAACTGCGATTCTACGTATGAATGCATATCGTCAGCGAGGTTTGGGTCATCGATGTCAATGTCGATGGCCACTACCTCACCGAGGCACAGACCGGTGTTGCAGTCACCATGAGACGCAACCCATTTGCTGATTGTCGAGGTGGATTGGCCCTGCAGCCATAGGATGCTGAAGTTTTTTACGAAGGCTGCCTTACCTTGTACTGGCATGATCACGAAGCCATGCTCGCGGACGCGCATTGCTACATCACGAAATGTCTCTGTCTGATGTGCGCCGCCGGGTGGCACTTCGGCTTGCGTGATGAGGTGGCCAACGGCAGCGATATAATCGCCGGTGCTGCCGTCTGGAGTTTTGTTTGAAGTCATCAATGCCCCCCGTCTGGCTGACTGTTGCAAACCGCTGCCAGCTCAAATTGTCGCAAACGCTTTGCCATGTCGTCAAGTTAAGGCTCACCCAAACAAACAGCGGCGCGCTTTCCAGTCGCGCACTTGGGGCATAATCCCCCCGTTTGTTGCGCGTGCCAAACTTCTTATCGTCCATCGGTCTTCCCTGCCCTTTCGTCCTTGGCGCAAGGCACAAGCCAACCTGTCCGAGACTGTCATCCAGTCCGGGGGAAAGCTGCGTCACAGGACGTCATTCGATTTCAAAAGGCGCGCGATGCGCCGGTTCTTTTGGGTCGGGCCAACACCCGTTCGGGGCGACCTTTCTGGCGCTGAGTCATATCTAAGCTTGACAAAATGTCGCAAGCCACATTGATTGATTTCCATCAACGGCCACCCCTTCGGCCCTAAGGCATTGAAAAAATGACACGAAAATCTTCCAGCCGCACCACACTTTTCGATGTGGCCAACCTTGCAGGCGTGGGCAGCGCCACTGTAGACCGCGTGATCAACGAACGCGGCAACGTCAGTGAAGACATCCGCAAGCGGGTTTTGGATGCGGCGCGGACCTTGGGGCTAAAGCGGATCCTGCCCTCGGCCCATCATCGTATTGTGCGGCTGAACGTAATTTTAGCACGCCCCGAATTGCCGTTGATCCAGCGCATGGGGTTCGAGTTTCGCCGCCTTGCCCAAAGGATGCAGCATTCTTTGGCTATCCACCGCACAGTGCTGGAAGATGAAGACCCCGCGACCATCGTTGCCGCCCTACATCGCGGCGAGTATGACGCCGTGATTGTCTATGCGCAGGACCATCCCCTGATCCGTGCCGCGATTGCCGATCTGGCAGCACAAGGGCGGCCCGTTGTGACCATGATTTCAGACCTGCCTGGGTCAGATCGCCTCGCCTATGCCGGAACCGATCACTACAAGGCGGGCCGTTCGGCGGGGTATTTCATGGGGCTGATGGCGCGTTCTGGGCCAGTTGTCGTGCTGTGCAACCATCTGGGCTTTCAATCCCATGCCGCGCGACTGGACGGGTTAAAGGACCAATTGGCCGAAGCATCCGCCCTGAGCGTGGCCGAGGTGGTCGAAGGCGGCGATGATCCTCTCCGGTCGGAAGTGCGCCTGAAAGAGGCGTTTCGGCGTAATCCCAACACCGTTGCCGTCTACAACGTCGGTGCGGGCAATCGCGGCGTGGTCGCGGCGATCAAAGCCGACATCCTGCCCCGCCGCCCGATCTTTATTGGTCACGAATTGACGCCCTTTACCCATGCCAGCCTGCGTGAGGGGGCGATGACCTTAACCATCGACCAAAGCCCCGAATTGCAGGCCCAGTTCGCGCTAGAAGTGCTGTTGAACCATTTCGGCTTTGAGGGCGTGACGAATATGGCCCCGCCCTATGCCTCTACCGTGCCCATCGTGCTGTATGGCCCGCAAAACTTGCCTGACACGCTGCCCGTTTGATGGCTTTCCATCATCCTAGGGCTTTGCGATATCCAAACCAACCCCTACCCCTTGGCGCAAACAAGGGGGCTTCATGCGGTATCGGGCGTTCGGGCGAACAGGCTGGCAGGTGTCAGAAATCGGCTTTGGCGGTTGGCAAATCGGCGGGCAATGGGGCCCTGTGGATGATGCCGCATCCATCCGCACCCTGCTGCACGCGTTTGAGGTAGGAATCAATTTCGTTGACACGGCAGAGCTTTACGGCGCGGGCCATTCCGAAACGGTGATCGGTGAGGCGCTGCGGCAATGGCGCGGGGGCAAGATTTACGTCGCAACCAAAGCCCAACCGACCGTCTGGCCCAGCCCAGACGACCCCGCGCCGCCGATGCGCGGGCGCTTCCCCGACTGGCACCTGCGCACCCATGTCGAGGCTTCTTTGCGGCGTTTGGGGGTATCCCTCTCCTCGCGCAGTATGCGGTTCTCGCGCCGAAGCCGTTCGTTCTCAAGCGCAAGTTCGCGATCCTTGGGCGGCACGACATCCGTGTCGCGGTGCGTCGTGATCCACTTGTTCAGCGTCGACATCCCGACCCCAAGATCATCAGCAATCTGTCTGCGCGAAAGCCCGCTGGTCAGCGCGATCCGCACCGCATCCTTACGAAATTCATCCGTTCTGTTTGTGCCCATGGTTGATCCCCTTTGCTGCACATTACGTGATCAAAGGAGCGGCACAAAACCGTGACAGGTCCAATACTTGCTTTTTTAGCGCCCGAAGAATGCTACCGCCACTTGACTGCGGCGGAAGTTGTCGCGAGCAACTGGGGTGACCGGGAACCATCTTTCTTCAGCAAGCCGCATCCCTGCGGCTTGGCGGTACTTACCGCCACAGGCGTGATAAATGGGAGGCCGAGCAGGCGGAGCGTTGCATCCTCGATCTATTTGCAGCCTTCGACCGGATCGAGAGCCATGGCGCGGCATCGCGACCGATATCGGCAGAGTTTGGCGTTAACGGCTTTTACTTTCGCCAAGGGCAGCACTTCGCCTACTGGCGTAAGCAATCAGACGGCGACCTCGGCATTTTGACAAAGGTGCACGCGCGGATGCACGAGATTGAAAGGTTCCGAGATGATCGAGGGGGATGATGGGTAGCCTTTGGCGCATCGGCGGGATCTCGAACTTGCAGCCAATGTCACTCTTCAGGCTCTTGGCGCCAACTTTGCCTTGGCTTCAAGACCATAAATAGACTTAACCGGCCAGCATCCTTCCGGCCCAAACACCGTCTTGAAAAGACGCAATCATAGTCGTTGTGCATGGGGCCCATTTCAAGCAAAGTCTAAGCCTGACATAGGGAGCGCATCATGGCCGGTGGCAGCATTGTTTTTCTCGCCCTTGCGGCGTTGATCGTAATCGCACTGTTCAAGGCGGTTCGCATCGTGCCGCAAAGCATGAAATATGTGGTCGAACGCTTCGGGCGCTTGCACACCGTCTTGGGGCCGGGGATCAACTTTACCGTGCCTTTCCTTGACCGCGTGGCGCATAAAGTCTCGGTGCTTGAACGGCAGCTGCCCACGGCGCATCAAGATGCCATCACCACCGACAACGTGCTGCTTAAGGTTGAAACCAGCGTCTTTTACCGCATCACAGAGCCGGAAAAGACCGTTTACCGCATCCGCGATGTGGATGCGGCGATTGCAACGACTGTGGCGGGGATTGTGCGGTCGGAAATTGGCAAGATGGAACTGGACCATGTGCAATCCAACCGCAACGAATTGACCGCCCAGATCCGCGAACACGTGCGCGCGATGGTTGACGAATGGGGCATCGAAGTGACGCGGGCCGAGATTTTGGACGTGGCCCTTGATGAAGCCACCCGCCATGCGATGTTGCAGCAACTCAACGCCGAACGCGCCCGCCGCGCCATGGTGATGGAGGCCGAGGGCAAGAAAGCCGCCGTGTCGCTGAATGCCGAGGGCGAGCTTTACGCCGCCGAACAACAGGCCAAAGCCCGCCGCGTGCTGGCCGATGCCGAGGCCTATGCCACCGGCGTGATCGCCGCCGCGATCAAGGAAAACGGAATCGAAGCCGCGCAGTACCAAGTCGCCCTCAAACAGGTCGAGGCGTTGACAGCGGTGGGCCAAGGTGAAGGCAAGCAACTGGTCATCGTCCCCGCTTCGGCCCTTGACGCATTTGCCAATGCCTTTGGTATGTTGAAGGGGCGCTGAATGGCGATCTGGACGATTTGGTGGGTTTGGGTGCTGGCTGGCGTGGTTCTGGCGGGGCTTGAAATCACGCTGCCCGGCTTTGTTTTTCTGGGCTTTGCCTTGGGGGCTGTGGGCAATGGGGCGCTGCTGGCCTTTGGTCTTGCCCCCGACAATGTGGCGCTGTTGGCCCTGATCTTTGCGGTGTTGTCTTTGGTGGCTTGGCTGATTTTGCGCCGCCTTGTTGGCGTGACAAAATCACAGGTGAAGGTCTGGAAGGATGATATCAACGACCTGTAGACGGTTTATAACAGTCCCACGTCGATGATCATTACCGAATTGAAAGAGCGTCTTGTGACATATAATTCGCCGCTGCGTAATTGATGCGCAAATCGCGGCAGAACAAACCGCCCCCGCGCCTGAAACCGCGTGCAGCAAAGTGGGTTTTGACACGCACAACAGGTTCGGTGCTTTAAGCCATTCCAACATCACGCTCCAAGCGCGTGAAGGGTTCGCAATTGTATCAAAAATATGACGAAATTATGACGTTTTTAAGTTCTTGATGTGTGACGGGTAGAAAAACGAGCGCTCCTTAAAAAGTGCCACTTTAGTATAAAAAGTTTTTCAAAATATATACCAAAGATTACTGCGGAACCAAAAGATGCTTTGACATTAAATTTCAAGCGGATACCTGAGATCGTGCGGTATTGGTCGGGGATTTGTAATGAGTACAAGTGTGACAGCATCTTCGAATAGTGGAAATGTTCTGGTCGCAGGTGGAAAGTATCTGAACTTCCACCTTGGCGCCGAGGCTTACAGCCTGCCAATTCTACAAGTTCGCGAAATCATCCGTCTTAGCCCTGTGACACCCGTGCCGCGCATGCCAACCTTTGTGAAAGGCGTTATAAACCTGCGTGGCAAAATTGTGCCCGTGATGGATTTGCGCGAGCGGCTTAACCGGCTTTCGGTTGAATATGATGAACGCGCTTGCATTGTCGTTATTCAGGCCAGCACTTCAGGCCATTTTGGGGTGATCGTCGACAGTGTCGATGATGTCAGCAATATACCGCAGGAAGACATTGATCCGCCCCCAGAGTTCGGTTTTGAATTAAGCACCGAATTCATAATGGGTGTGGCAAAGACCAAAACGGAAGTGAAGATCATCCTCGACATTCACCGCGTTCTGAATGTGGACCCCCCTCTTAGGTCGCACGACTTGGGCCTCAACTGAACCGCAACGGACACACGGCTGCTAAGCCACGGGAGTTACCGATGAAAAATATGACTATTTCCAAGCAGTTGGGCTACGGGTTCGCAGCGATCATCGCGCTGATCGTGGCCACTGCCGTGATCTCGTTGTTTATCGTAACGAGCATTGGCAACGGGTTGACCCAGATAGCAACCAACACGGTGCCAAGTCTGGTGCTGCTTGCCGATGTTCGCGATGAAGCGCGGGCCGCATCTGAAGATGTAAGCAAGTTTTATTACGCATCCGCTGCCGACCGTGTCGCCTTGGCCGACAAAATGGCAAAGGATGCAGCCGATCTGGATGCCAATATCAAATCCTATGAGGCGCTGTTATCGGACAGCACCGATGCCGAACTGTTCAACGGCGGCGTACAAGAAATTACCAACTGGCGCAATTCTCGGGCGCGTTTGCTGGATATGATCCGTCAAGCGGCCACGCCGGAAGCCGTCGCTTCCGCGCGGGCTTTTGAAGAACAGACGCTGTTGCCGTCGATGGACCGATTGGTCGATTTCTTTCAAAAAGACTTCGCCTACAACGTAACGCTATCTGACGCATCCATGGCGGCGTCGATGAATTTCGAACGCATCGGCATGATTGCGATGATCGTTCTGATGATCTTGGGCCCGCTGGTGGGCATTTTAATCGCCTTCATAATCTCGCGACGGATCTCGGCCAATTTGACGGCCCTTGCCCACCGCTTGGGCCAATCGGCGCATAACAATGCCGCCGGTGCGATGCAGGTTGGCAATGCAAGTTCCGAACTGGCCAACCGCGCCAGCGAGCAGGCAGCCACGGTGGAAGAAACCAGTGCGGCCTTGGAAGAAATGTCGAGCATGACGCGCTCGACCGCGGCCAATGCGGCGCGGGCGTCGGTTCTGGCATCCGATACCAAGTCTGTCGCAACCCATGGCGCGGTCACGATGGATGACATGATGTCAGCCATGGCTGCCATTGAAAACTCTAGCGCGGAAGTGGCTAAGATCGTCAAACGCATCGACGAAATTGCGTTTCAGACCAATATCTTGGCCCTGAACGCCGCGGTTGAAGCAGCGCGCGCTGGGGAAGCAGGCGCAGGGTTTGCCGTTGTCGCTGACGAGGTGCGCTCGCTGGCGCAACGTTCTGCCGCCGCGGCCAAGGAAACGGCTGACAAAATTGATGCGGCCATTGCCAACAGTCGTCAGGGCACGGTGAACTGCGATAAAGTGGGTGAGGCGCTGAAGCTGATCCTGAGCAAAGTGATCGAGACGGATACGCTGGTGTCAGAAATTGCCTTGGCAGCCGACGACCAATCCAAAGGGATCGAGCAGATCAATACCGCCATTGAACAGATGGATCAGGTCACTCAAGCCAACGCGACCAGTTCGCAGCAGTGCGCAAGTGCCGCTGAAGAGTTGCGCACGCAAACACTTGAACTGAACAGCGTTGTGTCGTCGCTTGGCAAGTTGGTCGGGATCACCGGAAGCGGTGCGGAAGCGATGACGGTTTCGCAACCCGAAACATCCGAAACAGTCCCCGTCAGCCGGGGAAAATCCAAGGGTACGTTTATCTAAAGACAGATAAATTCGGCGAATGAATCGGAGCGATGCCTGTAATGTCCCCCATGCTTATGGCTTATGAACAGGACTGTCAGGCATCGCGCAGCACATCGCCGAACCTTCGGGCCTGCCTAACCCAAGCCTATGAACATTTTTGCCGCGCCCCCGATCTGGCCTTTGCCAAGGTTAACCAGACGATCATTGATCTGCTTGATATCGAAGCGCAACAAGGTGAACACGCCTATCACAACCGCCACCATGTTTGCGACGTTCTGTCAGCTCTCGTGCTGCTTCTTAAGCAGACAGATATTGACGCGAAATCAAATGGGCGGTGGATAGATTGCGTGATCACAGCCGCCTTGGGCCATGATCTACACCATGACGGGCGCGGAACTATCCCCGGCGTTGATGTTGAACGCAGATCTTCATCGGCCGTTCTGGCGATTGCGAAAGACGCGGGCCTGCCCGCTGCGGAATTGGCTTTGATCGAAGGTTTGATTTTGGCAACCTATCCGCCGGTGCAACTGAACTTGCGACAGAAACTGGCCGCTCTGCCAGGCCCTGATCCAGACGAATTTCTGGCCCTTATTTTCGGTGAGGCCGATGTTCTGGCCAGTCTGACCCCTACGTTTGGCCTAACCCTGTCGGCAGCCCTAAGCGCCGAATGGCGCAAGGCCGGCCTGATCTTTCCATCTATGCCAGACGAAGATGCCGGCCGCGAAAAATTTCTGGGATGTTACCGGCTTTTAACCTCATCGGCCAAACGATTGGGTGTGGATTTGATGGTCATGGATCAACTGCAAAATTTACAAAGGAACGCATCGTGAGCGTCGTCATGCTTTCTAATGCCGCCCAAATCAGATCGGTGTTGCAGGCGTTGGCGCTTGAAATCGCCTTGGTCGAGCCTGGAACCGATGGCGGTTTAGCAGAGATCGAACAGTTGTTCGATGCACTGGTGAACCTGCTGCCGCCCGGAAGTGCCAACGAATTTGCCGCCATGGTCGAGGCGGGACATAAAATCGTCGCCAGCCTGTTGGACCGAAATACGACTTGGGATCAAAAGACGATCGAAGAGTTCAGCTTTTGGTTCGCTTCAATTGATCAAGCGGCACAGGATCTTGTTCTGATCGAAGCCAATCTTGAACGCACGCAGACCCCTTCCGCAAGTGTTGAAGCGCAAGATACCCCCGAGGTTGACGAAGTGCCTCTGGTGCTTGCAGTGCAATCTGACCGCGAATTGCTGGCTGAGTTTTGCAACGAAGGTCGCGACCTGCTGTTGGACATAGAAAACGGCGTTTTGGTTCTGGAAGACGACCCCGCGCAACGCGATACGCTCAACTCGGTGTTTCGGGCCTTTCATACCTTTAAAGGGGGGGCTGGTTTTCTGGGATTGGTTCCGATCAAGAACCTTGCGCATGAACTTGAATCGCTGCTTGATGCGATAAGGCAGAACAAAATCGCCGTCAGTCGCGGCGTGATTGATTTAATCCTAGAAGGCGGCGATCGTCTGCGTCAGTTTGTAGACCTGATCACCCGTGAACTTGCAACGCCGTCAAAACAACCACTTGTCGTGCCCACCTCGCGCCTTATCACCCGCGTGGTTGCCTGTTTGGCCGGCGACACATTTGAACAGCCTGACCAAACAGTGGACGAAATGCGCCCGATCATGGCGCCCACGCCAGAGGTCATCCTCTCCCCCATTGTGCCGATTTCGGAACCGGTCGTTCAACCTGTTGTGACACCTATTATTTCCCCTGCGCCCAGCAAGCCCGCCGCCGAACCCAAAAGCCCCACGCCTGCCGCGGCCCCAAATCGGCCGAGTTCCGAAAATGGCGAAGCTGCCGCCGCCATCCGCATCACGATTGAAAAGCTTGACACATTGGTGGACTTGGTGGCCGAATTGGTGATTGCCCAAGCCATGGTGGTGCAAAACCCCGAGTTGTCGGACCTAGGCGATCACAACCTTTCGCGCGATATTTTGGTATTACAGCGCATTACCAAAGACCTTCAACACAACGCCATGTCGCTGCGTATGGTGCCAATTCGGGGGGCCTTTCAGAAAATTACCCGTCTGGTGCGTGACCTCGCCGCTTCACAAGACAAGCAAATCCAACTGCTTATCCAAGGCGAAGAAACCGAGATCGACCGCAATATCGTCGGTGAGTTGAGTGATCCTTTGATCCATATGGTGCGGAATTCCTGCGATCATGGCATCGAAACTCCGCAAGAACGTCTCGCCGCCGGCAAGCCCGCTATGGGAACAATCCGGCTGTCAGCCTTTCATCAGGGCGGCGGTATCGTTGTTAAAATCTCGGATGATGGCAAGGGATTGGACCCAGAGCGCATCTATAAAAAGGCGGTCGAACGCGGCATGGTCGAAGACGGCGTGCAATTAAGCAAAGAAGAGATCTTCGATTTCATCTTCGCCCCAGGCTTTTCAACTGCCGCCGTAGTCACCGATCTGTCAGGGCGCGGGGTCGGCATGGATGTGGTGCGAGGCAACATCTCAAAACTGCGTGGCCGCATCGAGGTAAACTCAGAGATAGGTGTTGGGACAACATTTACCATCTTTCTACCCCTCACTTTGGCCATCATCGACGGTATGGTGGTCGGCGTTGGCGACAATCGGTACGTCATCCCGACATTGGCGGTTCGCGAATCATTTCGACCGACCCCAGACATGATTTCAACGGTCCTTGATCACGGCAAACTGGTGCGCAAGCGCAATCAACTGATCCCGCTTATTCATTTAGGCGATCTGCTGGGCATTCCCTATCGTCATTCCGACGCCGCCGAGGCCATTGTTATATTGGTGGAAGCCGGTACAACTCAGCGCTGCATTGTTGTGGATTCTCTTATCGGCAAAAGCGAAATTGTGATCAAAGACTTGGGGCCAGCGTTCGAAGCACAAACGGCCATGTCCGGTGCGGCGATTATGGGCGACGGGCGCGTGGCCCTAATTCTGGATGTGGACGCCATAGTCAGCCAATCGCAATCGGGCCACCGCAGTGCTAATACCGTCCACCGGAAGGAATCCGGCGAAACACCCCCGGTCACCTGATATGTCTCTCGATGAAATTTCGGATACGACCTACAAGCAAATTGTGGGGATCGTTTATCGCAACAGCCGCATCAATCTTGGCGCAGAGCGGCACAATCTTGTTGTCGGGCGCCTTGCAAAACGTTGTCGGGAATTGCGACTGCCAACTTTTGAAACCTATTGCCAGTTGCTAAACTCTGGCAACGGCAAGCCAGAACTCACAACGCTCATTGACTTGATCTCAACCAACCACACCCATTTCTTTCGCGAGGAGCATCATTTCGATTTTATCACAAACACTGTTCTGCCAGAATTCAAAGCCAATCCACGCAACAATGTGGAAACCTTCCGGTGTTGGTCTGCAGCAGCCTCCTCCGGCGAAGAGGCATATTCCTTGGCTATTACACTAGAGGAGTACGCACGCCGCTTCGGGCGATTGTCGTGGCGTATGCAGGCAACCGATATTTCTTCACGCGTGATTGAAGACGCGAAAGACGGCATCTATGAAACAAGCAAGCTAAGGCTTCCCAGTCCCGCATTGCACGACATCTACTTTCAAAAAGGTATCGGCGAGTCTGAAGGGTTAAGCCGAGTTCGGGGTGCACAAAAAGAAAAGATTTCGTTTTATCAGGCCAATCTGTTTCAGGAAAATCTGCCCTTCAAGGGTGAAATGCACCTGATTTTCTGTCGCAATGTCATGATCTATTTTGATAATGCCTCTCAGCAATTGCTTGTTACCAAGTTGATCAACCACCTTCTTCCGGGCGGCTACCTGATTTTCGGAACTTCGGAAAGTCTTATGGGCATTAATCATACCCTACGATCGTTGGGGCGCAGCATCTATAAACGGGAAAAATAGCGTGACAGACAAGATCAAGGTCTTCATCATCGACGACTCGGCTTTGGTCCGCCGCGCGATCAGCGATGCGTTGCAAAAAGACCCGGCCTTTGAAGTTGTCGGCGTGGCCCATGACCCGCTGATTGCAATGGAAAAACTGCCTAAACTTAATCCTGATGTCATAACGCTTGACATGGAAATGCCACGTATGGATGGCCTGACTTACCTGAAGCAATTAAAAGCCGAAGGTTCAACCATTCCGGTTGTAATTATAAGTTCGCTTACGCAGCATGGATCACAATTGGCCGTTCAAGCAATGGAAGCGGGTGCGGCGGACGTGTTGGCAAAGCCCAACGGTAGTATGGACATCGGCAATTTGGCGTCAAAACTGGCCTATCATCTTAAGGCTGCGGCTTTAAGCCGATCAAGAGCCAACCGCCGACCGCAACAAATCCCCGCATCGAGCCCTGTTCTCGTAGCTGCTGCAAAGCCACTCGCTACCAACCCAAGAACCGCCGACCGTCGTGTCATTGTCATCGGGGCCTCGACCGGCGGGGTTGAAGCGCTGAGGTCCGTATTGCCACGCCTTCCGGCAGGACTGCCCCCGATACTGGTTGTGCAGCATATTCCAGCCGTTTTTTCGGCAGCCGTGGCCCAGCGAATTAACGAACTTGCGCCATATACCGTTCGCGAGGCCGTCGATGGTGAACGCTTGACCCATGGCCTTTGCTTAATAGCACCCGGAGATTACCATCTTTCGATCCTTCAACGCCCAGAAGGCTATATCACGCGCTTAACCCAAACACCGCCGATCAATTTCTGTCGCCCTGCGGTTGATGTTTTATTCCGCTCTGCAGCGACTGCAGCAGGCGGAAAATGTCTTGCCGTTCTGCTCACAGGAATGGGAAGCGACGGAGCAGTCGGAATGCAGGCCATAAAACGGGCAGGCGGCATAACGCTAGCCGAACATGAGGACAGTTGCGTCGTTTACGGAATGCCCCGCGCTGCCGTAGCACTCGGGGCGGTCGACCACTCAATTCTGCTTGATCAGATGCCGGCCGCCATCTCCCGAAGCCTTGCAAATATGTCCTTTTAACCAAGAACGCAAAACAATTGGAAACACCCGCTATGAGCAATATTGAAGCGCTGAAGATCCTAAGAACTGACGTGGCTACGGTAGATCTTGACCAATTGAGCGCCGCCTCTGCAGCCGAACGCAGTCTTTCGTCATCGCATATCCTTGTGGTCGATGACAGCAGTCTGATGCGCATGGGCTTGACGCGGTCGCTGAAGTCTCTCGGATTTGAAAACGTTATCGGTGCTTCGAATGGGAAAGAAGCGCTGGAAAAAATCCGCGGTGGTGATTTTGACCTTATTCTTCTGGATATTGAAATGCCGGAAATGACCGGATTGCAGGTCTTAGAGGTGCTTAGAGCCGATCAGATGACAGAGGTTCCCGTTATTGTTATTTCTGGCGGATCAGATGCAGAAGACGCCATCCGCTGTATTGAAATGGGTGCCGAAGATTATCTGCCAAAATCGTTCAACCCCGTTCTGTTACGGGCACGGGTAACGAACTCGTTGCACAAAAAGCGCCTGCGCGATCATGACAAGATCATGCTGGAAACTATCCGCCAGCAACACGCCATCGTTTCGCATGAAAAAGAGGTCAGTGAAAATCTTTTGCTGAACATTCTGCCGCGCGAAATTTCCACGCGGCTTAAATCGGGTGAAGAACTGATTGCCGATGCCCATGCCGAAGTGACGATCTTATTTGCTGATCTGTCGGGTTTTACCGCTTTGTCGCGAACCATGACAGCAAGCCGACTGGTTGAAATCTTGAACTCAATCTTTTGTGAGTTTGACCGGATTATGCAACGTTTCGGCGTAGAGAAAATCAAGACGATTGGCGACTGCTATATGGTGGTTTCGGGATTACCCCTCGCCCGGCCCGATCATGCTTCAGTTTTGGTAACGGTGGCGTTTGAGATGATCAAGGCGCTTGATTTTGTCAACGCGACTTATGGAACGGAGCTAAAAATGCGCATCGGCTTGAACACCGGAAACGTGGTTGCGGGCGTGATCGGATTGCGGAAATTCACTTATGACCTTTGGGGAGACGCGGTGAACGTTGCAAGCCGGATGGAATCGACAGGTGCGGTCGGTCGCGTACATGTTTCTGAATTCACAGCCAAATTGCTGCCGCCTGAGTATGCGTTAGAGAACCGGGGCGTTGTGGATGTCAAAGGTGTCGGCCAGATGTCGACTTTTTTCGTCAACACTTGTTCAACCGTCGCGTGACTGTTACACGTCGGCGACATTAGCACAACTCTGTAGGTCGGCGTCGAACCTCGAAATCTGGGCAGATCGTGAATTACCCAACTAAGATTAAAACGCTCTCACGAGCGGTGGCATTTGCACTTATTTCCGGCACCAAGGAAATAAGTGATACTTTGGCTATGGCTGCCTTGCTTTTTTCAGGCGGTCTGGCGCAGGGTTACCCGCTTGCGGCGATGCTGTTTTTGAGTGGAACGATCATTATCCGCGCCTCTATTGGCTTTCTTAGCACCGTACCGCATGCCGTCGGCAGCCCGGATCACAAGACAGGTATGTCAATTATCGCGGGCCTGCTGGGTGGAATTGTGGTAATGACCCAGAACCCAGAAGCAGGCATAGCAACGTCGTTGGCAGTCTGCGGCGCAACCAGTATCCTGACCGGCTTTGTATTTTCCATGGTCGGCATTTTTCGGCTGGCTCATTTCGCACGCCTGTTGCCCTATCCGGTATTGGGTGGGTTCTTGGCGGGCTCTGGTTGGCTATTAGCACGCGGCGGGCTTTTGATGGCGCTGCGGGCCGAACATGATAAACATGTTACGGATGCTTGGCATTTATTTACCTTGATGAGCGACCCGCGCAGATTGGCTGTTGTTCTACCCGCACTGTTGCTCGCAGTTTTAATGTTTTTTGTTGTCAGAAAAAAGGCAAGTGCCGCGCCGATTGTTATTTTGGGTGCGATTGTTTTTTTCTATCTAGCAATACAAATCTCCGGAACCGGCATTGACGCGGCGCGGAGATTCGGATGGCTGCCCGCTCCATTTATTGGCAGTTCTGCAGTTCGACCCAATCTGGAAATTATAAGTCTCATTGATTGGATTTTTGTTCTTAAAGCCTTGCCTCTTATGTTTTTTGCTGCGGCCCTAAGCACTGTCAGCATGCTGTTAAACATAAGCAGTCTTTCCTTGCGACTTCGTGCGGATGTGAATGTAAACCGCGAAATGATCACCGCCGGTTTTACGAATATTTTGATCGGAAGTTTTGGCGGAATGGCGGCCTATGTAAGTGTAAGCTCAACCTCTTTGGCCTACCGGCTCGGTGTGGACCGGAAAGTTGCTGCCCTATCAGCCATTGCATTATTAATGTTGGCCGTTGCATTCGCGGGCCCTGTGACATCTGCTGCGCCTATTTTCTTGACGGCAGGCATGGTGATTTATGCCGGTATAGATTTCTTGGTTGAGTGGATCATTGCAAGTAGGCGCAGGCTGCCATTTTTGGATTGGATGCTGATTTTAGCAATTTTCGCAGTAATTGTATTCTTTGGTATCTTGCCCGGCATTTTGGTGGGTATACTGCTTTCGGTTGTTCTATTTGTGGTCAATTACGCCCGCATTCCAGTGATACGAACTTTCGGCAACATCAAGGATTGGCGCAGTCACGTGGATCGCTCTCCAGAGGAAAGCGCAAGTCTTGGGACGCTCGGCGGGGCTTGTGAAATCATCAGCCTGCAAGGTTATCTTTTCTTTGCAACAGCAGAAATGATTGTCGAGCATGTTCGCAAACGTTTGAAAAACGAACAATCTGGTCCGTTGAAGTTTCTGGTCCTAGATTTTAGCCACGTGGGCGGTTGCGATTTGGCCGCGATTGTTGCCTTTGCGAATATCATCAACATCGCTTCGAAGAACGGCTTCTTTTTGCTGTTTTCAGGTATGACAGAGGATGTCCGCACACTATTTGACCGATCCGGAATGATCTTTGTAAACTCTGAGATCGTTTCAGTCTTTGCAGATGTCGACCATGCTATCGAGTTTTGCGAAGAGGCTATGCTGGCTGACGGGGCTTTTGAAACCGTTGGCACCAACGTCGACGCGTTGTCTTTTCTGGTGCAGAAAATAGGCAACCACGCAGACCTGTCCGCCGTATTGGATAAATTTCGGACGGTTCATCTCACCCGGGGTGACTATCTTATCCGCAAAGGCGAAGCGGCAGATGATGTCTTTATCATTCTGTCCGGTCGGGTTCATGTTCAAATTGATCTTCCCAATGGCCGCACGCTGCGTTTGCGCACGATGACACCGGGTGCGATTGTTGGTGACATTGCCCTTTATACTGGTCAACGGCGCTCGGCAGATGTTGTCATAGAGGAAGACACAACAGTTTTATGTCTTTCAGCGGCGGACCTTGCAGAAATAGAGCAGTCTTACGGCAATCTAGCGGCTGCCATCCACAGAATTTTTGCGCGCACCTTGGCTGAAAAATTGGTTCTGGCAAATAACACGATCCGTCTCGCACAACGTTAGGGTCAAGGGGCACGCAATCGACCCTACCAGTACCAATCGGTTCGCGGTCTGCTGATGGCCCATGGCGTCATCCAATCATCACACGCGCATCATGGGATTGTCATGGCCTGTGGCTAGGGGTGACCCATCACCAACCCAAGGGACATCAACGATGGATATGACCAAACGCGAATTTTTCGGCCTAAGCTTTGGCGCTTTGATGCTGAGCACTGGCCTTGTTCGGGCCGATGCTATGGCTGACATGGAAGCTGCCGCGAAAGCCGAAGGCCTGATCGTTTCCTTGGGGATGCCGGACGATTGGGCAAACTGGGGTGGTCTGTGGAAGGCAATTTCGGCAAAATACGGCGTGACGCACACCGACACCGATATGTCCTCGGCCGAAGAACTGGCAAAGTTTGAGGCCGAAAAGGCCAACGCTTCCGCCGACATCGGCGAAGTGGGTCTAGAGTTCGGGCCGATCGCCATCGCGCGCGGGCTGAGCCAGCCCTACAAAACCACGAACTGGGATACGATCCCTGCTTGGGCACGTGACGAAGAAGGCCATTGGGTCTTGGGTTACACCGGCACGATCGCCATGCTCATCTCGAAATCGGTTGCCAATCCGCCGAAAACCTTCGCTGACCTGCTGACTGGCGAATACAAAGTCACCGTCGGCGAAGTTGGCAAAGCGGCACAGTCGAACGCTGTTGTGCTGGCGGCGGCGATTGCCTTGGGCGGCGGCGAAGACAACCTTGCGCCTGCGATGGAGTTCTTCGGCAAACTGGCCGCCGCTGGCCGTTTGCTGCCCGTCAGCGCTTCGGTTGCCACGATGGAAAAAGGCGAAGTCGAAGTGGCTTTGGTGTGGGACTTTAACGCGCTGTCATGGCGCGATGTGGTTGGCAAAGACAAGTTCGACGTGGTGATCCCGGCAGATGGCTCTGTCACCTCGGGCTATACCACCACGATCAACGCCTATGCCAAGCGCCCGAACATCGCCAAGTTGACCCGCGAATTCGCGCTGTCGGATGAAGGCCAGATCCAGTTCGCAATGGGCTATGCCCGTCCGATCCGGATTGACCAGATCACCCTGCCGCCAGAAGCTGCCGACAAGGTTCTGCCCGCCGAGATGTATGCCAAGGCCCGCCCGATCAACGCCGCAATCTGGACGGATGCTGCCAAAGAAATGGCCAAAACCTGGCAAGAGCAGGTTGCAACCAAACTCTGATCTTTCTCGGCCCCGGTGCAAGCCGGGGCCGCCTTTATAGGCGCTTTATGACCCGAAATCGTTGGATGATCCTTGCCATGGCACCGCTTTTCGCGGTGCTTTTGTTGTTTGAGGTGCTGCCCCTGCTGGCTGTTGTCGCGTCAAGCTTCTCGCGGGGCGGCGCGTGGTCTTTGGGCAATTACGCCGAACTTATCGCGTCGGGGTATCACCGCAACGCTTATGTCACCAGCGCGTGGCTGTCGGTGCTGACCACGGTGATCGGCATGGGTCTGGCCTTGCCCATCTGCCGTTTGCTGCAACGGGTGCCTGACGGCGTGCAGACCATGATCCTGACCTATTCCAATATCGGCGCCAATTTCACCGGCTTTCCCTTGGCCTTTGCCTTTATCATCATGTTTGGCCTGTCAGGGTCGTTCACGCTGCTGTTGAAAGCGGCGGGGTTGATCGAGGATTTGAACATCTATTCCATCGGTGGCTTGGTGCTGGTTTATTCCTATTTCCAGATCTGCCTTGGCATTTTGGTGATCTTTCCCAGCCTGTCGGCCATCACGGTCGAGATTGAAGAGGCTGCCCGCCTGCTGGGGGTGTCGCGCCTAACCTTTTGGCGGCGCATTGGTTTGCCCATCTTGGCCCCCAGCCTGATCGGGGCGGCGGTTTTGTTGTTTGCCAACGCCATGGGCACCTATGCCACAGCCTTTGCGCTGGCGGGTGGCAATGCCACTTTGGTGACGATCCATATTGGCGAGTTGGTGGCGGGCGATGTATTTTCTGACCCCAATTTGGCGGATGCCTTGTCGATGATCCTTGTCGTCACCTTGGTCGTGCCGATCTTGGTCGAACAGCTTTGGTTCAAGCGCAGGGGGCGTCATGCGTCTTGATCCGTTGCGCCTTGGGCTTTTGGCGCTGTTATTTGCCATATTGTTCTTGCCGATTGTGGCGGTGGGGCTGAACGCCTTTGCCGTCGAATGGGCGGGTTCGGTCTTGCCTGTTGGGTACACTTGGGCTTGGGTGGCGCAGACGGTAAACGATTCGCGCTTTGCCCAAGCGGTGGGCAATTCATTGATCTTGGCGCTGGGGTCGTTGCTGGCATCCTCGCTCACCTGCGTTCCGGCGATTTTGGCGGCGCATTGCTATTACCCCAAGCTTGATCGCTGGCTGGGCGGTTTGGTTGTGCTGCCCTATGCGGTGCCGGGCATTGTGATGGCCTTGGGCCTGCTGAAACTTTACGCGGGCAATTACGGCATTGTGCTTACGGGAAGCCCTTGGCTGTTGATCTTTGGCTATATCCCGCTTGGCGCGTCACTTTACTACATGCCGATGAAAAGCAGCCTGAACGCCATGGCCGTGCAAGACTTGCTAGAAGCGGGCTATCTGCTGGGCGTTGGCGACCTAAAGCTGCAATGGCGGGTGATCTTGCCCTGTGTGCGCCAAGGCGTGGTGATCGGCTTGATCTTGAACTTTACGCTGGTGATCAGCGAATTTGTCTACGCCAACCTGCTGGTGGGCGGGCTTTTCCCGACCATGCAAATCTTGATGTACGTCTTGCGCGGCGGGTCGGGGCATCTGTTGTCGGTGTTGATCATGGTCTATTTCGTGATCGTCCTGATCGCCACCACCCTTGTCAGCCTGATTGTGATGCGCCGAAAGGAAGCCCTATGAGCTTTGTTGAAATCCATGACCTGTCCAAAAGGTTTGGCGCGACTTCGGTTTTTGCCGATATTTCCATCCAGATCGAACAGGGTCAGGTTTGCGCTTTGGTCGGGCCGTCAGGCTGCGGCAAGACAACGTTGCTGCGCGTGATGGCGGGCTTGGCCCAGCCTGACACGGGGCGCATCACGATTGCAGGGCGCGATGTTTTGGGCCTTGCCCCGCATCAGCGCGGCATTGCGATGGTGTTTCAAAACTATGCGCTGTTTCCCAACATGACCGTGGCGCAGAACATCTCTTTCGCGCTGGAACAGCAAGGCAAGCGCGGCGCTGATCTGGCGCGGCGGGTGGCGGCCATGATTGACCTGATGGAACTTGGCCCCCGCGCCAATGCGCGACCTGCCGCCCTTTCGGGCGGGCAAAAGCAGCGCGTGGCCCTTGCCCGCGCCCTAGCGCTAGAGCCGCAATTGCTGTTGCTGGATGAACCCTTGTCAGCGCTTGACGCGCAGATTCGCAAGCGGCTTCAGGTTGAATTCAAGCGCCTGCAAGCGCGCATCGGCTTTACGGCGGTCTTTGTGACCCATGACCAAGAAGAAGCCCTGATCTTGGGCGACCGCATCGCTGTGATGCAATCGGGCCGCATCATCCAATCTGGCGCCCCGCATGAGGTTTACGGCGCCCCCGCCAACCGCGCCGTGGCGGGGTTTATCGGCAATATCAACATTTTAGAACCTCAAACCGTCGCCCAAGTTTTTGGCCATGTGACCCAAGACGCTTGGGCGCTGCATCCTGAAACCATCAGCCTGTCGGCCACGCCAAATGCGGCGGCGATCAGCGCCCAAGGCCAGATCACCGACCGCCTGCTGCTTGGGTCTACCGTGCGCTATACGGTGCTGCTGGAAGGCACCGCGCTCAACGTCGATGTGCTAAGCCGCCCCAGCCTGCCCCCCTTGGCGATGGGAACGACCGTGTTTGTCGAGGTGGACCCCGCCGATGTCAGGCTGTTGACCCACTGACGAACCGCCACGTGCGCAGGGCCAAAGCCTGTCACCCCAGCCTTACGCAAACGACACGGGCCTGTCATTTCGCCCTGCTAACTTTCGCACTATCACAAGTTAGGAGAGTGACATGACCCGCCCCGTTATCGGTGCCGCGCTGACCAATGCCGAATTGGCCACGTATCAAAACTGGATTTTGGAAAAAGACCGCGATTTGGAACTGCAAAGCTTTGTCGGCGCTGCCGTTCTGGATGATGATTGGACACCTTTGGCAGCGCAGGTGAAGCACCTGTTGGCGGGCTACAAAGGTCGGTTGGGCATTCACGGCCCGTTTTGGGGTTTCACCATCGACACGCCCGATCCCTTGGTGCGCGCCGTGGTGCAAAAGCGGTTAGGTCAGGGCCTAGACGTCTGCGCCGCTGTGGGGGCCACGCATATGGTTGTCCATTCTCCTTTCACCACATGGGATTACAACAATCTCGACGGCTATACCGGCGCGCGCGACAAACTGTTCACCTGCGTGCATGAGGTGATGGCCCCCATCGTCAAGCGCGCAGAAACTTTGGGCGTCACGCTGGTTCTTGAAAACATCGAAGACATCAACCCCGCTGACCGTAAAGACCTGTGCCAAAGCTTTGGCAGTGCCGCCTTGCAACTGTCGATCGACACGGGCCACGCGCAGTATGCGCATGGGTCAAACGGTGCGCCGCCGGTCGACTACTTTGTGCGCTCTGCTGGTGACATGCTGGCCCATGTGCACCTGCAAGACGCCGATGGCTATGCCGACCGGCATTGGCAGATTGGCCAAGGCAACATCCTGTGGCCGTCCGTCTTTGCGGCGATTGCGGGCTTGCCCGTAAAGCCACGCCTAATTTTGGAACTGGCCAATAAGGCCACCATCCCCGCGTCGATGGAATATTTGGAAGCACAAGGATTGGGACAATGACCGATACGCTGAAATTTGTGGTGATGAGCGACCTGCACTTGGTGCGCGAGGGGGAAACCTCGATGTCGCTTGATACCGCAGCACGGCTAGAAGCCGCCGTGGCCTGCCTGAACGACCGCTATGCCGACGCCGATTTTGTCATCATAGCCGGTGATCTGGCGGATGAGGGTAAGGCAGAAGCCTACGCGCGCCTGAAAGCCATCACCGCAGGCATCACCCTTCCCACCTATATCACCTTGGGCAACCATGATGACCGCCCGACCTTTCTGAATGTCTTCGGGGCGCATCACGCTGATGAGACGGGCAAAATCAACCATGTGATCGACGCCAAGGGCTACCGCGTCATCGTGCTGGATTCGTCTGAACCCGGTCGGGTCGACGGGGTTCTGACCGCGCATCAGATGGCATGGCTTACGGCCCGCTTGGCCGAGGCCGCAGATCGCCCCGTGATCGTGGTGTTGCACCATAACGCCAATGCACTGCACATCTCTGCCGATACGATCAAGATCCATGATGATGCGCCCTTTATCGCCGCGCTGAAAACCCACGGCGACATTCGTCAGGTGATTGCGGGCCATGTTCACCTGACCTCGACCGCGATCTATCACGGGCTGCCCTTTACCACGCTTGCGGGCGGGCATTATTCGGTGAGCTTCAACGCCGACAGACCGACCGAGAAATTCAAAAGCCTCACAGGTCCGGGGCAGATGGCCGTGGTTTTGGGCACGCCCCATTCCACAACCGTGCTGTTTGAAGATTTCCTCGACGGCAACACCGTGATCGGCCTGCACGATCCCGATTAAGCGCAAACCGGTCGGGCGGGCCATGGCACAGCGCTATGGCCCACCTGTTAAGAACTTGTCTTGCCCTTGCAACAAACTCGATTCCAAACCTTCGCCCAAGTGTCGGCACGGTGACACAAGCCCCCTTTATTCAACCCTAGCGCCCGAATTTCTGCGGGACGTTTCAATTGGAGAACGAAGATGAACAAGACCTATCCGGCGCTTGCCGCGCTGGCGCTGGCCTTCTGTGCCACCACCGCCTCCGCCGACAAGATCAAGTTTGATTACTGGTATGGCCTTTCGGGCGATCTGGGTGAAACCCTTGCCGAGACCTGCAACCGCTTCAACGCAAGCCAAGACAAGTACGAAGCTGTCTGCACCGGCTATGATGGCTACGAACTGGTTGTCCAGTCGGCCATCGCCGCCTTCCGCGCGGGCAAAGCCCCGGCTTTGCTGCAGTCGTTTGACGCTGGCACCGCTGACCTGATGATGTCGGGCCAGTTCTACGCCGTGACCCAGATGATGAAAGACTACAACATCGAGATCAACTGGGCTGACTACTTCCCCGGTATCGCCAACTACTACGCCTCGTCCAAGGGCGAACTGTTCTCGATGCCCTTCAACTCCTCGACCGCTGTGATGTATTACAACACAGACGATCTGGCTTCGGTGAACATGCCTGCCCCCACCACTTGGGCAGAATTCGACGCCACCTTGAAGGCGCTGAAGGCCAAGAACCCCGAAAAGTGCTCTTACGGCTACGAACCTTCGGTTTGGGTTGACCTGGAACAGTATTCCTCGATCAACAACGTACCCTTGGCCACCAACAACAACGGCTACGATGGCTTGGACACAAAGTACGTCTACAACACCACCTCGGCCGTCAAGCACATGGAAGACATCAAGGGCTGGCTTGATGCTGGTCTGGCAGAGATGAAAGTCTCGGCCGGTGGCATGAACAGCCAAGAAGCATTTTCGCAGAACATCTGCTCGTTCTTCTTCGGTTCGATCGCCAACCACTCGTCTTTGAACCTCAAGCACGCTGACAACCTGCACTGGGATGTCGCGATGATCCCGACCGAAACCGCCGAGCGTCATAACTCGGTCGTGGGCGGTGCTTCGCTTTGGGTTCTGGCTGGCAAGTCGGAAGAAGAATACCGCGGTGTTGCGGAATATCTGAAGTTCATCGCCACGCCGGAAGAGATCAAGTTCTGGGTTTCGAACACCGGTTACATCGCTGTGACCAAGTCGGCTTTCGACTCGTTGACCGCCGAAGGCTTCTACTCGGCCGCCCCCTACAAGGGTCGTGAAGTGGCGATTGCCTCGTTGACCGCAACCGAACCGGGCCCGCTGAACCGCGGCTTCCGTCTGGGGTCGATGATTCAGCACCGCGCTGAGTGGCTGTCGGAAGTGCAAGCTGCTTTGGCTGGCCAGAAGACCGTTCAAGAGGCCTACGACACCTCGGTCGAGCGTGGCAATGCTTTGCTCGAGAAGTTCGCCAAGACCTATGCTGGCAAAACCCTGCCGTGATCTGATCTGATCCTGCCCCCTCCGGCATCTGTCGGAGGGGGACCTTTATTTGGGGGTGACCGATGCGGCGCGCGTATTTCAAGAATAACTGGGTGGCGGCGCTGATGGTGGCCCCACAATTGCTGATCGTCTTTACCTTCTTTTACTTCCCAACCTCGCAGGCCCTTTACTGGGCCTTTACGCTGGAACAGCCGTGGGGCGGCGGGAACACTTGGGTTGGGTTTGACAATTTCACCGCGATTTTGAGCGATGCCTACTATTGGCAATCTATCTGGGTTTCGATTGTCTATGCCGCAGGGTCGACAGCCCTTGCCGTGATCATGGCGTTAACCTTGGCGATTTTCGCGGATCGGCAACTGGCAGGGTATAAGCTTTACCGTGTCGGCATGATCTGGCCCTACGCCATCGCGGCCCCTGCCGTGGGATTGGCTTTTCGCTTCATCTTCACACCCGGCGCGGGGATGATGATGTTCGTCAATCAGGTGTTCCCCGACCTTTGGAACCCTGTCGACAACGGCACCCAAGCCATGGCCATGGTGATTGTCGCGGGGGCTTGGAAACAGGTGGCATATAACTTCATCTTCTTCTTGGCTGGCCTGCAATCTATCCCCCGTTCGCTGATAGAGGCGGGCGCGATGGACGGGGCGCGCGTGCTGCGCCGGATGCGCGACATTCAACTGCCCTTGCTGGCGCCGACCTTCTTTTTCGTGCTGGTGATCAACATCACCGACAGTTTCACCGACAGCTTCGGCATTGTTGACACAATGACCGCAGGCGGGCCGTCGCGGGCGACCAACCTGATGGTCTACAAGATCTTCAACGATGGCTTTCAGGGCTTGGATTATTCAGGCGCTGCGGCGCAGTCGATCATCTTGATGATCTTGGTGATCGCCCTGACCTTCGTCCAATTCCGTTACATCGAACGCAAGGTGCACTACACATGATCGAACGCACCCCCTTTTTGAACATCGCCACCCATGCGATTTTGGCCTTTGGCCTGCTTATGCTGCTGTTGCCGATGTATCTGGTGATCGTCGCGGCGTCTCATAGCCTTCAAGACGTTGTGGCCGTGCCGCCCAACCTGCTGCCGGGCGACCAGCTTTGGATCAACCTGCAAGCCGCTTGGGCCAAGGGACATCTGGGCGAGCGGTTTGTGACGACCTTTATCGTCGCGATGGGCGTCATGACCGGCAAGATCGTTCTTTCGTGCATCACCGCCTTTGGCATCGTGTTCTTTGACCACCGCCTGAAAATGCCGATCTTCTGGCTGATCTTCATCACCCTAATGCTGCCGCTAGAGGTGCGCATCGTGCCCACCTATGCCGTGGCCGCCAACGCATTTTTGCCCTTCCAAACCCTGCTTGATCTGTCGGGGATCACTTGGTTGGTCAACGCCTTGTCGGGGGTTGAAGTGAAGCTAGAATGGAACCTGCTCAACTCTTACGCGGGCTTGATCATGCCCTTGGTGGCCACTGCCACAGGCACGTTCCTATACCGCCAATTCTTCCTGACCATCCCCGAAGAACTGGTCGAAGCCGCCAAGATGGACGGCGCAGGGCCGTTGCGCTTTTTGTGGGATGTGCTGATCCCCCTGTCACGCACCAACATCGCAGCGCTTGCAACGATCATGTTCGTCTATGCATGGAACCAATATCTGTGGCCTCTGCTGGTGGTGACAGACCAGTCTTACGCGATGATCGCGGTGGAGCTTAGCCGTCTGGTGCCCAAATTCTCGGCCACCGGAGGGGAAGTGCCCAAGTGGCACATCGCCATGGCCGGAACCCTGATCGTTATGCTGCCGCCCATTGTGGTCGTCGTCGCCATGCAACGCTGGTTCGTGCGCGGCCTGATCAACACCGACAAATAGGATAAAGCCATGGCCCATATTACCATTCAAAACGTCCGCAAATCCTATGCCAAGACCGAAGTGGTCCACGGCGTGAACCTACAGGTGCAAAGCGGCGAGTTTGTCGTGATCCTTGGCCCCTCAGGCTGCGGCAAGTCGACCTTGCTGCGAATGATTGCAGGGTTGGAAAGCATCAGCGCTGGCGAAATCTCGATCGCAGGCAAGGTTGTGAACGACCTTGAACCGCACGAACGCGGCTGCGCCATGGTGTTTCAAAACTACGCGCTTTATCCGCATATGACGGTGGGCGATAACATCGGCTACGGCCTGAAAGTTGCGGGCCTGCCCCGTGCCGCGCGTGTAGCAAAAGTGGCAGCGGTTGCAGCCTCGGTCGGGCTGACCGAGTTTCTTGATCGCCGCCCCGGTCAATTGTCAGGCGGCCAGCGCCAGCGTGTCGCCATGGCGCGTGCCATTGTGCGCGAACCAGCGGTGTTTTTGTTTGATGAACCGCTGTCTAACCTTGACGCCAAGCTGCGCGTGCAAATGCGCCACGAAATCCGCCGGATTCACAATCAAATCTCGGCCACTTCGGTTTTTGTGACCCATGATCAGGCCGAAGGCATGACCTTGGCTGATCGTTTGGTGGTGATGAACAAGGGCGTGATCGAGCAAGTCGGCACGCCGGAAGAAATCTACCACGCCCCCGCCTCGGTCTATGTCGGCGGGTTTATCGGCTCTCCGGCGATGAACTTTATGGGCGGCATGGTGGCCCCCAAACAGGCCTGCGTGGCGCTGGAAAACGGCAGCCAGATCGCCATTCCCGCCGCTTTGGCCGCAGCCCATGCCGGCCGCTTGGTGCACATCGGCCTGCGCCCCGAAGCGCTTAGCCTTGTGCCCGCAGGCACCGGCGCGTTTGATGCCACCTTTGATTTTGTCGAAGAATTAGGCCCAGCGCGGCTGTACCATTTCCGGTTTGAGGATGTGATGATCGCAGTTCTGTCCGCCGACAAGCCCCCCGTGCAGGCGGGCCAGCCCATGGGCCTGAAGATCGCGCCAGAGGCGGTACATCTGTTTGCCGCCGACACTGGTAAACGCCTAGACGCCCCGGCTTTGGTGCAAGAAAATGTGCTGGCCTAGGCGCAATCCCTAGGCCAGCAGCCCCTTATCCCTGACGTGTCTTGCGCGCCAAGCTTAGGCCCAGCGCCGCAAGGCACCCTACCAGAAGTAGCGTCGCGCCCATAAGCGGCGACAGGCCCAGCAGTTTGACAGCACCTGCGACGGCCCCGATCAAGACCACGGCTTGCAGTGCCAGCGCGCCATCATCGACGAACATCCCAAAGGTCTCGTCCCAGATCATTTTCAAAAGGTTCATCGCGCCAGCCCCTTCTGCGGTTTGGCAATCAAGCGAACAGCCCCCAATGCGAAGAGCGCAAAGATAGCAAAAATCCAGACCAAGGCCAGATCCGCGCCGGGCCAATCTGCACCCAAGCCTTCGCCCGTCCAAAAGACGCCAAAGGATGACAGCATCAGACCGACCACAAATTTCAGCGTGTTTTCCGGTACTTGCACCAACGGCTTATGCACGGCCACGCCCACCAGCAGCACCAGAATAACAGCCGCCAAAGCCCCGATGCCCGCCCAAAGGGTTTGGCCATGCGCCGTGCCGACCGCGATGACGATGAAAACCACCTCGACACCTTCCAGCAAAACGGCTTTGAACGCTGCAAGTCCGGCCAGAAAATCGGCCTTGCGATCCGCCGCCTGCGCTTTCAGCGCGCGGGTTTCCTTGGCAAACTCTGCCGCTTCATCATGCAGCGCGATCCAACCCGCCGACCGCAAGATGGCTTTGCGCAGCCACCGCAGGCCGAACAGGATCAACAGCGCCCCGACGACAAATTGCAGGGCGGCGATCGGGATCAGGGCCAGCAGGCGGCCAAAGATCAGCACGATCAACACAAGCAAAACCAGCGCCAGCGCTGAACCCGTCAAGGCGGGGCGCCAGCCGCGCGTGATGCCAACGGCTAAAACGATGGTAAAGGCCTCAACCACCTCTACCAACGAGGCGAGGAAGGCTGCGGTGATTGTGGGAAACAATGCAGTCCAAGTCATGCGTCAGGCATCCTTCGGGTTCAGGGCATGGTCAAGCGGCAAAATGCGGCAACGGTCGGGCGGTAGCGAAAAGCTCAGGTCTGTGCCCGCTTGGGCGGGGCTGGGCCAATCCAGCCGAAGGGTGCAGCCCGCGACAGTAACTGTCACCCGCCAGCAGCGCCCCTGATAGGCCGCACTGATCACTCGACCGGTCAAGCTGGTCGCCGGATGCTCGCTTTCGGGGCGCGCATCTTCGGGGCGGATCACCAAAACAGCGGGCCCTGTCGGGGCGGGCAAGTGCAACGTTCGATCGCCCACGCGAAACACGCCGTCCGCGCCTTGGCCTTCCAGCAACGAAAAGCCCCCGATGAAGCTGGCGACAAAGGGCGTGGCGGGGGCATTGTACAGGGTTTCTGGCCGATCGAACTGGGCAATCTCGCCGCTGCGCATCACGGCGATGCGGTCAGAAACGGCCATAGCCTCGGCTTGGTCGTGGGTAACGTAAACCACCGTGATCGCCTCGCGCCGGACCAAATCCATCATCTCGCAGCGCAGATCTTCACGCAGGGCGGAATCGAGGTTGGACAGCGGTTCATCAAACAGCATCAGTTGCGGGCGCGATGCCAGACACCGCGCGATGGCCACGCGCTGTTGCTGGCCGCCCGACAAGGCGGCTGGCAGACGGTCGCGCAGGGGGCCAAGTTGGGTCACATCTAACGCATGGGCGATGCGCGCTTGCGCCTCGGCTGCTGGCAAACGCTGGGGGGCAAGGGCAAAGGCCAGATTGCCCGCCACGCTCATGTGCGGCCACAGGGCATAGTCTTGAAACACCATGCCAATCTGGCGCTTTTCGGGGGGGATCACGCGGGTGGGTCCGAACACCTCGGCCCCGTTCAGGGTGATCTTGCCGCTGTCAGGATGGGTCAAGCCCGCAATCGCCCGCAACAGCGTGGTCTTGCCCGACCCCGACGCGCCAAGCAAAGAGACCACCTCTCCGGCCATGACCGAGAGGGTCAAGCCGCGCAACACGGCCTTGCCACCAAGGTGCTTTTCGATGTCTTCGCAGACCAATGCGGCAGTCATTGCGGCCTCTCTTTCGCAGCGAAGGTCAGATGTTTTTGCGCCACGCGCCACCCAAGCCCCGCAATTGCGCCCGCGCCCACCATGCACACAAGCGCCAAGGCCGAGGCAAGGCCGTCATCGTCATGCCCAAGCAGGCGCACCACATAGGGCGGCACGGGGCTGCCGGTTTGCGGCACCAAAAGCTGCGAGATGGGCAGTTCAAACACGGTGCGGATAAAGGTCAAAAGCACAGCGGTGATGACCGACAGCAGCACCAAAGGCAACACAACCTTAACCAATCGCGCCGCAACCCCGTGGCCGTGCAGCCTTGCGGCATCGGTCAAGCTTGGGGCCAACTGGCCCACGGCGGTTAGAATGATAATCAGGCAGTATGGCAGGGCCGAGGCAACATAGCCCATCACCAAAAGCGAGGCTTGGCCGTAATGCGGAAAGGGCCAGTCGCGAAAACCGGGTAAGCGGTTCCAGACCAGAATATAGCCAAAGCCCAAAACGATCCCCGGAATGGCGATGGTGCCCAAGGCCAAGCCCGTCACCGATGCCCGCAGGTTTGGCCCGGCACGGTCTAACCGAGCGGCCAAGATCAAGGCGATGGTGGCCGCGATCAGGGCTGTCAGGGCGGCATAGCCAAAGCTGCGCAAGATAGATGACAGCGCTGGCGCATCGGGTGACAGAGTTTGGGTTATATTGGCCATGGTGAAGTTCGACTGGTCCAAGCCGGCACCCAAAGTGGCGGTAAAGGCGCGCACCAAGATCACGCCCAAGGGCAGCCAAATCGCCAGAACTCCAATCGCCACAATCACCGCCGCCCATGCCCAGCGCGCCCAAGGCCCCAATTCGTGACGCTGGCTTGGCTTGCTGCGCCCTGAAATCAGGCGCAAAGCGCCTTGTCGCCGCAAAAGACGGTCACCCAGCGTCACCAGCAAGATCAGCGTCAAAAGCACCAGCGCCTCGGCCCCCGCCAAGGGGAAGTCGACCGGATAGTCCGAGGCCGCAGCATAAATTCCATAGGTCAGCACGCCAAAGCCCGCGCTGCGGGCGATGGTGGCGGCAAGGCCGAAATCTGACAGAACCTCGGCAAAAGTGGCGATCAGCGACAGGGCTATGGCGGGCAGCAACAGGGGCAGGTTGATGCGCAGCCATATTCGCCAAGGACCAGCGCCTGACAGTCGGGCTGCATCCTCGATATCCTGCCCCAATCCGGTGAGGGCCGAGCCGATGATAAAAGCGGGCAAGGGAAACAGGCTAAGCGTGTGCACCAGCACCAACCCGCCCAAGCCGAAAAACGCATCCGATCCCCAATGCGGCAGCAGGCCCATTTGTGCCAGATACCCGCCCGGGGCCATCAACAGCACCCAAGCCATGGCCTTAAGATAGCCGGGGGTCAAAAAGACCAGCCAAGGCACGGGGGCATAAAGCGCGCGCAGCGGAAGGCGAAAGCGTTGGGTCAGGGCGGCAAAAAGCCCGCCCGTCAGCGTGGCTGTGACGGCCACCGCCGCCCCCAGTTCCACCGAATGCCAGATCGACCGCAAGACACGCGGCGCAAAAAGCGCATGGTCTAGCGCTGAAACATCCAGCCCAAACCCCGGCGCTTTGGGGTCAAACAAGGCGGGCATCACCGCCTGCGCCAGCACGCTGAGCAAAGGCAGCACGATCAGCAGACAGAAGACGGCCAAGATGGGCACATCAACCCATGACATAGCCAACCACCCCGTCAGCGCAAAGCTGCGGGGTGGTTGCGTGCGGCGCAATTGCGCCGCACTTTTGATGTTAAGAAAGCTCACGCGCCGATCACTGCGGAACGAAGCTGTCTTTGTACCACTGCTTCCATTCTGTCTCGTGTTCCGAAGCGGCTTTGTCGTCCAGCGTGATAAAAGTCACAGCGGGGCGTTCTGCTTTGGGCTTCACACCGTCGATGACGGGGATGAAGAAGAAGTCGGTATCATCGCCGTCTTGCATCGCGGCCTGCCCTTCGGGCGAGGTGACAAAAGCGATGAACTTGGCCACAGCCTCCATATGCTGCGACTTGGCACCGATGCCCAAGCCTTCGGGCAAAGCAACCGACCCTTCCGACGGGTAGACCGCCACCACCGGCTCGCCCGCAACTTGCTTGGCGATGATCGAGCTGTCTTGGTTGATGCCAACCTTGGCGTCTCCGGTCAGAACGGCTTTGTTGATCTTGCCGCCCGACCCCAGACCCGACAGGTCTTTGTTCGTCAGCACTTCGGCCAGCAAGGCTTTGCCTGCGTCAACACCGTTGGTCTGGAAAAAGCCTGCCAGCCACTGGTAAGCGGGGCCGGACAGGTTCGGGTCTTTGGCAGCGACAGCCCCTGCGAACTTTGCCAGATCGGCCCACGACTTGGGATAATCAGCCTCAGCCACCTTGGTGGTGTTGACCTCGATCGCGGTGGTCGAGGCACCGGTGGGGATGAACGCCATGCTGGCAGGCATCAAAGCCTTGCCCAGATCGTTGAATTTGGCGGCAGCGGCGATATCCGCCGGAATGGCTTGCACCGAACCGTCCTGCATCAGGCGTTCAAATACGGCAGAGCCGTCGACCCACAGAATGTCAAACTGCGGATTGTTGCCTTCGGCGGCAATTTTGCCCAAGGTTTCGCCGGTCGAACCGGGTTCTACCACGTCAACGGTCACACCGGTGGCTTTGGTGAACGCCTCTGCAACATGGCCCGCAAAGTCGAGCGCATCGTACAAAACAAGGTCTGCCGCCGCGGCGGGCAGGGCAGCGGTGGACAACAGCAAAGCAAGGCCAAGAGAAGCACGTTTCATCATAAGTCTCTCCATTCGGGCTAAGACGGCTGGTCAGCCGGCGGGTGGGGGTCGGGGGTTTTGCGGCGGCGGGTGCCGCGCTTTGTCCAGCCGCTGTCGATGGCGGCGCGCAGGCTGGCAAACTCGTCGAGCGTATCCAACGCCCTGTCACGGTTGCGGGCCGATAGGCCCAAAACCAAGGCTTCAATCATCACAAGCGTCGCCGAATGCAGCGCCAGATGCTCCGATCGCCCGCGTGGCACATCAAGCGTTACCGCAACGCGGCCCTCTAAAATGGGGCCGAGAGAGTCTGAAATCAGAACCACGGGCAGGCCAAGCGCCTCGGCCCGCTCAAGCACCACACGCACTTCGCGGTACAGGGGCGCATAGGCGATTAAGACCAGAACATCGCCCGCCCGCATCGCCAAAAGCTGATCCGCCAGACCAATTCCGCTGCGCGTGACACCGTAAGACGGCAGGCCCACACGGCCCAATTGCAGGGCAAAATAGTCAGCCATCGCACCCGATGGGCCAAGACCAAAGACATGGGCGGCCTGTGCTTGGGCCAAAAGTTCCAGCGCCGTTGCGTAACTTTCTGCCAAAGCGGGCGCGCCAAGTGCTGTCAGATGATCGCGCTGAATGCCAATCACATGCGCCAAAAGTCGTGCTGGATCGCTGCCTGCCGCCTCAATCGTGCTCTGCATCCGCAACGAAGGGGCCGTGCTGCCGGTGATATCGGCCAGCACCTCTTCTCGCAGCTCCGCTAGGGTTTCATAGCCCAACACGCGCATCATGCGCAGCAAAGTGGCATCGCTTGTGCCTGCCAAGTCAGCAATCTGCGCCGCCGAGGCCAGCACGACCCGTTCCTTTTGCAAGGAAATCGCCCGCGCCAAACGCTGTTCGGTCAGTGACATTTGCGCCAATTGCGCTGTCATCCGCGTTTCGAACCGACCAAGCGACACAGAAGCCTCCGTTGCATTCACATCGTGCCACATGGTTACGTTGTGCCTGCGACAATCGGGTGACGTCTGGATGAATTTGAAATAACGCTTTTTTAACGAAGGTTTCAGATCGGGCCCAAACGTCGGACCCGATGAAAGCAAAGAACAAGAAAAGATCCCAAACGTGGCGGTTGAAATCGAGCGGAAATTCCTGACAGCCTCGCAGGCATGGCGTCAGGCGATTGTGAAAACCCAGCGCATCGTAGACGGACTTTTGATGGCATCGGATGGGTGCAAATTGCGCGTGCGCCTGTGTGACGGTCTGGCCACGCTAACCTTTAAAGGTCGCCGCGCCGGTTTATCGCGCGAGGAAGTGGAACTGCCGCTGGACCTTGCCCAAGCGCAACGGTTGCTTGACCACCACTGCGATGGCCGCATCCTGTCAAAATCGCGCCATCTTGTCCCGCAGGGCGAATTGACATGGGAAATTGATGAATACGACACACCGTTAAATGGAATTGTGCTTGCGGAAATTGAACTGCCGGACGTGGACCATTCGGTACATTTGCCCCATTGGATCGGCGACGAGGTGACGGGAGATCCACGGTGGAGCAAGTTGAAAATGCTTGAAATGAACCGCTTGTCGGACTGAGAACGTATTTAGGCTGATTGGCTGGGTATTTGGGCGGCGAACAGTGGGGGGTTTTCTACCCCTAGTCGAGCGTTTCTTTGCCGAGATCACCGCAAGGCGCATCCGCAGAGGCAGTTACACCAGCGTCGACGATCTGGAAGCCGCCATCTACGACTGCCGCCGATCTCATTCCCCTTTTGCGCCTTTGCGTGATTGAGGGTGGCGCTGTTCTAGCTGGCGGGATGCGCCCTACGGGACGTCGATCTAAAGCGCACCTTGAACCCATCGTTCTCGGCCGCGGATGGCACATGAGCTGGTTACCGAAGCTTGAAGGCGGCCGCCCTGCGGATAATGCAGAGGTACGGTTGTTAGCTCATTTGGCGGTGGATTGGCTAGAGAGCACCGGCGTCGAGCCTGAGGCTGGTCGCTATGGGAATTCGGCTTTCAGCGGTTTGGTTTACAGCGTGTTTGGCTGGCTGGATGTTGAGGACAAGGCGCAGCATAGCCTGCGGCAGTATTGGAAGTTGACGAAGGTGAAGCGCCTGAGCCGGTGGTGACGAAGCGGCCAACGTATCAGCCGAGGGTCCACCTAATCAGGTTCTCTAACCCTTTCTGACCCTGTGACGGGGTTTTCGCCAGCTCGGTTTTTGGGCGTCGCTTATCGTGGTTCGCATGACGCATCACGCTCCCTCCTATGCCGCAAAGGCCCACCTCCAACCCGCAGCTTTGGCTGAAGGGGCGGATGAGGTGCAAGCTGCATTGGTGGCGCTGGTACGGGCCTTGGCGCGTTCTGAGGCGCGGCGCTGGGTTGCGGAGCACTCAGCGGCGGGAGGACTTGGCCATGACGAAGGTTAAGCCGAATGCCTTTACATCCACACCCCATATGGCGCCTCTACCCATACTTCTGTCGGTTTCGGCTGTGGCCATTGAGCTTTCAGTTTCGACCAAAACGGTCTGGCGTTTGATTTGGCGTGGGGCGCTGCCAAGCTGCCGCGTTGGCCGCTTGGTGCGCATCCGTGCGGTGGATTTAGAGCAGTTTGTGGCGTCTGGGACTGGGTCTTGAGGGGGCTTTTGGGATGGTTTCGACGCCATTTTGGCGTTGTTTTCGGCGGTGTTTTGGTTGGTTTTGCGTACCTTACAATACATTGTTTTTGTTATATTAGTTATGATTTCGTCTAAGTTCACTTGCAACTTTGTATCTAGATTTTCACGTTTATGCCTGCTATGTCCACGTCAGTCACTAGGAGTCTACGCATGTCTACGAAGAACACCTCACTAGTTTCCCTTTCGACCCTGCAAGGGGTGATCGACGCGCTCGCCTTGCGCAGCGATCTGTCAGAGCAGCGCCGGCAGGATTTGCGCTCGTCATTGCGCACCTTTGCTAAAGCGCTTGGTAAGACGCCCGATCAGGTGCCTGCGGACATCGGTGTGCTGCACAGCCAGATCGCTGGAGTAACGGCGCAGATGGTTGGCCTGTCTGCGCCGCGTTGGGCGAATGTGAAGAGCGGGCTGACAACGGCGTTGTCGTTGACCGGCGCCAAAGTGATTGCTGGTAAACGGCGTGGCCCACTGGCACCCGAGTGGGAAGTGCTCCTAGATCAAGTGGAGGGTGCTTACGAACGAGCGCGCCTGTCGCGGTTTGTGGGCTGGTGCACCGCGGAGGGGATTGCGCCTGCGGATGTAGGCCCAGGTGACGTTGACCGCTTTGTCTTGGCGCTTGCCAAGGAGAGCTTGGTTGAACGCCCCAAGGCAGTTCACCGCGATCTGGCACTGGCATGGGGCCGCTGCCGGACGACGGTGGCTGGTTGGCCTGACGTGGAGGTGGCGGTCCCCAACAACAGCCGCTCCTATGCCCTGTCTGAGAGCGACTTCTCGGACGCCTTCGTGAAGGATGTCTATGCCTACCTCCACCATCTCGCCGAAGTTGACCCGTTTGAAGAGACACCACGCAAGGCCATGGCACCGACCACCTTGCGCGATGTGAAGCTGCGCATCTATCAATTAGCCAGTGCGCTTGCCCAAAGCGGGCGCGACCCCAAAACCATCTTGGGGCTGAGCGATCTTGTTGCCCCCGAGGCTGCCAAGGCAGCATTGCGTGTTCAGCACCAGCGCAACGGGGGCCGCAAGACGGGCCAGCTTGCCAACTATGCAAGGACCTTGATCAACGCCGCGCGCCACTGGGTGAAGGCATCTGAGGAGGACCTCGACACCCTGCGCGCCCTTGCTCGCAGCATCACCCCTAAAACTGGCGGCATGACGGACAAAAACCGCGCCCGCCTGCGCCAGTTCGACAACCAAAGCGCCGTACATCGCCTGATTGGGCTGCCGGGGCTGGTGTTTGATGCCCTGCCACCGCAGGGCCGTCTTTCCCCGGTCCAAGCCCTGCGCGCGCAATCAGCCCTTGCCGTGGCCATCCTGATCTTGGGCGCGCCGCTGCGCATCAAGAACCTCGCAAGCTTGCAACTTGGGGTGCACGTGCTCGAGACACGCCCGATCGGGCTTGGTGGAAGTGTCTTAACGGGCGCGGGTAAAGGCGCGACAACCCGCCACATCGTGCTGCCAGCCCTTGAGGTGAAGAACACCAAAGACTTGGAATTCACCCTGCCGAGCGGGCTTTGCAAGTACCTCGACGTCTACGTCAGCCGCTGCCTGCCTATCCTTGTGCGCGGTGGCTGCAGCTATTTGTTCCCCAACACCACCGGCGGCTCCAAGACCCCCGGCAGCCTGAGCGTCCAGCTGAAGACCTTCGTCAAGCGCGAGACCGGCTTGATCTTCAACGCCCACCTGTCACGGCACCTCGCAGCGAAGTTGTTCTTGGAACGCCATCCTGGGGATTACTCAGTTGTTCAGCAGCTTCTCGGCCACAAGGACCTTCAAACGACGATGCGCGCCTATGTCGGGATGGAGCAGGGCCATGCCATCGGACGCTACGATCAGATGATGGACGATTTGCTCGAAGGGGGTCAGGATGATGACGAATAAGGTAACACCGGCATCAACGGCCATCCCGATGGCGAAGGTCACCAAGACCAAGTCAGCCATGATCAAAGCGGCCTCAGCCAAGCTCCCCACGGCTAAAACTCCGCTACCCGTGGCAGAATGGCCCACCTTTGACCGCAGCACGTGGCTGAAGGCCCAGGCGCCCGCTGACATCTTCGACGCTCCGCATCGCGGCAGCGATTGGGCGCCCGCGTCATGGCGCAAGGCGGAGGTAGGTTATGGCCGCTGGCTGCGCTGGTTGACCTTGCACCACCCTGAGCAACTGACCCTACCCCCAGCGGATCGCCTGACCGAAGCTAATCTGCGCGGATGGCACGCGACCTTGGCTGCCTCCCTCGCCCCCATGTCCCAACTCTCGCTGGTCGAAGATGTCACCCGCGCAATGTCGATCCTCGCCCCCAAGCTCAAACCCTCATCCCCCCTGATCCGCCTACACGCCAACCTGCGCGCCAGCGCCACCCCCAGCCGTAATAAGCGCCAACGCTTGGTCATGGCAGATGTGCTGCGCGATCTGGGGCGTGAGATGATGACCGAGGCGCTCACCATCAACAGCTGGTCCGACCGCCGCCGCGCTGTGGCGTTTCGCGATGGGCTGGCCATCAGCCTGCTGGTCTTTCGCCCCTTCCGGCTCAAGAACTTCGCCTCGCTGCACATCGGTCGTGAACTGGTCCAAAGTGCCGGCAAATGGCACCTTGTGCTGGAGCGCGCCGATACCAAGAACCACCGGCCCCACGAGGCGCGTTTTCCCAAGGCGCTTCTGGGGGACCTTGCCACTTACCTCGACCGCTTCCGCCCAATCCTTCTGGCAGGCGAAGCCGGTTGCACCCCATCTGGCACAGACGCGCTTTGGGTCAGCGAGACAGGTTCAGCTTGGGAGTCCGGTGCCCTGTCGCACCGCATCGCAGACCTGACCCAATCCCGCCTGAACCGCCGCATCCCGCCGCATTGGTTCCGCGATGTGGCAGCGTCAACGATCGCCATCGAAGCGCCCCGCAACATCGCCGACGCCCACCTTCTTCTGGGCCACGCCACGCCCGTGACCACCCAGAAGCACTACATCCAAGCCCAAAGCCTGCAAGCGGGGGCCAAATTCCAAGCCGCCATGTTAGAACGGCTTAATGAGAATCACACAAACCCGCCCAAGGAGACACGCTGATGCGCGCCGCGATCTATGCAAGGTACTCTTCCGACCTTCAGTCCGCAGCCTCGATCGATGATCAGGTGCGCCTGTGCCGTGAACGTGCAGCCCAACTGGGCTATGAGGTTGTCGAGGTCTTCAGCGACTATGCCATCTCTGCCAGCACCCTGCGTAATCGCCCCGGCATGATGGCCCTGATGGATGCCGCGCGCCAAGGCCAGATCGATGTGGTCCTCGCCGAAGCACTGGACCGCATCAGCCGCGATCAAGAAGACGTGGCGGGTATTTTCAAAAGGCTGACCCATGCGGATGTGGGGCTGTTCACCCTTAGCGAAGGCTTGATTAACGAACTTCATGTGGGCCTGAAGGGCACAATGAACGCGCTGTTCCTGAAGGACTTGGCACAAAAGACCAAACGTGGCCAAAGGGGCCGTGTGGAAGCAGGCAAAATCCCCGGCGGTAACAGCTATGGCTACACCATGATCCGCCGCATTGGCGAAGACGGATCGCTGATCCGCGGCGAACGCAGCGTCGACCCCGAACAGGCCGCCGTCATCCAACGCATCTTTGCAGATTACGCCGAAGGTATGGCCCCGCGCGCCATCGCTGCGGCCTTGAACCGCGAGGGCATCCCAAGCCCGCGGGGTGGCTTCTGGAATGCCTCTACCATCAACGGCAGCCGACAGCGCCGCAACGGCATCTTGAACAATGAACTCTACCTTGGCCGCATCACCTATAATCGGCAACGCTTCGTCAAAGACCCCGATACGGGCAAACGGGTTTCTCGTCTGAACCCAGAAAGCCTTTGGGTGACCAAAGACGTGGATGACCTGCGCATCATTGATGCCGAGACTTGGGCCACCACCCAAGCCCTGCGGGGCCGTTTCAGCTCACAAGCCGGTAACAAGCGCCAAACCAAGAAACGCCTGCTCTCGGGCCTTGTGCGCTGTGCCTGCTGTGGCGGCGCCATGACCATCGTGAACCGCGAACGCTACTCTTGCTCGGCCAAGCGCGAACGTGGCACCTGCAACAGCCCCACCAGCATCAGTGCGGCTGAACTAGAGACGCGCATCCTAAACGGGCTGAAGCAAATCCTCTTTGGGCGCGAGGATATGATCGCAGAATTCGCCACCACCTTCCGCGCCGAAGTGGACCGCTTGCGCCGCACCCGCCACCAGACGACTGATGCCCTGCGCAAAGACCTCGACAAGGTCACCCGCAGCATCGACCGAGCCCTGACCTTCATCCTCGAAGGCGACGGCGACCCCGGCATTGTCCGCCAAAAGCTCGCAGACCTAGAAGCCCGCAAACGCGATCTGGAACGCTCATTAAATCAAGCCGACCCAACCCCCAAACTCGAGATCCACCCCAACCTTGGCGAACTCTACCGCCGCAAGGTCAACGACCTTGAGACCCTGCTGCAAGACGAAGACACCAAACCGCAAGCGACCGACATCCTGCGCAGCCTGATCCAACGGATTGATATTTCTGCAGGGCAAACACGTGGCCATGCCGAAGTGCGCATCTTCGGCGCCTTGGCCTCGATCTTGGATTTCGCACTGGAGAGTACACATGCAAAAGCCACCGCGGACGGTGGCTTGTGTAGGGTCTTAATGGTTGCGGGGGCGCACAGCCGCCGTCACTTGCCAAGGCCGTTTTGTTTGGTGTGATCACTCGGCGAACCTAAAGGACTTTCTGAAAAGAATGCCTATCTGGGTGCTCATCAATCTTGCCAAATCACTCCGATAACGCTGAAACAGGTTCAGTTAAGATCGTTACCAAGAGGCTGGTCTAAGATGCAATCGCGGCTTCCTAGACTGACTGACGTCATGTTCTTGGACCATTTGATTTTCCAATATTGCAGATCAGTTTCTAGGCTGGAATGCCAACTGGATCACCACAGAGTTGGATTGTGGATAGCGTAAAGTGGCTTTCAAACCGGCGCGACCGGAACGTCGCGTGGTTCGGCGCTGTGGCTGATTTTGTGCAAAAGAGGCAATTTTGCCAAGAAACGCATGATATCGGTGCTCGCGCAAGCCCGTCAAAGGCAAGAGGATCCTTTGGCCGATAGACAGTGAAGCGCACGCTTGTGTCTGGGCGGTGTCACCTTCAACGGGCCGGCGCTACACTCTCGTAGGGTTGACCAACGGAAAATTCGCCTGTTACTCTGAATCTCGGATCATCGATAAAGATTGAACAAATCGATGGAATTGGGACGCAGCCATCAAAATGGCTCGCTTGCCTAGGGAGATCAAAATGCAAAGTGAAGTAGGGACTAATCGTGCCAGTGCGGGTGTCTGGATCTTCCGCGTCCTAGTCGTGGCTGCGGCTGCATACATGGTGTATACATGGTTCGCGCCGTGGTGGGGCGCAAAGGTTGCCGTTTTGCCAGGCGATGATCACTTGGTGTTGCACCCTTGGGGGATCGAAGCAGTTCCGCAAATCCGCGCAAATGCGGATGAATCACTATACTCCATGCCTTGGTTCTTCGCCCCCTTCATGTGGACTTATCTGACCGTTTGCATGTTGGTCCTAGCGGCCAGTCTCTTTGTGGATCGCACGGTATCGGTCGGTCGGATCAAGCTGCCGCTGGCGACTGTTTTGATTGGACTTGTCGGCCTGTCTTACCTAAGCTGTGTTGGCCTTGCCTTCGCCGTTGGAGAGTTGCGGGCCGGATGGGCTGGAAGCAATTTCATCGGCAAGTCGATGATCCATAACAGCACGATTGATGCCAAGATCAAGATGACCTCAGCGCTGAAAATCGGCTACTGGTTGGCGCTTTACTCAGGACCATCGATTATATTCCTGGCGCTCATTCGCGGCCTATTTGTGCGAAAGGCAAAGCCATAGCTTAAGGCCCGCATCGGGCGGGAACACTTTTCCGACCCTATCTTGCGGCGTTTGAACAAGGCGTGCCAAAAGCAAAGCTGCGTTGGTGCGCTTTTCTAACGGTTCGGGCCGATGCAAGTGTAACGCTATTTTTCAGGGCCTTGCCGAGCATATCGCGCGCATTTGAGTGACCAATATCATATATCGCTGAATTTGATGGAAATGATCCTTAGGCCTTAAAGATGCAGCACTGTGTTGCCCGAGGGGCCTATGACCAAAACAGATGAGCCAATTGATACACCAATTGCGCGCCTTGCGCTGCGGGGTGATGCTGAACTGCCGATCGGGGCTGACGTTTTTGGCAATGCCAAGGCAGGGTCCGAAATCACCTTGCGGCGGCTGCGGATTTTCTGGGCGGTGGCCCACTCCGCCACCATGACGCAGGCGGCCAAACTCCTGAACGTGTCGCAACCGACCCTGTCGCAGCAATTGACGGGGTTCGAGGCCGCCATTGGAACCCCTCTATTTGAACGCCGCTCCAACGGCATGACCCTCACTGAGGCAGGAGAGCTTTTCTTACGCAAGGCAGAACCCGTGCTGCGGACGGCGCAAGAGATGGAGGATTTTCTGCCCTCGATCAGCAGCCAGTCCAGCCACATGGTGCGGATTGCAGGCGTGGCCTCTGTCATGCGGGTGATCGTGCCTGCAGCCATGCGGCGCATTGCGGCCAGTACGCCTGCGGTGGAGTTTGATATCCATGAAAACGCCCCCGCTGAAATCATTGATCTTCTCTATGCGCGGCGTGTGAACATCGGCCTGATGGCCGCCAATTCCGTGTCCGAAGTCAGCGCCGGCTTTCAGCAATTGCCCGTGGCCGCGGACCCCTTTGTTCTGGCCGTGCCCGCCCATTTAAACTTGTCCGAAGTGCACGACCCCGCGCGCGACCTTGATGTGGCAGCACAGTGCGTGTTGAACAGCACAATCCAGTTTGTCTTTGGCACGCAGCATTCCAGCCGGATTCAAGATTGGTTTGATCAGGTCTTACCCCAAAGCCGTCTGACATCGCGTGTGCGCAGTTTTGAACTGGCCTTGGATTTGGTCAGCGCGGGTCTTGGGGTCTGTGTGGTGCCTGCCCTGACCGTTATGGTGGGCGATCAGGTGCGCAAAGGGGTGCGGCTTTACGCCATCAATCTGGAACCGCGCCGGATTGTGGCGATGGTGCCCGCGCAATATTTGCGTGTGCTGCCTTATGGGGCATTCCTGTCGGCCTTGCAGGACGTGGGGCAAGCCGTGGCCTTGCCGCCGATTGACCCCATGCCGCCCTTTATCGCCTCGGCCGCCATCGGCATGTCCAAAATTGATATGTCGGACGCGGCTTCCCAATAACTTGGGGCTATGACAAGGATAGATAGTGGCCCCCCCTTCCTATGGGTAACATCATAAGGCGGAGAGGATTCCCCCCTCGCAGCGTGACGTCCGCACAAGACGTTGGACTGTTTCTGGAGGAGACAATCATGGCTTGGAACACACCGAAAGTTGCTGAAGTGCAAGTTGGCATGGAAATCAACATGTACGCCTGCGCAAAGCAGAAGTAATTCACTCTCCTGCCGCAGGTCAAAGGAAGCGTCCATGTTGAAGGTCGTCATCCTAGGATCTGCGGCAGGGGGCGGCATTCCGCAGTGGAACTGCAATTGCCCCACTTGCCGCGCCGCGTGGAGCGACCCCTCCCTTCGATCTACGCAGGTGTCTGTGGCGGTCAGCGCCGATGAGGGCCGGCATTGGTTCTTGATCAACGCGTCGCCTGATATTCGTCAACAGATCTTGCAAACTCCCGCGCTGCATCCGGCCGGTGACCAGTTGCGCCATTCGCCTATTGCCGGGGTGATCCTGACTAATGGCGAGATTGACGCGATTGCGGGCCTTTTGTCGTTGCGCGAAAGCAGCCCCTTCGCCCTGCACGCCCATCCGCGCGTTTTGGTGACTTTGGACGAAAATTCGGTGTTCGAGGTGCTGAACCGATCCCTTGTTCCGCGCCTGCCCATGCTGCTGGATCAGCCGTTTGAGCCCCTGTTGCCGGATAAATCGCCATCTGGCCTGTTGGTTGAGGCGTTTGCTGTGGCGGGTAAGCCCGCTTGGTACATGGAAGATGCCTTAGCTGACGCGGGTGATACGATTGGGCTAAAGATTTCCCATGCTGCGGGCGGTGACGCACTATATTTCATCTCCGCCTGTGCCGAGGTGACGCCTGATTTGGCGGCACGGCTGGACGGGGCCAAATTGGTGCTGTTTGACGGCACCTTGTGGCAGGATGATGAGATGATCCGCGCGGGTCTTGGGGCCAAAACTGGCCAGCGGATGGGGCATCTGTCGATGTCTGGGCCCAAGGGAACCATGGCCGCCCTGTCGGGCCTGTCGATCGGCCAGCGCGTCTTTGTGCATATCAACAACACCAACCCAGCCCTTTTGCCGCACACGGCCCAGCGTCAGGCGCTGACGGCGGCCGGCTGGCGTATTCCCGCTGTCGGAGAGGAATTCGTTCTGTGACCTTGCCCACCCCTGATCCCGCGATGATCGAACCGTTGACTAGCGCCGAAGCGATGGAGCGACGGTTGCGCCATATCGGGGCGACGCGCTACCATTCGCTGCATCCGTTCCACCATATGCTGCATGGCGGTAAGCTGACCAAGGGCCAAGTGCAGGCTTGGGCGTTGAACCGGTATTACTATCAAAGCTCTATCCCGATCAAAGACGCCGTGGTTCTATCGCGGTTTCGTGACCGTGACATCCGGTTGGAATGGCGGCACCGGATCGAAGACCACGATGGCCAGATCGGCGGCGAGGGCGGGATTGAACGGTGGCTGAAACTGACCGATGGTTTGGGCCTAGACCGCGCCTATGTGGAAAGTGCGCAAGGCATTCTGCCCGCCACACGCTTTGCTGTGGATGCCTATGTCGATTTCGTTGGCCGCAAATCACCGCTAGAGGCGATAGCCTCGTCTTTGACCGAACTTTTTGCGCCAAACCTGCACGAAACCCGCATAGCGGGGATGCTGCAGCATTACGATTTCATCAACCCGACCGTCATGACCTATTTCCAGCGGCGTCTGGAACAAGCGCCACGCGACGCAGGCTTTGCACTGGACTATGTCAAACTGCACGCCACCACCCCCGCCGAACGCCAGTTGGTCTGCGATGCGCTGACCTTTAAGACGCAGGTGCTATGGGTGCAATTGGATGCGCTTTATCACGCCTATGTTACAGGCTTTCCGCCCCCGGGCGTATTTCACCCCGAGCGCGGCTGATGGACCAAAGCACACGCAAATCCCGCCCAATTTATGACGCGACCAGCCGTCCTTTGATCCCGCGCCATGTCAAACTGCGCTTTGACACCACGCGCGACCGCTGGGTCATTTTGGTGCCCGAACGCGTGCTGGTGCCAGATGATATCGCCGTCGAGGTGCTGCAACTGTGCGACGGGCAGCGCCGCATTCAAGATATGGTCGACCTTTTGACCGCGAAATATACCGCCGACCCGGACCTGATCCTGACCGATTGTCTGGCCTTGCTGCAAGACCTTGCCAACAAAGGCTATCTTCTGGCCGCATCGGAGCCCCAACCATGACAGACCAATCCCCCCCCATCGCCGATTTTCAACTGATCACCCGCGCGGGGGACGAGGCTGGCCAGAAAACCACCTATGGCATCCCTTTGGCCGTGCTGGCCGAACTGACCCACCGCTGCCCGCTGCAATGCCCCTATTGCTCCAACCCGCTCGAGATGGAGGTGGCGAGTGCCGAACTGACCACCGCCGAATGGTGCCGCGTGATGGATGAGTTGGCCGAGATTGGGGTGTTGCAAATCCACTTCTCCGGCGGGGAACCGGCCGTGCGCAAGGATCTGGTGGACTTGGTGCGCCATGCGACACAGGTGGGGCTGTATTCCAACCTGATCACCTCGGCCGTGATGCTGACCAAGGCGCGGTTGCAAGACTTGGCCGATGCGGGCCTGTGCCATGTGCAGATCAGCGTGCAGGGGTCTGAATCGATCGTGGCCGACCGTGTGGGCCGGTTCAAGAACGGCCATGTCAAAAAGCTGCAAGTGGCCGCTTGGACGCGCGAAGTGGGACTGCCCCTGACCATCAACGCCGTGATGCACCGCCAGAACCTGCACCAATTGCCCGAGATCATTGATATGGCCGTGGCTTTGGACGCCGACCGGCTTGAGGTGGCGAACGTGCAATACTACGGTTGGGCGCTGAAGAACCGCGAGGCTTTGATCCCAACCTTTGCCCAAGTGGAAACCACCAACCAAATCGTCGCTGAAGCGCAAGATCGTTTGGCAGGCATTTTGGACATCGACTATGTCGTACCCGATTACTACGCCCAGCGCCCCAAGCAATGTATGGGCGGGTGGGGGCGGCAGTTTTTCAACATCTCGCCTTCGGGCAAGGTTTTGCCCTGCCATGCCGCCGAATCGATCACGGGGATGGAGTTTGATTCTGTGCGCGGCAACAAATCCATCCGATGGATTTGGGATAATTCCGAAGCCTTCAATAAATATCGCGGCACCGGCTGGATGCCCGAACCCTGCCAATCGTGCGAACTCAAAGAGGTCGACTTTGGGGGTTGCCGCTGTCAGGCCTTTGCGCTGACAGGCTCGGCGGGCAACACAGACCCGGCTTGTGCCAAGTCTGACCTTCACGCCCAAATCTTTGCCCGCGCCACAACAGAATCGGCTGAGGCGCAGGACCGCTTCATCTATCGCAACTTTGCTGGCGGCGCGGTGGAGGCTGAGGAGCTTTGAGCGCGGCGCAAGGCCGAACGCCGCAGGCAGGCTTTCATCTGGATGCTGGCGATGGCCACCAGATTTGGGTCGCAGCCTTGGGCGATCCAAACGGCATTCCGGCGGTGTTCTTGCATGGCGGCCCGGGGGGTGGGTGTCAGCCCTCGAATGCCAACCTGTTTGATCCGCAGCGCTTTTTCACTGTGCTGTTTGACCAACGCGGCGCTGGCCGCAGCCTGCCGCGCGGCGGGTTGCAGGCCAATACTACCGCCCATTTGATCGCCGATATCGAACGCCTGCGCGAACATTTCGGGGTGCAAAAATGGCTGGTTGTGGGCGGATCATGGGGGGCGACCTTGGCGCTGGCCTATGCCCAAGCCCATCGTGAGCGGGTCACAGGTCTTGTGCTGCGCGCGGTGTTCTTGGGCACGGCGGCAGAGTTGGATTGGGCCTTTGGCACGGGGCTTCGCACGTTTTATCCAGCCCTTTATGAGGATTTCTTAGCCGCCTTGCCCCAAGACGAACGTCACGATCCCTTGCCCGCCTACTACCGCCGCATTCTTGACCCCGATCCCGTCATTCATATGCCCGCAGCCCTCGCTTGGCATGACACCGAACGTGTTTTGTCCGAAGTCGCCCCCACTCAAACGCGGCTGTCCATCTTGCCAGACCGCAGCCGCCCCAACTCAGCTTTCGTTGAGGCGCACTATTTTCAAAACGATTGTTTTCTGGGCCAAAGCGGCCTGCTGGAAAATGCCCACAAACTGCGCGGCATCCCCGGCGTTATCGTGCAGGGCCGCTATGATCTCTTGTGCCCGCCCGCAACCAGTTTCGCCCTTGCCCAAGCTTGGCCCCAAGCCGACATTGTTATGGCCGAGGTATCAGGCCATAGCCTGCAACACCCTGCGGTGCATCACCACGTCAAAGCAGCCATTGCCCGGTTTCGTGGTGATGGATTCGGGCCGACGTAAAGAGCAAGACTGCATTCCTCCACCATGAAAGTTGTGAAAAACCACATTATTCAATTTTCCAATACGCACGATAAGTTAATGCCTGCACCGCACGCTTCCCGTCAACATAAGTGCGATCTATACCGAATATCAGGATTTCCGAATTGGTGGGTGTCATGGACTTCACGTTTCGTCAATTGGAGATTTTCCGCGCGGTCGTGGTTGCCGGATCTATCACAAAGGCCAGCCATCGGATCGGCTTGTCGCAGCCCTCGATCAGCCAGCATTTGGCCAAGGTCGAGGAAAGTCTTGGCGTGCAACTGATCAACCGCAACCGCACCGGAACCGTGTCTTTGACGCCAGCGGGTGAGTTTTGGTACCGGTCTTCAATCGAGATTATCGACCGGATGGAAACCCTACTGCAGGAACATGCGCAGACGTTTCGCAGTTCCAACCTTGTGCTGAAGTTTGGCGCAACGCCGGCCTTGCGAGGGCGCTTTTTAAGCGGCGCGGCCCGCATCGCGCGCGATCATTCGAACTTTACCCGCTTCGAGGTGGTTTACGAGCTGAACTCTGCCATGCTGGTCGAACGCTTGCGAATGCATCACATCAACTTTGCCGTCGTGGCCGAAGAAGCCCTTATAGATGAGGCATCATCATTCGCGATCACACCTTTGTTTATTGATCGGGTCATTTGGGCAGTTCCGGCGTCGGTCCCGGATGAAGACATTCGCAACGCGTTTGATCCGGCCTATAACCCAGACATGATCAACCCGATCCTGCGACATTATGTCGAAATCGACTCGGCTGTGCCTACACACAAACAGTCATATGAATGGTATTTCGGCCACCTTCCCCACGCTGTTCCGACTTTTCGTGCTCCTACATTTGCCTCGGCGGTTGAATTCACGGCGGACGGATTGGCCACCTGCCATGTGATGCTGTCCCTGCTGCCAAATCTCAGCCAAACTGTGTTAGACAATGTGAAACTGTTCGAAATTGACGGTCAGGAACTGCATGGGGTCTTGGCGATGCGCAAGCACTTGCTGTCGCATCCGACCTTTGCGCGCTACTATCAGATGATCGTCGACTTCTGCCGCGACGATTATGCCCCCGTCATGCAAGCGCAGGTCATCCGCAAAATCAGAGATATTGTTGCAAATTATGGGCGTTAGAAAATAGACGAAATCGCCAGAGCTGCCAGTGACTAATCCTCAACATAAGCAAATCCAAATCCACAAAGTGCCAACATCGCGCCTGACAGATGGCTGACATCTGTTTGTACTGGGAGGTGCAATGATGAGAAGGGCGATTTTTCTAGCCGGCTCCTGCGCGGTTGCATTGGCTTTGGCCAGCGCAAGCGTTCAGGCCGAAGTGACTGCCGACCGTTTGAACGCTGCCGGAACGGACGCTGAGGCAGGCAACTGGTTGATGGTTCACAAGACCTATGACGGGAACCGTTTTTCGCCGCTGAGCGAGATTAACGCATCCAACGTGGCGGGTATGCATTTGGCCTTTGCCGCACCCGTTGGCGGCACTGAACCCGCTGGCTTTGGTGTTGGCGGAGTGGAAACAACGCCGTTGGTTGATAACGGCTTTCTGTATCTGTCGGACCCGTGGGGCACGCCCTATAAGTTCGACCTGTCCGATGGCAAGCAAGCCAAGTTGCTTTGGACTTGCGACACCGGCGTCGACAAAGACCCAAGCCGCGCGATCTTGCTGGCGCACCGCGGACTGGCCCTGTCGGGCAAGAACGTGATCACAGCACTGAACGATGGCCGCGTTGTGGCCTGCGATACTGAAACAGGTGATATCGCTTGGGAACAGCAAGTTGCCAAAGATACAGGCGAAGGCTTTACCAGCGCACCCTTGGCGATCGACGACAAGATCCTTGTCGGCCAATCCTATGGTGACTGGGCAACCCGTGGCTGGATCGCAGCAATCAGCGCTGAGAACGGCGAAGAACTTTGGCGCTTTTATACTGTTCCTAAGCCTGGCGATCCGGGTTCTGAAACTTGGAAGTGCGACGAATCGGGCAACCCCGACTGCTGGAAAACCGGTGGTGGTGCTGCTTGGGTGACGGGTTCTTATGATCCGGCCACTCGGACCACGTTCTGGGGCACCGGCAACCCTGTGCCAATGTATGACCCTGAATTCCGCCCGGGTGACAACCTGTTTACTAATAGCACGGTCGCCTTGGATATCGATACTGGCGCCCTGAAGTGGTTCTTTCAGTACACACCTGGCGACTACATGGATTATGACGAAGTCGGCCCGCAATTGCTGATGGATGCCACGGTCAATGGCGAAACGCGCAAAGTGCTGTCGCACTTTGGCCGTAACGGCATCTTCTACACGCTGGACCGCGACAATGGATCCTACATCCAGTCGGCTCAGTATGTGTCTAAATTGTCCTGGACCAAGGGCATCGACCCGAAAACCGGCAAACCCCTGGAATACGACCCCACCAAGAGCTTGCAGGCTTATGCCCACGGCAAGATCGACCGTGCTGGTGCCGTGGCGACAACTTGCCCGAACATTCAGGGTGGCAGCAACTTCTTCCCGACGGCCTATAACCCCTCACTTGGCCTAGCTTATGCAGCCGGGATCGAGGGTTGCTCGGATCTTTCTGTGAAAGAAGTGAAGCCTGAGGACGTTGTGGCCGGCCAAATCTTTGTTGGCGGCGCTGGTACGGCCAATGGCATTCAAACCGGTTCCATCAACGCCATTGATGTGGCCACGGGCAAAGCGGTCGCTCAGCATGCAACGGAATTCCCGATGTATGGTGGCGTTCTTGCCTCGAGCGATCTTCTTTGGGCTGGCTCTCTTGACGGAACGTTCGCGGCCTATGATGCGAAAACACTGGAAGAAAAGTGGTCGATGAACGTGGGTACCCCGTTCATGGGCGCACCGGTTGCCTTTAACGTCGGCGGCAAAGAATATGTTGCCATCGTCGGTGGGGGTATCGGGATTGCGGCTTTTGGTCGCCCTGAGCTGGAAGTGAAGTCGGGTTCCACGGCCAATATGCTGTGGGTCTTTGCCCTGAACTAAGATGGATTGTGGCCGGGTGAATTGCTCACCCGGCCATTTTCACACTGCAAAAGACTTCATGCTGAGGAAATAATGATTAAAGTACTTCGCTTTGCGATGACCTGCACCTTGGCCGCCTTTGTTGCCACCATGGCGGTTAGCGCGTTTAATCCGACCCCCGATTTCACAAAGGGCGACCCTGAAAAGGGGAAGGTTGTTTTTCAAAGAATTGGCAATTGCGTGAATTGCCACGGTTGGGCCGGCGACGGAAAAGCTGGGCGTAACCCTCTTTCGCACGCGATTGGGGCTAACATACGCGAAAGCAAATTGGATGCGCAGGGGCTTTACGATGTCATTCGCTGCGGCATCCCGGGCAGCCAGATGCCTTATCATGATCAGGTCAGTTATAAAGATGGGCGCTGCTTTGGCTTGACGATGAAAGATTTTGCCCTTGGCGCAGAACCTGTCAGGGGCAAGACGATGCGCGAAGCGCAAATGGTCGATCTGATTGCCTATATCGAGAAATATATGATCGGTCACGGCGCGCCCAACTACGAGGAATGCGTGCTTTATTTTGGCGCCTCGGCTGAAAAACCCTGCGCCGACGTTAAGGGCAAGTGATGGGTCAAATCGCACAAATCGTGGCTGTTGTGCTGGCGTTTGGTCTTGGCCAAAGTGTCTTAACACCCACCGCTTGGGCTGAGACAGAGCCAGATTTTGCGATTTGGGACGTTCAGCTTGGCCTGCCCGTCGAACAAGTGCCAAACAGCGCAGCAGCTGTGATCTCTTGCGGCACCAAGGGGGGGCCGGCCTCGATTGAGTTGGCGAGTTTTGCCGACTGGGCCCAGTGCCCTGCGGAACCTACGGGCCTGCACGAGGTACAATTTTCATATGACGATGAAAAGGACTACATCGCGCGCGCCTTGGAATCGGAATATAGGGCTTTGGCGGGGGGCACCTCGATGTACGCCCATCCTGTGGTCGTGGCGATTCTGGTAGATGACGCAGGTCTGGCTCAGGGTGTGCGCATCATCACGGACGACCGCGTCTCCAACCACGACCGGCGCGTCGCCGTGGTGCTAAGCCGTAACATGAAAGTGCGGTTCGGATCGTGGGGTCTTATCTGTGAAGATATACCGCTCAAGGACGGCGAGATGAAGGTTGGCAACGAATTCATCCACGAAATCTGCCGTGGCACGGCGGCAGACGGGTCGGGCCAACAGGTGCTGATCGAAGCCAGTTATCTGCGCAAGAAAGGCCAAGATGCCATCAGCAAAGACACGCAGATGGTAAACAAGTCCTACTACGAATCCAAAACATGGGTCGAGGTTGCGAACCCGCCCTATTCTCCGTCAGAGGCGCCTTGAGCATGCAGCCGACTGTCGGGCCCAAAGTTGTTTGTCAAAGTGCCGCCCTTGAAGGTGTTTTCGTCCGTTGCCGCCAGCGAGAAACGATTGGCACTCACCAAAGCGCCATCGAAATGCGAGCGACGCAGGTCGGCACCGTAAAAATCGGTTTGGGTGATGGTCGCCCCCGAAAAGCTGGCCGCCGAAGCATCCGCCTTGGCAAAGGTGGCACCGGTCATCGTGGCCTTGTCGAACTTGGAATGACCCAGAATGGCGCGATCCAAGTTGGTGTTTTGAAACGAGACGTCTGTGAAGTCGCAATTGTTGGCCTTGGCATCATGCAAGATGGCGCGATCAAGCACCGCCCTTGGCAACTTGGCCGAGGTGAGTCGTGCCGTTTGCATCCGCGCTTCTGTCAGATCGGCGCCGGTCAGGTCAGCTCCCGACATTTGGGCGGCATAAAACATCGCGCGGATAAAAGTGCCTTTGGCCATGTGGGTTTGTGTCAGATCAGCCAAGTTGAAATTGGTGCCTATGGCCACAACGCCGTCCAAAGTAGCCCCCCTCAGATTGGCGCGGTGAAAACTGGCATCGGTCAAGATAGCGCCCGTCAGATCAACGCCAGTCAGATCGGCCTTCTTAAAGTTGGCACCCGTCAGGTCGCAGCCTTGGCAGGCCTTGATCTTGCCACTTATCAAATCTTGCACCTGATCGGCCGCTGCGGGCAGCGCCAAGCAAACAATCAAGGCGGCGATATAGCTCTGTCTCATTCCAACCTCTTAAACCCTAAGGACCATGCCCATGGCTTCTGATACAGGCGCGCGTGCTGGCTTTCGTATATTCTGGACATTGGTCTTTTCAATGTTGGCCTTGGTCGGTCCCGCCACCACCCCATCTATGGCGCAAACGGACCCCGACACCATCTCGGGCATACCTGAAGTTATTGACGCCGATATCCTGAAGTTTGGGGTTCAGCGGGTCATCTTATGGGGCATCGACGCGCCTGAGCGCAAACAAACCTGCCAGATGAACGACACCGTGTGGGGTTGCTATGATGTGGCCAAACGCCAAATGCAGTTGCTCGCTGGCCGGGGCGAGGTTGTATGTCATCTGGTCGGAGAGGCCGATCCCTTCGGGCGCCACTTTGGGGTGTGTGAAAGTGGGGGTGAGGATCTGAACGCTGCGATGGTCAAGGCAGGCCTTGCCTTGGCGTTTGAAGACGAATCTTCGGATTATATCGGGCAAATGGCCGAAGCGATCGGGGCAGGCGTCGGTCTTTGGCAAGTTGGCGTGAACTTTGAAGAGCCTTGGGCCTTTCGTCGTAGAGAAACCCCTGGCGGCTATCGGTAATTGAAAACAGGACGGGAGCGAAACATGGCACAAATTGCCGATGCGATGATGGGGCCCGGCCGCGATGGTGCCTATGATGCTGTCCTAAAATGGGTGCTATTGGTGGCACTGATCACCATAGGCTCAGTCGTCTCTTATGATTACGGCCTGCTGACCTATCTGTTCAGTGCGGATAAATCCAAGATTACTGTCTTGATCGCGGTGCTTTACATCGGGTTTTCTGCACATTGCCTGTGGATTATTATTGAACTCGCCCGTGAATATCGCCGCGCTCTTCACATAAAATCGCAGCTTGCCGCCGCCACGGTCCTGCCGAAATTTCCGAACGGTGGCGGCCTCATCGACCGCTATGTTGCCGATCTTGTTCGCTCGCGCGAACACCCATCCGAGATTGAGGGCAATGCGCATCTCTTGATCATGAGCCTTGGCGCCTCATTCCGGCGGCGCACCAAGATCGGCACTTATGGCACTGACCTGCTTTATAAGCTGGGGATGCTGGGCACGATGGTTGGCTTTGTGATGATGCTGAACTCGATGGGGGATTTGTCAAACTTTGATGTCGACACTCTGCGCGGAGCCTTGCAGAAGATGATCGCGGGCATGGCTGTGTCGCTGCTGACCACGATCGCGGGCCTGATCGGCGGCATTTTGTTACGCTTGGAATACAACATCGCCGACGCGCTGGTGACAGATCTAAGCCAAACCACGGTGTCGATGACAGAAGTGTCGCTTCTGCCCTTGCTCGCGCGGGGGGAGCGCGATGTTTGAAGAAGAACAGGAACCAGAGTTTGAGATTTTCTCGGCCCTGCTGTTCAACTCGCTGAAGGCCATCACCTTCATGTTTTTCATCTCTTTTGCGATGATCAACAAGCCAGCCGACAGCGGCAAGGTCGATCCCAAGGCCGAAATGCTGATCACGGTGACTTGGCCCGACAATAACCCCGACGATGTCGACACCTATGTCGAAGATCCGGCAGGCAATGTGGTCTGGTATAACCAGCGTGAGGCGGGGCTGATGCATATGGACCGCGACGACAGGGGCATGTTCAAAGATGTCATCCTGTACAACGGCAAAGAAGTTACCAGCCCTCTGAACCAAGAGATCGTGTCGTTTCGCGGCTTGGAAGATGGCGAATATGTGGTGAACGTGGTGCATTACATCGCCAACGGCACGGCCACCTTGCCCGTGAAGGTGAAGGTTGAAAAGCTGAACCCCAGTGTGAAGGTCATCTATTATCAGACGTTAGAGCTGCAAGGCACGGGTGACGAGCAGACGGCTGCGCGCTTTACGCTGAAGGGCGCAGAGGTATTGGATGTGAACAACACGCCCAAAAGCTTGGTGGAACTGACCCGTTCGGCCGGTGGCAAAGACGGCGGCGGCAGCCAGCCCCGTGCCCCCGCGCCAATGATGGATGCCGGCACCGGAGAGGCTTTGCAGCCATGACCTTTACCATCCTTTCGCTGACTGCCGCCTACGCCCTTGTGGCTGCACTGGTGACTTATTTGCTGGTGCTGACCCGGCTGCATTGGGTCTTGAAAGCAGCAGCCACGATGGCGACCGTGGCGCTGATTGTGATGACCTTTTTCGGGATCGGAGAATTGCGCGGCCTGCCAACGGATGGCCCGCTTCCCACCAGTTTTCGGATGCTGTGGGCGCAGGTGATCGAACCAAACCCGTTGCAAGGCGAAAAGGGCCATGTGTTCTTTTGGCTGCAAACGCTGGACATCAACAACTTCCCCGTTGGCCAACCGCGCGCTTATCAACTGGCCTATTCCGACGATCTCAAGATCAAAGTCGGTGAAGCGATGAACAAAATCAAACAAGGCGACGAAATCCAAGGCAAAATAGACGCCAAGAAAGCCTTGCCCGAGGATACAGCAGAAGCGCTGGCGCAAGAGATTCAAACGGGCGTTCTTGATGCGCGGGTGGGCGGTGCTTCCACCGTTGGCGAAAGGATCATGTCATTTGATCCTAGTATGCTCACCTTTGCACCCGAAGCGGCCCCCATCACTCCGGGCAAGGCGCCCTAAGGCTTAAGGGGCAGTGGCGGCGGTAAGGGTGATATACGCCTGCGTCAAATCGGCGGCCTGCGCCATTTGCATCAAAGCTGCAGGCGTGCCATCGGCCTTCACCTCGCCCTTGATCAGCAGAACGATGCGGTCTGCGCCCTCGACCTCTTCCAGCAAATGGGTGGCCCAAAGCACCGAAAGCCCAGTTCTGGCAACGATCTCATGGATATGCGTCACCAGATTGCGCCGCGAGGTGGCATCTAGCCCCGCGGTCGGTTCATCCAGCAGCAAGATTTGTGGTTCAGGCAGAAGGGCGCGGGCAATCTCGGCGCGGCGTTGGTTGCCGCCCGACAGGCTGCGCACGGGTTTGTCGAGCAGCGGAACGATGTCCATCATCTCGGATACCGCGATGATCCGCTCTTTCAAGCGCTGACCGAACAGACCGAACAGACCGCCAAAGAATTTCAGGTTGGCGCGCACGGAAATATCGGCATCCAGCGAACGCGCTTGAAATACGATGCCCAGCTTGCCCAAAATTTCGGCTGAATTGCTGCGGTAATTCAGGCCGAACAGGTTGACCGTGCCCGAGTCTGGCGCAAAAAGGCCGGCGGCGATTTGAAACAGGGTAGACTTCCCCGCCCCGTTCGGCCCCAAAAGCCCAACGAATTCGCCATTTTGGATGCTTAAACTCACGCCTCGCAGCGCTGGCACGCCGCCATAGGCCTTGGCGACATTTGCCATACGAAATGCGGCAGGTTGGGATAGGTTCATAATGCGGACTCTACCATGGCGGTTTCGATGCGGTCTTCATAGGCGATGATCTGGGTGCGACTTCGCTGGGCGGGCAGGGCATCAAGGGCCAAATCGGCCGCGATCTGCACCGGTCGGCCTGCGATGATGACCACACGGTGCGCCAAGCAGGCGGCATCTTGCGGATCATGGCTGACAAGCACGGCCGTGGCACCGCTTTGCACAATCAGGTCTGTGACCAGCGCCTGAAGCTCGCGCACCACCACGCGGTCAAGCGAGACAAAGGGTTCGTCCAGCAGCATAAGGCGCGGGTTGACCAACAACGCCCGCGCCAACCCCAAGCGCCGCTGCATTCCACCAGACAATTGGCGGGGCCATTTGTCTTGCACATCCACCAAACCTGTGGCGGCCAAAGCCTGTGCCACAACTGCGTCGCTCACGTCGGGGCGAACCGCGCGCAGATTGTCCGCACAGGTCAGCCAGGGCAGCAGCCTTGCATCTTGAAACACCAAACCGGGCACGGGCGCCAAGGGCGCGGGGCGGCCATCGACCAAAGCCTGCCCGTCAAAACCCGTCTCTACCCCTGCCAGAATGCGCAAGAGCGTGGTCTTTCCCACGCCAGAGGGGCCGATGAGGGCAACAACCTCTCCGCCCGCGATGGTCAGATGAAAATCTTTGTAAAGCACCGTTCCGCCAAAGGTCAGGCGAGCAATGGATAGGCTTAGGTCTGGTCCGTGCGCCATTTCAACAGCCTCCTTTCCAAGGGGCCAATGGCCAGATGCTCTAGCAGCATCACGATGGCCACAAAAACCAACGTATAGGCCAAAATCCCCTTCAGATCAAAGAACTGGAAGAACAAAGACACGCGAAACCCAACCCCTGAATCCGACCCGAGAACCTCAAACACCAGCACGATCTTCCAGACCAGAGATAGGCCCGTTCTGGCTGCGGTCAACAAGTAGGGCACCAGTTGCGGCGCATGGATCAGCCGAAAGGTTTGGCCGCGCGACAGGCGGTAGGCGCGGGCGAATTCGTCAAAGGCCGGATCAAAGCTCAGCACGCCTTGGCGGATGTTGGTGATCACGAGGGGGGTTTTGTTCAGCACCACGGCCAAGATCAGGGCTTTGTCATTCAATCCCAGCCAGATAAAGCACAAGATGGCGATGACGATGGCGGGCAAATTCATGCCCACCACCACCCAGTTCAAGAACAACCGGTCCACCCAGCGTGACCGGCCAAGGGCAATGCCTATCAGCGTGCCAAGAACCATCGCGATGACAAACCCCAAGGCCGCCCTGCCCAAGGTTACAGCGAAGTCTGGCAAAAGGTGGGCTTCGTTCGTAAGCCAGCCAATATGGGCTATGACTGCCCAAGGGGCTGGCAAGAACCGCGAATTCACCGCCAAAGCCGCACCCCCCCAAAGGCCGATCATCAAAAGAAAAGAGGCCCAGCCAAGCCAGGCCTCTCCTTTGGGGCGCAGGGCAGCGGGTCTTGGGTCAAGCGCCGGTGTCATGCGTAGCCTCGTTTCTCAGCTTACTTGCGATACCCAGCCCAGAAGGTGCCAGCGGCCAAGTCGGGCTTGTCGCCGGTCAGGTCAGCACCGCCGAACTTGGCGAGCAGGGCATAGGCTTCGGTGGCGGCCTGAATGTCGGCATCGGTGTAGCTGGTCACAATGCCCGCGCGGTAAGCATCGCGCAGCGCGATGAACAGCGCGTCATCGTCCGCCTTCATCGCAGGGCGGATTTTGTCCCACAGGGCATCGTCGGTCAGCAGCGCCTCTTTGGTTTGGAACGAAGCGTCAAGGTAGTTCTTGATTGCTTCGCCATTTTCGGCGGCAAACTTGTCAGAAAACACCCAGCCCAGCAGCGGCGGCGTTTTGGACACGCCAAGGTCTTTCAGCATATCTTGAACCGAGATGATCTGGGTTGCTCCAGCCACTGAAGCGCGCGCGTTGAAGTGCCAGAAGTTCAGGCTGGCATCGGCTTGCCCACCTGCAAGCGCTTCGTTGACCAAGGGCGGCGCGCCAAAATCGGTGCTGGTGTCTTTGGTCAAATCCCCACCCGTTTTGGCGGCGTAATAGGCTTGCAGGATCAGATAGCTTTTATCCACTGGCCCCCCTGCGGCAGCCAAGGTGGCGCCTTTCAGGTCTGCCACAGATTTCACTTTGCTGCCCGGCATGGCCATCAAGCCACCCACAGCCAGCGAATGGGGCACAATGGTGAAGTCTGCGCCTTGGTTGCGCTGCAGCGATGTCCAGACAAAGTCCGACAAAATCACATCAACTTCGCCAGCTTGCAGGGCGACTTGACCAGCTTTGCTGTCGGCTACAGCGCGGATGTCCAGTTTGATGCCATTCTTTTCATCCAGCTTCAGCTCTTCCATCGCGGCCGCTTCCCATGCGGCTGTGCCGCCTTCTTGCAAAGCCAGTCTGATGTCTTTGGCTGGTGGGCTGAATGCCGAAAGCCCCATCCAGACGCCAGCCATTGCCGTGGCAAAGGTTACGCTTTTGATCCAAGTACGCATGCTATCTTCCCCCTATTATGATTGATTTTCTGGCGCGTTAAACTGCACCGACACCTTTCCTTGGGTTACCACGAAGCTGCATTCGCAATTCCAATACTGAATATTCCAGACCATCGTTTGACCTCGCGCGCGCGATGGGGCCAAATGACCTAACGGTGAAACAACCGTCGTAAGGAGGCCCGAAATGCGGAAAATAGCCAAGGTATTGGCTTGCGTTCTGGTGCTGCCCTTTGCCGCCTCGGCCAAAGATAATCTGGCCTCAGACCCTGTTAATTTGCCCGATCTGGAATTGCACGAAGACCTGTCTATGAGCCAGACAGAATATCATCTGGAAACAGGGAAATCCTACCGCTTGGTGATCATATCAGAGGGTGGCGAGAGTTTTTCGTTTCGCGCGCCTGATTTCTTGCAGCAGGTCTGGATCAACGGCATCGCGGTCGAAGGCCTGACGATCAAGACAACAACTTTGACTGAGCTAGAGTTTGAAGATGATGGTGGCGAGGCTGAGATTCTGTTTGTGCCAATCCGCCCAGGCAAGTTCGAGTTCTGGGTTGAGGGCTATGAAAATCGCGGCATGGCCGGCGATTTCATTGTGGAGTGAGATGATGAAACGCGTTTTTCTGGTGATCCTCCTTTCTCTTGGGTTAACACAGGCCGCTTTGGCGGCAGACACTGGGCTTATTTTTATCAGCCTAGAGCGTGGCAATCAGGTGGTGGTTTTGAACCCCGACCTGACGGTGAACACCAAAATCGACACCTCGCGCCGCCCGCGCGATATGCATTTCAACAAGGATCACACGCTGCTCTATGTGGCCTGCGGCGACGATGATACGATCGATGTGATTGATGTCGCCACTTTGACCGACATTGACGCGATTCCGACCGGCCCTAGCCCCGAGATGTTTCAATTCAGCCCCGATGAAACCCAGATCTTCGTGTCAAACGAAGAGGATTCGGTGATGGAAGTCATCGACATTGCCACCAAAACGGTGGTCGATCGGGTGCCTACGGGTGCCGAGCCTGAGGGCGTGATCAATTCGGCAGATGGCAAGTATATCTTTGTCACCTCAGAAGTCGCCGACATGGTGCATGTCATCGACCGCAGCAAAGCGGCGGTTCTCAAGAACATCATTGTCGGCACAAGGCCGCGCCGCTTTGTGGTGACACCAGACGGCGGCGAGCTTTGGGTCAGTGACGAGCTAAGTTCAGAAATCCATGTGATTGATATCTCAACCCTGACGATCAAAGACGCGCTCAGCTTTGTCCCCCCCGGCTTTCGCGCCGAAGATGTGACGCCGGTGGGTATGACCATCACGAAGGACGGATCAAAAATCTTGATCACGCTGGGGCGGGCGAACAATCTGGCAATTGTTGATGCCAAGACGCGGGAAGTGTTGCAATATGTCTTGGTCGGCAGTCGCGCGTGGGATGTGGATTTGTCCCGCGATGAAAAGACTGCCTATGTCACCAATGGCTTGTCAGACGATATCACCATCATTGATATGGAAAGCATGACACCGATCCAATCTTTGTCCGTAGGCCGGACACCGCATTCGATACGGGTGGATGATTAAAATGCGCCTGCGCCATCTTCTGCCTGTCATGGCTTTACTGGCGTTTCCAGCACTTGGTGACGTGTTGAAGATCGGCCACCTTAGCCTTCTTAAAGACCCGCGCTATGGGCAGGATTGGGGCTATGCCCGCCTGATCACCCCGCCGCCGGTGATCACGGCCGATGCGGCGCGGATGGCGGTTTCGGATTTGCAATTCACCACGGATGCTGTGGGGGTGAGTGTGAAGTTGGACACCCAAGCCGTGACCAGCGCCGATGTTGTGGCTGCAGCCCAAAAGATGGTGGCCGCGGGCGATGATTATCTTGTGCTGGATTTGCCGGCTGATGAGGTCAAGGCCGTTGCCGATGCGCTAAAGGATCAGCCGGTGCTTTTGGTGAACGCGACCGCCCCCAACGATAGCCTGCGCACGGCCTGCTATCCGAACATGGTGCATTCTGGCCCCTCTCGCCGGCAAGAGATGGATGCCTTTACCCAATATCTGCGGTCGATGAACTGGACCGACGTATTGATCTTAGAGGGTGAGCATCCCGACGATGCGGGCCTTTCCGATGCCTTTGCAGCCTCGGCTGAGCGGTTGCGTCTGTCGATCGTTGACCGCCGCCCCTTTACGCTGGCCAATGATCCGCAAAACCGAGAGGGCAACAATATTCGCCTTTTGACCGGCGACATAGACTACGATGTGATCTTTGTGGCTGACACGCGGGGCGAGTTTGGGCGGTTCATTCCTTATGCCTCGCTGCTGCCGCGCCCTGTCATCGGCTCTATCGGCCTGCTGGCCGCCCCTTGGCACTGGGCCTATGAACGCGATGGGGCGACGCAGGTGTCATCGCGGTTCGACAAACTGACGGGGCGCAAGATCCAACCTGCCGATTGGGATGTGTGGATCGCTGTTAAGTCGATCATCACCTCGGTCATGAAAGTGCCCCAGCCCTATCCACCTTTGGTGCGGGGCTTTATGACTTCGAACAAGTTGAAGCTTGACGGATCAAAGGGCGTGACGCTTAACTACCGCGCATGGGACGGTCAATTGCGCCAGCCGATCCTGTTGGGCACCAGCGACGCTGTGATCGTCGTTGCCCCCGTGCAAGGGTTCAGTCACCAAACGAACACCTTGGACACGTTGGGAACAGATGAGGCAGAATTCGCGTGCGATTGAAGTTTAGGAACCTAGCGCTTGGCCTATGGGTGGTGACCGAGCGCGAAATCGCAAAGTTTATCCGCCAGCGCGAAAGGCTGTTGTCAGCCCTTGTGCGCCCATCCCTATGGTTGATCGTTTTTGCTTCGGGATTGCATGATTTGTTGGGTGTTTCCATCATCGCCCCCTATCGCAGCTATACGCCTTATCAAGAATATATCCTGCCCGGCCTTTTGGGCATGGTGGTGCTGTTTCAGGCGATGCAATCGGCCCTGTCGCTGGTGTACGATAAGGAATCAGGGGTGATGCGGGTGATGCTGGTGACCCCTTTGCCACGCTCTTTCTTGCTCTTTGCCAAAATCTTGGCGGCCACGGTCTTAGGCTTGGTGCAATGCACCGCTTTCTTGGCGGTGGCTGCCGCCTTTGGCATTCATCTGCCTTGGGCCACGATCGCCTTGATCATCCCTAGTCTGCTTGTGACCGGCCTGATGCTGGGGGCGATTGGCTTGGTGGTGTCTGTCTATACCCGACAGATTGAAAACTTTGCGGGCATGATGAACTTTGTGATCTTCCCGATGTTCTTCTTGTCATCTGCCCTTTATCCGCTTTGGAAACTGCGCGAGGCGGGAGCCAAGGGGATTTACTGGCTAGCACTGTGCAACCCCTTCACCCATGCCGTCGAACTGATCCGCTATGCGGCATATGGCCAGTTCAACGCCGTGAGCGGTGCGGTGGTCGTGGGGGCTGGGCTTGTGGCCTTTGCGCTTGCGGCGCGGGGATATAACCCCTTGATCGGGACCATCGGGCACATCAAGCGCGACTAAGCCGAGCCGCGCTTTTGCCTGTTGGTCAGGATCGTCAGCACTAGGCTCAACAACCCAAACAACAAAACCCCCGTCAGCAAAGCCCCAATCAACCCGCGCGACCAGCGCAGCGGTTCAACATCGGCCCCAAACCAGCCGTGATCGCCCCAAAGCAAGACACGTCCGCGCTGGCCATCGGCAGCCCCCAGTTTGACGGTCTTGCCTAGATCCACACCCTCGGACGAGGCATCCAACCAAAGGGTAACCTGGTGGCTTTGCCCCGCCGTCATGTCACCAAGTGTCAGCGCCTGCAGTCCTGTTGACGTCGTGGTGACCTTGATTTTTTGGCCGTCAACCTCGGCCAAGAGTGCGCCGGGCACGGTCAACGCCACATCTTGCGCGTCCGTGGCACTGCGGACGGTGCCTTGGACAGAGCGTTTGAACGCAGCTATGTCAAGTATCGCCGAGAGTTCAGGGATGTCGTGCATCATAGATTGCACCGCCACGACATTCATCAGGCGCGGCAAAACAATGTCGCGCACCTTTTTCATGACATCCGTTTTCAAGGTGATCCGAATGGCAACGTCATCTTCGAGACGCTGCTCAAGCTCTTTCGACATAAATCCTGCAACCCTTTTGGGATCCAGACCAAACCCCTGTGGAATAGGAAAGTCTTGCACCACCAATTCGGCCTGCAAGGCAGGCGCCAAAAGCCCGCGTGCGCCGCCGGCCAACACAACTAACCCCAAACCTGCTGACAGGATCAGGCAAAGCGAGATGAGAGTATTCCAAAACCGCATGGGGCCTCCGGCTTGCGTTGGGGGATGCTAGCAGGGGGATGGATTGATAAATCTAAAGACCAACATTGGCACAGCAAGGTAGACAGACCGCAGGCCTCGGCCCCAAGTGAAAGCGAAGATACCGATTTACGCACGGGGGTTGGCGAAAATGTGGAGATCAATTCTGCTGGCCGCTCTAATGCCCATCTGTAGTGCACAGGCCGCCGTGCGCGATCAATCCGTTCCGATGGTGGCGGTCGCGGGTTATGAGGCGGTGCGCCTTGTCGGTGAGTGGTTCGAAGTGGCCCAGACCCCAAGCTTTCTGGAACAAGACTGCCACGGCACCACCGCTGCGGTGGCCTTGCGCGATGACAGCCGATTGACGTTGAAAATCGTTTGCCACAAATCCAGCGCGACTGGCCCTATCCTGCCCTTAGACGGCGTGATGGCTGAAACCGATTTTGGCCTTTTCGAAGTGCGCTTTGTTAAGTTGCTAGAACTGGGCAACCTGCAAGTTGCGGTCCTGTGGCAGGCGGATGACAACAGTATGGCCGTGATCGGCTCCCCGGGGGGCCAGATCGGCTGGATCTGGTCAAAATCCGCACATCCCGATGGCGCGATGTTAGATAAAGCTAAGGCGGCTTTGGTGAGCGCAGGGTATAAAGCTCGCGCCATAAAACCGGTCGATCAATTCGAATAGTTGTGAAAAAGTCCTGTCAGAAAGCAGTTCGCTTTGGGGGTGCTGGTGAGCAGCTATCCTCTTTGTGAGGAAATTCCGCCTACCGTTTTTATATCTCCAACTTTGTATGCGCGGATAGCGGCAAATGACATCATATCACCTCTCCGACGACGATGATCGTTTCGCCGTTTCGCTGACGGTTGGGCGGCTTGGGGTTCGTAACAAGGATACGATATCTAATTCCCTTTGCGACCGGATTGAGGCGAGCATATCTTCCTATCTTGCGGAGGGTTCTCGCGGATTGGGCGCTGGCAACGCGGCGCCCGTTCTGAGATCCCTTGCACTGCGACTTACGCAGGACGACCCATCTGTTGGGGAGATCCGAGATTTAATTAGAGCGCTGCCGTCTGCTGCCGTCGCGCAGATTGAGGCCCGCGCCAGCCGTTTGGCAGACCAATTTCCGGCCTGTGACACTGTGGGTTCTGACCTGCTGGGCTGGGCAGAGAATGCTGCTTCATCCGACCTGATCCCCCTCTTGCGCCTTTGCGTGGTTGAGGGTGGCGCTATGGTTCCTGGCCAAATGCGCCCTACTGGCCGCCAATCTGCGCCTCATTTTGAGCCTGTTGTGTTCGGTCATGGGCGCGCGGTTTCAGGACTGCCGAAGCTTGCAGGCGGCCGCCCTGCGGATAATGCAGAGGTACGGTTGATAGTGCATTTGGCTGTGGATTGGCGTTTGGCGACTGGGTTTGAACCTGAAGCGGGCCGGGATGGGCATTCAGCATTCAGTGGGTTGGTCCACGATGTGTTTGGCTGGATTGGCCGCTCAAAGAAGGCGAAGTTCAGCTTGCGGACGTATTGGGCCATGGTGGCCGACAAGGCTGGAACTCATCCCGCAGCGGATCAAACCGCGGGTAACTAACCTTCCCTGACCCTGTGACGGGGTTTTCGCCAGCGCGTTTTTTGGGCGTCGCGTATCGTGATTCTCATGACGCATCACGTGCCCTCATATGCCCCAAAGGCCCACCTCCAACCCGCAGCTTCGGCTGTCGGGGCGGATGAGGTGCATGCTGCTTTGGTGGCATTGGTGCGGGCCTTGGCGCGATCGGAAGCGCGGCGCTGGGTTGCGGAGCAATCAGCGGCGGGAGGGCCTGGCCATGACGAAGGTTAAGCCGAATGGCTTTACATCCACACCCCAGATGGCCCCCCTCCCCACGCTTCTGTCGGTTTCGACTGTAGCTAACGAGCTTTCAGTTTCGACCAAAACTGTCCGCCGTCTGATCGAACGCGGCGTTTTGCCCTGCTGCCGCGTTGGCCGCTTGGTGCGCATCCGGTCTGCAGATTTAGAGCAGTTTGTGACGTCTGGAACAGAGGTTTGAGGGGGCGTTTGGGATGGGGAATAGGGCCGTTTTGCCACTGTTTTCGGAGGCGTTTTGGGTGGTTTTGCGTACATGACAATACATTGTTTTTGTTATATTAGTTATGTTTTTGCTCAAGTCCACTTGCCAAAGTGTCTCGATCAGCCCTGATGTGCCTCTATTTAGGCACACTGACTTTTAATGCCAAAAGCCCCCATGGCCCGTGAGACTATCCGAGACGACGTGCTGGAACAAAGTGCAGAGCTGGCAAGCTGCAGGGATCATCGCACCCTTCGTCACACGGATCGATCCGCGCAAACCGTCTTCTCACATGTTGTTGCTAGTCAGGATTCTGGACATGGATCACACCTGCATTTCGGCTGGCCAACTCTCTATAATTTGAGGGCCGCAAAGGAAAACGTCATGCAAATCTTACAGACCAACTCATGAAACTGTCATGCCTTTGCGGTGTAACTGGGCCATCGCGCAGGGGTGATTCATGGCACAAATCGGTTCAGGGTTGCAGATCGTGGCTCATGGCCATGTCACGCGACTAAAATGGCACAGGCTGCGGCGATCCTTGGCGGATCCTGAGTTCGGGGCAGCCGTGATGGCCGAGGGCTTTAAGATCGGCGCCTCGATGGAGTTGGATCTGCAGGTGCGTGGCGATGGCGGCTTTGTTGTGCTGCACGACAACACTTTAGACCGTGAAACGACAGGCACCGGGCCCGTGGCGCTGCACTCTGGTGCGCAACTTGCGGCACTGCGATACCGCACGCAGGACGCAGCTTTGATTTTGTCCGAGGATTTGGCGGGGCTTTTGACCTTGGCCCATCCCGAAGCCCTCTTGCAGTTTGATATGAAAAACACCGCCGAAGAGGTTGGCCCCAAGGGCCTAGCCCACTTTGCCAGCCATTTTGCCGATCTGCCTGCGGGCATTATTCTAAGCGGCGGATCGATCCCGCTGATCCGCGCCTTGGCCGAACGCGCCCCACATATCCAACGCGGCTATGACCCCACTGACAACCTTCTGGACATATGGCCCAGCCTTGGCCTGTCCAGCGTAGAGCGCGCCTTGACAGAGGTGCTGCGCGATCGCGTCAAGCCCGACATGGTCTATCTGCAATGGGAAATGATCTTGGCCGCCGCCGATCTGGGGCTTGACATGATAGCCCTATCCCATGCCGAGGGGGTAAAGGTGGATGCTTGGACCCATAAGATGGAAAACGCCACGCAAGGGTTCACCGCAGCCGAGGGACAGGCTTTTGCACGCCTTTTGGCGCTGAAACCCGATCAAATCACCACCGACGAACCCCTCGCAACCGAGGCCGCTTGGGCCAAGTGGAGCGCGCAATGAAGTCATGGTCTGACCACCCGCAAACTCGTCTGGTCGAGCGGCTTAAACCCGTGCCAGCCCCCCTGCGCGCACATCTGCGCGAGGGGCCCTTTACCTTTTCCCGCCATGATGCGGCCTTTGATGAACTGCCCGCGCTACGCGAAATTGAAAAGGCAGGCCCCGCCCCCAAGCGCGAGGGGCTGACAGGCTCGGCCCGCTTGGTCTTTTGGAATGTCGAACGCCTGCGCCATTTGGACGCCATAGCAGGCCACCTGCAAGATCATGCCCCCGATGTCATCCTTCTTTCGGAAGTTGACAGGGGAATGGCGCGCACCGGCAACACCGACCGCATCGCGATGCTGTCAGAGCGGTTGGGGATGGGTTATCTTTTCGCTGTGGAGTTTGTCGAACTTGACCTTGGCGATGTGCATGAACAGCGCTTTCATGCGGGCGAAGAGAACACCGATGGTCTGCATGGCGCGGCCACTTTGTCAGATGTGGCGCTGCACGCGCCAGCCCTGATCCGGATAGAGCGGCGCGGCAATTGGTATGGGTTAGACCGGCACGAACCCCGCATCGGCAGCACGATTGCGCTGCTGGCTTGGGTCAAGCTGGACGACGAAATGGTGCTTATGGCCAATGTCCATCTAGAAAGCCACGAAACCCCCGCCTCGCGCGGCGAGGATATGCAAAACCTGCTGACTATGATCGAAACCTTGGCCCCCAAGGGGCGTGTGGTGATTGGCGGGGATTTCAATACGTCGACCGGATCGCATGGCGAACGCCACGGCGACCCTGCAGGTTGGGCCGCGCGGTTGGCCGCAGAACCGATGCGATTGCTGCGGCCTGAACCCTATGAGCCATTGTTTTCCGCTGCCGCAGCCCTTGGCTATGAGTGGCAAAGCTGCAACCTGCCCGATCAGCCGACCACGCGCTATCCGGCGGGGTCGACCCGCCCTCCGGCCAAGATCGACTGGGTTTTTACGCGCAACCTGAAGGCCAGTGATGTGGCCCTTCTGCCCGCCGTGCAGAGCGATGGCGCGCCCGCCAGCGACCATGAAGGCTTGTTGCTCACCATCGCCTTGGCCTGATACTTAAGACCCGCCAAGCTGGATCAGTTTATGAAGATCGGGTTCGTGACGGCGTGAAGCCGCCCCGTCGCATCGCGCAATTCGGCCATGACAAAGCCTTCAGCCCCAGCAAACTCTGCCCTCCCTGCAGCATTGGCGGCGATGCTGTAGTGGCTTTGCGCCCCTTTGGCATCGACAAAGCTGAGCGTCAGGGCCGCATCCTGCGACTGCCATTCGGCGTGAAAGACCGACCCTTGGGCCACAGTCTCGCCCATATGGGCGATCGTGCCTTGCGGCGATTGCGCCTGCAAAATCAGGCGCGGGCCGGATGACAGGTAGTTGCGCCCCAAGTGGACGGCTTGCAAGATGTCCTGTGCTGAAAGGCTCTCGGCTTCAACGTTGTTGAACCCTACCTGCCCCACACCGCCTTCGGGGCCATGAATATCGCTTCCCGCGGTGGCGCGCAGGCGGTGGCCTTGGTTTAGCCAGTGGCGATATTCGGCCAGACCCGCCTCGTTGTAGTCCGACCAAGGGCCGCCGTTCCATATTTCGACCAACTGGGCGTTACCCGGGCGCATATCATCATATTCCCAACGGCAACCCGTGCAGGCCGGATCCCCGGGTGACATGGGGTGAGCGATCACAAACAGCCCGTCCTTGGCCATGATGTCTGCGGCCAGCATCGGCATGGTTTGGCCCGTCACCGGCCCCACCCGCCATTCCGGCAAATGGGTGACGCCCAATGCCACCGCATGGCCCCAATGGGTGGTCAATTCCATGCCCCCCAGCGTCAGCAAATCATCGCCCGCCAAGCCATGCACTTCGGCATGGCCCGAAGTGGTATTGTGATCAGTCAGGGTCATGAAATCTAAATGGCGCCCGCGCGCCCAAGCGACAAGATCGGCGATTGACCAACTGCCATCGGAATGCAGCGTATGGGCATGCAAATCGCCGCGATACCAGCCACGGCCCCGCGCTTGGGTCTTTGCCGCGACAAAGGCGGGTTGCGCGGCGATGGGGGTGGTTTGGCACTCGACCTCAACTGTGTAGGTGACAGCACCCAGCACGCGGAAACAATCCAGATACAGCGTCCAAGTGCCCGGTTCGATCTTGCCGGGCAGATAACCGGGAGTGGCTGCGGTTTCGGAAATGGCAAAGTCCCAGACGGGGTTGTTATGCCGCGCACCGCGCGGGCCTGCGGGGCCAAACAGGCTGAGCGAGATCAGATTGTCAAAAAACGCGCCCGGTTCGCGCTGCGGACTGGCGCTAAACCGCACGACCAGTTGGGTTGTGCCTGCGGGCACATCAAAGGTCAGCGGCACATGGGCCTTGTGATGGGTGGCATGCAACTGTCCGGTGAGGATCATGCGGTGGCTCCTTGGGCTTGGGCGGGTAGGGGTGCTTCCATCAGACCCATCAGCGCGCCACTTCGAAAGGCGTGCAGACGGCGGGGCAGCAAGGTCAAGACACGGCCCAGATCGGGAGCTTGGTCGCGCGGGCAGGTCCAAGTCAACAAATCACCGGTTCCAGTGATCAAGGTGACCTTGGTCACAGGCCCAAGGTCGATCACCCGCGTTACACGGGCGGCGGTGCCCTTGGCGTCAGGGTGAAGATCCTCGGGACGGCACAGCAGCGCCACCTCGCCGTCGGGCAAGTGCATGCGCAGGGTCACGCCATACCAGTCAACCGCACCGTGGCGCAGATTGGTCGTGCAGGTGTTCATTGCACCGATGAATTGAGCCACGCCCAAAGTCGATGGGTTTTGATACAGCGCGCCGGGCGGGCCCACCTGTTCAACCCGTCCGCCTTGCATCACGACGATGCGGTCGGCCAGTTCCATCGCCTCTTCTTGGTCATGGGTCACAAAGATCGTGGTCAGATCCAAACGGCCCTGCAACGCCTTAAGTTCCTCGCGCAAGCCTTTGCGCAGATGGGCATCAAGGGCCGAAAAGGGCTCGTCCATCAGCAAAACCTTCGGCTCTACCACCAAGCACCGCGCCAAAGCCACGCGCTGCGCTTGGCCGCCCGACAATTCGGCAGGCAGGCGTTTGGCAAAGGCGGCAAGCCCCACCAGATCAAGCACCGCCGCCGTCTTGGCGGCAATCTCGGCCTTGGGCAAGCCACGCACCCGCAGACCGAAGCCCACGTTCTGGGCGACCGTCATATGCGACCATAGGGCGTGGCTTTGAAACACCATCGCCGTAGGGCGGCGATTGGCTTGGGTGGTCGTCATATCAACGCCTTCGATGCTGATCTTTCCGCTGTCACAGGCGGTTAGGCCCGAAATGATCCGCAGCAACGTTGACTTGCCGCAACCCGAAGGCCCAAGCAGGCACACCAACTCACCCCGCGCTACGCTGAACGAGGCGTCGCGCACGGCGGGCGTACCTTGGTAGGTTTTTGTGATTGCCCCAATTTCTAACATATCAAGCTCCAAACCCTTGGGCGATTCCCCTAGCGGTCATAAATCGGCGGCTGAGCAGCAACAAAGCAAAGCAGGGCACCCAAATCAGCACACACAAAACCGCCGCCTCTTGCACGATGATTTGGGCAGAGAGGCTCATCAACAACAAGGGCATGGTGGTGATGGTGGGCGCGCCGATCAGCAGGGCGCTGTCGACCTCAAACAAGATCGAAACAAAAGCCAGTACATAGCTGGCTGCCAGCGCGGGCATCGCCTGCGGCAGCGTGATCAACAAAAACACCCTCAGGCGCGAGGCGCCAAGGTCAAAAGCGGCTTCCTCAAGTGCGGGGGGGATGCCTCGAAAGGCGGCGGTGGGGATCCAGATCATAAACAGCACGGCAGACAGCATCTGCACCACCACCACGCCCCAAAAATTGCCCACCAAGCCCAGCTTCAAAAAGATTACCGCGATAGAGACAAACAGTGCAAACTTTGGCACCGCTTGGGCGGCGATAAAGGAAAACAGCAGCAGTTGGCGGCCTGGAAACTTAAGCCGGGCAAAGGCATAGGCGGCGGGCCAGCAGATCAGCGCTGCGGTGGTCGTGGCAATGGACGTCAGCGCCAGCGAGGTCAGCACCGGCGTGATCACCGTCTCGCGCCCCAACATCGCAAACCAGAATTTCAGGCCCCATTCCGTCGGCAGCAAATGCGGATAGCGCCATTTGACGGCAAAAGCCCACAAGATCACTGTCACGATCGGCCCCAGCATGGCCAAGCCCATGCTAACGAGCAGGATCAAACCGCCAAAGGGGGTGCGTTTCATCGGGCCGCCTCGGATGATTTGACCATCGTTGCAATGTAAAACCCGCCCACGATGGACGAGATCACCATCAACACCACCGCTTGCACCTGGGCGGCTTCCGGATCGTGCAGATTGCCCAAGGTGCGTTGCATAAAGACGCTCATCATCTCGGGCGCGGGGGGGCCAAGCATATAGGGCACGGTAAAGGCACCGATGATGCCCATGAAGATCAGCGCAAAGGCAATTAAAAGCGACCTTCGCATTTGTGGCAGCAAAATCTCCCACAGAATGCGCGGGGCTTTCGCGCCAAGGTCACGCGCAGCTTCAACAGCGTGATCGGAAACTTGCGACAAGCCAGCACTGAGAACCAAAACGGGCAGGGGAATGTTTTCCCACACGAAGGCCAAAAAGGGGCCGACGGGGGTCAGATAGGGTGTGCGGTAGTGGGTGAAGCCCACCTGTTCCAGCATCAGTTGAAACAGCCCGTTCGGCCCCAAAAACCGCACCAAAGCGTAAGAAATGATGATCGATGGCACAAACAGGGGAAAGAGCGACAATCCGTGGATCATCGTGGCAATCCGTCCCGCAGAAAAGCGCAGATAAAGGGCTATGCCAAAGGAAATCGCCAAGGCAGTCACGGCTGAGACCAATCCCATCTCAAGCGTATAGCGCAGGTTGGCCATGGTGTAGGCGTCATTGAAAAAAGCAAAATAGCGGTCTGAGCTTAGGGTTCCGTCGATCAAAAACGTCGCCGTGACCATCCGCACCGTGGGCCATAAGATCAGCGTGACCAACAGCCCAACCGGCAAGGCCACAAGTGCAAGTCCGGCCAAGGCTTGCAAGCCAAGGCCGGTGCGCTGGGTGTGTCTGGGGGCAATGCCCCCAGACGTTGTGCCCAAGTCAGGCATCAATCGCGAACGATGTTCGTGGCCACGTTCTTGTACCAGCCATCGTTCTTGGCTGTCTGCCAATCGCCCGAGGGGAAAGTCGGGATCGAAACCGGGATCACGTCGATGTATTCTGCCTTCAGATCAGCCGGCAGATTGTCCCACGAAATCCCCGGGAAGCCGCCGATGTCACGCACGCAGGACGTTTGAGTTTCGGGCGAAAGCATAAAGTTTGCCAAGGCCAAAGCGCCTTCCAGATCGGTGGCGTTGGACGGGATGGCCGAGTAGGCAAAGCCCCCGCACAAAGCCAAATCCTGCAACTGCACGACCTTGACGGTTTCGGGCAGAACGCCGGTTTTGATAGCCTGCAGCGCCTGATCCGACCAAGCTGGGATCATGTCAACAGCGCCCTGCGCCAGCAATTGCAGCGCGGGGGTGTTGCCAGCGGGATAGGTGCCTTCGCCGAAGGTGAAGGGGTGCAGATCCTTCAGAATGGCCCAGCCGTTTTGCAGCATCTCTTCGGCTTTAGAGGCTTCAAAATTGTCTTTGGTGAAGGCAGCAGGGTCTTTGCCGTTGGCTTCATGGATGGCACGGATCACAAAGTTCGACCCCGAACCACCCTTGTCGGGACGGCCATAGGTGAAGCGGCCCGGATTGGCTTTGGCCCAAGCGACCAGATCAGCAAATGTCTTAGGCGGGTTGGCAACTTTGGCGCTGTCATAGGCGATCAGAACTTGGCTGCCGCGATAGGGCATGCGAATCGGGGTTTGAATGGCGGCAGGGTTGATCATCTTCAGGTTCGGCACATTGGCTTCCGAAGTTTCCAGCCACAGCCCAGCTTCGACCGAGCCTGCGACAGACGCCGGTTCGATCTCTTCAAAATAGTCGACCTGCGGGTCAGCCTTGGCTTGCAAAGCGGCCAAAGCGCGCTCAGCGATCGTGCCGTTGCCGTCCGCCACGCCGCGCGTGATGGTTACGTTGAACGTATGGCCCGGATTTGCCGCCTCGAAGGCGGGCTTTAGGATATTGTTCCACCAATCAGAGATGTTGGTATCTCCGTCGATGTAAACTTGCAGGGTCTTGATGTCTGCCGCCGAAACGCGGGTTGACACAAGAGTGGCAGCGGCGACCGAAGTGGCCAGAAATTGACGACGCGACAACATGGCAGGAATCCTTTGTTGGAATCAACGCGAGGACTGAAAGGTGCGCTGCATCCGTAACCTAGCAATGACGCTGCGGTGAAGTTTGAGTGACAGCAAAAAGCGAATCCTAAAGTGCGGTGTGAGACGGTGCACTGGCCCCAATCGTCCCGCAGTCAGAACGAGGTTCATTGGGTTTGATAGTCATCGATTTGTTGTGGTAAGCGCGCCGGGCGCCTCGCCATCAAATAGCGCCGTGCGCTTGGGCTGGGGCCTTGATGCAATGCGGTTTGGCCCAAAGTGGTAAGCGTCCTGCCTTACTGCCCTGCCGGGGATAGATTGGTTCGGATAGTGTCCGCTATGGATAGTGGACACTATGGGGTTGCGGGTGGTGCGTCGAATGCGGCGGCTTTGGTCGGATGATGAGAAGCGGTCGATCTGTCTTCAAACGACGGCGCCGGATGTCTCGGTTGCGCAGGTCGCTCGGCGATATGGGTTGAATGCCAATCTGATCTTCAAATGGGTGCGGGATCCACGGTTTGCGCCGGGGGCTGGGCAGTCTGCGGCGCAAGCTCCCTGTTTCCTGCCGGTAGAGATTGTCGAACATGCCCGTCATGAAGCGCCCGTGCGCAACACAACCGAAGGCCAGATCGAGGTCGAGCTTGCGGGCGGGCACCGGCTGCGGATCAGCGGGTCCTATGATCCCGAGGCTCTGGCCCGGCTGATCCGCGGCCTTTCGGGATGATCCCGGTTCCGATGAACGCGATGGTCTGGCTGGCGGTAGGGGTGACGGACATGCGCAAGGGCTTTGCGGCACTTGCGGCCCAAGCCGAGCAGACGACGCAACACAACCCCTTCAGTGGCCATATGTTTGTGTTCCGCGGGCGGCAAGGCGATCTGATCAAGATCATTTGGTGGGATGGACAGGGCGCATGCTTGTTCTCCAAGCGGCTGGAGAAGGGTCGGTTCGTCTGGCCAGCCGCGAAAGAGGGCAAGATCGCGCTGACCCCGGCCCAGTTGGCGATGCTGCTGGAAGGGATCGATTGGCGATTGCCACAGCGCACCTGGCGGCCTTTGACGGCAGGATAAATTGAGAGATTTTGCGGTTTAGGGATTCCCGTAAAGGGCTTGTTTTGCTATACTTTCTCCATGCTGGATGTCGCCAAATCGCTGCCGGAAGACCCTGCGGAATTGCGGGCGTTCACCGCCCTTTTGCTGGCCGAAGTGAAGTCGCAGGCGGTTCTGATCGCGAAGCTGCGGCATCAATTGGCGGGCCAGCGCGCCCATCGGTTCGGGCCGTCATCCGAGACATCCGAGCAGTTGCAACTGGCGCTGGAGATGAGTGAGATCGCCATTGCCGCTCTGACCGCAAAGCTTCGCCTGCCCGATGATACACCCGCCGACAAACCCAAGCGCAAGCCGATCCCCGATCATATCCCGCGCATGGAGGTCGAGCTGACCCCCGGCAACACGGCCTGCAATCATTGCGACGGCAAACTGCGCCGATTGGGCGAAGATGTGACCGAGGAGCTGGAATATGTCCCCGGCCGCTTCATTGTGAACCGCATCGTGCGACCCCGGATGGCCTGCTCAGGCTGCGATTGCTTCACGCAGGCCCCGCTGCCAAGCCGCCCGATCGAACGCGGGCGCCCCGGTCCGGGCCTTCTCGCCCATGTTCTGGTCAACAAATATGCCGATCATTTGCCGCTCTATCGCCAAAGTCAGATATTCGATCGCGACGGGCTCGATATCGACCGCTCGACGCTGGCCGACTGGGTCGGCAAATCTACCGCCCTGCTGGCGCCGCTCGCCGACGCAATCGGGCGACATGTGCTGGCGGGTCAGGCGATCTTCGCCGACGACACCCCAGTGGCAATGTTGGCACCAGGCACCGGCAAAACCCAGACAGCGCGGCTTTGGGCTTACGGCAGAGACGAGCGCCCCTGGGGCAGCGCCATCCCGCCCGCCAGCTGGTATCGCTTCTCATCCGACCGCAAAGGCGAGCACCCGAAGGATCACCTGTCCAAATACAGCGGCTGGATGCACGCTGATGGTTATGCCGGGTTCGAGGATCTCTACCGATCCGGCAATGTCCGCGAAGTTGCCTGCATGGCCCATGTGCGGCGCAAGTTCGTCGACGTGCATAAGGCGCAAGGCTCCGCCATCGCCAACGCGGCCATCCGGCGGATCGCCGAGCTTTATGCCGTCGAGAAAGTGGCGCGAGGATTACCGCCCGACAAGCGGACCGCAATCAGGCAGGCCGAGGCAAAACCCGCCTTCGACGGCTTGGAGGCCTGGCTGAACGCCCAACTGACTGACATATCGGGCAAAAGCCCTCTCGCCAGCGCAATCCGCTATGCCCTGACCCGAATGGCACGGATGCGCCCCTACCTCGATCACGGCATTCTGGAGATCGACAACAATACCGCAGAGCGCGCCATGCGGGCGGTCGCTCTGGGCCGCAAAAACTACCTCTTTGTCGGTTCACAGACCGGTGGAAAATCCGCAGCCATCGCCTACACACTGATCGAAACTGCAAAACTCAACGGCGTCGATCCCCAGGCCTGGCTCGCCGACACCCTCGCCCGCATTCCGGACCATAAGATCAACCGGATCGATGAACTGCTGCCGTGGAACGCCCGCTAGCAGCGGTCACGCCGGACGCTTACGCGTAAACCTACGCCGAGGGCCGTCTGGACTTAACGGTTTTTCTCGTCGGCCATTATGCGTTGGATGAGGTCGGGGTCACACTCTTCGTCGCGCAGGAACTGGATGATGCCGCCAGGCCATGTTCGGATGTCAGCGAGGAG
>CAIQOV010000028.1 GCA_903873585.1 uncultured Rhodobacterales bacterium
CTGAACGCCTGCGACTTTGGCGATTTGCTGCTGCATTGCGTGACGATCTTTCAAACCCATGCCGATGTGTTGGCACAATATCAACGCTGGTTTCGCTACATTCTGGTCGATGAATACCAAGACACCAATGTGGCGCAATATCTGTGGTTGCGGCTGTTGGCGCAGGGCCATCGCAACATCTGCTGCGTGGGCGATGATGACCAGTCGATCTATGGCTGGCGCGGCGCGGAAGTGGGCAATATCTTACGGTTCGAAAAGGACTTCCCCGGTGCCAAAGTGGTGCGGCTGGAACAAAACTACCGCTCGACCCCGCATATTCTGGCGGCTGCGTCTGGCGTGATCGCGGCCAATGCGGGGCGCTTGGGCAAGACGCTGTGGACCGAAGAAACCAATGGCGAAAAGGTGCGCCTGATCGGCCATTGGGACGGCGAAGAAGAAGCCCGCTGGATCGGCGAAGAGGTCGAGGCCCTGCAACGCGGCGGGCGCGGCTTGGGGCTGATGGGGCTGGACGACATGGCCATTCTGGTGCGCGCCAGCCACCAGATGCGCGCCTTTGAAGACCGTTTCCTGACTATCGGCTTGCCCTACCGCGTGATCGGCGGGCCGCGCTTTTACGAACGCCATGAAATCCGCGATGCCATGGCCTATTTTAGGCTGGCGGTCAGCCCCGAAGACGATCTGGCCTTTGAGCGCATCATCAACACCCCCAAACGCGGTTTGGGCGACAAGGCGCAGGCCGATCTGCAACGCACCGCCCGCTTGGCGGGCGTGCCCTTGCTAGACGGCGCGCGTGAAGTGCTGGCCAAGGGCGAAATTGGCGGCAAAGGGGCCGCGCATCTGCGCGCCTTTGTGGGCAACATCGACCGCTGGCATCAGATGATCCAAGGCGCGCACAACCATATCGAACTGGCCGAGCAGATTTTGGACGAATCCGGCTATACCGAAATGTGGCAGAACGACAAAACGCCAGAAGCGCCGGGCCGGCTGGAAAACCTGAAGGAACTGGTCAAAGCTTTGGAGCAGTTTGAAAACCTGCAAGGCTTTTTGGAACATGTCTCGTTGATTATGGACAATGAGACGGAAGAGGCGGCGGAAAAGGTGTCAATCATGACCCTGCACGCCGCCAAGGGGCTAGAGTTTCCCGCCGTCTTTCTGCCCGGATGGGAGGATGGCCTTTTCCCCAGCCAGCGCAGCATGGATGAAAGCGGGCAAAAAGGGCTAGAGGAAGAGCGCCGCCTTGCCTATGTTGGCATCACGCGGGCCGAGCGGTTGTGCACCATCTCTTTCGCCTCGAACCGGCGGGTTTACGGCCAATGGCAAAGCCAAATGCCCAGCCGGTTTATTGACGAACTCCCCTCTGCCCATGTCGCCGTGCTTACCCCGCCCGGTCTGTATGGCGGCGGTTACGGCGCGGCGGCGGTGGGTTATAGTGCCGCGATTGACCAGCGCGCGACCAAGGCGGATGTCTATAACTCACCCGGATGGAAGCGGATGCAAGACCGTGCGGGCACACGCGGTATGGCCCAACCGGCCGAGTCGCGCGGGATCGTGATTGATGCGCAGGCGGTGTCGCCCTACGGCATCGGCGACCGCGTGTTTCATCAAAAGTTCGGCTACGGCGAGGTGATTTCAGTGGAAGGCGACAAGCTGGATATCGAATTTGACCATGCCGGATCGAAAAAGATCGTCGCCCGCTGGGTGATTGCAGCGCATCAGGTTTCAGACGTGCCGTTCTGACACCGCAGCCCCGCCAAAGAGCGGGGGTTTCACACCCCCGCACCCCCGTGGGATATTTGTGCACGTATGAAAGGGGTTAGGGGCGCTTTGGTTTGACGACTTGGTCGAGGGCCAGCAGGCTTAAGCCCGCGATCAGGCCCCAGAAGGCAGAGCCTATGCCTGCGATGGCAAGGCCAGAGGCGGTTAAGGTGAGGGTGACGGTTGCTGCAAAGCGGGTTTGGGTGGCATGGTAGGCGTTGCCAAGGGCACCGGTGAGCGGGCCTAGCAGGGCAAGGCCGACCAGCAAGGTCAGGATATTGGGCGGCATGGATTGCAACACGGCGATGACCCAAGGGCCCGCCACACCTAGCATGACCCAGACGCAGGCGTAAGCAAGGCCCACTTTCCAGCGCTTGGTGCGGTTGGGGTGCACGTCGTCACCAAGGCAGATGGCGGCGGTGATGGCGGCCATAGAGACGGTGTGCGCGCCAAACAGGCCCGACAGGGCTGACAGGATGCCGGTGGTTTGTAAGGCTTGGCCCACCGGCGGTTCATACCCTGCGGCGCGCAGGGTGGCGAAACCGGGCAGGTTTTGGCTGGCCATGGTGACAAGATACAACGGCAGAGCAAGGCCGATCAGCACATCGGGGCGAAATTGCGGCGTGATCAGGGTGAGTGCGGGATGCGGTGGGGTGAAGACCGGCAAGGCCGCGCCACTTGGTCCGAAGGCCAAGACCAAGCCCGCGCCAAGGGCGGCCAGCACGGCCAAGGCGGGATTGGCGCGGCGCACCACCGCGAAGACCGCCAGCAGGATGAGGCTGTTCGCCCCAAGCTGGCCGCTGATGGCCAAGCCTTTCAGGCAAAACGGCAGCAAGACGCCAGCCAACATGGCGGCGGCGATGGCATCGGGGATCTGGGCCACCAACCGCCCCAGCGGGCGCAGCGCGCCGGTTAGGGCGATAAGCGCCCCCGCCACAACAAAGGCCCCGACCGCTTGCGCCATGGTGATGCCCGAACTTGCCGCGATAAGGGCAGCCCCCGGGGTTGACCATGCCAGCACCACCGGCACGCGCGTGCGCCATGACAAAAAGGCAGAGCCTGCGGCCTTGGCCAAGCACACCGCCAACAGCCAGCTTGCCGTTTGCGCCGGTGTCGCCCCCACGGCCTGCGCTGCGGCCAGCACCAAGGCCACCGTGCTGCCGTAGCCCACCAAGGCCGCGACGAGGGCGGCAGAGATCATCGAAAGCGGCATAAAGGTTCCAAACGGTGACGGTGCTTGCGCGGCCCGCACATTTGCGAACAATCAATCACAAACGGCGCTTTGCCGCACCCATCGCTCATGCGCGGGCCTTTGAAATCTCTTCCCACGCGGCATTCAGCGCGCGCAGGCGGTCTTCGGCCAGCCTTACAGCTTCGGGCGGAACGCCGCGGGCGAGCATGGCATCGGGGTGAGAGGCTTTCACAGCCGCGCGCCACGCTTTGCGCACCGACCCGTCTGGGGCAGAGGGGTCAACGCCCAGCACGGCGTAAGGGTCATCTTGCACATGGCGCGCGCGCAGGGTGCGAAAGCACGGCTCATCAAGGCCAAAGATCTGCGTCACGCTGCGCAAAAACGCCTCTTCGGCGGGGTGAAAAGTTCGGTCGGCAACGGCGATGTGAAACAGCCCTTCCATCAGGTCAATCATCACATCGCGGTCGGCGGGTTTGAACATGGCGCGGATTTTGCGGGCATAGGCGTCATAGCCTGCCACATCCTGACGCGCCAAATCAAAGACTTTGGCGGCGCTGGCCTCATCAGCCTTGGGAATGGTGAAGACACGGCGACAAGCGGCCACCTCGTCGCGCGTCACTAAGCCGTCAGCTTTGGCCATCTTCGCGGCCAAGGCGATGACGGCAATGGTGAAACCGACCGATCGTTCGGGTTTGGTGCGCAGCCGATCAAACAGCGCCCCAAGCCCTTCGCCAGCGGCAAGCGCACTTATGATCTGGGCGATGCGGGACCAAATGGACATGCACCACCTTAGCGCGACTTTGCGGCGCTGTCAGCGCGTGAATTGCAAAGATTGTGGCGCAAAAGTGTTGGCTTTTGGGGTCTTAGCCCAGCCTGCGCGTGCCAAACGGGGTTTGGAACGTGGCCGACAGGGATTTGCGCACGCCCTGCGCGATGATCACGCGCGGGTCGTGCAAGGTCAGGGCGGCGCGCAAGGCTTCGGCTTGGGGGTGTTCGATTGTCAGGCATTGCAGGCGCACGCCGACATCGGGCAGGGCTTGCGTGGGGTGCAGCGGGGTTTGCCACTCGATCAGCGCGGGATAAGCGCCGTCATAGGGCAAGATGCCATCGGTGGGCACGGCCATTTTCCAACGGTAATCGCCGCGCGCCAGCGACAGGGGCACACCGCTGCCTCGCGGGCTGGTGGCAAGGGTTGTGGCCATATCATCGGTGCGCGCGACCCAGTTGGTCAGGCGGGGCGGGCCAGTGAAGCGGTCAAGGTCGAACCAGCGCGGTTGGGCGGGCGGGGCACCGGCGGGGTCAATTGCGATGACCTCAAGGTACAAATCGCCCAAGCCTAACAGGCGGTTGTGGGTGGCCATCAGGGGGTGCTGGCCGCCGCCTGCCATCTTGACGCCAAGGGCTTGCTCTACCCAATCAACACCTTCGTCCAAGGTGCGCGCTGAAATGGCGATATGGTCAAAGGCCAGCGTCATTGCGGTTGCACCACGCTAATTTCGGCCCGCATCGCTTGGGCGAGAGAGGAGAAGCGGGCCTGCGCCACTTCGCCGTAAAGGTCATGGCCGTCTTGGGTTAGGTGCAGTTCTAAGACGCGCGATTGCTCATTCCACACCAAATGGCCCGCTTGTGCCGGATCACCGCCCGCAAACATTGCCCCAAAGCGCATGGCTTTGCCTAAGATTTCGGCCTCTTGAATCTGCGCATCGCTTAGCAGGCGAAACAGCGGTTCCAGCCGCGATCCTGCGCGCGAGTTTTTGTAGCGGTGCAGCAAGGACAGGCCCAAGAACACCCGCCCAGGGTGATCGAGCCCGCCAAGGTTGGCGCGGGTGGCGTTGTCAAAGCACGCCTCGGCGCGGTAGTCGGGGTGGGCGCGCCATGTGGTGTCATGCAACAGGCAGGCCGCTTTCATCAGGCGCAGACGCTGCGCATCGGCGTTGGGAAACAGCGGCAAAAGGAATTCGAACAATCGTTTGCCTGTGCCCGGAATGCGCGCTGCGGTTTGTTCGCTGACCCGTGCCGCTTCGATCAACGGGTCGCGCTGGCGCAGGCGTTCGGGCATGACTTCGTACAGCAACCCCTCGCGGATACCGTAGGCCGAGATGTCAATTTCTGACGGCTTGAGCATCAAGATCAACTCGCGCAGAACATCGCAAGCCAAGGGCACCAGTTCCATCCGTTCCGCCGAGGTGCCGGTGCGCGCGCGCAAGGCGGCAAGATCGGCGCTTTGAATCCAGTCGAGCGTTTCCAGCAGCGCATCGGGCATCATGCGGTATTCGTGCAGAACGGTCAGCGGGTAATTGCGCCGTTCCATATCAAGGCGGGCGATAACGCGCCATGAACCGCCGACGAGGTAAATCCGCTCGCCTTGCGATTGCACTTTGGCCTGCAAGTCTTTGATCAGGCGATCAATATGCGCCGCGCGCACCTTTGGGCCGCCTTGTACTTGCTGCAAGCGAAACGGCCCTAGGGCCGATGTGGCGCGCCGCCCCACTTTGCCATCGCCAATCCGCGCCAGTTCCATCGAATTGCCGCCGATGTCGCAGACCACGCCTTTGGCATCGGGCCAGCCCAAAAGCACGCCTTGGGCCGACAAGCGCGCTTCTTCGTCGCCATCAACCACCCAGATTTTTAGGCCGGTTTGTTCGAGCACCTCTTTTTGGAAATCCGGCCCATCTTCGGCTTCGCGTGCGGCGGCGGTGGCGACCACGGTCAGATTTTCAATTCCCATGCCTTTGGCGAGCAGGGCAAAGCGTTTCAGCGCGGTCAGGGCGCGCTTGCGGCCTTCGGGGTTCAAACGGTTGGTTTCGGCCAGCCCTTTGCCCAAGCCACACATGATCTTTTCATTGTAAAAATAGGCCGGAGAGCGCGCAGCCCCATCAAACACCACCATCCGAACAGAGTTTGACCCCACATCCACCACGCCCACACGGCTTAACGCGCGCGCCATTGGGTCATCAAACAGGCTGCGGCCGAACAGAACCTTGTCGGCGTCAGCTTGGTCTTCGCGGGTGGTTTTGGGTGATATGCTCATTCTCGATTCCCCGCCTTTTGGCCTTGATGGGTCGTCCATGCCGCACGATCCGCTCGCGGTCAACGTCACCTGTTAAGGCGGTGCGAAAAGGTCTTAGCCCTGCGTGCCTGCTAAACGTGGTGCGTCTTTGATGCCAGCCGAACCGCGCCCTGACAGCGAAGGGTTTTCCATGAAAAACCGGTGGCAGTTGAACAAAGAGGTCTGCGCCTTGGACAGGTCGCGTTCGTAGCTGCCATTGGCGTGCAGCAGCCAGCTTTGCGCCTCGTCGGCCAAATTGGCGGCCATGATTTGCCCCATGATCTGCGCGCGCACGGTGGGGTTGTGGATGGCGACCAAGGTTTCAACACGGCGCGACAGGTTGCGGTCCATCCAGTCGGCGGAAGACAAAAACACCAGCGCCTCGTTTGACGGCAGGCCGTGGCCGTTGCCAAAGCACACGATGCGGCTGTGTTCCAAAAAGCGGCCCACGACCGACTTGACGCGGATGTTTTCGGACAGGCCCTTGATGCCGGGCCGCAATCCGCAAATGCCGCGAATGATCAGGCTGATCTTCACCCCCGCTTGGGATGCCGCATAAAGCGCGTCGATCACATCGGGTTCGAATAGGGAATTGAGCTTGATCCAAATCTCGGCAGGCCGTCCCGCGCGGGCATGGTCAGCCTCGGCGGCGATCAGGGCCAGAAGGCGGGGCTTAAGGGTGATGGGGGCGATGGCGAGGTTTTCTAGCCCGGTGGGCTGCACATAGCCCGACAGGTAGTTGAACACCTTCGTCGCATCGCGCCCCAAGGCGGGGTCGCAGGTGAAAAAGCTAAGGTCGGTATAGATGCGCGCGGTGATCGGGTGGTAATTGCCCGTGCCGTAGTGGGTATAGGTGACCAGATTGTCCCCTTCGCGCCGCACCACGGTTGAGATTTTCGCGTGGGTTTTCATATGGGTAAAGCCGTACACCACATGCGCCCCCGCCCGTTCCAAGCGGCGTGATTGCAAGATGTTGGCGGCTTCGTCAAAGCGGGCTTTGAGTTCCACCAAAGCCGTGACCGACTTGCCGTTCTCTGCCGCCTCGCACAGGGCGGATACAATCGGGCTGTCGTGGCTGGTGCGGTAGAGTGTTTGTTTGATCGCCAGCACATCGGGGTCGCGCGCGGCTTGTTCCAAAAAGCGGATCACCGTGTCGAAGGTTTCGTAGGGGTGATGCAGCAGCATGTCTTTTTGGCGGATGGCGGCGAACAGGTCGCCGTCATGGTCTTGCACCCGTTCGGCCACGCGCGGGGTAAAGGGCGGCCACAGCAGATCGGGGCGTGACGATAGGACCAGTTGCTTTAGGTCTGCCACGCCCAAAAGCCCGCGCGCTTCGACCACTTCATCCGGTGTCACTGCCAGTTCGTGCATGATCATGGCGCGCAATTCTTCGGGCGCACCGGCGGATAGTTTCAGGCGGATCACCTCTCCCCGCCGACGCCGTTTCAGGGCGGTTTCAAATTCGCGCACAAGGTCTTCGGATTCTTCTTCCACTTCCAAATCGCTGTCACGCAGCACGCGGAACATGCAGTGGCCGCGATCGGTGTAGCCAGGAAACAGCATATCCAGATGCAGCAGCAGCAGTTCTTCCAACGGCAAAAAGCGCGCCTCGCCGGGTTTGCCGGGCAAAGGCACAAAGCGGGCGACCTGTTGGGGGATGGGCAGCAGCGCTTTCAAAGTGCGCCGGTCAGAGACCCGCTCCAGTTCCAGCGCCAGCGAAAAGCCGGTGTTGGGGATGAAGGGAAACGGGTGGGCAGGGTCAATCGCCAGCGGTGACAGAACGGGGAAGACTTTGGTCAGGAAGTTTTCTTCCAGCACCTTCAAATCGCGCACGGTGAGTTTAGAGCGGGTGAGGATGATAATCCCCTCCGCCTCCATCTCTTTTTTCAGCTTGTTGTAGACGGTTTGCTGCATCTGCATCAGGCGGCGGGCATCGGCGTGAATCAGGGTCAGTTGTTCGGCAGGGGTGCGCCCGTCGTCTGACAGGGGGGCGTTGCCATTGCGCACCTGCGCGCGCAGGCCCGCCACGCGCACGGTGTAAAACTCATCCAAGTTGGTGGCCGAGATGGACAAAAACCGCAGCCGTTCCAGCAGGGGCACGGCGGGGTTTGTCGCCTCATCTAACACGCGCCAGTTAAAGGCCAGCCATGACAATTCGCGGTTGAAAAAGCGGCGCGGCCCTGCGGTTTCGTCGACAGGATAGGGGACTGCGGCGGGGAAGGGGGCTTTGAGGAAATCGGTCTGGGTCATGGTTTATCCAAGGCGGGGCAGGGCGTGCCAGGAGCAACTTGTCTCACTCTGGCAGGGCACTGTCCAGCACCTCGGCGGCAAGGGCGCGGGTGACGGGGCGGTGGGTAGCCAAGGATCGGGCATCAAGGGCCGCAACCAAGGCTTGGGCTGCGGCGATAGAGCGTTCCATGCGGGGTAAAAGATACGGGATCAGCCGCGCCTCGGCGATGATCTGGCGGTCGGTGAACAGCTTTAGCAAAACGCCCGCCAACAGGTCGTCATCGGGCGGTTCTAGGCGGGCAATCGGCATGGCTTGCAGGCGTGAAAGCAGGTCGGGCAGGCAAAGCCCCCAATCGCGCGGCGCTGTGGGGGCTGTCAGCAGCAGGCGGCCTTGGGCGGTTAGGCGGTTGTACAGATGAAACAGCGCCTCTTCGGCGCGAGTGGTGACAAGATGGGCATCATCAAGGATGATGCAGGCGTCGGGGGCAATATAGGGCAGGCGGGCTTGCAGATCGGCCACGTTGACCCACATCGCTTGCGCCATCTCGGCCCAGATATGCGCCAGATGGGTTTTGCCCGACCCTTGCGGGCCAACCAGCAGCAACCGCCCGCCCGCCCAAGTGGCCCAGCCGTCCACCGCCGCCAGTGCCGCTTGGGTGGCGGGCGTGGCGATAAAGGCGCTGCGCTGCCAGCCTTGAATAAGCGGCAGGTCAAAGGTCAGTTGGCCTGTCACCCTTGGCCCTTATCTTGCGGGCCGTGGCCGCGGTACAGCAAGCTGTCTTGGTACTGCCCGATGGCAAAGCGCATCAACACCCCGATGGCTGCAGAGATCGGCACGGCCACCAGCATCCCCGCAATGCCAAAGATACCGCCAAACAGCGACAGGGCGAACATCAGCCACACCGGATGAAGGCCGACCGATTTGCCCACAAGACGCGGGGTCAGCACATTGCCTTCCATAAACTGGCCAAAGGCAAACACGCCGCCGACAATGCCAATGGCAACCCAATCGCCCCAAAACTGGTACAGCGCAAAGCCCATCGCCAAGGCCCCGCCGATCAGCGCGCCGATATAGGGAATGACCGTCATCGCCCCCGCAATCGCGCCAATCACCAGCCCGAATTGCAACCCCGCCAGCACCAACCCCGAGGCATAATAGACCGCCAAAGTCAGGCACACCGACACTTGGCCGCGCACAAAGCCTGCAAGGGCATTGTCCACCTCATGCGCCAGTTTGCGGATCACCGGAGCATGGTCGCGCGGCAAAAGATCGTCGATGCGCGCCACCAGCTTGTCCCAATCCATCAGCAGGTAAAACGCCACAACCGGCACGACCACGATGAAAAACAGCCAGCTCATCACCCCGAACACCGACGACACCAAGCCCTGCGCCAAAGTCGCACCGCGCGCCTGAAGGGCAAGGGCGATTTGGTCAAGAGTGGTGCGCATGACAGAGGTGCTGTCGCTTAACTCTGGAAAGCGCAGGATCAAAAAGGCTTGAAACTCTGCCACCAAGGTCGGGGCTGCGGTGATCAGACCGCTCAGTTGCTGCACCAGCACCGGAATGACGGCCAGCACAACCAGCACCACCAACACCGTTGCCGCAATGGAAATCACCATCGTCGCCAACACCCGCGACAGGCCCAAACGTTCCAGCCGATCGGCCAAGGGATCAAGAAAATAGGCCACAGCCCCGCCCAACAAGAAAGGCAACAACACCGAGCCGAGATACCACAGCGCCACAAAGAACAAGATCGCAGCAATGGCCCAATAGCGCCCTTGGGTTTGGTTTGGCACTGGCGAAACTCCTATTTAGGGATTTGGTATTGCCGATGAGGGGTTCGGATGCAAGGTTTGCCACGCCTTTACCTGACAATGTGTCAGGCTTTTAAGACAAATTTGCCGCAGTGTGCACCAACCCCTGCCTCTGGCTTGCTTGGCTGGATGCAACCCGCTAGGAACGACCAAACCGTTTGTAAGAGGCCCATCATGCGTCTGTCGCGCTACTTCCTGCCCGTCCTCAAGGAAAACCCCGCCGAGGCGCAGATCGTCTCGCACCGCTATATGCTGCGCGCGGGGATGATCAAGCAGCAGACGGCGGGGATTTATTCTTGGCTGCCACTGGGTTTGCGGGTGCTGAACCGCATTCAGACCATCGTGCACGAAGAACAAGCGCGCGCGGGCCACATTCCCTTGCTGATGCCCACGCTGCAACCCGCTGACCTGTGGCGCGAATCTGGCCGGTATGATGACTACGGCCAAGAAATGCTGCGCATCAAAGACCGTCAGGGCCGCGAGATGCTGTATGGCCCGACGAATGAGGAAATGGTGACGGATATTTTCCGCAGCCATGTCAATTCCTACAAAGACCTGCCGCTGACGCTGTATCACATCCAGTGGAAGTTCCGCGATGAGATGCGCCCGCGTTTTGGCGTGATGCGGGGCCGTGAGTTCTTGATGAAAGACGGCTATAACTTCGACATCGACAAAGACGCCGCATTGCACGCCTACAACCGCCACATGGTCAGCTATCTGCGCACCTATGAACGCATGGGGCTGACGGCCATTCCGATGCGCGCCGCATCCGGCCCTATCGGCGGCGATAACACGCATGAATTCTTGGTGCTGGCGTCAACCGGCGAATCGGAAGTGTTTTACGATGCCGCCGTGGTTCACCTGAAACTGGGCGCGCGTGAGGTGGATTACGACGACCGCGCCGCTGTGGCAGAGGTCTGTGCGGAATTCACCACGCTCTATGCGCGCACCGATGAAACCCATGATGCGACCCTGTTCGACGCCATTCCCGAAGAGCGCCGCAAAGTGGGGCGTGGGATTGAAGTGGGGCAGATCTTCTACTTTGGCACCAAGTACTCTGAAAGCATGGGCGCCAATGTCGTCAACGACAAGGGCGAGAAGGTTGCGGTGGAAATGGGCAGCCACGGCATCGGCGTCAGCCGTTTGCTGGGCGCTATCATCGAAGCCAGCCATGACGACAAGGGCATCATCTGGCCCGAAGGCGTGACCCCTTTCCCCGTGGGCATCGTGAACCTCAAGCAAGGCGATGCGGCGGCGGATGCGGCTTGTGCGGCTTTGGAAAAGGCGCTGCTCGCCAAGGGACTGGAACCGCTGTACGACGACCGCGACGAACGCGCAGGCGCGAAATTCGCCACGATGGACCTGATCGGCCTGCCGTGGCGCATCACCGTTGGCCCGCGCGGGCTCGCGAACGGGGTGGTGGAACTGACCTCACGCCGCACGGGTGTTTCGGTTGAAATGACGCCGGAAGCTGCGGTGGCCAAGGTGGCCGAGATTTACGCCGGCATCTAAGAACGTCTAACACCAGCAAAAGACGGCCCCGAACCTGTGGTTTGGGGCCGTCTTTCATTTGGCGATGCAAAACAGCTTGTCTTTCTAGCAATTCAGACTGGCGCGGTGCGCGTCTTGGCCCTAGCTATTTTCCCAAACACAGGAGAGAGCATCATGGACTATCGCCGCTTGGGCAAATCGGGCCTGCAAGTTTCGGAATTTTCCTTTGGGTCTTGGGTGACTTTCGCCAAACAGGTTGATCTGGCCCCTGCCAAAGAAATTCTGACGGCCGCCTATGACGCAGGTATCAACTTTTTTGACAATGCCGAAGGCTATGAACAGGGCCGATCCGAACTGGTGATGGGCCAAGTGATTGAAGAACTGGGGTGGAGCCGCGACAGCTATATCGTCTCGTCCAAGGTGTTCTGGGGCGGGGCCAAGCCCACGCAGCGCGGGCTATCGGCCAAGCACGTGACCGAAGCCTGCCATGCCGCCCTAAAGCGGCTGCGTGTTGACCATTTGGATCTGTATTTCTGCCACCGCCCCGACATTGACACGCCGATTGAAGAAACCGTGCGCGCCATGCACAATTTGGTCGTGCAGGGGAAGGTAATTTACTGGGGCACATCGGAATGGTCTGGCCAGCAGATCACCGAGGCCCATGCCGTGGCCGCGCGCCACAACCTGACCCCGCCAACGATGGAACAGCCGCAATACAACCTGTTCGAACGCCACAAGGTCGAAGCCGACTATGCGCCGATCTATGACACCTATGGGCTGGGCACCACGATCTGGTCGCCCTTGGCATCGGGGTTGCTGACCGGCAAATACAACAACGGCATTCCCAATGACGCGCGGGCGAATTTGGCGGGCTATGAATGGTTGCGCGACAATTTCACCTCTGAAGCCGGACAGGCCAAGATTGAAAAGGCGCGCGCTTTGTCCAAGGTGGCCGAGGGCGCTGGCCTAAGCCTAACCAACCTGTCGCTGCTGTGGTGCTTGCACAACAAGCGTGTGTCGACCGTGATCTTGGGCGCCTCACGCCTGAGCCAATTGACCGACAATCTGGCGGCGCTGACCCAAAAGGCCAAGCTGACCGATGATGTTTTGGCGGCGGTTGAGGCGGTTGTTGGCAATAAACCTGCCGCCCCGCAAAAATTCTAACGCCGAACCGGAGGGTTTCACACCCTCCGGCCTTTGCGCAGTCTGTGTGCGAAAAGTGTTGGGGTTGTGCTTGCGTTGGATGGCGGCTTTGGGTCAAACTGCGGGCAAATCTGGGGAGGCTGGCATGGCGAAACGGGCATTGATCACATGGGGCGGATGGGACGGGCACCAGCCCGACAAAGTGGCCGCTTTGTTCGCCGCCGATCTGCGCGCGGCGGGGTTTGAGGTCGACGTCACCGACAGCTTGGCCTGTTTTGATGATGCGGCGGCGCTAAAATTGCTGGACCTGATCGTTCCGGTCTGGACGATGAGCACGATTGAAAAAGAACGCAGCCAAGCCGTGGCCGATGCTGTGGAATCAGGCGTGGGACTTGCAGGCTGCCACGGCGGGATGTGCGACGCCTTTCGCAACGACGTGGTTTGGCAGTTCATGACCGGCGCGCAATGGGTGGCGCATCCGGGCAATGACGGGGTGGAATACCGTGTGCGCATCACCGACCCCAGCAATCCCTTGGTCGCAGGCATCGGCGATTTCGATGTGAAAACTGAGCAATATTACCTGCACGTTGACCCCGCCGTAAAAGTGCACGCCGTATGCGACTTTCCGGTGGTCGATGGCCCCCATGCGCCCAATGGCCCTGTTGCCATGCCCGTCGGCTTTACCAAAATGTGGGGCAAGGGGCGGGTTTATTACAACGCTTTGGGCCATCAGGCCAATGTGATCGACCATGGCCCTGCGCGCGAAATGATCCGGCGCGGGATGGCTTGGGCGGCGCGCTGATGAGCTTTCAGGCCTATCTGGACAATATCCAAGCGAAAACCGGCAAAACTCCGGCTGATTTCAAAGCTATGGCGGCTGAAAAGGGCTTTGCGGGGCCTGCGGGCATTGCGGATGGTGTGAAAGCCACGCAAATCACCGACTGGCTTAAGGCCGATTTCGGCCTTGGCCACGGCCATGCCATGGCGATTTTTGCTTTGCTTAAGGGCAAGACCAGCTAGCCGCCCATAACGGCATCGTGGCTTGACGGTGGGGCGCGCTGGCCGCATGGTCGCCGCGACTTTGGCTTGCTGAGAAAGACCCAAACCTTGTCCACCCGCCCCTTTGCCGCCTTTGAATTCATGATCGCTTGGCGTTATCTGCGCGCAAGGCGGGCCGAGGGTGGCGTGTCTGTGATGACATGGATCAGCCTTGTTGGCATCACGCTGGCCGTCTTTGCGCTGATCGCCACCTTGGCGGTGCGCGCGGGGTTCAGGGCCGAGTTTGTCGATACGATCTTGGGGGCCAATGCCCATGTCACGGTTTATTCCGCAGGCCATGCCGATGAAAAGGGCAACCTGATCAAGGGCTTTGCCGATGATGCGGCCACAGTGGCCGCTTTGCGCGCGATTGAGGGTGTCACCCGTGCCGCCCCCTTGGTGCGCGGCCAAGTCATGGTTACGGCCTTTGATCAAACCACCGGCGGCGATGTTTATGGCATGACGCCGCAAGACCTTGCCAGCCTGCCGCGCATCGGGGCGGGCAGTCTGGGGCAGGGCAACTTGGCCGATTACCCGCAAGGCATCGCCATGGGGTCGGAAATGGCGCGCGAATTGGGGGTGACGGTGGGCGATAAGGTGCGCTTGATTGCGCCCTCAGGCGTCAAATCGGCCTTTGGCACCAGCCCGCGCGTTAAGGCCTATACGGTGGAATACATCTTCACCGCTGGCCGCTATGACATTGATAAGGTGCGCCTTTACCTGCCCCTGACCGAAGCACAAAGCTTTTTCAACCGCGAGGGGATTGTGGATGAATACGAAGTCATGGTCAAAAACCCCGACGCCGTTGACACCTATGCCGACGCGCTGATGCAAGCGGGCGGGCCGGATGCCTTGCTGTGGACATGGAAGCAAAGCTCTGGCGCGTTTCTGCGCGCCTTGTCGGTTGAGGATAACGTTATGTTCATCATCTTGTCGATCTTGGTGCTGATCGCCACGATGAACATCGTATCCGGCCTGATTATGCTGGTGAAAAACAAGGGCCGCGACATTGGCATTTTGCGCACGATGGGGCTGACCGAAGGGTCAATCTTGCGCGTCTTCTTCCTGTGCGGGTCGTTCACCGGCGTGATCGGCACGGCGATGGGCGTGGCCCTTGGCTGCCTGTTCGCGCTCTACATCGACCCTATTTTTTCCTTTGTGAACTTCTGGGCCGGTGGCGGCGTGTGGGACCCTTCGATCAGGGGCATCTACACCCTTCCCGCCAAGCTACAGGCGCAAGATGTGGGGTCTGCCATGGCGCTATCCTTGGGCCTGTCGTTCGTCATCACCCTAATCCCCGCGCGCAAAGCCGCCCGCATGAACCCGGTTGAGGCGCTGCGCTATGAATAGCCTCACCCTGCAAGGCATTGAAAAAGCATACAATCGCGGCAAGGCGGGCGAGGTTGTGGTGCTGCGCGGCGCAAGCCTGACGGTCTCTGCGGGCGAGGTTGTGGCGCTTGTCGCCCCCTCAGGCGCTGGCAAATCCACCCTGTTGCAAATCGCGGGTCTGTTGGATGTGGCCGACCAAGGCACGGTGCAATACGGCGCGCGCCAAATGACTGGCCTGAACGACCGCGCCCGCACCGATGCGCGCCGCGCCGAGGTGGGGTTTATCTACCAGTTCCACCACCTGCTGCCCGAATTTTCCGCCCTTGAAAACATCACCCTGCCGCAACTGGCCCACGGCATCGCCAAACCCGTGGCCGAGGCGCGGGCGCGTGACCTGCTGGCCCGTGTCGGCGTTTTGGCCCGCGAAAGCCACCGCCCTGCGGCCCTGTCGGGCGGCGAACAACAGCGCGTCGCCTTTTGCCGCGCCTTGGCCAACAGCCCCAAACTGCTGCTGGCAGATGAGCCTACGGGCAACCTAGACCCCGCCAATGCCGCCCAAGTCTTTGATGTGCTGATGCAAATCGTGCGCGAAACCGGCCTGTCGGCTTTGATCGCCACCCATAACATGGATTTGGCCGCGCGGATGGACCGCGTGGTACGGTTGCAAGACGGGCAGATCGTCTGACCCGCCGAAAGTTTTGCCGCACGACAGGTTTTCAACCCCTCATCACAGGTGTAGTCTGGCGCAAAATGACAAAGGATGTCCCATGCGCGCCCCCCACCTGCTGCCCGCCCTGCTGATTTTGGCCGCCTGCGTGCCGGGCCAAGCGCCCACGCCGCCTAGTTCGGGCAAAGCCGATTTCACCGAACTTTGCGCGCCCTGCCATGGGGTAAGTGCCAAGGGCGACGGCGCGTTGGGAAAAAGCCTCGCCCACCGCCCCGCCGACCTGACGGGCCTGTCCTCGCGGCATGGCGGGGTGTTCCCGATGGCCTATGTGATGTCAAAAATCTGGGGCTATAGCCACGGAGAGGCCCCCTCGGCCCTGATGCCCAAATTCGCCCCCTTGATGGAGGGGCCGACGGTGCTGGTGGATACCGGCGACGGGATCATGACGCCCACGCCGCAACGGTTGGTAGAGATTGCGGCGTATTTGGAGACGGTGCAGGAGTAGGGGGCGCGAATTACATACGCACCCTCATAATTCTTACGTGTTCTCTGCGGAAAGAAAGACCTCTGACGTTCTTTTCAATAGATCATCAATCAATTGTAACTGGTCTCGATCTCCATTCCTGCATATGAAGCGAAACATCTTGATGATTTTGATGCTTATATCAATCATTTCACCTGAAGCTTCTAATTCAGCTAGATTTACCATCTTGTCAATTTCAAGTGTAAACTCATGAATAAGCCTTGAAGGTATTCGAGTGTTGGTGGGATAATCGGTCTGGGTTCGAAATCTGCTTTGTCTCATTCCGTCGAGGATTTCTTCCAGAATTTCACGATCAGATCGTTTTGCCGGCCTCGGCCCCGCTTTTTCACTCAAAATTTTCGATATTTCAACTTCCAAGTCTGGCCACCATTTTTCAAATACTTGGTCAACCATATTATCTTGAAGTGCATCTTAATTATTAGTTTTGTTTATTGTTTTAATAAGTTTTCTAAAATCATCCTTATTAAATCTCGTAGTGTTAAAATTCGCAAGTGGCGCGTTTAATTCTGCTGGTTCCAGTCCGAATAAAACCGTGCAAACATTTGATCCTGCAAGCTGCTTCGATAACGCTCCAGCTTCAAATAAGATCCAAGGCTTGTTCAAATTGTCTCCAGTTAAGCAGATTATACCAATATCGCACTCGGAAAGTTTTTTGCTTAATTCAGAAACCCACTTTGTTCCTTTATCTATGTCATCCGGCGAATAGAACGGCCGAACAAACTGTAGAACTGAAGGTAGCCAGTCACTTAAAGCTTTCCCTATTTTTTGACTTTTTTCGCCGCTCCAACTTATAAAAACTCCTCTAGTCATTTAAAACCTCCAAAATTAAACATCCAACTCCTCAACAAACCTCGCGTTTTCTTGGATATACTGAAACCGCAATTCCGGCTTCTTACCCATCAAGCGCTCAACCAAGTCGCCCGTCTCGCCGGGGTCTTCCTCAACTATAGTTACGCGGATCAACGTTCGTGTCAACGGATTCATCGTTGTGTCTTTCAGGTCTTTGGCATCCATCTCGCCCAAGCCCTTGAACCGCTGCACATCAATTTTTCCGCGCCCGCCCAAGCCCTTGGCCAGCATCAGCTCCTTTTCGGCATCATCCGCCACATAGATCCGCTTGGCCCCTTGGGTCAGCCGATACAGCGGCGGGCAGGCCAGATATAGGTGGCCCTTGTCGATCAGCGGGCGCATTTGGGCAAAGAAAAACGTCATCAGCAGGCTGGCGATATGCGCCCCGTCAACATCGGCGTCGGTCATGATGATGATTTTATCATAGCGCAGATCGTCGACATTAAACTTGGCCCCCATCGTCACGCCAAGCGCTTCGCAAATATCGCGAATTTCGGAATTGTCGTGCAATTTCGCCGAAGCAGCCCCCAGCACGTTCAAAATCTTGCCCTTTAGCGGCAGCAACGCCTGCGTTTCACGGTTGCGCGCCGCCTTGGCCGACCCGCCCGCGCTATCGCCTTCGACGATGAACAGTTCCGTTCCTTCGCGGTTCTTGGCGGAACAATCGGTCAATTTTCCCGGCAAACGCAGCTTTTTGGTCGCCGTCTTGCGCGCCGTTTCCTTTTCTTGCCGCCGCTTTAACCGCTCTTCTGCCCGCAGGATCAGGAAATCTAAAATTGCCCCCGCATATTTCGTATTGCCCGCCAGCCAATTGTCAAAATGGTCACGCACCGCGCCTTCGACATATTTAACCGCCTCTTCCGTGGCCAAGCGGTCTTTGGTCTGCCCCACAAACTGCGGCTCGCGGATAAAGCATGACACAAGGGCGCAGCCCCCCGCTGTCAGATCATCGCGGGTGATCAATTCTGTCTTGCGGTTCTTGGTCAACTCGCCGTAAGCGCGAATGCCTTTAAGCACCGCGTTCCAAAACCCCGTCTCATGCGTGCCACCTTCGGGCGTGGGCACGGTGTTGCAATAGGATTGAATGAACCCGTCGCGTGCAGGTGTCCAATTGATCGCCCATTCTACAGACCCCGGCACACCAAACTTGGCCTGAAACCCCACCTTTCCGGCAAAGGGTTTGTCGGCATAGGTCGTGGTTTTTTCCAAAGTGTCGGCCAAGTAATCGGCCAAGCCACCGGGAAAGTGAAACACCGCTTCCATCGGCGTGTCGCCATCGGGGATCGCGGTTTTCCAACGGATTTCGACGCCCGAAAACAGGTAGGCCTTCGATCGCACCATGCGCATCAATCGGCCCGCGCGAAATTGCTGGCTGCCGAAGATCTGCGCATCGGGGTGAAAGGTCACCCAAGTGCCCCGCCTGTTGGCCACGGGGCCAACTTTGCGAATGGGGGCCAAGGGTTTGCCGCGCGAAAAGCTTTGGGTGTACAGCTCTTTGTTCAGCGCCACTTCCACATCCATCCGGTCAGACAGCGCGTTGACCACCGAAGACCCCACGCCGTGCAACCCGCCCGAGGTTTCATAAGCCTTGCCGCCGAATTTACCGCCCGAGTGCAGGGTGCACAAAATCACCTCAAGCGCTGATTTGTCGGGAAACTTGGGATGCGGGTCGACAGGTATCCCCCGCCCATTGTCGCGCACCGTCAAAGCGCCGTCTGCGTGCAGTTCAACTTCGATGCGCGTGGCATGGCCTGCCACAGCCTCATCCATCGCGTTGTCGACGATTTCGGCGGCAAGGTGGTGATAGGCGCGCTCGTCAATCCCGCCGATGTACATGCCCGGCCGCAGGCGCACCGCCTCTAGCGGTTCCAGCACCTCGATCGACGAGGCGTTGTAGGTATCGGTCGTGTTGCTCAGCAAATCTGACATGGGGCGCCTGTTCTTGTTTGGTGCCCATTAGACACCGCCAAGGGGGCAGGGCGCAAGGGCTGGCCTTGGGCTAAAGCTTCAGGCATGGTTGCGCCAAAGCAGGAGGATTTGATGCGCATACTTTTCACAGGCGGCTCGGGCAAAGCGGGCAAACATGTGGTGGCCTATTTGGCGGCACAGGGGCACAGGGTACTCAATGTCGATAAAGTGCCGCTGCGCCACCCCGGCGTGGCTGATTTGGTCGCCGATATCACCGACAGCGGGCAGATGTTCAACGCCATGACCGCCTATGCCAGCGGCGATGATCTGGAAGACGGTCTTGGCCAGCGCAAGTTTGACGCCGTGGTGCATTTCGCCGCCATTCCTGCGCTGATGATTGCGCCTGACAATGAAACCTACCGCGTCAATGTGATGGGCACGTATAACGTGCTGGAAGCGGCGCTGAAATCGGGCATCCGCAAGGTGATTATCGCCTCGTCGGAAACCACTTACGGGGTGTGTTTCAGCGACGGTCAAACCGACCCCGCCTATCTGCCGCTGGATGAAGCCTACCCGATCAACCCGATGGACAGCTACGGCATGTCCAAAAAGGTAAACGAGGTGACAGCCGAAGCGTTCCAGCGCCGCACGGGGGCTGATGTCTACGCGCTGCGCATCGGCAACGTGATGGAGCCGCAAGACTACGCCCGCTTCCCCGATTTTGCCAAAGACCCCGGCTCCCGCCGCCGCATCACGTTTAGCTACATTGATGCGCGCGATCTGGGGCAGATTGTCGATCTGGCACTAAAGAAAGACGGGCTGGGCTATCAGGTGTTCAACGCGGTCAACGACACCAATTCCGTACCGCAACCCAACGCCGACCTTTTGGCGCAGTTCTTTGCGAACGTTCCCCTGACCCGCGCGGTCGAACCCAACGAAAGCCTATTGTCCAACCAAAAAATCCGTGAGGTTTTGGGCTTCAAAGAACAGCACAACTGGCGCAACCACGTCCCCGCACGCTAATTGCCCCCCCCGCACCCCCCATTTCATACTTGCTTAAATATCCCACGGGGGTGCGGGGGTGTGAAACCCCCGCTTTTTGACAGGGGGTGCGGGGGTGTGAAACCCCCGCTCTGGCTGTGCCGCTTTACTTCAAAGCGGCCGTAACGATCACTTCCACCAAGTAATCCGGCGTGGCCAGCTTGGCTTCACCCGTCGCACGGGCAGGGGTGTGGCCTGCGGGAACCCAAGTGTCCCAAACCGCGTTCATTTGGCCGAATGTCGAGATATCGGCCAACCAGATTTGGGTTGACAGAATGCGCGTCTTATCGGTGCCAGCTTGCGCCAAAATGCGGTCCACCTCGGCCAAACAGGTGCGGGTCTGGTCCGCAACCGTGTCGCCCGGATTGCCAACTTGGCCTGCCACCCAAACGATGCCGTTGTAGCACACGGCCTCTGACATACGCGCGCCGGTGCCGATGCGTTTGATATCTGTGTTCATGATAAACTCCCTCTGATGCGCTTTGCTACCCTGCTGGGCGGGGTTTGAAAAGCCGCTGTGAACCGCCAAAACCCTATTCGTAGTAAAGCCCGATCTCTTTAAGATGGGCATCCACGACCTCTTTGTCGGGCTGGTCAGCAAAGAACAAAAGCTGCTTTTTAACATCTTCCAAATCGGCGATCTGGGTATCGACCTGCTGGGCTTGGGCCAAAAGAAAAGCGCGGCGCTCTTCGCGGCTGATTTGGTCATTGATGGCACGGTTCAAAACCGCCCCGATGTCGCGCAGGGAAAAGTGCATCCGCTTGCCCAAGGCAATCAGCGCCAAGCGTTCCAGCGTGGTGTCATCGTAATCGCGGTAAATGCGGGTGCCCGCCTTAACCGGTTTAGAGTGGATCAGCCCAAGGTCTTCATAATAGCGCAGCCCGTCTTTCGACAGGCCCGTGATCTTCACCAATTCCCCAATCAGCATGGCTTCCCCCCTTTGGTGCCCGTTTATTAGGCTTGGGCGAAACCCTAGACGAAGGGTCTTGGCTTATGGAAGTCATGAAACGCTAAAACTGTAGGGTTACCCTACAATTTTCCCCCCAAAGCCGTGCGGCGCAAAAAATCGCTGAATTTGAACGCTGTAAAAAGCGCTCAAGGCAAGGCAGCGATGTAAAGGGGATGGAGCGGGTGAGGGGAATCGAACCCCCGTATTCAGCTTGGGAAGCTGCTGCTCTGCCATTGAGCTACACCCGCAGTGCGCGCACAGGTAATCGCTTGCAACGCTTGCGTCAAGCCGCGAAGAACTGCGCGGCGGTGCTTTGGGCTTGGGGGTCTTTTTGCCAATCGCCTGGTGCGTTGGCATCGGCCAGCAACGCGCCGCCCCAGCACATTCCCAGATAGGCCGTAGCAAGGCGCAACCCGTCACGGGCGGGGGCAATCTCGGCGTCTGAGGATCCGGCGTGGGCCATGATCAGCCATGCGCGTTTGCCCGACATACGGGCTTTGAAATCTAAGTCCGGCAGGCGCATCCAATGCGACCAGTGGTCTAGGTACAGTTTCGCAGGGGCGGGCAGGCCGTACCAGTACAAAGGGGCGACAAACACGATGTCGCTGGCTTGCAGCGTGCGTTCGGCCAGTGCTGCCATCTGTGGCGACAGCGGCCCATAGCGGGCCCCATGGCGCAGGTCTTCAAAGGCGGGCAGTTTGGCTTTTGTCAGGTCGCACCAGTCTTGCGCAACGCTATCCGCCAAGCCTGCGGCTGCCGCGCGGGCCATGCTTTGCGTGTTGCCATCGCTGCGCGCACTTGACAGCAAGAATAAAAAGCGCCGGTTGGTCATGGTCTGGCCCTACCCGCGCCGCCGCTTGCGCCCGCCCTCACCACCCGAACCGGCGGTGTTAAAGCTGACATCGGGCAGCGGGTCTAGATGCGGAAAGGCATCGACCGCGTTGGGAATGGCCGAGGCATTGACGAAATGCTCTTGAAAGCGCGGTTCGATGGCGGTTTCGACCTTGTGGATGTCATGCACCACGGCCTCGATCGTGTCGCGCGCCGCGCGGTTGCACAAAGCGATCCGCGCGCCGGTGCCAGCGGCATTGCCAGCCGAGATCACTTTATCAAGCGCGGCATCGGGGATCATGCCCAAGATCATCGCGTGTTTGGGCGAGATATGCGCCCCGAACGCCCCTGCCAGAACCACACGGTCCACCGTTTCCACGCCCATTTCATCCATCAACAGCTTGGCACCCGCATAAAGGGCGGCCTTCGCCAGTTGAATGGCGCGGATATCGCCTTGCGTCACCAAAATGCGCGGCCCGCCTTCGGCTGTGCCATCATGCAGCACATAAGAATGGGTGCGCCCTTCTGGAACTGACCGCGCCGTGCCGGTTTGATCCGGCCCGCCGATCAGCCCGCCTTGATCGACCAGCCCTGCACTGCGCAGTTCAGCCACGGCTTCGATGATGCCTGACCCGCAAATGCCCGTCACACCACTGGCCCCGATGGCCGCAGCAAAGCCGTCATCGGTTGACCACAGATCAGACCCGATCACCTTAAAGCGCGGCTCTTTGGTGACGGGGTCAATCTCGACCCGTTCAATTGCGCCCGGCGCTGCGCGTTGGCCCGAAGAAATCTGCGCGCCTTCAAAGGCGGGCCCTGTGGGCGACGAACAGGCCAGAACCCGTGTTTTGTTTCCTAACAACAGTTCGGCATTGGTGCCGACATCAACAATCAGCACCATATCGTCTGACTTGTTCGGCTCTTCGGCCAAGGCCACAGCGGCGCAATCGGCCCCCACATGGCCTGCGATACACGGCAGCACATAGACCCGCGCGGTGCGCGCCACGGCGGTCAGGTCCAACTCGCGCGCGTCGAACGACAATGATCCAGAGGTTGCCAGCGCAAAGGGCGCTTGGCCCAGTTCCACCGGATCTATCCCCAGCAAAAGATGGTGCATCACGGGGTTGCACACAAAGACCAGTTCGTAAATGGCCGTCGCATCCACCTTGGCCTCTGCCGCAATCTCGCTCACCAGCGTGTTGATTGACGCGCGCACAGCGGCGGTCATTTCGACATCGCCGCCGGGGTTCATCATGGCGTAGGACACGCGGCTCATCAAATCTTCGCCAAAGCGGATTTGCGGGTTCATCACACCGGCTGACGCCAAAACCTTGCCATCGGTCAAGTCGCACAGATGGGCTGCGATGGTGGTTGACCCAAGGTCAATCGCAAGGCCCAACAACGGGCCTTCGTGATAGCCGGGCCACAGGTCTAGCAGGTGATAATCGGCGTCGTGGTTGCCCTTGTTCAGGGCGACCGTGATCTTCCATTCGCCCTTGCGCAAGGCAGGTTGCAAGCGGCGCAGCAGGGTCAGTTCAGCCTGAACGCCTTCTATCTGCCACTGCTCGGCCAAAGCGCGCTTGACGCGTTCGAAATCGCCCGTGGGTTCGTGCATATCGGGCTCTGCCACGTCGATGAAATACAGCCGAGTGGCCGGATCCATCGCAATCACGCGGTCAGAGGCGGATTTGCGGATGACCTGCTTGTGCACTTGGCTTTCGGGCGGCACATCCACGATCACATCGCCCATCACCTTGGCCTGACAGCCCAAGCGCCGCCCGTCGATCAGCCCACGCACGCGCTTATAGCGCGCCTCAACCTCGTTCCATTCCGAAAGGGCATCAGCGGCCACCGTCACGCCGTGCTTGGGAAACTCGCCATACCCCGGCTGGATTTGGCATTTGGAACAAATCCCCCGCCCGCCGCAGACTGAATCCAGATCGACCCCCAACTGCCGCGCTGCCGTTAAAATCGGCGTGCCAAGCGCAAAGCGCCCGCGTTTGCCCGAAGGGGTGAAGATCACAAGCGCGTCTTGGGTGGCGGCATCGGTCATGGTCGTCTCCTGCTTACAGGGCGTTTTTAGGCTGGAAGGGCCCGGTGGCAAGGGCTGAATGCGGCAGGGGAGGGTCAGGCTGCGGCAAATGCGCCTTGAAGGGCGTGTTTGGGGCTGGGATTGTGATAAATCCGGCATGACGGATTAATATCCGTTATATTGACATTGTGCCGATTTGGGCGGATAATTTTGCAAATCCCAAAGGATATTCCCGCATGTCACAGGCCTTTCTATCGCACATCGCCGCCACCCTCACCGCGATTGAGGCGGAAGGGCTGATGAAGCGCGAACGCGCCCTGCAAGGCCCTCAAGCGGCACAGGTCATGCTGGGCGGGCGCAGTATGCTGAACCTTTGTTCCAACAATTACCTAGGCTTGGCCGATGATCCGCGTCTTATCGCTGCCGCCAAGTCCGCGATGGACAGTCACGGCTATGGCATGGCTTCGGTGCGCTTCATCTGTGGGACGCAAGATTTGCACCAACGGTTGGAAAGCCGTTTGGCGCAGTTCTTGGGCACCGACGATGCGCTTTTGTTTGCCGCCTGCTTTGATGCCAACGGGGCTGTCTTTGAACCTTTGCTCGGCGAAGAAGATGCGGTGATCTCTGACAGTCTCAACCACGCCTCGATCATCGACGGCATTCGGCTTTGCAAAGCGCGGCGGTTTCGGTTTGCTAACAACGACATGGACGATTTGCAGCGCCAGTTGCAAGCAGCCCGCGACGGCGGGGCGCGGTTCATCTTGGTTGTGACGGACGGTGTGTTTTCGATGGACGGCAGCTTTGCCAATTTGGGCGATTTGGCGCGGTTGGCGGCGGACTATGGCGCTTTGACGATGGTGGATGATTGCCACGCCACGGGCTTTATCGGCCCGCAAGGGCGCGGCACGGCGGCGCGGGCGGGGGTGAAGGTTGATCTGATGACAGGCACCTTCGGCAAAGCCTTGGGCGGCGCTTTGGGCGGCTATGTTGCAGGGCCGCAAGTGGTGATCGACCTGCTGCGCCAAAGAGCGCGGCCTTACCTGTTTTCCAACGCCTTGCCGCCTGCCGTGGTGGGGGCCGCTTTGGCAGCGTTGGATTTGGTCGAGGCGGCCGATGACCTGCTCGCCAAACTGGCCCAGAATGCCGCCTATTGGCGCGCGGGCTTGCAAGCCTTGGGATTTGCCTTGCTGGCGGGAAGCCACCCGATTGTGCCTGTGATGATTGGGGATGCGCCTTTGGCGCAAAAATTTGCCCAAGCGCTTGAGGCGCAAGGCGTGATGGTGTCGGCCTTTTTCTTTCCTGTCGTGCCCCGCGGTCAGGCCCGCATTCGCACGCAAATGACGGCGGCGCTCAGCCGTGACGATCTCGATTTTGGCCTCGCCGCCTTTGGGGCTGCGGGTCGCGCGACGGGGGTTTTGGCATGAAAGCGCTGGTGAAATCGCAAGCCGACATCGGCCTTTGGCAAGAAGAGCGCGCCGTGCCCGACATCGGGCCGGAAGATGTGCTGATCAAGGTCAACAAAACTGGCATTTGTGGCACCGACATTCACATCTGGAACTGGGACGCATGGGCCGCGCGCACCGTGCCCTTGGGGCTGATCACGGGGCATGAATTTGCGGGCGAGATTGTGGAAATCGGCGCGCAGGTGCAGGGGCTTGCGCTGGGGCAGCGCTGTTCGGGCGAGGGGCATTTGATTGGCAAATCCTCGCGCCAAAGCAGGGCAGGGCGGTTTCATCTTGACCCTGCCACGCGCGGCATTGGGGTGAATGAACCGGGGGCTTTTGCGCAGTATCTGCGGCTTCCGGCCTTTAACGTGGTGCCCTTGCCCGATGCCATACCCGACGACATCGGCGCGATCTTGGACCCTTTGGGCAATGCGGTGCACACGGCCCTTAGCTTTGATCTGGTGGGCGAAGATGTGCTGATCACGGGGGCTGGCCCCATCGGCATCATGGCCGCCGCCGTGGCCCGCCATGTGGGCGCGCGCCATGTGGTGATCACCGATGTGAACCAAACACGGCTTGATCTGGCGGCGCGTGTCGCCGATGTGACCCCCGTGAACGTGGCGCGTGAGGATCTAAAGGATGTGCAAAGCCGCTTGAAAATGGCCGAAGGCTTTGATGTCGGCATGGAAATGTCAGGCAACCAGCAGGCTTTGGATCAGATGGTGGAAAGCCTTGTGATGGGCGGCAAAATCGCCATGCTGGGCATCCCGCCGGGGTCCTCTCCTGTCGATTGGAGCAAGATCGTCTTGAAAGCCATCACCATCAAAGGTGTCTATGGGCGCGAAATTTTCGAGACGTGGTATAAAATGATCGCCATGCTGGAAAACGGCTTGGATGTGTCAAAAGTTATCACCCACCGCTTCAAAGCCACCGATTTTGGGCAAGGGTTTGAAGTGATGCGCTCTGGCCTGTCGGGCAAGGTCGTGCTGGACTGGACTTAAAGCAAAGACGCCGCTTTGCGCAGGTGAGGGTGGCAGACGCCCCCCGTTTCTGCGTCAAGACAGGGTGCCGTCGGCCTCGATCTTGGTCTTGCCGCCCAAATAGGGATGCAGCGCTGCGGGCAGGGTGACAGAGCCGTCAGCCTCTTGCCCGTTTTCCAACACCGCGATCAAGCAGCGCCCGACGGCGAGGCCAGACCCGTTCAGCGTGGCGACATAATCGGGCTTGCCGCCACCGTTGGGGCGGAAGCGGGCGTTCATGCGGCGGGCTTGGAACGCGCCGCAGGTGGAAACCGACGAAATCTCGCGGTATTTTTGTTGGCCGGGCAGCCAGACTTCCAGATCATGGGTCTTTTGCGCGCCAAACCCCATGTCGCCGGTGCACAGCACAATGGTGCGGTAGGGCAGGCCCAGCTTTTCCAAAATCGCCTCGGCGCATTTGGTCATGCGGTCGTGCTCGGCAAGCGCCGTTTGGGGCGTGCAGATCGTTACCATTTCGACCTTTTCGAACTGGTGCTGGCGCAGCATGCCCGTGGTGTCTTTGCCTGATGATCCGGCTTCTGACCTAAAGCACTGGGTATGGCCCGCCATGCGAATGGGCAGTTGGGCTTCTTCAAGAATCTCACCCGCGACCGAATTGGTCAGCGTTACTTCTGCGGTGGGAATAAGCCACCAGCCATTGGTGGTTTGATAGCTGTCTTCGGCGAATTTTGGCAGTTGGTTGGTGCCGTACATCGCATCGTCTTTGACCAAAACCGGCGTCCACATCTCGGTCAAGCCGTGGGTGTCAACATGGGTGTCCAGCATCAGCTGGGCCAAGGCGCGGTGCACACGGGTGACAGCGCCCTTTAGCACCACAAAGCGGCTGCCTGACAGTTTGGCGGCGGTGGCGAAATCCATGTTCGGGGTCACACCGGCGATCTCGAAATGCTCTTTGGGCGTGAAATCGAAGCTGCGGGGCGTGCCCCAGCGGTGAATCTCGACGTTTTGCGTTTCATCCTTGCCATCGGGCACAGCGTCCAGCGGCAGGTTGGGAATGCCCATCAGCATATCGCGCAGCGCTTGGTCTTCGGCGGCGGCTTCTTCGGTCAGGCGTTGGATGGCGGCTTTTTTCACCGCAACTTCGGCGCGCAGGCGTTCAAACTCGGCTTCATCGCCGCGCCCTTTGGCGGCCCCTGCTTCTTTGGAGGCGCGGTTTTGATCGGCCGTTGCGGTTTCAGCCGCGAGGATTTTGCCACGGCGGTCTTCATCCAAGGCCAGCACTTGGGCCGACAGGCCCTGCAATCCACGGCGCGACAGGGCCGCATCAAAGGCTGCGGGGTTTTCACGGATGGCGCGAATGTCGTGCATGGCGGAACCTTTTTCGAACGTTGTTGCCCCCATATGCCCGATCAGCGCGCGCGGGTGAAGCGCAATTCAAACGTGCCCCCCCTTGAAGCGCGCCATACTCGCCCGCATGTGAGTAAGGGTAAGATGTGCCCGCCTTGCGCCTGTGCCCCCGTAAGGCTAGGGTGCGGCGAAATTTCAAGGTGGCCGCTGCCGCCGCCTTTGACCGAAAGGACGACCGATGTTTGTGACTGCTGCTTACGCTCAGACTGCTGGGGCTGCCGGAGGGGCTGGCTATGCCGTAGCCTCGTTCCTGCCACTGATCTTGATCTTCGGGATCATGTATATGCTGCTGATCCGTCCGCAGCAAAAGAAGATGAAAGACCTTAAAGCCATGATCGAAGCGGTGCGCCGCGGCGATCAAGTGCTGACAGCGGGCGGCATCATCGGCAAGGTTGTCAAAGTGGGTGACGACAATGTGCTGGAAGTTGAAATTGCCGAGGGCGTCAAGGTCAAGATCGCCAAGCACACGATCACGCAAGTGATGTCTAAGACCGAACCTGCGTCTGTCTGAGCTGGCCCATGCAACTGGAAACGCCGCTTTGGAAACGCCTGGTTATCTGGGCTGCGGTGGTGGCAGGGTTGATCCTTGCCGCCCCCAACCTGTTTTATTCCCGCGTTGAAACCCACAACGATGCCGCCACCGCCATTGCCAAGGCGCAAAAGGTCGGCGGTGTCGCGACGCCTGAACAGACAGCCGCGCTGGCGGTTTGGCCGTCTTGGGCACCTTCGGCCTTGGTCAACCTAGGGCTTGATTTGCGCGGCGGTGCGCATTTGCTGGCAGAGGTGAAGCTGGCCGATGTGTACAAGCAGCGCATGGATGCCTTTTGGCCCGATGCCCGCGACGCTTTGAAAGAGGTGCGCGATGCCACCGGCCCCGTGAAGCGCAAGCCCGCCCCTGATGGCACCTTGCGCATCACCCTGACCAATCCTGACGGGATGCAGGCCGCTTTGGCCAAGTTGCAGGGGCTGACCGCGAATGTGGTAAGCCTGACCGGCGCAGGGCAGAAAGATATGGATATTGTCGCGGATGGCGGCGATATCGTGATCACTCTGTCAGATGCCGAAAAGGCTGCGACCGATACCCGCACCATGCAGCAATCGCTGGAAATCATCCGCCGCAGGGTAGATGCTGCGGGCACGCGCGAACCTTCTATCCAACGGCAGGGTGCAGACCGTATCTTGATCGAAGTGCCCGGCATCGGGTCGGCGGAAGAGCTTAAAGCCATCATCGGCACGACGGCCAAGTTGACCTTCAACACCGTGGTGGGCCAAGGGTCTGACAAGACGGCCAATCCGGGCGTGGGCAATTTGCTTTTGCCCGCATCTGACCAGCAAGGGCTGTATTACACGGTGGAAGAAGCCCCCGTTGTGACCGGCGATGATCTGGTTGATGCCCAACCTTCGTTTGACCAAAACGGGCGGCCTGCTGTCAGTTTCCGCTTTGACACATCAGGTGCGCGCAAGTTTGGCGAATATACCGGTGCCCATGTGGGCGAGCCTTTTGCCATTGTGCTGGACAAACAGGTGATTTCAGCCCCCACAATCCAAACCGCCATCACCGGCGGGTCCGGGATCATCACGGGCAACTTTACCGTAGAAGGTTCAACCAATCTGGCCGTGCTGTTGCGCGCAGGCGCTTTGCCCGCCGAGATGACCTTTTTGGAAGAACGCACGGTTGGCCCCGAACTTGGGCAGGATTCGATTGACGCCGGCAAAGTGGCGGCGATTGCCGGCATGGTGCTGGTGGGCCTGTTTATGCTGGCAAGCTACGGGATATTCGGGCTTTTTGCCAATATCACGCTGGTTTTAAGCATGGGGATCATCTTTGGCATTCTGTCGATGATTGGTGGTACGCTCACACTGCCGGGCATTGCGGGCCTTGTGCTGACGATTGGCACGGCGGTGGATGCCAACGTGCTGGTCTATGAACGCATCCGTGAAGAACTGCGCCACGCCAAAACGGCGGCGCGGGCGATTGAACTGGGCTATGAACGGGCCACAAGCGCGATTGTCGATGCCAACGTGACCACGTTGATCACCTCGATCGTGTTGTACTTCTTTGGGGCAGGGCCTGTGCGCGGCTTTGCCGTGGCGCTGTTCATCGGCATCGTGACCTCGGTGTTCACCGCGTTGTTCGTGACGCGGTTGATCATTCAGGTTTGGTTTAACTGGCGCAAGCCCAAGACCCTGATCGTGTGAGGTAATCGTCATGGCATGGCGTCTAAGACTGGCCCCTGAAAAAACCAATATCGACTTCTTTCGGCACCAATGGATCACCTTTGGCGGGTCGATGCTGCTGATGGTTCTAAGCTTTGTCGCTTGGGGCGTGATGGGGCTGAATTTCGGCATCGACTTCAAAGGCGGCACCACGCTGCGCACCGATTCGGCCACGGTGATTGACACGGCCTTGTACCGGACCACGCTGGATGGGTTGAACCTTGGCGATGTGGCGATCAACGAGGTGTTTGACCCTTCTTTCCGCGCGGATCAGCACGTGGCGGCCATTCGCCTTTCGGCGGCCAATGGCCAAGACCAGATCGACGATGCGGGCCTGAAGCGCATCACGGATGCGCTAACCGCGATGGACCCCGCGCTAAAAATCGTCTCGGTCGAGACGGTGGGGCCTAAGGTGTCGTCTGAACTGGTGTGGTCGTCGATCACGGCTTTGGTGGCGACCTCGCTGGGGATTTTGGGCTATATCTGGCTGCGGTTTGAATGGCAGTTCGCTTTGGGCGGCGTTTTGGCGCTGCTGCATGATGTGTTCATCACGGTGGGGATTTTTGCAGTGTTTCAGATCAAGTTTGATCTGACCATTGTGGCGGCCTTGCTGACGATCTTGGGCTATTCGATCAACGACACGGTGGTGGTGTTTGACCGGTTGCGCGAAAACTTGATGAAATACAAGACGATGCCGCTGAAAGAGGTGATGAACCTGTCGGTCAACGAAACCCTAAGCCGCACTTTGGCGACCTCTTTCACCACGCTTTTGGCGGTTGGGTCGATGCTGGCTTTGGGCGGCGATGTGATCCGGGGTTTTTCTTTTGCGATCTTCATGGGGATCATCTTGGGCACCTATTCGTCGGTTTATGTCGCCAAAAACTTGGTGCTGTTCCTTGGGCTTGACCGCAGCGATAAGCCGCGCGCTTCGGGCAAAGGGGCGGATCACGAGTTTGCCAATATAGATGCCTGAACCTGTTATGGCCGATATTCGCATGACAGAGATCACTTACGGTTCGGCCCTCGCCATCGAAGGCTATGGGCCGGGCTTTTTTCGCATCGGCCGCCATGTGCTGCGCGGGGCGTGCTTGGTCACACCGTGGAACGCGGGCGCTTGGGGCGGTGTGGGCGACTGGGCGGGGCCTTTAGCGCTGCAGGGCAAGATTGATGTGCTGATCGTGGGCACGGGGGCAGAGATTGCGCATGTGCCCGCCGATTTTCGCGCCGCCTTTGAAGGGGTCGGAATCGGGGTGGAGGTGATGAACTCGCCTGCTGCGGCGCGCACCTATAACGTGCTTTCGGGCGAAGGGCGGCGGATTGCGGCCTGTTTGCTGCCGGTGTGAAGGGGTGACGCCCGCCTCAGGCCCCAAGGGGCCATCGGCGCGCGTCCGGAGGGGCCGGCCCCTCCTGTCCTCCGCGCTGGAAGGGCGTCTGCCCTTCCAGACCTTCCTGACAGTGTTTCCCGAAGACGCATGAGGGTTTAGCTGCGGCGCTCGCGCCAGTGGTCTTGGGCTTGAAGATACCAATAGGTCAGTTGCGCTACGGCCAGGCCTATCGCGCCGCCCGCGTAGTCTAGGCCCCAAGGCTTGAACAGGTCGATGCGGTTGGATTGGTTTAGGATGGCTTCGGCCAGAACCTTGCCCGCAATCGCGGTGGTGTTCAGGCCGTGGCCGCCAAAGGCGGTGATGTGCCAGACATCGGGCTGCAACGCGCCGATTTGTGGCATCAGATGGCGCGCATAGGCCATAAGGCCCGACCATGCGAGGTCGGTTTGCAAGGGGGCAAGCTGGGGATAAACATCCAGCATCGCGCGGCGCAGTTCGGCGGCAACTCCTTGGGGGTTGGCAGCGCGGGTGGTGATGCGACCGCCCCAAAGCAGGCGCTGGCCGCCATCGACCACGCGGTAATAATCTGATGCGCGGCGGTCATCTAGGATGGCAGCCTTGGTTCTAATCACCTGCGCCAACAGGTCGGGGGCGGGGGCTGACACCATCATATAGGTGGCAATCGGCAACACCGCGCGTTTCAGGCGCGGTATCAGCGTGCCGGTGTAACCGCCCGTGGCGAAGATGGCGCGTTTGGCCGTGACATGGCCGTTCGGCGTGCGCAGGCGTTTGTGTGCGCCCTTCAGGTCACAGCCGATGGCGGGGCTGTGTTCATAGATTTTGCCCCCCAGACGTTCGACCTCGACCGCTAGGGCGCGCAGGTAGTTCAGGGGGTGGATGTGGAAAGCTTGGGGGTCTTCTAACCCGTGCAGATAGCGGGTGGTTTGCAGGCGCTCTTGAATGGCTTTGCGGTCGAGGTAGGTGAAGGCATAGCCATAGTCGCGGGCGAAATCCTCGGCATAGGCGTGCAGGTCTTGCGCTTGATCAAAGCGGCGCAGGTTTAGCAGGCCGGGGATCGGGTCGGCCTGCGGGATGCCTAGCGTTTGGATATGGCTGCGCAGGCGTTGCACGCCTTCAATCGTAAGGCGGTGCAGGGCGCGGGCATTTTCTGGCCCCACACGGGCTTCGATAGCGTCAGAGCCGCAGGCGAAGGCGGGCGAGACGATGCCGCCGTTGCGGCCTGATGCGCCAAAGCCGATGGATTCGCTTTCCAGCACCGTGACAGCCACGCCTTCGCGCGCCAGTTCCAGCGCCGTGGTCAGGCCCGCAAGGCCACCGCCGATGATAACGGTATCGGTATCTTGTGGGCCTTGCAGGGTGGGGCGATGGGTCTGGTCGGTGCGGGTTTGGGCGTAGAAGGTTTGGGGATACATCAGGCGTCTAGCTCGATCCACACAGGCACATGGTCGGATGGTTTGTCACGCCCGCGCACCGCTTTGTCGATGCCAGAGGTTTGCAGCAGGTCAGCGGCTTGGGGTGAGAGCAACAGGTGGTCGATGCGGATGCCGTTGTTACGCTCCCACGCGCCAGCTTGGAAATCCCAATAGGTGTAGGTTCCCGAGGCGGGGTTTTGCGCGCGGATCGCATCGGTCAGGCCAAGGTTGAGCAGGCGCTGATAGGCTTGCCGCGATTGCGGCAGATACAGCGCGTCGGTCAGCCAGTTGTGCGGGTTGGCGGCGTCTTCGGCCTGCGGGATGATGTTGTAATCGCCGCACAGTACCAAGGCCTGCTCATCCGCCAGCAGCGTGCGCGTGCGGGAGAGCATTCTTTGCATCCAAGCCAGCTTGTAGTCATATTTCGGGCCGGGGGTCGGGTTGCCGTTGGGCAGATACAGGCCGCAGATCCGCACGGGGTGCTTGGGGCCGATCACCGTCGCCTCGATCCAGCGGGCCTGTTCATCGGCATCGTCGCCGGGCAGGCAACGGGTGACATCTTCGAGCGGCAGTTTGGAGAGGATCGCGACGCCGTTGAAGGCCTTCATCCCGTGGGTTTCGACGGTGTAACCTAGGGCTTCGAAGGCGTCACGGGGGAAAGCCTCGTCGACGGATTTGATCTCTTGCAGACAGGCGACATCGGGCTGCGCTTCGGCCAGCCAATCCAGCAGGGCTTGGGTGCGGGCTTTGATGCCGTTGATGTTGAAGGTGGCTATTTTCATGGGGCAGGCTCCTGTTGGGGCCTTGGTAGCGTGTCAGCGCGGCGCTGTCATCTGGGGGATGCGGTATAGGGCAAGCTGATTTGCGCGGCGTTCAGCCACATCTGGTCAAGCCGGTCGAGTTCGGCGGTGTCAAAGCGCTCTGCCTCCTCCCAATAGCGGCCAGAAGGAACTTGGTAGCCAAGGGCGGCTTCACGCGCTTGGGCGGCTTGGGTTAGGGCTGCATCAAAGGGCGCGGGGCGGGTTTGGGGCAGATCGGCGCGGGTGGCACGTGGGAAAACAAGGCGCGAGGGGCCGGTGGAAAGGTTGACCATCGCACAGCCCTGCATTGCTGCGAGAACCATCAGGCGGGCAGATTTGGCTTCAAGACTGCGCAAGGTGATGTCGGGGCGCAGCGGGTCGGCGGTGCCGGTGCCGTAGAAATGGGTTTCGCCTTGGGCGGGATAGTGCATATCGCAGCCCAAAACGGCAATGACTTTGGGTTTGATCGCTGCAAGCATCCAATAAGCGGTGGTAAAGGCCATGGTGCCACCGGCATAGACAAAGCCGCCGTAAAGGTTTTGCGCGGGCACGAAATCTTCTTGCAGGATCAGGCGCTGGTGGGCCGCAGGGGTGGGGCGGCGGTCTTGCGGAAAATCCCACGGGCAGCACAGGTCATCCCAGTCGTCGCGGATGCGCCACGCGTTGTTGATGGTCACGATATGATCAAAGGGCGCGCGGGGCCAATCGCGCGCGTCGACCGCGTTGGGGGCAGAGCCGAGCATAAGGGCGATGGGCATGAAACCTCCGGTCTATGGAGCCGAAAGCTAGGGCGAATCTGGCCGAGGGCGAGGGATTAGAGCGAGAAAGATGTACCGCAACCGCACGAAGATTGAGCGTTGGGGTTTTGGATAACAAAGCGCGCGCCGATCAATTCAGCGGAAAAATCGATCACTGCGTTCGACAGGTAGGGGAGTGAGACTTGATCAACCAGCACTCGCTGGCCGTTCTTTTCCAAGATCAGATCGTCGGCGGTGGGGTCATCAAGTTTGATGTCATACTGAAAGCCCGAACATCCGCCACCTTCGACCGCCACGCGCAGGGCCTTGGCTTGGCCGGTAAGGGCTGCAATCTCGGCCAAGCGGTCAAAGGCGCGGTCGGTGACGCGGGGGGGTAGCGTGAGGGACATGGGGCTCTCCTTGAGATTGGAAGATAGGCGCTGAGGGGGCGAGGTTCAAGGCGGAAGGTGGGGCGCGATTTTTCGCCGAAAAATCGGTTTTGGCGAGGCATACGATTTTTCTGCGAAAAATCGAGTTGAGGCGGGATTTTCGATTTTTCGCCAGAAAAATCGGCATTTCAGCGAGCGTCTTTGGCAAAGCGCAAATCGGGGGGCTTTGGGTTGGTTTGTGGGGGCAGGGCGCGTATAAGGGGGCAAAGCTTTGTGAGGTTTCATGCTTGCTCCTTTCGCCTGCCATCCCGACCAATCGCGTGGGCGCTTGCACGAAGAGCGTTTGTCGTCGTTCCGCTCGCCCTTTCAGCGTGACCGCGACCGGATCATTCATTCCAGCGCGTTTCGCCGCCTAAAGCACAAGACGCAGGTCTTTGTCGAACACGAGGGCGATTACTATCGCACCCGCCTGACCCATACGATTGAAGTGGCGCAAGTGGCGCGCACTTTGGCGGGGGTTTTGGGGTTGAACACCGATTTGGCCGAGGCAATCGCTTTGGCGCATGATTTGGGCCACACGCCCTTTGGCCATACCGGCGAGGACGCGATGGAACGGTTGATGGCGCCTTATGGCGGCTTTGACCATAACGCGCAGGCGTTGCGCATCGTCACGCGGCTTGAACGGCACTACGCCGATTTTGACGGGCTGAACCTGACATGGGAGACGTTAGAAGGAATCGCCAAGCACAACGGCCCCCTGCGCGGGCCTTACGCCGATGACAAGCACGCTGGCCCCTTGCCCTATGCTTTGGCCGAGGTGAACGCGGCGTGGGATCTAGAGCTTGACACCCACGCCAGTGCCGAGGCGCAGGTGGCGGCAATTGCCGATGACATCGCCTATTCGCACCACGATTTGCATGATGGCCTGCGCTCGGGCCTGTTTGACGAGGCGGACCTTATGGCCTTGCCCGTCACCGGCCCCGCCTTTGCCGAAGTTGACCGCCTGTATCCCGGCCTTGAAAAGATGCGCCGCAGGCACGAGGCGTTGCGCCGCGTGTTTGGCGTGATGGTGGAAGATGTGATCGCTGTGGCGCAAAATCGTCTGGCCGCTGCCCAACCGCGCAGCGTAGATGATATCCGCCATATGGGCACGACGGTGATCCGCTTCTCTAAGCCGCTGTATCAAGAGTTAAAGGCGGTTCGCTCGTTTCTATTTACCCGCATGTACCGTGCACCTTCGGTCATGGTCGAACGCGCGCGGGTCAGTCGGGTGGTGGATGGGTTGTTTCCTTTGTTTATGGCGGACCCAAGCCTGCTACCGGCCGAATGGCAGGCCGATCTGGATGCGGCGCAGGATGAAACCACCTTGGCGCGGTGTGTGTGTGATTATGTCGCCGGCATGACCGACCGCTTCGCTTTGGCAGAAGGGGCGCGGTTTTTGGGCGACAGATTTGGGGCACCCCCTTTGTAAGGGTGCGCTTTTGGGCCGGTGTGGAATGGATATTTGGGCACGTATGAAATCGGGACGTTTTAGCGCTTTTTGAACGCCAGCAGCCAAAGTGCGACCAAGGCCAGCGAGAAGAGCATATTCCACGAGGCCATGGATAGGCTAAGCATCTGCCACGCGACTTGATCGCATTTCACCACAGGGGCGGCTTGGATTTGCGCCAGCAAATCCTTGGCCGAGATATGGGCGATAGAACCTGATGTGCAGGTGGTCGGGCCGGGCCACCAATGGCGTTCCACGCCGGTATGATAGGCCCCCAATACCGCCGTGGTGAACGCCGCCGTTGCCCCTGTTAGGGCGAGAAGGCGGGTAAGTACGGGCGCGCGGAGCATCAACGCCAAAGCCCCCAAGCCGAGTGCCGCGAAATGCGGGTAGCGTTGCAGCCAGCACAAATGGCACGGCGCCAAGCCACCCAGATATTGAAAAGCATAGGCCGAGGCGAGGGCGAAGAACGACCCGCCGGTCGCCAAGGCGATGAGAAAGCGGCGGGTCAGTGGTGCGTTAAACATAGGATTTCACCCCGATTATGAAAATCAGCGCCACGATCACCGCCAGCGCCACCAAGGCCATGCGCTTGGCCAAAGCATCGGCCAAGGGGGTGCCGTAGCGTTGCAACGCCCAGCCAAGCACCAAGAACTTCGCCCCACGCGCAACGACAGCGGCCAAGATGAAAAGCCCAAGGTTGAAACCCACGGCACCTGCTAGAATCGTCACCACCTTCATCGGGGGCAAATGCGCCGCGCCTGAGGTGAGCAGCAGCACCAGAATCATCGCCGTGCCGGTTTGCGCCTTTAACGCCTCAAACGCGGGCATCGAGTGCCAGAAATTTAACAGCGGAGCGGCCAGCGCATCAAACAGGAAATGTCCGATCATCCAGCCAAGAATGCCCCCCAGAACCGAGGCACTTGCCGCAATGGCCGCATAGCGCAGCGATTTTTCCGGTTTGCTTAGGCACATTGGCACCATCACCACCTCTGCGGGCAGCGGAAAGACCGAGCTTTCCAAGAAGGCCACCACCGCCAACACCCCTTGGGCATGGGGTGTTTGTGCCGCGGTGTGCAAACGGTGGGTCAGGCGGGGAAACATCAGCGGCCTTGCGATCTGTAACGGGCGTTGCTTTTGGATGTGGCGACTTTGCGCCCTTTGGTCAAGGGCGCGGGCAGGCACGCGGCTTGCGCATTTTGCCACAAGGGGCGTTGACGCCGCCGTCTGGGCGATTTAAACGATGCTCCAGTGCGGGCGTGGCGGAATGGTAGACGCGACAGACTCAAAATCTGTTATCGCAAGGTGTGTCGGTTCGAGTCCGACCGCCCGCACCAATTCAAAGAAATGATAAATTTAGATTGGTGCACGCTCCGATCATGCATGCGCCTTTCCTAATGGGCGTGGCTCAACGGCGTTGTTTTTATCCGATATTTGGTTATGTCAAAGTCTTCTAATGTTGTCACAACAAGGCGCTAGGGTTTTCCCACGTGGCAAGAGTTATCGGGCGATTTGTCCCGCTGCCGACATAAGCCTATCATCCGCCATGCAACGCGTCGCAATCAGTCGGGAATCTATCGCCTAAGAGCGGTTATGATACCGCACGCGCAGTTTCGTGTTCGTTGGCCCAAAGAGCGGGGTCTTCTTCCAACGGTGTCATCATCGCCGTTAATGCGCAGTTGCCATAAACAAGCACGACAGTGCGGAAAACTTCGATCAGCGGGTCAACGGCAATAAAGAGTGCAATGGCCGCTTCAACCGGCAGGTGCAGCGCGTCTGTGACAATGCTGATCATCACAACACTCAATGCGCCCGTCGCCCCGCTAGACGCAAAACCGGCTGCAACCGATGTGATGATGATCAAAACATATTGCGACAGCGACAGTTCAACGCCATACATCTGCGAAATAAACACAGTGCCGATAACAAAATACTGCACATGCCCAAGGCGGCAAATCGTTGTGCCCAAAGGCATCACCAAATCGGTGCCAAAGCGGTTGAAATGCAGCTTTTCAATCAACTCGCGCGCGGCAACTGGAATGCAGGCAAAGCTAGAGCGGGTCGTGATCGCCAAGATTAGCGTTTCGCGCAATTGCACCACGGCGGCGATAGGCGAAACCCGCGCCGCCCGTGCAATAATCAGCGCAAAAATAAGGAACAACACACAGGCTGTCAGCACTTGAACGGTGACGAAAGGTGCCAGTGACAACAAAGGGCCTGCGCCAACTTTTGCCACTTGACCTGATACCATCGCAAATAGCGTGATCGGCAGTACAAGGTTCAACCAGCGGATGACTTCAACGCAGGCCGACTGCACGATCTTCATGTTGGCAAAAAGGCTTAAACTGCCCGAACCACCTTGATCGGCAAGCGCCGCACCAAAAATGATGCAAAAAATCACAACTTTCAGGCTGTCGCCTTGGGAAAGGGCCTCGAATACATTGCTGGGCACAAAGCGGTCGAGGATGGGATAGGAAGCCCCTTTGCTTTCAACTACTTCTGGCTTTGCAAGTGTCACTTCAAGTTTATTGATCGAAGACCCGCCATGGCTTTCTTTGTTTACGATTGCGCCCAAAGCGGCGATCGTCGGGCCATCAGATGTGTTTCCCGCTGGCGGCACGATAAAGCACGCTCCAAGCGATATCACCGCAACCACAATCATCGAAAGCGGATAAGTGACCATGATGCGCCAAGTATAACGCGCCCCGGCGGGGTCTGCGGCAACACTGGCAATGCCTATTGTGATCGTTGTGAACAAATAGGGTAGAATGATCATCTTCAGAAAACTGATATAATAGCCGCCGATCGGTTCAAGACGGCTGCTTAATTCCGGAAACTTAACACCGAAAAAAATGGATGCGCCAAGGGTTGCCAGAATGAACACCGGGTTCGACAGAAGCTTTCGTACAGATTTCCACATGTCAATGCGAACCTTCCGTGGCAATAGACTCGCGATACATCTCAATCACGTCATCCGCATCCAATGCGATCATGCGATCCTCAATAACTTGGTTCACGATGGCTAAAAGGCGCGGCGCGTTCCACTGAACCGCAACAGCAATAGAGTCGCGCGCATCGGCGATGGTGACAGCTCGCAGGTTGATTGAGGTTTCTGGAAAATCTTCGGTAATCCGGCGCACTTCGAATTCGTCGCGGTAAGCTGCATCAACTTCGCCAGAAATCGTGGCATCCAGCACTTCGGCCCAAGTTTTGAATTCTATGATTTTCGCTTTTGGAAACCGTTGTTGGCCATTGATGACCCACGCTGACTTGGCGATCACGCCGATATTGCCATCAAAATTGCGCACATAGTCGCCCAAATCTTTACCCTGCGACTTTTGCGCCAAGTTCAAGCGGTTGAACATCAAGCCGTTTTTCAAGCGCACGTAGGGTGTCGAAAAGGCCACCACCAAAGCGCGCGAGTTGGTTCGGCTGATTTTGGAAACCGCAATATCCGCCTCGCCGTTCTTCACTTTGGCGACCACGTCGTTGAACGTCTCTGCGCTGCGGTCAAATTCAACTTCAACGCCAAGGGCTTCGGCGATGTCATTGCTAAGTTCGACATCAATGCCTTCTAGATGGCCATCTTTCACGCTGTAAAACGGCGCATTGTCAAACGAGGTCATGGCGACGATCAATTTACCGCGTGTGGCGATGCCAAGCAGATCAGGCGGGCCAGCCAGTGTCGTGGCATCGGGAACGGTTTGAGCGACCGTAAATGTCGCAAAAAGAGCGACAAAAAGCATCGCGCCAATAGTCAGCGTCCGTTTCAGCATGCCAAACATCTGTGATATTCCTCTTCAATTCTGCCGTTCGATAGCGAATTTATGGCTGCGCGTCTACTGCCCACATGGGCAAACTTTTGACCTGTTTTATAACGGATGCAAAGGCCTACTTTTCACGCGGCGCACCTGTGTATTAACGGCGTTCTGCCGCAAATCGGTAAATCGTTGGTTTGATTATGAAGAGATTGTAAATTTCACGTGACGCCGTGCGTCGAAAGGCGATGAATCTTTCGATTTTAATTCAGAAGTAAGGGGCGTAAGTGTCCCCGAAAGGGCGCGACATTAAGACTTGGGTCCGTCTGAACTCAGGCGCGACAGGGTCCAAGCCTGCCACGCCTCGGGTGTGTCAAGGTCGATTAGGGCGTGGTTGTCGGGCAGGGTAAGGTTTTGCAAACGATGCGCGTTGGCCTGCACTATAGCGCGCGCACCTTGATCACCGCTTAGGGCGGCAAAGGCGCGGCGCAGATCAGCAGGGAAGATCACCGGATGGCCCGCGGTGCCGTCTTGGCCACAAGCGCGCCACAACACATCACGCGCAGCGTTCGAGGTTTGGATCATCAACGTCAGGTCTTGGCTGGTCAGATCGGGCATATCGGCGGGCAAAATCATCAAACGCCCGTCGCCCTGCGCCGCCGCCCTGCGCAGCGAGGCGGAAAGGCCCGTGGCGGCATCGGGAATTGGAACGATGTGCACGGGCAAATCTTGCACCACCTGCAGGCGTGCTGTGTCAGTGATGCGCAATGTGATCACCACCTTCGGATGGGCGGCCAGCGCCATCATGGCGGTGCGGCGCAGCAGCGCGGTTCCGTCAATCTGGGTCAACAGCTTGTCAGAGCCGCGCATACGCGATGATGCACCAGCGGCGGGGATCACAATGGTCAGGTCTGACATCTGGCCCCCTTTGATCGGCGGGGGCGCAGGGGGTTTCACACCCGCTGCACCCCCGTGACGTATTTGTGCCTTGGTGAAAGATCAGGCGCGCATGCGGCCTTGATCGTCCCACAGCGGCGCAAGGTGAACGCGGGCAGGGCGGCGCTCGCCCAAGATTTCCACTTCTAGGGCAAGGCCGTCAACCACGCGGTCGGCGGGGATGAAGCCTTGGGCGACGGATTTGCCTGTCCAATGGCTGAACCCACCCGATGTGCACCAGCCGACAACGCCGCCATCCAGCCAGATCGGCTCCCATGCCACCACATCGGCGTCAGACACGTCAATCACGATGGGCACCAGCTTGCGCGACGGGCCTTTGGCCTTTTCGGCCAAGGCGGCGGCTTTGCCGATCCAGTCGCAGGGTTTGTTCCACGAGATGAACTTATCCAAGCCGGTTTCGGCAGGCGTGTAATCGGGCGAGAATTCGCGGCCCCAAGAGCCGAACCATTTATCAAGCCGCAGCGACATCATAGCGCGCATCCCAAAGGCGCGCAGACCAAGGTCTTTGCCGGCGGCATTCAGCGTGTCCCAAACTTGGCGGACAGACATGTGGTCGGTGAAAATCTCATATCCCAGATCAGCGGTGTAGCTGACGCGCTGCACCAAGCAATTGGCCATGCCCACCGTCATCTTGCGCACATCCATGAACTTGAACGCTTCGGCTGAAACGTCTGAACGGGTGACACGCGACAGAAGTTCGCGCGCTTTAGGCCCTGCAATCTGGAAGCCAGAGCGCGCGTCAGAGACGTTTTCCACCGTCACACCGTCCATCGCGTTTTGGTCAAACCAGCGCGAATGCCAGCCCTGCGCGCCGTAGCTTGCAGTCAGTTGGAATTCGCCTTCCGACAGGCAAGACACCGTAAAGTCACCGATGATCTTGCCCGAATGCGCCAGCATCGGGGTCAGCGACAGGCGGCCCGGCTTGGGAATGCGGCCTGCCATGATCTTATCCAGCCATGCGCGGGCATTCGGCCCTTTGACCAGATATTTGCCAAAGTTCTGCACCTCGTTGATGCCCACGCCTTCGCGCACGGCCATGACTTCTTGGCGCGTCGCCTCCCACGCGTTAGAGCGTTTGAAGGTGGGCTCTTCGTAGCGCGGTTCACCGGGCAGGGCGTAGTAGTTGGGCACTTCCAGCCCGTATTGCTGGCCCCAGACGGCGTTCATCTTGTCGAACACTTCATACATCGGCGTGGTGCGGAAGGGGCGGGCTGCAGGGCGTTCTTCGTTCGGATAGCCAACCGAGAAGCGCATCTGATAGTTTTCGATTACCTTGGGCACGGTATAGCCGGGTGACGTCCAGTTGCCAAAGCGCGCCACGTCAAAGCCGCGCGGATCGCGTTCCACCTCGCCGTGGATCATCCACTGGGCAAGCGCCAGACCCATGCCGCCACCTTGGCTAAAGCCCGCCATCACAGCGCAAGCCGACCAGTAGTTGCGCAGACCCGGCACGGGGCCGATCAGCGGGTTGCCATCGGGGGCAAAGGTAAACGGCCCGTGGATCACGCGCTTGACGCCCGAGCGTTCCAGCACGGGAATGCGCCGATAGGCGAAGTTCACCGAATCTTCGATTTTGTCGAATTGCTCGTTCAGCAGTTCATGGCCAAAGTTCCACGGCGTGCCGTCAACCGACCACGGTTCGCAGGGCTTTTCATAAAAGCCGATGCACATGCCGCGGCCTTCTTGCCGCAGGTAAAACTCGCCACCCGGATCCATGACATGGGGGAATTCGCGGCCGGTTTTCAGAATGTCCATGATTTCAGGGATATCGTCGGTGACGATATACTGGTGCGCCATCGGCAGCAGCGGCAGATAAACGCCTGCCATAGCGCCCACTTCGCGCGCCCACAGGCCACCCGCGTTGACCAGATGCTCGCAGGTGATGGTGCCTTTTTCGGTCACAACTTCCCAACCATCTTTGGTCGGGTTGGTTTCCAGCACGCGGTTGTGCAAAATAATCTCAGCCCCGCCCATGCGCGCGGCTTTGGCATAGGCATGGGTTGTGCCCGAGGGGTCAAGGTGGCCATCCAGCGGGTCGTAAAGACCGCCCAAGATGCCCTTGGTGTTCACCAGCCCGTCGGTGAGTTTTGAGATTTCTTCCGGCGACAAGATTTCCGTATCCAGCCCCATATACCGATGCTTGGCGCGTTCGGCCTTGAGCTGCTCAAACCGCGCCTCGTTATCGGCCAGCGTCACACCGCCCACATGGTGCAAGCCGCACGACATGCCTGTGATCGCCTCTAGCTCTTTATACAGGCGGATCGTGTAGCCTTGCAGGGCGGCCATATTGGTGTCGCCGTTGATGGTGTGAAACCCGCCAGCGGCGTGCCAAGTTGAACCTGATGTCAGGTCTGAGCGTTCAATCAAGGTCACATCCGACCAGCCCAGCTTGGTCAGGTGATACAGAACCGAGCAGCCGACAACGCCGCCGCCTATAACCACCACGCGTGTATGGGATTTCATGACCGTTCCTTATGTCTGCGAGAATTTGTGCCAGACAATACCGCCCAAGGGGCAAAGTCACGCCAAAAGGCGACATTGCGCGTCGCGGATAGAATGCAAAACGGCCCCTGTGGTGCAGGGGCCGCTGCTTTGGTGTAAATTAAGCGTTACTTTTCGGGCAACAAGCCGCGCGGGCTAAAACGCAGCACCAACAGCAGGGCAACGCCAAGGGTCAGCAGGCGCAGCTGCGGGGCGGCATCAACCAAATGCACCTTCAGCGGCCCATCTGCCATGCCCGCAGTAATGGCGCCCATGACCAAGGGGCCAGCGTTGTCAACGATCAGCCACAACCAGCCCACCAGCAACCCGCCCAGAACAGAGCCCCAGTTGTTGCCCGACCCGCCCACGATCACCATGATCCAGATCAGAAAAGTAAAGCGCAGCGGCGTGTATTCGCCCGGCACCAACTGGCCCAACATCGACACATACATCGCCCCCGACATGCCCACGACGGCAGCGCCCAGAATGAAGATAATCAGATGCTGGCGCTTCACGTCTTTGCCCATGGCGGCGGCAGAGACTTCGTTGTCGCGAATGGCGCGCATCATCCGGCCCCAAGGCGAGTTCAGCGCGCGTTCCAGCAGCCAGATCAACAGGCCCAGCACGATGGCGAACATCACGATGTAAATGCCCTTGACCGCCAAGGTGGATGTTGTGGTTGGGTTCAGGCCCCAGTTGGTGCAAAACGCCAAAAAGCCGGGGTCGGCCTGCATTTCCACTTCGTAAGGCACGGGCCAAGGGCGCGGCAGGCTGACAAAGTTTTTCACCCCGCGCGACATCCAGTCTTCGGATTTGATCGCAGTGATGACGATTTCGGCGATGCCAAGGGTGGCGATGGCCAAGTAATCCTCGCGCAGACCAAGGGCGATTTTGCCGATGGCCCATGCGGCTATGGCAGCAAACAGCCCGCCAACAGGCCAAGCCCAGATCGAATTCAACCCAAATCCGCCGATATTGCCGTGGGTGGCCGGATCAAAGGCTTCAATCCGCTCAACCGCAGGGTCAAAGATGCCGCGGTATAAGAAGAAAAAGCCGATCAAAATCGCAGCCACTGCCAGATTGCGGCTGCGACCGGGCGCCATATAGGCCCAAGCGGCGACGGCAGCGGCGATGCCCGCCACAGCCACAGCCAAACCGCCAATCGCCTGCCAACCGCCTGCGGCAAAGGCCTCGGGCACGGGCTGACCCGATACGAAGACCACTGCAAGACCGCCCAAAGCGATAGAGCCGACGATGCCTGTCGAAAACAGACCCGCATAGCCCCACTGCATATTGACCCCAAGCGCCATGATGGCGCTAAGAAGGCCAAGGATCAGAATGTTCAAGCTGACGTTCCACGACAGCAAGACCCCGGTCAGGACATATAGCATCCCCACACCGGCAAAAAGGGTAATGGCCCGGGTGTTCATGTCATTTCCCCTTATTGAACAGCCCATTGGGCATGAACAAAAGCACGATGATCAGGATCGAAAAGCTGACAGCGAATTTGTAATCGGTCGACAAAAGCTGCATCAGCGAGTCTGGCGCTAGGCTTGCGGGCAGAACATAGGTCAGCACCTTTTTCCAAGCATAGGTCACGACCACCTCAGAGAAGGCCACAACAAACCCGCCCGCAACAGCCCCCATCGGCGACCCAAGCCCGCCAACAACCGCCGAAGCGAAGATGGGCAGCAAAAGCGAGAAGTAGATGAAGGGCCGAAAGCTTTTGTCCAAGCCATACAACGTGCCCGCAATCACCGCGAGGGCAGCCGCGATCACCCAAGTCACCTGCACCACACGGTCAGGGTTGATGCCCGACAGCAGGGCCAAATCCTCGTTGTCGGAAAAGGCGCGCATAGATTTGCCGGTGCGGGTTTTTTGCAAGAACCAGAACAGCGCGGCCATGGTCAGCAAGGCTGTCACCAGCGTCACGGCCGTGGTGCCTTTGATCGCCAAGCCTTCGGCAAGGCCCGTCCAAGCTTTGAAATCGGCGGCAGAGATTAAAAACCGCCCGCCATCGGCGAAGTTTTGCTCTTCTGTGCCGATGATGATGCGCACAAGGCCGTTCATTACGAACATCACACCAGCCGACACGATCACCAAGATGATCGGCTTGGCCTTTTGCTTGCGGTAAAAGCGGTAAACCACGCGGTCGGTGCCAAGCAAAAGCGCAGATGTCACCAAAATAGCAAAGGGCAGGGCCAAAAGGGCGGTGGGCAGGGGGGCAATCGAAATGCCCAAGCTTTGGAACAACCACGTGAACAAGATCACCACCATGGTGCCAAAGGCCATGGTGTCGCCCCATGCAAAGTTCGAAAAGCGCAAGATGCCAAAGATCAACGTGACACCCAGCGCGCCGACGGCCAATTGTGCGCCGTAAGAGGCGGCAGGAATGACGACAAAGTTCAAAAAAGCGACCAGAGCGTTCAACAGATCCATCTCTTAGCCCCCCAAGAAACTGCGGCGAACATCGGGATCGGCCAGAAGGGCCGCGCCCGTGTCGGTGTATCGGTTCGCGCCTTGCACCAGAACATAGCCCTTGTCGGCGATGTTCAGCGCTTGGCGCGCGTTTTGTTCGACCATCAGGATCGAAATGCCAGACCGCGCCACTTCGATGATGCGGTCAAAAAGCTCGTCCATCACAATCGGGCTAACGCCTGCGGTGGGTTCATCCAGCATCAAGACTTGCGGTTGAGTCATAAGTGCGCGGCCAACGGCGACTTGCTGGCGCTGACCGCCAGAAAGCTCTCCGGCAGGTTGATGGCGTTTGGTTTTAAGGATGGGAAACAGGTGGTAGACTTGCTCTAACGTGCCTTTGATGTCATCTCGGCGTAGAAACGCGCCCATTTCTAGGTTTTCTTCGACGGTCATCGAGGTGAAGATGTTATGGGTCTGCGGCACAAAGGCCATGCCGCGGGCCACGCGGTCTTGCGGCGAAAGTTTGGTAATATCCTCGCCGTTCAAGCGCACGGACCCGCCGCGCAGGGTGAGCATGCCAAAGACGGCTTTCATGGCGGTGGATTTGCCCGCGCCGTTGGGGCCGACGATAACGGCGATCTGGCCTTTTTCAACGGCAATGGTGCAGTCGTGCAAGATGTCGGTGGCCCCGTAGCCGCCCGTCATCGCCTCGCCGATCAGGAAGGGGTCAGGCATGGGGCAGCTCCATCACAGCGGTCTGAATCACGAATTTTCTGCGAAAATTCTTGTTGTGAATTTTCGTGCGAAAATTCTTAAGCACAATTTTCGCAGAAAATTGGTTCTGCTGATTTTCGCAGAAAATCTGGGCATTTTGGTCAACCATTCGCCAGCACCTTGTTTTTCAAACCAGTGCCCAAATAGGCTTCAATCACGCGTTCATCGTTCTTGACCTGATCAACTGTGCCTTTGGCCAGCACTTTGCCTTCGGCCATCACAATCACCGGATCACAAAGCCGCGCTATAAAATCCATGTCATGTTCGATCACACAGAACGTATAGCCGCGCTCTTTATTCAGCCGAACAATTGCATCACCGATGGTGTTCAGCAGCGTGCGGTTCACGCCTGCGCCCACTTCATCCAAGAACACCACTTTGGCATCGACCATCATCGTGCGGCCCAGTTCGACAAGCTTTTTCTGCCCGCCGGAAATGTTGCCTGCTTTTTCATCGGCAATATGGGAAATCGTCAAGAAATCTAGAACTTCATCGGCTTTCTTACGCAACGCCGCCTCTTCCTGCGCGATCAAACCGCGGCGGAACCACGTGTTCCACAGTTTTTCGCCCGATTGATTGGCAGGCACCATCATCAAATTCTCGCGCACGGTCATCGAGGCGAATTCGTGGGCGATCTGAAAGGTGCGCAGCAACCCTTTGGCGAACAATTCATGCGGTGCAAGACCGCTGATATCTTGCCCGTCCATCAACACTCGGCCAGAGGTCGGCTTCAGCCGCCCTGCGATCACGTTAAACAGCGTGGTCTTGCCTGCGCCATTTGGCCCGATCAGGCCTGTGATGGAACCCGTGGCAATTTCCAGCGATGCGCCATCTACGGCGCGAAAAGCGCCGAAATGGCGGTGAAGGTCTTCAACGACGATCATGTTTCCCTGCTTCCCCCTGTGGCCCTTATGGGCTCTGGGTCAATTTAGGTAAGGCAACGGCCCGGGGGATTAAGCCCCGGGCCGCAAAGTCTTATATCAAACGGCGATCAACGGAACTTGATCGTTTCGTACTTGCCGCCCTTGATTTCGAACTCTTTGTAGCGGCCAGCGGATTCGCCAGCGCCCACCAAAGTCACGCCCGACGCGCCATCATAGTCGATGGCTTTGCCAGCCGCGATCAGCTCCATCGCGTGGCCCAACTGGCCGGGAAGGATCTTTTCGCCCGAACCGTCAGCCGGACCGTTGGCGATTTCCATGATCTTGGCCGAATAGACTTTCGAGTCGGTCGAGTTCGCAGCCTGCATAGCCAGCATGATCAGCGCAGCGGCGTCATAGCTTTCCATGGTGTAGGGCGAGGTTGCGTCATAAGCCGGAGTGTTGGCTTTGCCCATGTGAGCCAAGATAGCTGCACCAGCCGAGTCAGACTGTGCAACCTGGCCATACGATCCGTCCAAAGCCGGACCGATGGCTGCGGGCAGGCTGTCGCCAACCATACCGCCGGGCAGACCGAACTTGGTGAAAGCACCGGTGTCGAGCGAGGCTTGAACAATGCCCTTACCGCCCTGATCCAGATAGCCCGCCACAACCAGCAAATCGCCGCCTGCTGCTGCCAGCGAAGCCACTTCGGCCGAGTAGTCAGACTTGCCGTCTTCGTGCGGGATATTGATCGTCACTTTGCCGCCAACAGCGGTGAACGAGGTCGCAATCGCGTCAGCCAGACCCTTGCCGTAGTCGCTGTTGGAATAGGTCAGCGCGATCGAGGTCACGCCATGTTCCTTCAGGATGTCAGCCATAACTTCGCCTTCGCGCGCATCCGACGGAGCGGTGCGGAAGAACAGGCCGTCATCTTCAGCGGTCGACAAAGCGGGCGAGGTGGCCGAGGGCGACACCATCACGATGCCGTTCGGGCGGGCCACGTTTTGCAAGACAGCGCCAGTCACGCCAGAGCAGTCGCCGCCGATGATGCCTTTGACACCGTCCGAGGTAACCATTTTCTCCGCCGCAGTTTGCGCAGCCGCAGCGTCTGTGCAGGTGTCGTCGCCACGGTCAGACACAAAGGTCCAGCCGTTCAGCGCTTTGCCCGAAGCGTTCACTTCAGCCATAGCGGCTTCAGCAGCGTTGGCCATGTGGCCCGTCAAAGATTCGATTGGGCCGGTGAAGCCAATCAAGACCCCCAGTTTAACGTCTTCAGCCGAAGCAACAGATGCGCAAAGCGCGGTTGCAGCCGTAGCGAGCAGCAGTTTTTTCATTTTTAACTCCCATGTTGGATCGCAATCCTGACTTGAACCTAGAGTGACACGATGAAAAAGAAAAGTGGGCAGTCAGGGGTATTTCGGGGTCATTTTCAAAGCATTCGGGCGAAAGTGAGGTGAATCTGTTCGCGCTTGGGTGGTTTTTGCGGCGATTTTGCGCGGATTCGCAGCCCATTGTGGCATCTTGCTGCCCGCTGGCCCTTGACGCTGGCGCTTGGCATCGCCACCTATTTAGAAGAAGCCCGCCGCGGATTGGGGGGTGAAAGGAGGATCATGTCTTACCGTTTGGCCAGTGCCGTTGCCTTCACGCTTGCCCTTGGCGCCCCTGCCATGGCCGACGGGTTGTTTGGCGCGATAGCTTTTTCGCCCTCGACCGGTAAGGTCGGCGCGGGGTGGAACTTTGCGTCGAAAGACGAAGCCTCGGCTGATTCGATCAGCCGTTGCGGCGTGGGCGATTGCAGCGCGGTTGTGGTGTTTCCCAATTGCGGCGCTGTGGCTGTGGGCGACGGGTTCGGCATGGGCTTTTCTGCCGACCAATCGGTCGCCAAGGCAGAAGAGACAGCTTTGGCCAACTGTTCAGGTTACACAGCGAATTGTTTGATCGTGCAGTCGTTTTGTAACGAAGGGTCGTAAGCGGGCTTTGCAAATCAACTATTAAGGACCAGCCTATGACGTTTCAGGGCGCGATCACTTCAGGCTATCAGAACTACGCCAATTTCACCGGTCGCGCCTCGCGCTCGGCCTATTGGTGGTGGACGTTGTTTCAGGTGCTGGCTTCCACCGCGATTGGCATTGTTTTCGGCCACGGTGTCATGATGACAGACCCGACCACGATGGCGATGGGCTATCATGGCGGTGTCGTTTCAAACCTGTGGAGTTTGGCGAATCTATTGCCGTGCTTGTCCTTGGGCACGCGCCGGTTACACGACATTGGCAAATCAGGCTGGTGGCAGTTGATTGTGCTAATTCCGCTGATTGGCTGGATCGTGCTGATCGTGTGGTTCTGCCAGAAAAGCGATGCTGGCCCCAACGAACACGGGCTGCCCCCCGCTTAAATCGACAGGCGGCCTGCCATCGGGGGCGGAAGGGTGCCTTGCGTTCCCCGTTCACGATACGGGGTGGTGTTGTAATGGCTGCGGTAGCATTTGGAAAAATGCGACGGGCTGGCAAAGCCGCAGGCAAGTGCTACGTTGATCACCGACATATCCGTTTGCATCAACAGGTTGCGCGCCTTTTGCAGGCGCAGTTCCATGTAATAGCGCTTGGGCGAGCGGTTCAGATAGCGGCGGAACAGGCGTTCTAACTGACGGGTTGACATGCCCACTTCTTCGGCCAGATCGGCGGGCGACATCGGGTCTTCGATATTGCCTTCCATCATCTGGATGACTTGCGACAATTTAGGATGGCGCACGCCGATGCGCGTAGGAATCGACAGGCGTTGGGTGTCTTGGTCGGTGCGCGGGGTGGAATAGATCAACTGGTCGGCCACGGTATTGGCGACATCTTCGCCGTGATCGCCTGCAATCACCTTCAGCATCAGGTCTAAAGACGAGGTGCCCCCCGCCGTCGACCAGCGGTTGCCATCCATCACGAACACCGACTTGGTCAGGGTCACATCGTCGAATTCTTCCAAAAAGCCGTCCTGATTCTCCCAGTGAATCGTCGCTTTCTTGCCATCCAGCAGCCCTGCCTTGGCCAAGGCATAGGCCCCCGTGCAAAGCCCGCCGATCACAACGCCGCGCCGCGCTTCGCGCCGCAGCCAGTTCAGCACTGGTTTGGTTGCGGCCTTTTGCACATCAATGCCACCGCAGGCGAGCAAGATATCGTCACGCTCGATCTCATCCAGCCCCATGTCTAACTTAAACGCCGTGCCATTCGAACAGGTCGCCCATTCGCCACCTTCGCCCGCCAAGGCCCAAGTATAGGCCTGCTCACCGATTACACGGTTGGCAATGCGCAAGGGTTCGATGGCCGAGGCGAAGGCCAGCATGGTGAATTTGTCCAAAAGCAGAAAGACAAAGCGGCGCGGCGCCTCTGGCTTTGAGGTTTGGGTGGCTTTGCGCGGAGCGATAGACATGTTGCGACCTGACGTGTCGTTATTGACGCATCGATACAGGAAAAGTTTCCCGCCGCAAGGGGAAATGCCAGAAAATTGGGCTACAAATTTGGCCGTCGTTCTGCTCTTTGCAACGGGCGGTAATTTCCTTATATCGCTGTGAACTTCTGACGTGAGGACACCTGAAATGACCAAAGGCTGGACAAAATCGGATTGGCGCGCAAAGCCACGGGTGCAGATGCCCGATTATCCCGATCAATCGGCGCTCAACGGGGTTGAGGCGCAATTGGCCAAATATCCGCCGCTGGTCTTTGCAGGCGAAGCGCGCAAGCTGAAAAAGCAGTTGGCCTTGGCCGCCGAAGGCAAGGCGTTCTTGCTTCAGGGCGGCGATTGCGCCGAAAGCTTTGCTGAATTTGCCGCTGACAATATCCGCGACACCTTCCGCGTGATGCTGCAAATGGCGGTGGTGCTGACCTACGGCGCCAAGGTTCCGGTGATCAAAGTGGGCCGCATGGCGGGCCAATTCGCCAAGCCGCGTTCGGCTGGCACCGAGGTGATCGGCGGTGTTGAACTGCCCTCGTACCGCGGCGACATCATCAACGGCTTTGATTTCGACAGCGCGTCCCGCGTGCCTGATCCTGCGCGGATGTTGCAGGCTTACACGCAATCGGCGGCTTCGCTGAACTTGCTGCGTGCGTTTTCGACCGGTGGTTTTGCCGATATTCACCGTGTGCATGCCTGGACTTTGGGCTTTGCGGAACATGACAAGGCTGAACGCTACCGCGCCCTTTCCAACCGCATCTCTGACGCGCTGGATTTCATGAACGCCGCAGGGATCAATTCTGAAACAGCGCCCTCGCTGGCGTCGGTTGATTTCTACACCAGCCATGAAGCGCTGCTGTTGGAATATGAAGAGGCCTTGTGCCGGATTGATTCGATCACCGGCCAGCCGGTCGCAGGGTCGGGCCATATGATCTGGATCGGCGACCGCACCCGCCAGCCTGACGGCGCACATGTAGAATTCGCGCGCGGTGTGTTGAACCCGATTGGGTTGAAATGCGGGCCGACGACCACGGCGGAAGACTTGAAAGTTCTGATGGCCAAGCTGAACCCGCACAACGAACCGGGCCGTTTGACCCTGATCGCCCGGTTTGGGGCGGGCAAAGTGGGCGACCATTTGCCGCGCTTGATCAAGACGGTACAGGCCGAAGGCGCGAATGTGCTGTGGTCGTGTGACCCGATGCACGGCAACACCATCAAAGCGGCGTCGGGCTACAAAACCCGCCCCTTCGAATCGGTGCTGCGCGAAGTGCGCGAGTTCTTTGAAATTCACAAAGCCGAAGGCACGATCCCCGGCGGCGTGCATTTTGAGATGACCGGCAAGGATGTCACCGAATGCACAGGTGGTCTGCGCGCTGTGACGGATGAAGACCTGTCTGATCGCTACCACACCGCGTGTGATCCGCGCCTGAATGCCAGCCAATCGCTGGAGCTGGCGTTCTTGGTGTCGGAAGAGCTGTCATCTTTGCGCGAAGCGCCGCGCCGCGTGGCGCTGTAATCTCACCCAAGCTTTCAAAGAACGGCCCAAGGGAAACCTTGGGCCGTTTTCGTTTGCCCTAGTCGCGCGAATGCACCAGCCGCAGTTTGGGTGGGAATTTCAGCGGGTTTTGGTGCCTTCCGTCAGGGCCAATCACCGTGATTTTGCGCAAGGCGGGCATTGGCGTGAAGCGGTCGGGATCGGCTGGGGATATGCTTTGCGCGCCCGCCTCCAAAACAAGGGCCTCGCGCATCAGGCCCATCATGGCAAAACGGCGCGGCGCGCGGCCCATGCCGCCGATCATCGCCAAGCAGCCCAAGGCCAAGGTGGTTTTCCCGTGCGCATCGGATAAGGGCAGCACCAGCATGCGCCCCTCTAGGTTCGGGCGGCCAAGGCCGCGTTCGGCCTCTAGCCACAGCTCCAAAATGGCGGGGGTGGTAAAGACGGCCTCAAGCCCCTCGGCCAAGCGGGTGCGGGCGGCGGGATCGAACAGGGTTGAAATCGGCATGCCGCGCACATCCATCCCGATCAGATCATGCAGATGCATGCCCGCAATGCGAAAGCGCGCGATTCCGGGGGCCACGCGCTCTAGCAGAAAGGTGCTTTCCAACGCTTCGGCAATGCCGCGCGGGTCAATCGTTTCGCGCAGGGGAAGCGCTGTGCCGTGGCGCAGGCCCTGCCAATAGGCGCGCACCTGTGCCAGCAGCGCAAAGCGCGGCCCTCCGGCACTTTGGCCCATGTCGCCCGAAGATGAAAATGCCATATTCCGCCCGTCGCCGCAGGATGCGGGACGCCTTTTCAAAAAGAACCGCAGGAAGGGTTTTTCTTCTGCGCGGTGCAAGGTTAAGATTGTAGCAACTTCTGTTGCCAATGGCTTACCATACAGGCTTGCGCTGGCTTTTGGGGGAGAATCTAAACAAATGGTAAACACCGGTCCGTCAGCCCCCTGACCCCACCGATAGGAGATGCAGATGACCCTTTCCATGACAGGTTTCGCCGCGCGCAAAGGGCAGGGGGCGGGGCATTCTTGGGCTTGGGATCTGCGGTCAGTCAACGGCAAGGGGCTAGACCTGCGCCTGCGCTTGCCCGATTGGGTGGATGGGCTGGAACTGGCCCTGCGCGGCGAACTGGCCAAGGCTTTGGGGCGCGGCAATGTGTCACTGGCGCTGAAAATCACCCGCGATGCTGGAGAAGAGGGCGAGGCCGGTTTGCGCCTGAACCCTGCCGCCTTGCAAGCGGCCCTTCTGGCTTTGCGTGCGGTGGAAGATCACGCGATGAACATTGGCGTCACGCTCGGCCAAGCCTCTGCCGCCGATGTGCTGGCGGTGCGTGGTGTGGTGGAACAGGGCGTTGTCGAGGTGGATCTTGCGGCGCTGCGCGCAGCCATTCTGGCTGACCTGCCCGCTTTGCTGGCCGATTTCAACGCCATGCGCGCCGCCGAGGGGGCAGCCCTTGGGGCCATTCTCTCTGCCCAGATTGATCGTATCACCGATCTGGTCGCCCAAGCCAAGATCGCCGCCATAGCGCGGCAAGACGAAGCAGCCCTATCGCTGCGCGACGCTGTGGCGCGCATCATGGCGCAAAGCGACGCGGTTGATCCCGCCCGTCTGGCGCAGGAATTGGCCTTGCTGGCGGTGAAAACCGACATCACCGAAGAAATCGACCGCCTCACCGCCCACCTGCAAGCCGCCCGCTCTCTATTGGCCGAAACGGGCCAAATCGGGCGCAAGTTTGACTTTCTGGTGCAAGAGTTTCTGCGCGAAGCCAACACCCTATGTTCCAAGGCGCAATCCATCGCCCTAACCCGCATCGGGCTTGACCTGAAGACTGTCATAGATCAGATGCGCGAACAGGTGCAAAACGTAGAATGAATATGACAAGACGCGGGCTTTTGCTGATCCTTTCTTCCCCTTCGGGTGCGGGCAAATCAACCTTGTCGCGCAAGCTGATGGCGTGGGACACGGACCTTAGCTTTTCGGTCTCCGCCACCACCCGCAGCCCCCGCAGCGGCGAGGTGAACGGGCGCGAATACTACTTCAAAACCCGTGCCGAGTTTCAGGCCATGGTCAAAGACGGCCAGATGCTGGAACATGCCGAGGTCTTTGGCAACTTCTACGGCTCGCCGCGCGGTCCTGTCGAAGATGCGATGACCCAAGGCCGTGACACTTTGTTTGACATTGATTGGCAAGGTGGCCAGCAAATCAAACAGGCGATGCGCGGGGATGTGGTGTCGATCTTTATCTTGCCGCCGTCGATTGCCGATCTGGAAAGCCGCTTGCGGGGCCGTGCGCAGGATTCTGAACAGGTGATCGCCCAGCGTATGGCCAAAAGTCAGGCTGAAATCAGCCATTGGATGGAATATGACTATGTGATCGTGAACCGCGATCTGGACACGGCCTTTGGCGAGTTGGTGACGATCTTGCAAGCCGAACGCCTGCGCCGCGACCGCCAACCGCATCTGGCCGACTTTGTGCGCGGCCTTAATCAGGAGTTTGCTGCGCGATGATCTATGCTCTTGACGGCCACGCCCCCGAACTGCGCGCTGGCGCTTGGGCCGCGCCTTCGGCCGATTTGATCGGCAAGGTGCTGTTGGAAGAGGCCGCCAACGTTTGGTTCGGCGCGGTGCTGCGCGGCGATAACGAGGTGCTGGTGGTGGGCCGTGGGTCAAACGTGCAAGACAATGCCGTGCTGCACACCGATAAGGGCGTGTCGATGGTGATCGGGGCCAATTGCACCATCGGCCACCGCGCCATGCTGCATGGCTGCGAGATTGGTGACGGCACGCTGATTGGCATGGGCGCTACGATCTTGAACGGGGCCAAGATTGGCAAGGGTTGCCTGATTGGCGCTTGTGCTTTGATTACCGAAGGCAAAGAAATTCCAGACGGCGCGTTGGTGATGGGCGCACCGGGCAAAGTGGTGCGGATGCTCACGCCGGAAGAGCAAGCCCGCCTGCTGCGCTCTGCCGAAGGCTACCGGCGCAACGCGCTGCGCTACGCTAAGGGATTGGTGGCGCAGGGTTAAGGCCCGCAAAAGAAAAGGGCGCCCGATGGCGCCCTTTTGCTGAATACTTACAACGTGTTAGATCAACTTGCCCATGGCAACAGCCGTGTCTGACATCCGGTTGGAAAAGCCCCATTCGTTGTCATACCACGTCAAAATCCGCACCATCGTGCCGTCCAACACCTTGGTCTGGTCCATGTGGAACACCGACGAATGCGGGTCGTGGTTGAAGTCTGATGAGACATTGGGCTGATCGGTAAAGCCCAAGATACCAACCAAGGGGCCGGTGGTGGCGGCTGCGCGAATGGCGGCATTGACCTCTTCGACAGTGGTTGACCGCTTGGCTTCAAACACCAGATCCACCACCGACACATTCGGCGTTGGCACGCGAATGGCGACACCGTCAAGCTTGCCCTTCAATTCCGGCAGCACCAAGCCCACCGCTTTGGCAGCACCGGTCGAAGTCGGGATCATGCTAAGTGCGGCAGCCCGCGCGCGGTACAGGTCTTTGTGCATCGTATCCAGCGTCGGCTGATCGCCGGTATAGCTGTGGATCGTGGTCATAAAGCCCTTCACGATGCCGATGGAGTCATTCAACACCTTGGCCACTGGCGACAGGCAGTTCGTGGTGCAAGATGCGTTCGAAACGACCAAGTCATCCTTGGTCAACGTGCCGTGGTTCACCCCGAACACAATCGTCTTGTCAGCATTATCGCCGGGGGCCGAGATCAGCACCCGCTTGGCACCGGTCGACAAATGCGCCTGCACCTTTTCCTTTGAGGTGAAAATCCCCGTGCATTCCATGATCACATCCACATCGCCCCAAGGCAATTCAGCCGGATTGCGAATGGCGGTCACTTTGATCGGGCCACGGCCCACATCAATCGTATCGGCGGTGGTGGTGACAACATGGGGAAACCGCCCATGCACCGAATCAAAGCGCAGCAAATGCGCGTTGGTTTCCACCGGTCCCAGATCGTTGATGGCAACGACCTCGATATCGGTGCGCCCCGATTCCAGAATGGCGCGCAAAACATTGCGCCCGATGCGGCCGAAACCGTTGATGGCGACTTTGACGGACATGGATGTCTCCTTTTAGCAAGGCGCGACTCGGGCGCCGCAACGATAGCGCTAACATCGTCATTTTGCGCCGGATTTCAACCGAAAATGGTCGCTTCACCCGAATGACGCCAGAAAGTTAGCACCAGCGCAAGGGCCATCCCCTTCAGGGTGGCAAAAAGCGCTGCGATGCGCCGATGGCGCAGGAGATCAAGGCGATAAACCGCCAAGCGCCCCTATTGTAAAAGCCGCCCCATCACGCCCGCCACATCGGCCATGCGGCACGAAAAGCCCCATTCGTTGTCATACCACGCCAAAACCCGCACCATCCGCCCCACCACGCGCGTCTGGTCTGGCGCAAAGATCGAGGAATAGGGCGTGTGGTTGAAATCTATCGAAACTTTGGGTTCAGGATCATAGCTTAGCACCTTGCCCATCGGGCCAAGGGCGGCCTCGCGCACGATCTCGTTGATCTGTTGCACCGTCACCGACTTGGCCGCCCGAAACGTCAAATCCACCGCCGACACATTCGGCGTCGGCACGCGGATGGCAGACCCGTCTAGCCGCCCTGCAAGCTCTGGCAGCACCTCGCCAATCGCTTTGCCGGCTCCGGTTGTGGTCGGGATCATCGCCATGGCCGCAGCACGGGCGCGGTACAGGTCTTTATGGCGGCGGTCGAGCGTTGGCTGATCGCCAGTGTAAGAATGGATCGTGGTCATGATCCCCTCTTCAATCCCCACCGTGTCGTTCAAAATCTTGGCCAAGGGGGCCAAACAATTTGTGGTGCAAGAGGCGTTTGACACAACATGGTGATCGGTTTTCAACCCGCAATGGTTCACCCCGTAAACCACCGTCATATCTGCCCGCTTGGCCGGAGCCGAAACAAGAACCCGCTTCGCCCCGCGCCCTAGGTGAACCGCTGCCTTATCACGGTCGTTGAATTTGCCGGTGCATTCCAACACAACATCCACACCCTCCCAGTCCAGCTCATCTGGGGCATAGGTCGACATCACGCGGATCGGCCCGCGCCCAAGGTCTAGCGTGTTGCCCTCGGTCTTGATCACGCCGGCAAAGCGGCCATGCACCGAATCGTAGCGCAAAAGATGGGCGTTGGTTTCCAGCGGGCCGGTGGCGTTGATTGCGACAACCTGCACATCGTTGCGCCCCGATTCCGCGATATGGGCCAAAGTGCAACGTCCAATCCGGCCAAAGCCGTTGATTCCAATGGTGATCATGCCCGCTCCTTGCGCTTTGCACCTTGCCGCTTAGCGATGGTCAAAGCGCTTGAAAAGGCTTTTTGTGATTTAAAAACAAACTGTTAGCGTTAACCATGCCATGTTTTCGCTAACAGGGGTTTGGTTGAACTCTTGCCCGCATGCGCTATACGCTTTCAAAAGGCATGGGGGCACAATGAGCGGACTTTTGGCACTTCTTGACGATGTCGCGGCCATTGCCAAAGTGGCGGCGGCCTCGGTTGATGATATCGTGGGCGCTGCCGCTAAGGCGGGGGCCAAGGCGGCGGGCGTGGTGATTGATGACACGGCTGTCACCCCCACCTATGCCACGGGCTTTGCCGCCGAGCGTGAATTGCCGATCATCTGGCGCATTGCCAAAGGGTCGCTCAAAAACAAGCTGCTGATCTTGTTGCCCATTGCGCTGCTTTTGTCGGTTTTCCTGCCCGCAGCCATCGTGCCGCTGCTAACACTTGGGGGCGCTTATCTGTGCTTTGAAGGCGCAGAAAAGGTGTTTCACGCCCTTGCCCCGCACGCCGATGACCATGTGAAAGCCGACTTTGACGTGGCCGACCCCGCCCATCTGGAAGAGCAAAAGGTCGCAGGGGCCATCAAAACCGACTTTATCTTGTCGGCAGAGATTATGACGATTGCCCTTGGTTCCCTGCCCGACAGCGCCCTGTGGGTCGAGGCTGTGACCCTTGCCATCGTCGCCGTGATGATCACGCTTTTGGTCTATGGCTCGGTCGCGGTGATCGTCAAAATGGATGACATCGGCCTGTATCTGGCGCGCAAAGCCTATTGGCGGTGGTCGCGCGCCTTGGGGCGGGGCATGGTTCTGGCCATGCCGCCGCTGTTGGCGTTCTTGGCCACGCTTGGCACAGCGGCGATGCTGTGGGTTGGCGGGTCAATGCTGGTGCACGGGGCAGAGGTGTTTGGCCTATCCGCCCCCGCACACGCTTTCGAGCACTGGGCCGAGAGTGTCGCCCACGCCGCCCCTGTTGCCCAAGGCGCTGTGACTTGGGCTGTCAAAGCCGCGCTTGACGGAGTGGTAGGCCTGATCGCTGGCCTAGCGCTGATCCCGTTTGCCACCCGCGTGATCGGCCCGCTGGTCGCGCGCGTCACCAAAAAGTAAAGCGCAGCCCCATCGGCACTGCGCTTTCATCTTGGCCCAAATAAACTCGGGGGGTGCGGGGGGGGCGAGCCCCCCCGTTCTTAAAGCAGGCTTTTCGCCAAGGCCGTTGTCGCCTCGGCCGTGATGCCGAACTCTTTGTACAGCCGATCAATCGGAGCAGATGCACCGAACGACGACATCCCCACAAACCCCGCCTTAGCCTCGCGCCCGCGCTCTCCAAGCAGCCAGCGGTCCCAGCCTTGGCGCACGCCCGCTTCAATCGCCACGCGCACTGGCCCGGGGGGCAGCACTTTGCGGCGGTAAGCTTCGTCTTGTTCGGCGAAAAGCTCCATGCAGGGCATAGACACCACGCGGCAACCGATGCCTTCGGCTTGCAACGCTGCGCGGGCATTTAGGGCGATTTCCACTTCTGAACCGGTGGCAATCAAGATCACCTGCCGCTTGCCCTCCGCCTCGGCCAGCACATAAGCACCTTTGGCGGTCAGGTTGGCGTTGGAATGTGTCAGGCGCACGGTGGGCAGGTTTTGCCGGCTTAGGGCCAGCACCGACGGGGTGGATTTCGCACTGAGCGCCAGTTCCCACGCTTCGGCGGTTTCCACCAAGTCGGCAGGGCGGAAGACATAGGTGTTGGGCGTGGCACGGCTGATGGCCAAGTGTTCCACCGGCTGGTGGGTCGGGCCGTCTTCGCCCAAACCGATGCTGTCATGCGTCATCACGTACACCACCGGCACACCCATCAGGGCGGATAGGCGCATCGCGGGGCGCGCGTAATCGGTGAAGCACATGAACGTGCCGCCATAAGCGCGCACGCCGCCGTGCAGCGCCATGCCGTTCATCGCCGAGGCCATGCCATGCTCGCGGATACCATAATAAACATAGCGCCCCTTGCGATCTTCGGGCGAGAAAACGCCCAGATCGGGGGTCTTGGTGTTGTTCGATCCGGTCAGGTCAGCCGACCCGCCGATGGTTTCAAACATCACAGGGTTGACCGCTGTCAGCACCTTTTCGCTGGCCGAACGGGTGGCGAGTTTGGGCTTGGCTTCAACAGCGGCCTTTTTCACCTCTGTGATGGCTTTTTTCAGGCCCTTGGGCGCGTCACCGGCAAAGATGCGCGTGACAAGATCTTGGCGGCCTTGGGGCAGGGTGGCAAAATGCGCCTCCCATGCGGCACGGGCGGCGGCACCGCGTACGCCAAAGCTTTCCCAACGGGCTTTGACAGCGGCGGGAATGGTGAAAGGCGCTTCGGTCCAGCCATAAGCGGCTTTGGTATCGGCGATCAGCTTGGCGTCGGTCAAAGCGCCGTGGCCCTTAGAGGTATCCTGCGCCGATGACCCCAGCGCGATATGGGTTTTGCACGCGATCAAAGCCGGCGCACCTGCGGCCTTGGCTTGGGTCAAGGCGCGGTCGATATCGACCGGATCATGGCCGTCGCACGAAAACACCGCCCAGCCCGAAGCCGCAAAGCGCGCTTTTTGGTCGGTGATATCAGCGATCGAGACTTTGCCATCAATCGTGATGCCATTGTCATCCCACAGCACGATCAGGTTTTCCAGCTTTTGCTTGCCAGCCAAGGCAATCGCCTCTTGGCTGACCCCTTCCATCAGGCAACCGTCGCCAGCGATCACATAGGTGCGGTGGCTTTGCACCTTGGAGCCCAGACGCGCGCGCAGGTTGGCTTCAGCCATCGCAAAACCCACGGCATTGGCAATGCCTTGGCCCAAGGGGCCGGTTGTCGTTTCAATGCCAGCGGCATGGCCATATTCCGGATGCCCCGCCGTGCGCATACCCCATTGGCGAAAGCCCTTGATCTGATCCAGCGTGATGTCGGCGTACCCTGTCAGATACAGCACCGAATACAGCAACATCGACCCATGGCCTGCCGACAGGATGAAACGGTCACGGTCGGGCCAATGCGGGGCCTTGGGATCAAACTTCAGGTGTTTTTCAAACAGCACCGTCGCCACATCGGCCATGCCCATCGGCATGCCAGAGTGGCCGGAATTGGCGGCGGCCACCGCGTCCAGCGTCAAGGTGCGAATGGCGCAGGCGGCCATCCAATGCTCGGGGTGGCGGGCGCGCAGGGTTTCGATATCCACTTTGGTGTCCTGATGTTAAGAAAGGATCAAGTCTTGGCTGGATGCGTGCATAACAGCCTACGGGCCAAGTTCAAGCGCATGGGGGAAGATTTTGGAAAGATCGGCCTTGACGCGGGCGGCTTTGCATCGCCAAGCTAGGGCTACTCCAAGCGCATGAACCCGAGGGCAAAGATGGCTGACCTAGCCGAGATTGAACAGCGCATCACAACCGCCTTGGCGCGGATCGGTGCAGGTCTGGATCATTGGCCCAAGCCCGCGACAGGGCCAAGTGCCGACCAAGCGGCCCATATCGCCCATCTTCAGGTGCAACTTGATCTGGAACGCGCCGCCCGCAGCCAAGACGCCGCAGCCAAGGCCCCCGCAACCGAGGGCGATCACATCGCCGAAGTGGCGCGCCTGCAACGCCAGCTTGATGAAACCGACCTTGAAAATCAGCGCCTGCACACGGCCATCGGCCTGTTGCGCCAAGACCTGCGCCTGATGGAAGAACAAGCCGAGGCGACTTTGGCCAAAGCCACCTTTGCCAACGCAAATTTGCAAGCCGAGCTCGACGCCCTATTGCAAGCCCGCGAAGCCGAAACCGCCGAGATCGCCAAGATCTTAGCCGCCCTAGCCCCCTTGGTCGACGCAGCAGAGGTCAACCCCAATGCCTGATCTTGAAATCACCATCGGTGCGCGCAATTTCACTGTGACCTGTCAGGCAGGCGAAGAGCCGTTCTTGCAGGCCGCCGCCAAATTGCTGGATGCAGAGGCCACCCCCCTGCAAGACAAAGTGGGCCGCTTGCCCGATGTGCGCATGTTGCTGATGGCGGGATTGATGTTGGCCGACCGAACCGCCACGCTGGAAGAAGACCTGCGCCGCACCAAGGCGCGGGTGGCAGATATGGAACACTTGCTGAAGCAAACCGCAGCCTCTGACCTGTCGGGCGGCTTGCCCGAGGCGATGGACCGTTTGGCACAAATTGCAACACAGGCCGAGGCTTTGGCGAACCGGCTTGAGGCGCAGTTGGGCTGATTTTTGTGCGACGGGCACAGATTTTCTGCGAAAATCTTGGCGCTGCGCTGTTTGCCAGAGTGTGACGCAAAGCAAAACTGACCTGTCAGAATAAAAAAAAGTCGGCGCGCTTTGCAGCGTGCCGACGAAAATTTTCGCAGAAAATTTGTAAGCCTTCCCGCCTTAACTTTCCTTATTCGCTTCGCGGATCTTTTCTGACGCGGCCTTATCAAAGGCCACGCCTTTGGCTTCCAGCAACTGGTCCAGCTCGCCCGACAGGGTCATTTCTGTCACGATGTCACAGCCGCCAACGAACTCGCCCTTCACATACAACTGCGGAATCGTGGGCCAGTCGGAAAAGTCTTTGATCCCTTGGCGAATGTCGGCATCGGCCAGCACGTTCACATCGGCATAGTCGATGCCCATGTAATTCAGAACCCCCGCCACGCGTGAGGAAAAGCCGCATTGCGGCATCATTTTGGTGCCTTTCATGAACAAGACAACATCGTTCTTGGCCACGGTGTCTTTGATTGTGTCAATCGCGCTCATTCTTCGTCCTTTCGCCGCAGGTCCATGTTTGCGGGTTGGTTTGGGGCTATCTTATTCCGGCACTTTGGTTGTCAGGGCCAAGGCATGCAATTCGCCATGTGCGCCGTCCATCTTGCCTTTAAGGCTGGCATAGACCGCGCGCTGTTGTTGCACGCGGCTTTGGCCTTTGAAGCTGGCGTCGATCACCTCGGCCGCCCAATGGTTGCCGTCACCGGCAAGGTCGGTGATGGTGATCTTGGCGTCAGGAAAGCTGGCGCGGATCAGGGCTTCGA